>NZ_PGET01000001.1:4080000-4680000 GCF_002797975.1 [Clostridium] celerecrescens 18A | reverse complement strand
ATTCAAGCATGATACATGGGTTACAAAATTTAGAGGTATCTAATGTAATAGTAGCGGCTGGTACCGTAGTTCCTATAGTTGCACCATTAAATAATAGCGCTTGACCAACCTCTCCGCATTTTAGAGTTTGTCCGCATGAGTCACTTCTTTTATTACTATTTTCATAATCATCTTTATAATTAGCTTTTGATGATAAATTCATATTATTTACTCCTTCCATTGATAGTTCTAAAATTTCAGCTTAAAAGTACTATGTACTTATAAAGAACTGGTTAATGGAATAAGCTATATATTCATTTATCTAATATAGAATATGAGATAAATGAATATAGGTGATTATTTCTTATAGACATTCACAAGTTAAGGGTTTCAGACATAAAGCCGGCCGCTGATGTGCCTCTAAAAAGGAATAATCGGAATGTATACTTGTGTTTCGTGGTCACTCAAAAGCTTTAACTATACTTGATTACTTATATTTATGTAAACAAAAAGAAGGTTCCCGAAACTCGGAAACCCTCATAAATAACTGCGTTTTCTATAGAGCGCGAGACGGGACTCGAACCCGCGACCCCGACCTTGGCAAGGTCGTACTCCACCAACTGAGCCACTCGCGCATATAAATTATATTATTCATTTGCTGCAACACTGGAATTATATCATACGTTTTTAATAAATGCAAGAGGTTAATATCATTTTTTTGTTGTATTGTACTATATATTTCCAAAAATTCCTGCTTATTTCAACTCTTTTGGACATACAATTTTCTGATGTTAGCTGACTATTCCTCCTCTGTTATTACCGATAATGTAAAATTCCTCCACGATATCCAGCAGATAACAGGCATAATCGCCGGTTCGCTCCCGGCACGTGCAGCATCAAATTCAGTAGCTTTTTTCAGCAAAGAATGATAAAATATAGATAGATATTGCATACAATTTTAATTCATTTCTGTCCTGTCCATACCTGGTACTCATATAAAACCATGTACCAGACAAGCCTTATGTTAATTTTTGATGGCAACACAGGACAGCCACCAACGCCCATGGCGTTATTTATTTGATTTGTGCCGCCAGTCAAGGCGGCAGAACGGAGCTTTACATGTCACTCATACCGTTTCAAAAATTGCCGCCCCGGAGACATACAGAAGATGCACGCCAATATGCATACCGGATTATCCGGCATTTCATTTTGAACCTTCATCTGCCCCCAGGCCGTAAGATGAACGAGGTAGAACTTGCAGATGCGCTGAGCATAAGCCGGACGCCGGTCCATGATACGCTCTACAAGCTCTCCCGTAAAAATCTGGTGGACGTCATCCCTCAAAAGGGAGCCTTTGTATCCAGAATTGACATTAACCGAATTGAGCAGACCTTATGGATTAACAAGCAGCTTGGGACAGCCATGCTTCAAAACATTTTCATCCGAAAAGTGAAACGGCCTCAGTTTGATATTCTTTATCATAATCTGATGCAGCAGGAGGACTACCTGGCCCAAAAGGACTTAACCCAGTCCGTCCGGCTGATCACCGAATATTATCATCTGCTTTATGATCTGGCGGGCAAGATGGATTTTATATGGGAACCCGTCCAGAAAGCCGGAATGGACTTACAAAGGCTTCTCTACTTATCTGCCTCCGACGCTTCCGTAATGGAAGACTTTCTCAGGGATTTAACTGCACTTACTGATGCGCTTGCAGAACGGGATACGGACCGGGCGTGTACCATTTACCATCATCATTTGGCCCGGATCCTTTTGTTAATATCCCCTTTGAAGGAACGCTATCCGGACTATTTTATTGAAAGTAATAAAGAGCAGACAGATACCAGTTTACAGGAACAGAAAGGGTTTCTTTATGAAAAATGAGATCTATAAGAATATATTTACACTGACCGGAAAGAAGGCCCTGATCCCAGGAGGAACCGGAGGTCTGGGAAGCGCCATTGCCAGAGCCTTCCTGCAAAACGGAGCTGACGTGGCTGTTTGCGGCGGGCATCCGGATAAGGCAGCCTGCCTTGAGGAAGAGGCAAAACAGGCTGGCCGCAGTTTTCTTTCCCTGCGCTGTGACATCCGTGACCGTGAGGATGTGGCAGAGATGCTTGATCAGGTGGACAAGTCATTTGGCCGCATCGATATCCTGGTTAACAGTGCCGGGATGAACCGTCTGCTGCCGGCGGAGGATTACGACGAAAATACCTTTGATCAGGTAATGGACTTAAATGTAAAAGGCATTCACACAGTAACCCGTGCGGTAGGAAAGCGTTTCATGATTCCCAATCAATATGGGCGTATTGTCAATCTCTCTTCCGTAAAGAGCTTTATCGGTGCAAAACAGGATTATATCGCTTATTGCACCAGCAAAGGCGCAGTCAATATGTATACAAAGCAATTAGCATGTGAATGGGGAAAATACGGCATTACCTGCAATGCCATCGCGCCCACCTTTGTGCGGACTCCTATTAACTCATCCCAGCTGGATGATCCCGCATTTTTAGGAAAGCTGACGGACCGCATCCCTCTCGGACGCATCGGCCGTGAAGAGGATATTGCTGCCGCCGCACTGTATTTATGCAGCGATGCCGCCTCCTTTGTGACCGGCCAGATCCTAGGTGTGGACGGTGGCTTAACGGCCATGCAGTAACAGGGGCCTACAGAGGAAAGACGGAAAGACTCCAATAATCCATAAGACAGGAGGAATTACCCATGATTTTCGGAAACATTTACAAACCCATGCTGGAGGAACAGCTTGCCGTGCTGCCGGCTCCCCTGCGCAGCGCCATCCGCTTTTTAAAGGACAACGATATGGCAGCTCATGAACCAGGAGTATTTAATATAGAACTGGACGGCCTGCCCGTTATTCTGCAGGTCCTTGATTTAGACACAAAAGACCGGGAGGACCTTCGTCCGGAAATTCACAGAAAAAATATCGACGTACAGTTTCTTGCCAAGGGTGGCCCGGAAGAGGCCGGCTTTTACAGTAAGGATGAAACCGGTCAGGCAGACGAGGATCTACTTGATACCCCCAGGGACATTCTTTTCTTCCGCAATGATCCAGTAGCTCCGGAGGGACGCATCCGCCTGATTCCAGGCTCCTATGCCATTTATTTCCCCTGGGATGTTCATATCCCTGCCATCCAGGCCGGAGAAAGCCCTGCGGCGATCCGCAAGATCGTTATAAAAGTGCCTCTTGAAAGCTGCCTGCCCGGTGACGCCCGACAGGGGGAATGATCATGAACCTGAACAAATATTTAACGGAACTTTCCATGAAGGATCCTGATCTGCGCCGTATGGCCTTGGAAAGGGTCCTGGAGCAGGAACACCTGCTATTTGAACGTCAGGAAGAAGCTCCCTCTCCCAATGCTCCCAGAGGAATCATCAATTATTTAATTTCTCCGGAAGATAACAGGCCCAGCCTCTTGTTCTGTGCCCATTACGATGCGGTATACGGAAGCTTTGGGGCCAATGACAACGCTGCTGCCCTTTGCATCCTGATCGCTCTTGCCAAAGCCCTGCGCGCCGAACACTATCCTGCACGTTTTGCGTTTTTTGACGGAGAGGAAACAGGCAATTCGGGAAGCCGTCATTACGTCAGCCAAATGGACCGCCAGGCCATTACCGGTGTGATTAATCTGGATGTATGCGGTTACGGTGATACCATCGCAGTCTATGACCGGGGGAATGCAAAAAAAGAGTCTGTACGCACTTTCTGCAACAAGGAAATCCTGGCAGCCCACAACGGCCTCCTGGTGAAATTTTTGCCTAAGAGCGACGAAGCCTCTTTCTCCGGACTCCGAATTCCTGCGATCAGCATAGCGTCAATTCCCCGTTGGGATATCCATTATCTAAATGCCCTTTCCAATCTGGGCAGCGGATTTTTGGGCCATCCACCGGAGTTTGACATGATTCTCAGTCAGATGGATGTCTCAAGCACCATGCACGGCGGCTATCGGGATTCTCCTGAATGGGTTGAGCCGGAAGCCATGACGCGTATATATGATTATCTTATGGATGCGCTGCACGCGCCGGCTGATAAGAAAAAGCGGTTCCTTCTGTTTTAAATACAGAAGGAACCGCTTGATTTATTTGGGAATACATTATGACTAAAAATCAAAGGTAAGTACGATCTTACGAATAGACGGATCATGGCTGTCCACAAAGTCAAACGCCTCCTGGGCGCGAATCAGGGGGAAGGTATGAGAAACAGAACCGCTAAGATCCAGTTTACCCTCATTGATCAGTTCAATGGCCTTTCCAAACATCTTATTCTGAAGACGGGAACCTCTCACATCTAGTTCCTTAGAGGTGATGGAAAACTGAGTGACCTCCGTAGGGGACGTAGAAAATCCCATGGTCATAACCCGGCCGGCGTTTCCGGTAGCCTGGAGAAGCTGAGTCAGGGAATCCTTGCTGCAAACAGCATCTATGGAAACCGTAGCTCCTCTCATGTGGGTATATTCCTTTACCTTTTCCTGGAGGTCCTCCTTCGAGGTATTGATCGTATAAGCAGCCCCGTTCTTTTTAGCAGTTTCCAGCTTATCATCCTGGATGTCCGCAACAATGATATGGTCACAGATCAAACGGGCGGTCTTTAATATGGAGCTTCCAAGAGCGCCGGAGCCGTAGATTAAAAGCATGTCATCCTTGTCTAGCTCTGCACGGGTGCAGGACTGGATGCCGATGGTGGCAGGCTCAATCATAACAGCGTCTTCATCAGAAAGGGAATCCGGAAGTACATAACAGTCTGATTCCGGTACAGCCATATATTCACGATACCCTCCGTCAATGTGAACGCCGCGTACAGCCAGATGGTCGCATACATTGCCCCGTCCGATCCGGCAGGGATAACAATGGCCACAGCTTGTCACCTGGTTGATGATTACACGGTCACCCACTTTTAAATTCTTGACAGAGGAACCGACTTCCGCCACTTTTCCCACCATTTCATGTCCTATGATCCTGGGATAGGTAGCCGCAGCATTGGTTCCATGGTAAATACCTACATCGGAGCCGCAGATTCCTGCAGCAGTCATTTTAATCAGTACGTTATTTTTTTCGTCCATTACCGGCAGTTCTACATCAATGACTTTTAACTCATAAGGTTTTACAATTTGTACCGCTTTCATATGTCTAACATCTCCTTTATTATTTTGAACCTGATTCTGTGGCTTGTATCCAAAGAGCACTAGCGAATCTCCAGATACTGCTTAAGCACCTGATCCATCTCGTCCTTCTTCTCCTGCGTCAGAGGCAGCATGGGCTTTCTCACTTCTCCGGCCGGAATTCCCTGGCTGGAAACGATATACTTTAGGTTTGCACACAATCCGTTCTTTAAAAGCACATCCAGGATGTTGTTGCATTTGGTCTGGAGGATTCTGGCTTCCTCCTCCCTTCCATCCAGATACTGTTCCATCACATGCTTAAACTGGGGCAGCATAAAATTAAAGCTGCTTCCGATAAAGCCGTCACAGCCAAAGGCGAGGAAAGCCACCATACAGCTTTCAAAGCCTCCGAAGCACTTAATATCCGGATTTATATTCCTCATCCGCTCCATCTGAAGCAGATTAAGATTGGTATGCTTTACAGATCCTATTGCACCGGATTTTAAAAGCGCCTGAATATCCGGTTGGGAAACTTCCAGCTCTTTGTGGGTGCTGGATGGGATGTTATAATAGAGAACCGGCTGGCCGATTGCCTCAGCAATATCGTAGTAATATCCTGCGATCTCCTTCTCAGAGAATCCAAAGTAAAGCGGAGGAGTCGCCGCTATATTCCGGATGCCCAAATCCTTTGCCTTTTTCGCATAGAATACAGCTTCCTCCGTACTGATGGATCCTACGTGAGCAAATATATCCGCGCGGTTTACATATTCTGAAGCAAGTTCAAAGGAACGGACCCTCTCCTCTCTGGTCAGAAGAAAACACTCCCCCGAGCTTCCCCCGATAAAAAATCCATCCGCTCCCTCTGAAATATTTCTCTCCCAAAGCTGCCTTGCAGCGGATTCATTGATTTCTCCATTTTCTTGAAACGGAGTAATGGAAGCAACATATAATTTCTTCATGATTTGTAATCCCCCTTCTCATTTGACTTTTCCCCTTTACATGTATAAGACCCCTTCTCTCAGTCGTCAAAATCAAGCAAGCTTGACCTTGGCCCGTTGCCTTTACGAAGATAAAAGATTAAGAGGCCGGTTTCCGGCAGCGCATACACCCTGCGGCGGAAAACCAGCCTCTTTCTATATCCTGTTACCGGCTTTTGTCTTCCATAGCGTGTACCATTTCCACCAGGAACTCATGGGTTGGTACCGGAATGCCGCATTTCTTTGCAGCCCTTACTACGGAACCGCTGATCGTATCTACTTCTGTTTTCCGTCCATTTTGCAGATCTGCACGGATGGAGGTGCAGCCGTTTGGAGACATCTCCGAGGTTTTCTTCACCTTTTCTATGATCTCATCGTCATCCGCATGTAGGCCCAGACCACGGGCCACGGAAGCCGCCTCTTTAATCAGGCGGACCGTCATATTAAAGGCATGCTCATTGGATGCGATATACCCAATATCCACCTGAAGTATGCCTGTGACCGCACTTAATGATACATTAGTAAAAAGCTTGTTCCAAATAAGCTGCTGGATATTGGAATGGACATTTACCCGAAAGCCGCAGCATTCAAAAGCTTCTTTCAGCCTTGGAAGGAACTGCTCTTTATCTTCTGCCAGCATGCCTACGTTGGTATTGCCTGTACCGCCTCGTTTCACATAGCCAAGTCCCAAAACTGCGCCGTTGTCGTCTGTGGTACCGATAACCATATGATCCCTGGAAACAAACTCCTCCAGGATATCCTCATGGCCGGAACCATTCTGCAAGGTCATCAAGTAGGTTCCAGGGCCGAGCAGGCTTCTGTTTGCATCCAGTGCTGCTTTGGAATATAAGGATTTAACGAACAGAATGACAAGGTCCACAGGCTCCATACCTTCTGTGGAAGCAACAGCATTGGGACGGTAAATATGCTCCTCGTTATCTTCCAGAACCTTGATCCCTTCCTTTTGGATGTGCTCCACAACTGCAGGCGCCGTATCTACCATATATACTTCATTGTTCAAGGACAAATGGGAACCATAGATGGAACCCATTGCCCCTGCCCCTATAACAGCAATCTTCATAAATATCACCCTCTATTATTTCGAAAATTCCGCAATTCCCTCGATGGCATATGCGCGGATCGGGCAGGAATCCAGTCCTTTGATCGGAATCGGAGCGTAGGACATGAAGAAAGTGTCAGTGGTCAGCTCTTCTAAATTCTTTAATACCTCTAAGAATACTACATCAACCTCCATCAAAACATCGTGGAATGCGCATACATCCTCGTTGTTGCTCTCAATGGAAACGCCGTCGCCAAAGCCAACGCATTTTACTTTCTTCTCCTTTAACCACTCTGCAGTCTCACGGCAGATGAAAAGGCGCTTATCCTCTTTCGTATTAGAAGCAGGAGTGAATGGGGGAAGCTTGCGTGGGGAATCCAGGATAACGATATCTCCTTCTTTGATGCGGTCGCCGCAGGCTTTTTCTAAATCTTCTCCCTTAATCTTGCCGTTAGGCTCCATATGATCGATGTTTACAAGGATCGCACGGCCCATGAAGGTGCTGATAGGCAGACCCTGTACGTCTGTCCAGTTATCGTTGTGGTGATATGGACATTCCACATGAGTGCCTAAATGGCTGGTTAAGTCCATAATGGTGTGGAAATCCGGAATAGGACCGCCTGTGTTAAAACGGAATAAATGGCACCGTCTTGTCTCAGTTTCCGGATCCAGCTGCTTTGTTAAATCAATGACTCTTAACCCATTTCCCAGTTCATATGCGCTCATTGTTAGTACCTCCTGTGTTAAAAATAGTTTTTTCTTTCTCTATTTATTATACCAGTATACCGGTATACCGGTCAATCTTTTTTTATTGACTTCATGGATCTTTTCGGGTATGATAATTTCCGTAACACTTATAGCCAGACAAGGCTGTCTGGTATTTCCAAAAACGACAGGAGTCTTTCATGAACGATACCGGTTCCCTGCAATATCAGGCTTATCATACAATTAAAGAACAGATCCTTTCCAAATCCCTGGACTCAGAGGTTTTATACTCGGAAACCAGACTGGCAAAGGAGCTGGGTATTTCCCGGACCCCTCTGCGTGAGGCACTTCAGTATCTCTCTCAGGAAGGTTATATTACCATCATTCCAAGCCGCGGTTTCATGATCCGGCGTCTGGACAAGGAGACCATGCGGGAATCCATCCAGGTCCGCTGCGCCATTGAGGGCTTTTGTGTCCATCTGGCCGCAGGCTGCGAGGATAAAAAACGGCTTCACAAGCTTTTAAAGGATATGGAAGAATCCCTTGCCAGGCAGAAAACCGCTCTCTCCGCAAAGAATTTCCCGGATTCCTTTACAGAAGAAGACCATCAGTTCCATATGCTTTTAGTCCATTTCGCTGAGAACAGCGAATTTGACCATCTGTTCCAGCGCCTTCTTTATACCATACATCTGACCACTGCCAATGCTCTGACCGTCACCGGCCGTGCACAGGCAACCTACGAAGAACATTTAACCTTTTACCAGCATCTGAAAAAAGAGGATAGCCTCCAGGCCTATCAGGTCCTGATCACCCACCTTATGATGCCTTTGACCATGAATATCATTTAACGTTCTCTGTCCGGCCTGGAATTACGATAGGCCGGACAGATCTTTTTAGAGGGCGATCTTTACTACGACCTTCTTTACATCACAGGGCTTTCCTGCCGCGCAGCGGGGCTTATGGGCATCTTCAGGAGCCACAATGATTAAATCTCCTTCTTCCAGCAGAACGCTTCCGCTAAACTCCGGTTCTTCATAGAAGATCACATCGTTTTCCTCAATCCGTTCCTTCACCTTTAAGCCGTCTCTTTTGCAGACGCCGAACTGTTCCCTTCCGGAAACCATGTACTGAATATCAAAATATTTCTCATGGGTCTCAAAGGATCCCTGCTCTGCAGGAAAAGTGGTGTATTCCTGTACATTTGCCACCACCATATCTCCCTTGATCTCATAGCTTCCTACCGGTAAAGAACGGATATCCGTTTCTCTCAGCCACTCATAGGCTGCCCGGAATTTATCTTCCAGATAATCGTATGTTTCTGCAACTGAAATATTAGAAAAAAGCATAAGTTTTCTCCCTTCTGCTCCCCA
The DNA here is from genome assembly GCF_002797975.1 of [Clostridium] celerecrescens 18A. NCBI lineage: Bacteria > Bacillati > Bacillota > Clostridia > Lachnospirales > Lachnospiraceae > Lacrimispora > Lacrimispora celerecrescens. The sequence continues at coordinate 4,670,792 of NZ_PGET01000001.1, read as the reverse complement.
TGGGGAACAGTCCCTTTTTATTTGCTTGCAATATCTTTTGTATATAAATCGCCTTCTGAAATGGCAACTACCTGGTCCCAGACAGTCTCATCCACGGATACGCCATCCTTCATGCTGCGTTCCCTGGTGGTGATGGTGCGTTCTCCCGGACAGGTAACCTGGCCGCCTTCCCGCTCCGGATGACTTGCATCCGCCGCAGCAACACGCCGGTTAAGCATTTCCTGGATTTCTTCCTTTGTTCCGAAAAGATATGGATCATAAGCAATGAAAATCTGACAGCAGCCAGTGCAGCTTCCTCTTCCTTCTTCATCCATATCAAAACCGCTGTTACCGTTTGCCATGAGAGCTGCTGCCAGATCTAACGCAATGGCCATACCGCTTCCCTTCCAGTATCCGGTGGGAAGGATCCTTCGGCTTTCCTCAATGGCTCCCGGATCATCCGTTAAGTTTCCGTCTTTATCAAAGCCTCCGGGGAATGGAAGCTTTTTGTCTGCCAGACGGTAAACTCCAAGCTTTCCATAAGCATACTGGCTCATCGCCATATCAAGAACAATCGGGCCATCCACTCTTGGAATGGCAATGCAGAACGGGTTATTTCCTACGCCCGGCTCATCACTGCCCCACAAAGGCATACAGCTCTCCGTGTTGATCCAGCTCATACCCATGAAGCCGGCTTCCGCCATTCTCCATGCATAGGTGCCGCCACGCATCCAGTGTGTCGTATTTCTCAAGGCAACGCATCCGATCCCATGTTCCTTGGCAAGCTCCATGGCCCGGTCTGCACAAAACATTGCATTGGTAATACCGATTCCTAAATGTCCGTCGTAATTCTCAACGGCTCCTCTGGCCCCTATAAGCTCCGGCTGTCCCTTTGGGTCCACCCAGCCCTTCTGCACATATTCTACAAAACGCGGAACACGGTTTAATCCATGGCTCTCTACTCCATCGGCACTGGACTGGGCATGGATGGTTGCACAGACCTCAGCCTGTTCCATGGTAAGACCTGCATTTAACAACGCTTTTTTAATTGTTTCTTTTACTGCCTCATATGGAATTTTTAAACTCATATCTTCTCCTCTTTCTCTTAGGCGGTCCGCGGCGTTCTCCCCGCGCAGACCATCATCTCCTCGTAAAGTCCGCTGGCTTCTTCCGGTGAATAGCCATATACCAAAAATACATCCATTATATAGGGGGAATAGGTGATTCCCATGATCTCCTGGGCAAACCCCATTGCCGCAATTTCGCTGAAGGCGATCACATTAGAATCGTTATGAAGAAAACCAAGGGACCACAGTCTGACCTTCTTTGTCTTCGTGAAAATTTCATGTTTGTACTGCTCTTCCACGAAATGAAAAAGCTCGTGGGCCAGCAGAAGGCGGCTGATATCAAGCCCCTCTGCTAACAATTCTGAAATCCCCAGCCTTCCAAAGAGCTTCTCCCCTTTTTTCACTGCATCCATATAGATGCAGATTTTATTAGGTACCCGGTATTCAGCGAATAGCACCCGGTCGGTTTTATCCGGGTATTCCGGAAAGGAGATATCCATTCCCATGGCTTGTGCCAGCTTCTTAGGATCCCTGGTCTGGTACTTTTCACAAACCTTATGAGCATATTCTTTGCCGCAGGCCAGACTTTTCTCCATCCATTCCTTTCGCTGCTCCTCGTTAAACCTTCCATTTAAAGGCTCTCTGGAAAATGCATAGGAATACCATTCCACCGGTTCAATTTCCGCTAAGTCATTTACCATGTCTTCGATTGGACGTACGTCAAAGTGGGGGCGCTCATACACGCTTGTCCTCTGCTTTCCGAAAAGTCCATCTGTAATGGGCTTTAGGGCATTCCGAAACTCTTCCTTCTTCATAATCGATTAAATCTCCTGTACGGAAGCTATGATCAGGACATCTTCCTCTGGCTCCCGGTCACCTAGGTCCAGATTCATAAGAAGCATAACCTGCTCTAAATCCACTGCACTGTAGTCGCATACCCTGGGTCCGAAACATACAAAGAAATCCGGACGCAGCACGGTATCCGTCTTAAACACGGCGTTCTCCTTCCAAAGCTTTTCCACAACCTCTTCGTAATCCTTTGCCTTACATTTCTCTACAACACCGTCGGAACACTGAACTTTAATGAATCCCTTGCTGTCTACGATACGCAGAGGTGTTTTACCGTCTTTTTCTCCTTTATAAACATAAAACTTGTCTGTCATCTCAGCCAATTCCACATTGCAGATCTTGGGACCGAAATCCTGTATAGCAAGCTCGCAAGCCTCCGGCTCCTCGCAGGCCTTTAAAAGATCTGTGGTCTTTACTTCTGTGGATCCTGTGGCTATGGCCGTCACCTTTCCTGTCTGGCTGTCGATCTCTATATGGATCTCTACTGAATCAGGAGAAGCGCCTGAGCTGACTGCCAGATCTGCCGCCTCTTTTTTCAGCTCGCGGATGTCTTCCTGTGTTGGGTTTGGAATGACACGCTCTACCACGTCACGAACCATGGACAGCGCCACGCCTATGGAAGAAATTACTTCCGCATTTTCCGGGATGCTGTACTGCAGTCCCATCTTGCCGGCGCAGTAAGGAACCAGGGAAGCAGCACCGCCGCCGCAGCCAACCAGTTTCATGCTGTCATGATCTAACTTGTACTTTTCAGCCAGAGAGTTGATGCAGGCATTGATCTTTTCAAAGTCCTTATCCAGAATCTGGGTAGCCAGTTCTTCTACTGTTATGCCAAGCTTATCAGCAACAGGCTGCATGGCCTTTCTGGCGGAATTTGCATTGCCATGGGCAAAATATTTTTCATCAATTAAGCCCAGGACGTTTGCAGCATCCGTATTGGTAAAGCAGATGCGCTTTCCATTCTTTAACCGCAGGGTCACATAGTCACCCGGATCCCCTGGTTTTGGGCTTACCATTTCGATCTGTGGATCAACGATCTCATCTTCCGGCATAAAGCAGGCATATTCACAGCCGGCGATATGAGCGGAACGAGGGCCTACATCTACCACACATTTATCATTGACACGGACCATGGAACCGCCCGCGCAGCCTAAGATCCGGACATCCAGAGAGTTGATATAGGTGTCGTGACCCCCGATTTTTGCATAATCCACACCAGGACGGCCGTTTTTGATGACCCCGATGTTGGTGGTAGTACCTCCAACCTCAAAATAGATGGCATTGGAAGCACGAAGATACATGAGGGAACCCATAACCGATGCTGCCGGACCGGATAGTGCAGTCAGGATCGGACGCTTTCTCATTTCACCGATCTCCATAACACCGCCGTCACCTCTCATAATCATTAAGGGCACGTTGACGCCCGCAGATTTTACTGAGGTTTCTGTTGCATTTGCAGTCATCATCATCTTCGGCAGAATGGAGGCATTGATTGCCGCCGTACGGGTACGGCGGGTAAGTCCGTAAAGTTTTGTAATATCGGAAGCCATTGTTACAGGCACATTTTTCTTCTTTGCGCAGTCATGGATCATCTGCTCTTCCCCCATACTGTCCACGCCAAAGGCCATGGAAGCCACCATTACCTGAGAGCCCTGGGCAAGCAGATCATCGATGTTCTTATTGATGATATCTTCTGTCAGCATTTTTTTCTTAATAAAGGTATTATACACTTTGATCATACGGCCGACTTTTTCATCCAGCACAATGTTTTTTAAAGCCAGCTGGCGCTTTGCCAGAAAGCCCTCAAGACCACCCCCTGCTACTCCTACGACTCCGACGCTTGCCACATCGCCCTCGATAAAGGCATTGGTAGCCTGGGTGGTGGAGTGAGCCACGAAAACCACATCTTCCGGAGAGATATTATTTTCGTTCATGCAGTTCTTAAAGCTCTGCACAACTCCGGCAGCAACGCCGTCTTTGTGGTCATGTGTCGTTTTTACTTCGTTTTTTCCGATAATATCATGGGTATCGTTATCCATTGCAACGCATTTGGTATAGGTACCGCCTACGTCAATTCCCATACGAACCGGTCTGTGTATTCGTTCTGCCATTAATTTTCCATTCCTTTCCATTTCCTAGCCACGCATTCTGGCATAAAGGTATACTTGTTAGGTGTTTGCACCTTAGTTTTAACAATATTTATTCTCTCATTCAGATGAATTGTGAAAAGCGTCCGGGTGCGCAAAGGCGCGCCCGGACCTATGGGTGATCTTTCTTAAGTTTGAAGAGTTCGGGTTTTCAATATTAAGGCTGTGCTTGTTATGAAAGGAACCATGCGGCTCCAAGTCCGCCCAACATAATAAAGGTTGCGACATACTGCAGCACGCCGGCAAGATATGCGTTGGGGATGGATAGCTTTAAAAAATCTCTTGATTCAACCTTTGTATAAGCAAGTCCCCATGCAACCCATGACTGGGTGATACAGCTTCCGATATTTACTGTAATTGTCGGAATAGCGAATACCGCATATAAGAACGGTACAGAAAAGGAAGCAACATTGGACAACACGCCAAGGGTTGCGGCTCCACATCCAACCAGGGTCATCGGTCCACGGAACAATCCCATGCAAAGCAGAACAGCGAACACGATACAGACAACGATCTCACTCTTTGGCATTACGTTGCCTAAAATCACCTTGAAATAAGGAGAAGCATAAGCTGCTACCTGGTTAAACATAGGAAGAGTAAGAAGGAATCCTACTAGCGGAGCGGTATCAACTACACCATCATAGAACAGCTTGTTAACAAGCTGGCAGTTCTCCTTGAACGTCCCATTCATTCTTCCGCAAAGGAACAGAGCCAGGAATCCTGCGATTACAAAACCGCCGATTACGGAGAAATCCAGCCAGATCTTAAGAACAACCGGTACAACAGGAAGAAGCAGTGTGTAAAAAGGAGCATTCTTCTGTTCAGATGCTGTGCTGCGGGTCTGAGCAGCCCATGCATGTACGGTTTTTGCACGCTTTAAATAGAATGCAGCAAGTACGGTTGTTGCAACCAGCATGATAACCAGGGCAGCATAGCCCCAGTGTGATGCATACCAGCCGAGGGTGAACTCTGGCATCTCTTCTGGTTTAATAAAGAAAGCACGGTACTGTGCAAAGTTTACCGGGTTTAAGTAAATACCGGATGCAACAGAACCCATAAAAGTAAACAGTGCGACAGATTTTGGAATACCCAAAGACATAAGAATCGGAAGCACGATAACGCCGATTGCGATAACCGGGCCGGCTCCTGTCATGGCAGTGAAGATCAAAGCCGTAACAATGTTTAACAGAGCCACTGTAACAAATGGCTTATCTCCGCCTAATTCAACAGTCTTACGGATCAGCGTGGAAGCAATTCCGGTATCCATAAGCACGCGGCCAAACCAGGCACCCCAGCAAACGTTAACCAGAGTGGTTCCCCAACCTTCAGGGGCAGATTGATAAATCTTGTTTAAAGCGGCAATCAGTGTGTTGTCTTTTCCAAACTGCAGGATTGGATTAGACGTCAGGAATGACTCACTTGCAAAAAATGTTCCTCCGATTGGAAGGATGGTCCAAAGAAGCGTAATCAGCAGGAAGCCGATCATCAGGTTATGACCCTTGATACAGTAATACGCCAGGCCAAAGAACGAAATTAATAAAATGATTCCAATAATGTACTCCAAAGTAATACCTCCTATGACTTTTTATTCTCCATACAATGCAAACTCCTTTGCCGCTCCCTTAAGGCGGCAGTCTCTCTCAGATCTTTTTCCCATACTCCTTTCATCTTTTCTGCCCATGCTTATTGGGCAAAAAGGTATGCCCTCAGGGCGTTCATCATAATAAATATTTATTTCCATCCGGGCTGGTTTTTACGCCTGTCCGGAAAAGAACTGTGGATAGATTCCCCGAAGCGTTCCCGCATTCCAAAGAACCGAATTAAAATGATTGGCACAGATCAGGCATGCGGCTTCTGCATCCCTGCGCTTTAGATTATCAAGCAAAAGACGTCCCTCCACCTGGACGTGTTCAAGGCTCGTCAGGGAAGACATGTCTGTCTTATAGTTAAATGTTGTATACTGAAGATAATTCAAACGCAGCAAATCACAATCCATGGTCCGGAAAACCTCCCAGACATACTCATGGCCGCAAAAGGTAGAAAGCAGATAATGAAGCTGCTGCTCCACGATCAGAAAATCAATGGGATTATCTTTATTTACCTCGAATTTCTGATAATTAAGGACCTCTTCCAGCTGTTCGAGCTGAGATTTTGTAAGACCCTGGCGGCAGATCTCTTCAATGATTGCCTGTTCCAGCACATTATGAGAAAAAACGGCCTGCCTGATTCGTTCGCTGTCAAGCAGCGTGACCTCAGTTCCTCTCTGAGGATAAACGACGATATATCCTTCCTCTACCAGTCGGGAAAGTGCATCTCTCACCATCGTCCGGCTGGCATTCATCTGGCTGGACAGAATATTTTCACTCAGGCGTTCACCTGGCCGAATATCCAAATTCAATATTTGCATGCGCAGCTGGTTATAGATGTCGCTCCTCTGGTCACCTTTTCCTACTTCTACTTCTACTTCCATCACTCTTTTGCCTCCCTATGAAAACTGTTGTATCCAATTGCACACAAGCACTTATCAGGATTGCACATCAGTATCCCGCAAAATGCATATCAGTACTCGAAATATGCGTTATTACAATCATTTTCTATTTATTTACTTTGTAAAATATATCACATTCATTTTCTAAAATCAACTATTTTATTAGCATTTTCTACATTAATTATTAATCTTTTGGCGTACTTCTGATTTTTTTCACAAATAAATGCCATATTATCCCAAAAAATGCTCCGGCTGGAGGATTGCATACAAGTTTACTTGCATTCCTTAAAAATCTGCCCCAATAGCAGCGCAGAAGGCGATGAACAAGTCCTTTTCATAACGAAAAGAGAGCCTCGCTCCATGACTGGGATCCAGTCATGGAGCGAGGCTCCGTATTAAAATCATCATAATTTTTACAGGTTTGATGGCATGTTTATATTTTTCGCTGAACACGATTAATGCTTTTCAGTGCATTTTGAATATCTTTGCAAATCAGTGATTGCATACTGGTTTTATATCTTTGCGGATTGGCAGATTCCAGCGCATCGATGATGCAATCAGCCAAATGGTGCTTGCTTGCGGCAATCTGAGGAAGAACCTTAATGCACTGTCTTGCCGTGACAGGCTTCTCGTTCATTACATGCATCAAAAGCTCATCGATTATTTCGTCAATCCGGTTGTCCCTGTCCCATTTGGCATTGGCGGCAATCAGGATGATGCCCCTGGTTCTGACATATGAGTTTGGGTCATAAAGCATTTCCGTGATAGCGTCAAAATAGGGGTAAACAGAATCGGAACTGCCACATTCCTCCTCAAGCTGTTTCAGGCATTGATAAGCATAATCATTATCTTGATTTCTTAACCCATTTACTAATTCTTCAATTTTATCCATTGCCGTTACCGTCCATTTCCCTGTGATGCTGCAGATGAATACCAATATGCCCGATTCCCAAAACCATCATGGATATCAAAAGCCAGACCACCTTCCCATATACTCCCAGAGGAAAGAATGCGGCAACAGGCAATGATGCGCCAGCAGGTGATAAGAACCTGGCATGCAGTTATGTTCCCTTTTCCAGTTTGCCGCGGTAATCCGCGATTCCGCCTATATCTGTAACAGAATAACCATAGGTCCGCAGGTAACGGCAGGCCTGTCTGCTGCGGGCTCCGCTGCGGCAATAAACAAATACCGGATTATTTTTGTTAAGCTTAATGGATTCCAAACGATCCAGCGGCATATTAACACTGCCAGGAACATGACCATTGGCATATTCCTGTACCGTACGTACATCCAGCAATACTGCATTGGACGTGTTGTTTGCCTGCTCAACTCCGGAAGCAAAATCCGAATGGTTAGAAAAAAAGTTAAATATGCTCATTTCAGCATCTCCTTCTCATTTAAATTATTCTTATAACGATGGTCTCATTATAACGGTTATAAGGCAATGTCTCAGTGACATTGTTACATAAATGAGAATTATTCTTATTTTTAACAAGATACAAGAGCATGGCTGTCCGAGTCAATGGGATATTCGCAATATTGGAAAATCCAAATGAATTCGGATCAAAGAGTTAATAAATCCGAATCACCATGGCCTTTCCTTTTCAAACCATCCCAAAGATTCCCAGTAATTCACATCCGCAGGGTTAAAATGAAACTGTTTGTGCATAAACCTCATGGCATAAAATAGAGTTTTAATCTTCAAAGAAGGAGTTACCAGTTTGTTTTTTCCTTTGATTTTATCCGAAAGCCTGTCAATTTTCTTTTGCAGCTTTGCCTTCCTTTTGCCAGCCACCGTATCCCAATCGCTTCCATAGACATTCCTTCCAAATGTATAAATATGCGAAATGCCCCAAAAGGTCATGCTATCCTTTAAATCCCTCAGTGCAGACCTGGTTCCTGCACCTGCGGCCGTAGAAATGATAAGAACCTGCTTATGAAACATTTCCTTTCTCGGCTGATGAGCCATCCTTTGGTACCCAAAATGGTCAAGAAACGCCTTCATCTGCCCCGGAACATAATAGACGTAAACTGGTGCTGTGAATATCTGTAAAGCGGCTTCAAGCATGGACTCTATAATCATCGCTTTGCGTTGTTGTCCTGTAAAAGTATCCAAAAAAGCTCAGAAACATCCAGTTATTATTATAACAGATAAGTAAAAAATATACCATTATTACTATAATTTTGGTTACAGACAATTGTTTAGGATTAATCACTTGACGTATCCAATCCTAAATATTATCATATAACCGTAAGGTCTAAACAAATGATAAGCCCCTTTGGACAATCTGGCATTTCCCAAAATAAAAGGAAATGAGCTGGACAATAAAAATAGGTGGGGTAATAGGAAGAGAGGATCATAATAGACAATTAATAACTAGTTTTTTATGAAGAAGGGAGTTAAACAAAATATGCTGAAAATAGCATTATGCGATGACAACCGATGTGCGATCAATCAATACGCGGAGTTAATTTCCCAAATTGCAGAGAAGCATCAGATAAAGATCCAGGTTTCCAGTTATCTAAGCGGAGAATCCTTGCTTTTTCATTTTTCCGAAGCCCCTGAACAAACAGATATTATATTTTTAGATGTCATGATGGGCAAAACAGATGGGCTGGAGACGGCCCGTAAGCTGCGGGATTGCGACTGCAAAGCACAAATCGTCTTTTTAACAAGTTATGAAGACTATGTTTATGAGGCATTTGATGTAAATGCTCTTCAATATCTTTTAAAAGATAATACAAGTGCAGAAAAGTTTGAGGAAGTTTTCCTGAAGGCAGCAGAGCTTGCTTCAAAAAAAGATGATGAATTATTTACTTTTGAATTTGACGGCAAGACAACCGCAGTCCCTATCCATCAAATCTCCTATTTTGAAATTTGGCAAAGAATTGTGACGGTACATTACAGCGATGGAAAAACGGCAAAATTCTACGGCAGCATGGAACGCATAGAAAAAAGGCTTTCCGGAAAAGACTTTGTGCGGTCGCACCGTTCTTACCTGATTCATCTGCCCTATATCGTGACTTTTAGGCAGCAGACCGTCCAGTTAAAAACCGGAGAAACAGTTCCAGTAGGAGTCACTTACGTTCAATCCCTGAAAAAGGCATTTTCTGATTATATTTCACGTTTTCATATTTACACTTCCAAAAGTTTATCTTAGAAGAAGGAGAAGCTATGATCTATATTGTTATTCCGGTAGTTCTCCTGTATTATTATTTTTTTCTGTTTTACTACCGTAAGCTTTTTCCTATGCAAAAGAAAAGGCCTATTCAAGTTATGCTTATTCTGGCAATTATCGCCTCATCGTATATCTACTTAACCCCATTAGGTATACGATGGCTAAGGCTTCCAGTAATCATGATTGCCATGTCCATAGGGCTACGCTTTTCCACTGGTATGGACTGGCTGCAGGCAGTCTATGGCGGAAGCTTTTCGGTGTTAAACGCTTACTGCTTCCGCGGCATACTGGCAGTAATCAGTGCGATTATTTTCGGCGGCCAAGATCTTTCTAATATAGAGACTTACTATGCAAGTACCGTTTTGGTCCTTCCTTTAGTACTTTTATTCCTTACTATTTTATATAAGACCATTCTCCCCGATGACAAGCTAAAGCTCTTTTTGTATAACCGCAATCAGCTTAAATATGTCGTTACTTATGAGATTACAGCTGCAGCCAATTTGGTTGTCATTAATTCCGGACGTGATTTATTTCCTTTTGATATATTTTCATCCGGTAACATCTTATCTCCTTACGGCAGGTGGTATGTAAATATTGGCTTAGGAGCTTATGTCCTTACCATTGGCATGCTCATCTACGCCATTTACCAATCGATCCGGAGTACGGAACTGCAGGAGTACCAATGGAGAATGGAAATGCTGGAGGAGCAGTACGAACGGCAGGTGCGGCATTACAAATCATATCAGAAATACACGGAAAGCTTCCGGGCCTTCAAGCATGACTACCGATCCATGATGGTAGTATTAAAATCATTGATCCGGACAAATGATAATGAAAAGGCTCTTCTTCTGATTGATGATATGTTTGAAGAGATGCAGAAAAAAGTGGTTGTCCATAAAAAATATTCCGATAGTGTTATTCTGGACGCCATGCTTCAGGATCTTTCTAATATTTGTGAAGAAAATAAAATTCGCCTCTCATCAAACGTATCTCTTCCCCGCAACACGGGGTTGTCTACAATTGATGCAGTCCGTATTTTTTCGAATTTTATCAATAATGCTGTGGAAGCATGCTATAAGGTCCCGGTTTCAGATCGGTTTATAGATATTGTCAGTACTAACGAGCTGAAGTGGGTCACGCTTCAGGTGGTCAATTCCTATAACGGCAAATCGCATGTGCATAACGGAAAATTCCTTACAACAAAGCCAGAAAAGCAATGTCATGGACTGGGGCTTAGAATCGTAGAACAAATTGCAGAAGGTTTAGGTGGTTTTGTTATATATGAAGAGGATTTTAAAAACAAGACATTCCTGGTCAGAATCCATATTCCCAGGTTGAGCGAAAACCAGAAAGGATGAAAAAGAAGCGGGGCAAGCCGCTTTCTGCTGCCTTGCCCCGCTTTATAATTCCGGTTATACAATCGGATATCCTCTTCGCTGCTTGATGAGGTTAAATCTGCTCTTTCTTTTTGTTTTTTTTGCATGCGTACATTCTTCGGTCCGCTTCCTGCAAAAGATTTGACGTAGTATATCCAGATTCGGAGTCAAACGACAAACTGCCGTGGCTAAACGACACTCCGTAGGGCTTTGAAGCTGTGCATTCCAGATTTTTCAGTACACAGTGCATTCTTTCTATGATTTTTTCAGCAGTATTCTCCATACAGTTTTTAAAGATGATGAAAAATTCATCGCCGCCATACCGGCAGACAACATCCGAGCTGCGAACAGTGTGTAAAATCACCTTCGCAATGCTCTTAATGGTATAATCACCTTCATCGTGACCGTATGTATCATTGATTACCTTTAAGTTGTCAATGTCAATAAAGACCAGGCAACTTGGAACATCGCTGTATAACAAGGTCTTTTCCAGTTCCTTCAGCCCTGTTTCCCGGTTATATGCACCCGTCATGATATCTGTCGACGCAGTCATCTGCAAGCGGTGTTCTCTGGTTTTCCAATCACTGACATCCTCGATAACATACAGGTACAGCACCTGACCATTGGGCAGCATGCACCTGTTTGACATAATCCGATACCATGTGTTATTGCTGTCATCATAAACTTCACGAAAAACCGGAAAGTTATCCTGCTCACCAAGCTCTGTGATCAACGTCAACAGGACATTACCCTGTACCTGTTGAATCGTCAGATTTTCAATATCTCCCAATATCCGTTTCGCAGGGCGATTGGCATATACCACATGTCCACCAAAGTCTACCTCTAATACGGAAATATGAAGGAGATCAAGCGCCTGAAGGATTTGATGATAACGCCAGCTGCTGACAGGAGCTGGAATCTTACCGGCTGCCTCCCCGTTATCTCTTATCGATGCGTCTGCAACCCGGTCAATCAAATCGTTAAACATATCAAATAATTCTCCAGAATACTCAAGCTTGCTGACCACATATCCTTCTTTAAGCAGTTTCCCGCTCTGGGTCAGAACAGAGAGCCGCGAGTGCAGCTGCTTAAGGGAGCCAGACAGATAATTACTCCTGGAAGGAAGTGTTCCATTCAGCCTTCCCTCCGATAAGTCAATCGCCAGGTGGTTCACTTCATTGATATCTTGAATCAATTGATTGATCTGTCCAATTAGTTTCTGCCATTCCGGCGCAGCGTCATCTGACTCCACAATATCACATTGTTTCCCGGACAACAGGTTCTCAAATAAATTCTGTATTGTCATAAGCATCGTATGATCTTCCTGGTTCATCCCCTGCCTCCTTATTACGGCTCATACTTCAACTCCAGCTGATCCTTATCCCAGACTCTCAGCTGCAAACCGGCAGGTTCTGTCCCCGGTAGACCAGCAATCAATCTCTTTCACACGAAACTGACAACCACTGTAGACTTCCAAAATCCCCGCAATAAAGCCTTCATCATAATCACAAACCGTCTTTCCTGATATGGGAAGGCCGGAACAATCCAGATCCTCTGAAACGGTCAGAGTAAATGACAGGGAATCCATATCCACTCGTTCCATGCGCAGAATACCAATCTTTAACTCCATCAGCTTATTGGTTAAGTTGGCGATGAAGAAATCAAAATCACCCGAAAGATCAAGTACATTTTTTGCCAGTTCTTTGCCCGCCAAATGCCCGGCAGCCCTAAACAGGCGGCTGGAAGTCTCCTCGTCATATTCACGGGCCAGGATATCCTTTAAGGTGTATTGCAGCAGACGGTAAACAAGCACCGGTACATCAGAGCCCATATTTTTTCTTCCCTCATCAATATTTCCAAGGGATTCCCAGGTGAACTGAGATGGTTTGCTTTCATAACTCATAAAAAATCCTCCTTAATATGTACTGTAAAAATATATAACAAAACCCCCGCCGATTCTGCACAATCGAATACGAGAGAAAATTCATAACTCTTTACCGGCTTTCCACAGACTTGGAGGGCTTTCGATTCACAGGGAGAAATGTATATTCATTTTATTGTACAAGATTTATTATGCTATTATGAACAAGCTGTTTTAAATTGGCCTTTTAATGTCATAAATAATTCATGGTGGTGTATAAAGTCAGATCTTTAAGGGGCGAAAGGTCACGAAATAAAAAGAAACCCATTCTTGACTATTGCCAAAAATAGGTTTCTTTAGTTAAAGCGGGTGATGGGAATCGAACCCACGTATCCAGCTTGGAAGGCTGGTGTTCTACCATTGAACTACACCCGCAAGGAATTTCTGAAGTTTTTCAAAAGTGCTTTGAAAAGCACAATGCCCAAAGCCGGAATCGAACCAGCGACACGAGGATTTTCAGTCCTCTGCTCTACCAACTGAGCTATCTGGGCATAACCACCTGCAACACGAATAATTCTACAAGATTTCTCCCCTCTTGTCAAGACAAGTTTTCTAAATTATGTCAAAAAAACATAATTCTCAGTAAAATCCTTAAAACAAATCACATGCCTGGTTAAAGCTTACACACCTTGAATATCTGGAATTCCACATATTCTCATTATAATATTTGTAGGATTGTTCCGCCGTCATATACTCATTATCAACAGTCGTATTGCAATAAGCCGGAACAACAATTTCAAATCCATGTTCAAAACCGCATTTTATTGTTGCATCTATGCAGTAATCGGTTTGCAAACCAGTAATCATAATGGTATTTTCGTTTTTAGAGTGTAAGTATTCTAGCAATCCCGTATCCTTAAATGCACTATTAACATGTTTATCAAAGATTTTTTCCTCATTCATTGGAGCAAATTGTTCAAATATTTCAAATCCTTTTATGCCCTTAGTCAGCTCAAAACCATCATCATGGCGAACGTAGATAATCTCTATGCCCTTGGTTCTTGCTAAACGAATTAATTGCTTCATGTTATTTACAAAGGTTTCATATTGAAATAGTTCATTTGTAACAATCATATCCTGTGCATCTACTACCAACAGTACCATTTAAATCCCCCCTTATTCCAATGCTTTCCAAAGCAGCTGTCCATTTTCGAAAATCACTTCAATTCGCCCGGTATCCTTTAGCCAGGAAAGATATGAGCGTACAGTGCTGCCAACGAGTACATATTGTTCAAAATTCATTACCAGACTATAGTCATTGAAAAGCTGCTGTAAAACCCTTTCAAAGATAACCGGCTCTTTACAAATCCCAAGTATCTCAACTGCTATTTCATGTACCTTATCAATGTTGATCTGAGCAAGCGGGGCGATATCATCGGTTGCTTCTGCGTGGGCGGGGATAAAAACCTTTGCTTTCAAGGTCTTTACCATTTCCAAGGTGTTAAGGTAAGCGGATACATCATAGATAAACCCGATCTGGTATTTTTCCAGAGTTTCTTTGCTCGACAGGCAGTCTGCTAAATAAACGACGTCATCCATATCTCTATAACCCACCATATCAAAAAAATGGCCGGGAAGAGGAAGTACATTCATCCCATTTGGAAGAACCTTCTCTGTAAGGTGTTCTGCACTGCTTTCCTGGGCCATCAGGAATTTGTGCCTTAAGTCCTTTGGCGGGAACCCGCCATACAGGAAAGACGGTTCAAGGATGGTATGGTTCGTAAAGTCGCATTCAATACCAGGAGCATAAACCTTGCATCCGGTTTGATTCTGTAAATACTTATTGCCTCCGATATGATCGACATTTGAATGGGTATTATAAATTGCTGTCAGCCGCCAGCCATTGGCGTCCAGTATCTGCCGTACCTTCCGCCCAGCATCCTTGTCGCTTCCGCTGTCAATAAGGCATACGTCCGTATCGTTAAGCTTCACAATGCCAATCTTTGCCGGGCTTTGAACATAATAACTATTTGTGCTGACCTGATTTAATTCATACATTTGGGAAACCTCCAATAATAGTAATCCTTTTGAAACCTGTAGTTTTAATGATGATAATGATTCACAGGAAAGGTAGTGTCGGGTCCTTCCGGACAGACCTTCCTTTCCGCTCCGAAATCCTGTCTCCTTCTTCCACCCTTCCGCACAGCAGCGGGCTATGTTCATCGTACAATGTGCGTCTCCTTTTCACTGCCTCCGCACTGTCATTGGCATAGCAATACTTACACCCGGCCAGGCAGGTGTCATAAGTTCCCACCTCGACGCTTTCCATGCAGCCACATTCTATTCTTTGATTTTTATCCTTCTTCCTGCATACCGGACCGCCTATTAAGTATTCTGCCATAGCTGGGTCAATGCAGCTTCCTCGCGAAATCCCAACAGAACTTAAATCAGCTTTTTCCGCACACGCTTCAATCCTGAGCCCGTAAGTACCTGCAATCGCCGAAAGTTCTTTGCCCAGCCTTTTCATCCCTTCTTCATCCAATTCTTCTACCGGGATTCCCTTCATGTTGCGTTCTGTTTTTCCATACTTGTCCAGAAAACTGATCACAACTTTTTCCGCAGACCCGCAGACGCCTCTGGCTATTTCTTCAAAGGCCCGCAAATGGTATTCCTCCCTGTAACGGCAGTTAAGGAATATGGGATCATATCGCCAGACCATACGGTCTTTTCCCACTTTTTCTGCCGTTTCCCGGAAAATATCAACCAAATGCCTTTTATCCGGCAGTCCAGGCTCAATATCATTTCCATATCCTGTCAATGTAAACTGGATATAGAAAGGGATGCTTTGAAGCTCCCGGATTCGTTCCATCATAGGCTCCGGATTTTTCGTCCAGAATACCATAAGCTCCACCTGCTCCGGAGATAGGTCGATCCGGCTGATCTGATGGCTGTTCATGGGATTTTTTACATAAAGGTACCCTTCCTTCAGCCTGTTAAAAAACCAATCCGAATAAAATTGTGGAATATCAGTCCGCCTGCTGACACTGAGTATCATAGTTCTTACTCCTGTTTCTTCTTAGTAAAACCATTATAAGCCTTCCTTGTGCCCGCTTCAACCTCTTTAACTTTTTAAGAACTTCGAATATGGCATCTGTCTGGAATAAGTTGGCATAATGTTTTGCCTATTAACTGGGAATTCTGATATATGAAATGAAGCCGTTTTCTATCATCATCAACAACTGGAGGAACCCCATGAAAAAAGAACCTGTATTTTTAACTGACAAAAATCATAACGTCATTCTGGAAGCCATCTCCGGTACTCCCAATGCCGCGCTTCCGGACAGCTTGAAGCCTTTTGAAATATTGGAACCTAATACTTCGGACGGTGCCACGGAAAAACATGTTCCGGTCATTGAGACAGAAGGAAATCATGTGACCGTAAAGGTGGGCAGCACGTTCCATCCCATGACCGAGGAACACAACATTTCCTGGATCTGCTTACAGACAACGGCAGGAAGTGTCATGAGAGTAAGCTTAAGCCCTGACTGCGAACCGGTGGCCTGCTTTACTCTGGAGAATGGTGATTCTCCAAAGACCGCTTACGCCTACTGTAATCTTCATGGATTTTGGAAAACAGAGGTGTAACGAAATACAATTCCCTGAAGTACACTCCAGGAAAGATGCATTCTCTGTTTCCAATATCGCCGCAGGATTCATAATCCTGCGGCGATTCCTATGCCCTCAATTTTTACCATAAGCATACAACTCAACTGGTTTTTATCAAGACAACGGCTGATTTCTCCGCCTTAGAGAGAATCATTCAAGGGCAAGCCGAACTTCTTCATCGCTTAATGTATTAGGAACTTCAACGTCTCTTCAAAGCCATCCATCTCTGCACCATCAAAGTGATACAATTTGAAGAGTAAATTCCACAATGTTTCCAGCTCTTACTCGCCAAATCCATTAAAAACATCAGCCATAAAATCAACCGTCATATTGCTGCCGCAATTTACCAACGTTTCAAGACCTAAATCCGTCAGATGTACATTAACTGCCCTTCTATCCTTTTTGCTTGGGACGATCGCAACCAGGCCCTTCTTTTCAAGGCTTCCAATCAGTTGCGTAACGTTTTGCTTCGTAGCCCCTAATTTATTGGCAATATTGACAAATTGGAAACAGAAATCAAGCCGGAATAAACCTGCTGCATTAAATGTAATAGATGCAATTCCTTATTATAGTCCACTGCTGAAACCATCCTTATCGAAAATGCTAATGTATCGTCAATTTATTGCCTTATAGTATACAACGATTTGAATCATTTATCAACGTTCATACCGTTTCTTAAAAAACTTAATAGTTTCCTGAAACGAGTCATACTATCCCTTTGCATTTAGGATTGTTAATCAGCTTTTTTAATTTTTATTTTCTTCGTGAGAATCAGGTTCCTGGGCCAGTTGGAACTTTGCAACCTCCTGTCTTAAAGCCTGGGCCTGAGCCTCCAGTTCTTCACTGGAGGCAGAACTTTCCTCCGCTGCTGCTGCATTGGACTGCACCACAGCAGATACCTGGGACAGTCCTCCCAGGATCTGCTCCATAGCCTTGGTCTGTTCCAATGAGGCTGATTCGATTTCCTCCATTACCTGTTCTACAAGAATGGATTTATCGGCGACCTCCTTAAGGATCCCTGCAGTCTCTGCTGTCTGCCTTTTTCCTTCCGAAACCGCTTTTACCGTATTTCCGATCAGCTTGGCAGTTTGTTTTGCCGCATCAGCAGATCTGGCTGATAAGTTCCGGACCTCTCCTGCAACCACCGCAAACCCTTGGCCCGCGCTTCCGGCCCGGGCTGCTTCGACAGCGGCGTTTAAAGCCAGAATATTGGTCTGAAATGCGATATCCTCAATCATTTTTGTGATGCCCGATATTTTTTCAGAAGATAAGCTTACCTCTTCCATAGCAGAATGAAGACTCTGCATATGCCGGTTCCCTGCGCTGACCCTTGATCCGGATTCCTTTACATAATCGGAAGCTTTCCGAACATGATCCAAATTCTTACCTGCCATTTCCGTGACATCTACAATGGATGCATTTAATTCCTCCACCGTTGCCGCCTGCACAGCGGCTCCGGATGCGAGCGCCTGGGAAGCACCGGATACCTGCCCGGCTCCGGAATTGACCTCCTCGGCGGAGGAACGGATATTTAATATAGTATCATTTAAACGGGATGCGATCATTTCCATGGAACTTCGTATTCCGTTAAATTCCCCTGGATACTCGCAATTACTTTGAACCGCCAGGTTCCCATAAGAAATTTCCTGTAAAAACCGGGATATATCGTGAATAATATCTCTGTATTTTCCTGCCATTTCATTGACCTTTTCCCCGATTCCCCCTATTTCATCGCGGCGTTCCATATGCAGATCAATGCTCAAATCCCCAGCGGATAACTGATCAATGGAATTTACCACCTGCCCAATGGGCTTTGTTATCCGGTCCGTGATCCGAAGCATAACGAAAACCGCAAGGATCAGAGAGACAGCACCCAAAATAACAGCATTTAACATAGAAGTTACAACACCGGACATAAATTCAGATTCTGAAGCAGTCACATTCACCGACCAGCCGTTGGTATTTACCACAGGGGCATAGGAACCAAACCGATTCTCTCCGTTCCAATGGTAGAATCCGAAGCCGGTTTCGCCATTTACCATTGCTGCTTCCAGCTTTGCAATCTCTCCATAGGCAGCTTGACTGGTTTTTGCAGACTCAGCGTCATTTTGCTGAGATAATACAAGAGAAAAATCCTCGTGGGCCACTTTTGTTCCTTCCCGGTTTATAATATAAGTACTTCCGGTGTCACCAAGCCTTGTGTCCGCAATCATCTCCTGGAAAACTGAATAAGGAAACTCAATGATGACCACCAGATCATCATAAGGGTATGCATATTCAAAGGAGGCAGAATCTTTGCGAAGGATCGGATCGGATAAAAAAGGAGTTCCGCTTTTTGCCTGCAGGTATGCATTGTCCTGCTCATAGGATTTCCCATTGACAACAGAGGTTCCGTCTGACGAAATGATATTGATGTTATTAAGGCCGTACTGGGAACATGAGATCCGTAAAAATATATTGATGTTGCCACCGTTTTGCACATTTCCCTTCATGTAAAGGGCAATTGACTCGGATATGATGGAATACTCTTCCAGCTTCTGAGTTATTTTTTCAGAAACCAGTTCCGAAGTTTCCTTTAAGCTTTTGGCCAGTGACTTTCGGGTCGTATGATAGGACTGATAAATGGAGCCTATTGACAGTACAAGTACAATACAGACGATACATCCAATGGTGAATGTTACCAGTTCTTTTTTTATTCCTTTGTATTTCCTTTTCATATTACGTTATCCTCCGATATCCAGTTTGCCCCTCTGCCAACCTAATTTATAGTGGCCTAATGGGTATATCGGCTAATTTTCAGATAACTATATGAATTTTACTAAAGTTTTACATTTATTTAGACAACTTTTTACATATCAGATGCGGCTTCCATTTTATTAGGTGATAATTGACAAGAAGCTTGGAATCATCTCACCCTCATAGTAAAATGGGACCAGGTTTATTCGATCCAGTGATCCTACTTGCTGGAATTAAAGATAGGAGCCGCAATTAAAATTGAATGCTTATCATACAATGTCCTTCAATTTTATCTAAACCGAAGGAAATATATTGTCCGTCTTTTACGAAAGGAACGGCTGTCTCTCCCGGAACCAAGTAAACGGCTGCCGGCTGCTTAGTACCTGTATATATTTTAAATTCCACTCCATACAGGGGGATGACATCTTCTACCGTAAAAATATCCTCAGATCGTTTTTCTGTAATATAATGAAGGATATGGAGAATATCCCGTTTTTCTTGTTCCTGATAATTTAAGGCTGTTATCATAGTAGAGGGACCGTTATGACTCACTAATTTATGTTCCAGGCACAATGCAACCGCATCCTCTAGCATTAGCTTGTACCATTTGGCGGCATTTTTCCGGTATAGTTTAAAGATGGGGTGAGCGAAATAAATTACATTTCCATTACGGATCACTTCCGGATATCCAACCTTCCCGGAAGAAGGTGCATGCTGGTGAGAGCAGAAGGTTTTTCCGGAACGGTCAAAATAAGGTTCTATTTTATCCATTAAAACCTCACCGCCGTTTGCCTCCACGTTATGCCCTCTTAAGTACATGACGTACTCTTCTTTATATAGATCTTTTCCAATGATCTGATTTGGCATCACAAATTCCCTGTAATACGGAGATTCTTCTTTCCATGTTATACCGTATATATTATCTTTGCTGTATTTGTTAAGGCAGGAATCATAGGAACCGATTACTTTACCCCCGTTAGCAATATAGTTCTTCATCACGTTTTCCAGCTCTTCATTGTAATAAATACAATCCGGTAAAATAATTAACTGATAGGAATCCATTGGCGTCTTACTGTCTATAACGTCAAACTGATAAGAAAGCTCCTGAAGCATTCTAACTGCTCCAATTAAAGATGGAGAGATTCCCAGGTTATATTCTCCCTCAGGATAGAATTCTTCCGGTGTAAGGACTGCTATCTCCGCTGCCGGCTTTGCCGCCCTGCAGTAAGGTTCTTTTTCCCTGACACTTTTATATACCTTCCCAATCAGGTCATAAACTCCTTCCGATAACCTGCCGCTTGGATGAAGCTGGTCTCCGATGGAACAGCCAGCCCCCATAGCCAGCATATTAAAACATTCCAGCTCAAGGGCCGCCTGATTCTTAAGGGAATGGAAATCCCCCCAGTAAGTATGGAACTTTCCGGTCATCCCTATCATATCCATTCCAAGGGTTCGTGCATATCTGCTGGTTGCCGGAAAATGGTCATAGCCCCATCCTCCGCTTGGCAAGGATTCCAATTCCAGATGGCTGTACTCCTTAAAATTATCCTTAGATGCCGGCCCCACATGGGAACTGTTATAGAAAACAGAGGCCTCAGGAATTCTCTCTTTAATAACAGCTGTAATTTCTGTTTTAAATTCCTCTAACATTTGCAGAGAATACTTTAATCTTGCCGCTTTCTTCCTGCTGTCCAGATGAAGATCCTCCATTTTCTTTTTACAATGGTCACAGCAGCAATCTACCTGAAATAATATATCCATAAAGAATCCGTCAATGTTCTCCACTCCTACCACATCCATAATATCATGGAGATGCTCTATAAAGAATTTACGATAACCGCTGTTTAAACAAATTGTATGATAAAAATGAGGCTCTTCCACATTCTGGGTATTGATATAATTTCCCTGCTCATCTAAGGAAAGCCATTCCGGATGTTCCCGCATGATTCGGCCATCCCATTGTACCGTGGTATAAATCGGCACTTTGATTCCCCTGTCATGGCAGGCCTTTATCTGATCTATTAACAGATTATGATTGGCAAGTCCGGGATGAATGAGGTCCGCATGTTTTCTGGATGGATAATACAGCCATCCATGATGACATCTTGCAAAGCAGGTAATGGAATCCACGTTGGCTTTTTCAAGTCTTTTGGCAAATTCCTCCCCATTAAAATCGGTTCCAACCTCTGGTATATATTCACTGGTGTGAAAATCCAGATGAACCTGTCTGAATCTTAAATTGTTCATTGCTTATCCTCCTGATCTCAACATTGTTTATTCTTTTACGGCCCCTGCTGCCAGTCCGCCCTCTACTTTTTCCTGGAATAACAGGTAAAGAATCAGAGGCAACGCTACCGTAATTACAATAGCTGCCATTAATGGACCGTAATCACTACCTCTTTCACCGTTAAAATTCAGCAGCCCCAGGGAAATAGGCTTCAATTTTTTATCGTTGATAAACAACAGCGGGAATAAAATATTATTCCAGGCCGATAAGAAATTAAAGATTGAAATAGTAGATAATGCAGGAACACAAAGCGGCAGTATCACCAGCCTATATACCTGGAAATACGTTGCACCGTCGATTACTGCCGCTTCCTCCAGGGAACGGTTGACGCCTTTCATAAAATTAGTCATCAAAAGAATACTAAAAGGAAGACTAAATGATACATAGATTAGAATCAGGGCCAGTATATTGTTTTTTAAGTTTAAGGCACCTATAATATAGGCAACAGGTACCAATACCGTATGCATGGGAACCATCATACCCACGGTAAAGAATAAAAGCAAAAACTTATTACCCATAAAATCGAACCTGGATAAAACATATGCCGCCATGGAAGCCATGATTGCCAAAATAATGACAGTAGCACCGGCCTGCAGGATACTGTTAATGAAATACCGGCTCATATTGGCTTCTTTCCAGGCTACGATATAATTGACAAACTGCGGTACCTTGGGCAGCGCAAATGGGTCTGAAAAGATTTCAAGCTTTGTTTTCACAGAGGATAATAAGGTAAAAACCATCGGCATGGCAAATACTACTGTCATTACCAGCAGATATAAGTACATAATGACTTTACCAGGTTTGCTCTTTGATTCTGTTTTTTTCATAGCTCTCCTTCCTTACTCGTGTTTACGGGACATGATTAAATTACTTCCTAATGTTCCTGCCAGGCAGGCAATCAGAATAATAATGCCTATAGCGCTTCCAAGTCCATAATGGCTGTATTTGAATGCCTCATTGTACATTAATGTTGTAGGAAGATTCGTCAGGCCGTTTGGCCCTCCGCCGGTCATGGCAAATACCAGGTCAAAAACTTTTACAGAACCGATAATATCCATCAAAATGCACATGGAAATTGTAGATTTTAACATAGGAACCGTAATCTCAAAGAACTTATGAACGGCAGTCGCTCCGTCGATAGAGGCTGCCTCATATAGCTCATCAGAAATGGTAGTAAGTCCCGCAAGGAGAATGACCATATAGTAGCCGATGCCGGCCCATATATTAACAAATACAATGGTATTCATAGCGGTTGCAGGATCCACCAGCCAGGGGACCACCCGGTCTGCCAGACCAATGTTCTTTAGCAAGGCATTGAGGGAACCGGTGGGCATGAACACAAAGTACCACATCAAGCCGACGGAAGTTAACGGAAAAACCGTAGGTACAAAAAAGAGAGCCTTAAATGCACGGTATCCTTTACACTTGGTATTAATTGCAACCGCCGTTAATAAAGCAATGGGTGTATGGAATAATACGCTGAAGAATACCATTTTTACCATATTTTTAATGGAAAGTAAAAAGTCCGCGTTATGGAACGCATCGATATAATTTTTAAGTCCAACAAATTTGAGAGCTGCACCCGAGATACCATTCCACTCAACCAGCGAAAAGTAAAACGCCAGAATTAAAGGTACAATTTGAAATAAAAGATATACGGTCAATGCCGGCAGTAAAAACAGTGCTATGTACATTTTCACTTTCCTGTTTTTTAATGTTATCAATGAAATTCCTCCTTATAATGAAAAGGAATTTCATAATTCAATATCAAATATAGTCAGAAGTATCTACATATATTTAGAAATGAATTGTGAAATTCCAGATCATTTATTTTGCGTTATCAATCTCAGCCTGGATTACTGCTGCCGCATCCTGGGCAGAGGCCCCTGTAAATAAGCTTACAATTGAATTTCTTGTTCTATCCTGCATGGAAGTCAAAGGATCAAAGTCGAAAACGTCGACACCGATTCCTTCAGACGTTCCTCCAATCTCTACATTCTGGATAAATAAGTCGGTACATTTTGACTTATCCAAGTCCAGATCGGTTCTTGGAATTAAGAAAGCCGCTTCTTCTGCAAATCTCTTAGCTGCCTCTTTACCGGTTAACATTTTTAATAATTCAATCGTTAAGTCTAACTCTTTTCCTTCTAATTTACCGCTTACCATGTAAGGACTCAGGATCTGCATATCCTGATTTTTAAATTCAGGTTTTTCTTCAAAATAAGGGAACTTTGCAACCTTAACATTATCTGACACAGGCGTGGCGGATTTATCTGTAAATGTGCTGATGTTCCAAGGTCCGGTAATCACCATTGCAGCTTCCCCCTGCTGAAATTGAGTTAATGCAATATTATCTGTGATACCTGCCGCACTTGGATCAAAGGCTCCTGCATCGATTAAGTCTTTTTCAAACTGTAATGTCTGGACAACACCCTCATCCGTCCACTTCATCTCTCTGTTTCCCAATAATTTAGCAGCTTCTGTTCCCATCCATTTATAGAAGATCTGGTCATGTAAATGACCCGCCATATAAGTGGACTGGGCTCCCATTGCGATTGGGATAATTCCGTTTTCTTTTAACTTTGCAATCGCGTCTAACAGCTGTTCCCAGGTCTCCGGGAATTTTTCAATTCCTGCTTTCTTAAAAAGCATTTCATTATAATAAACGCCAATCAGGCCAGATTCCATTGGAATTGCATAGGTGCCTTCATGCCCCGGTACCTGATAATAGGAAAGGGAACCTTCCGTAAATCCACCGCTCCATTCTTTGTCTGCATCAAGATATGGCTGTAGATTTAATAATAAGCCGTTATCGATATAGTCGGAAAGATTTGCAACACCCTGGATTCGGAAGATGTTAGCCATGGTTCCTGAAGCAATATCAGTCGTCAGGATATTATTAAATGCCGATTCATCACCCTGGGAGTCATCAATGATGGTTACTTCTGGGTGTTTACTTTTAAATTCATTAATGATATCGTTATAAATACCTACCTGAGTTGAAGTACCTGCCATTCTTGTTAAAAGCCTGATCGTAACCTTTTCATCACCTGATTCCTTGTTTGCGCTGTCTGTTTTCGACCCGCAGGCTGTCAGCATAGAAAAACTCAGTACGCCTGTTAATGCCAGAGCCATTACTTTTTTTATTTTCATAAATTTATTTCCTCCTTTTTTATTTCAGATTTCCATCCCTCTTCACAATCCCATTATAGAAAAATATCACCATACAATGAATGGTCATTTTATAGTTTTTATGTATATTTTACATATGACTTTACCAAATTAATCGTTCAATAGTTCAAGTTCACAAATTCAATATGGACACAGTCAATAAAATGTACTAATATTACTGTTATATTTAAGTCTTCCATGAAATCAAATCACGCATTGCATACAGAAGGGAATCCATATGAAGGCTCAAAAAATAACTTCTATTAATTCGAGATTTTTCCGGTCTATGTTTCAAACGCTGCTGTTATTCATCATAATATTATTGATCAGTACTTCTGTCGTATTTTATAAACATACTCTGGCATTAGAGACTAATTCTGCTGTCCGGCAGCTGGATTACATTTCCAGCCAGCTGGATTATTATCTCGCATCTGTTCATAATTATTCCAAAACTATTATAACGGATAAGAGCGTACAGGCCATTGTATCTAAATTTAACAACAATAACAAGGAGTTTAATGCCATCGACCAGATGAATCTGAAAACCGAGATCAATCATATCATCCAGTCCACTCCCTTTATTCATTCTGTCAGCATCTACTCACCGGAACATGCGCTGATTGCTACCACGGAAATATATCCCTACCCTTTAAATCTTCGGAATGCTTCCGCATCAGACCGGAAAATCTGGATACCAGAGATAAAGTACTCCAATAAGGATCGTGACACGGAAATACATGTCCTGTCTCTCATGCTGCCGTTTTACAGCAGCGCCACAGGTACTATGCTTGGATATGTGGAAATCGCCATTCCTGAAAGTACAATTTCGGCTATCTATAAGGATAATGCAAGCAACTTCAGCAGGCTTTTTATTGTAGACTCAGATGGCAATGTACAAAGCTCAGATGGTTCCATTCCATTAATGAGGCGCTATGAGAATATTAATAAACTTAACAACAACAAGAGCAATTACAAGCTGACTATGAGCACGATTATTTTTTCTGAATATTTTCATGAGCTGAACTGGTATCTCGTCAACGAAATCAATCTGCTCTATTTTTTACAGCCAACCTTTTCCACCTTGGGAATATCCATTATTATGGCCCTGCTCTGTATTATTGCCTGTCTTAATGTCTCCCGTAAAGTATCCCGCACAATTACTTCTCCGATCTACCAGCTGATCTCTCATACCCAGAGGGTAAAGGAGGGAGAATGGGTTCCATTCAATGAATCCTATAGCGATAGTGATATCGGTCTTCTTTTCGAGGAATTCAACAGCATGATTATAGCGCAGAAAAAGTTAAAGAATGATTTACTGAATTCAGAAAAAATGAAGAATAAAGTAGCCCTGGACCTGCTACAGCAGCAGGTAAACCCTCATTTTTTATATAATACTCTGGACAATATCTGTTCCCTTGCAGAAATAGACGAAAAGGAGACTCTCATCGACCTGGTCATGAATCTTTCTGCGTTTTACCGTCATGGCCTAAGCAACGGTCACACCCACATTACGGTTAAGGAGGAACTGGCGATTACCGAAGCCTATCTAAGAATCATGAAAGTGAGATACTATAACCGGTTTGACTTTCATATCACCTATGATTCCAGTATATCAGACTATCCCTGCCTCAAGCTTTTATTGCAGCCCATCGTGGAAAACAGTATCTATCACGGAATCAAAGAACTGAATGGAAAAGGTCAATTAGATATTCTTGTAACGGAAACTCCCGATTCCATTTTATTCACCATCCGGGATAACGGAATCGGAATCCGGGAAGAGGATTATGAACGTATATGGACTACAGGTAATACTCATTTTGGTATCAAAAATATTCACCAGAGAATCCAACTCTATTACGGCAGCGAATATGGTCTTGCCATTGCCAATCATCCTAAGGGCGGCTGTATCTCTACCATAACCATTGGAAAAAAGGAGGTATCCACTGATGCCACTTAATATTATAATTGCAGATGACGAGTACTTTATCAGACAACGAATTATCAAAATCATTCCACGGGAAGAATTGGCCATTCATTTTATAGGGGAAGCCGAAAACGGTATAGAAGTTCTTGAATTATTAAGGCAGCATCCGGTTGACCTTATCCTTCTGGATATTAAAATGCCCCGTATGAATGGAATTGAAGTGGCGGAATCGGTATACAGGAATTACCCTTCCACCAAGATTATTCTGTTATCTGGCTATAATGACTTTGAATATGCACGTTCCGCCATGCGGTTCGGAGTCATGGATTATCTGCTAAAGCCTGTAGACGCTTCTACCTTAACCGCTGTTTTAAGGGATACCAAAGAGAAAATAGAATTGTTAAAAAAACAACAGAAACAAATTCAAAAGTTTTATCACTTTGAAAAATGCACTTTCCTATCCAATGTACTGAATGGCTGTCAAAGCATCGAACAATTAACTGCCAGATATCCCGAGGTGGCAGACTATGATTTCACCCTTTATTTAGGCGCTTTTATCTATGAAGAAAATGAAGATTTTATAACAGAACTGGTAGCTGAGATCCGTCGTCATGGACTAGACTGCGAATATTTTAAGGAGCTGGATTATGCCTATACCATACAATTTTTCCTTCATAGGAAAGAGGAACGGCAGCTGTTAAAAGAAGCTCTGGAAAACGAAATGCCAAAATGCCCCTCCTACATATTTTTAGCTCTGGGAGACTGTATCCCATTGGCAGAATCCTGGCTGCCTGATTATAAAAAAAATCTTTACGCCCTCAGCCACAGGTATTTTAATCCTGAATCGAAGCTTATCCTGACTGAAGAACTTACCTGGGAAAGTAGATCCGCTGATTTATCGAAGGTAAGACAAACGATTCTATATTATTTAAACAGCAAGGATCCAAAGGGGCTGGATGCTTATATCCAAAGCCTGTTTTCCCCGGTAGAAGAAGCACATGATGTAAAATTTCTATATTTAATCGTTACGGAATTTTTTACTACTTATCATATCCATTATGGCGGCCAGGTAGAATTCAGCCACAATCCGGCTGAATCTGCCTCCCAGATCATAGATGAAGAATATCGGCTGAACCAGGTTAAAAGCACCATTCTTGCATATGGGCGTTTATGCATGACTGAAAATGAGACCATCCCTTCCGACCTCTCCTTAAGCAAAAAAATCATTTTATATATTGATGAACATTATTCCGATCCGGAATTAACCGTAACCCGGCTTGCAAACTTATTTCAATTAAATCCTTCCTATTTGGGCAGTGTTTTTAAAAAAGTAAATAATGAATCCCTGCTTCAGTATATCACCATGATACGTATGGAAGCTTCTAAGAAATTATTGGAATCCAATCAATATAAAATATCGGACATTGCGGAGCTGGTAGGGTATACAGATGCTTTTTATTACAGCAAACGTTTTAAAAAAATGTTTGGTTATTCTCCGAAGGATTATTTGCTGCGTAAAAAATAAAATACAAAACAACCTGGACTAAGCAAAACCTTAAACTTTTGGTTTTTTGCTTAGTCCAATTATCTTTATGACATGGCCTTCGCAGCCATGTATACACCGAAAATTATCCAGCGCAAATTCAGCAAATGTTCAGCTGCCAAACATTGGCAATTCAGGAGGGAAAAATATTGGACTGTATATTGTAAAAAAAATTGTTGAGCTGCATCTTGGTGACTACGGAGCGGATTCGCAAGTAGGTAAGGGCAGTGTATTCTGATTCAGTTAACACAGTCAAAACGCCTGACGAACTCAAGGTTTCGTCAGGCGTTATATCGTTGTGAATCCACACCCCTTATAGGTACGGCGGTCACGCTTCCAGTTTTCTCTTTAATAATAAATTTTTCCCGGATATCCCTGGTTCTGTCATATGCACCGGATCCAGTATATGGTCCAGTTCTTCTTCACCTATTAATTTTTCCTGCAGAATCAGAGTTCTTACGGGTTTGCCGCTTAACATGGCTTTCTTAGCAATATCTGCCGCTTTTTGGTACCCTACATGGGGGCAAATCGCCGTAATGATCCCGACACTGTTATCTACCAGGAAACGGCATCTTGCTTCGTTAGCCGTAATGCCAGATACACAGTTATCTACAAATGTCTGTACGGCATAGGCAAGAGTGTCAATGGACTGGAACATACAATAAAAAATGATAGGTTCAAATGCATTTAATTCTAATTGTCCGGCTTCTACTGCCATGGTGATTGTTACATCATTTCCAATAATATTAAAGGCGACCTGGTTTACTACTTCAGGAATCACGGGATTTACTTTTCCAGGCATGATGGAGGAGCCATTTTGCTTAGCAGGAAGGTTGATTTCATGAAAGCCTGTTCTTGGTCCGGAAGACATCAGGCGAAGGTCATTGGCTATTTTAGACAATGTGACGGCGCAAGCCTTGACGGCACCTGATACAGCAACAAAAGAGTCGAGATTTTGTGTCGCATCTATCAGATCTGCAGCCTGCACTAATTCCATATTTGATACCTTTGCTAAATTAGGTACTATACGTTTCAGATAATTTACATCAGCATTGATTCCTGTCCCTATGGCTGTTCCACCCATATTCAAAGTACACATTTCTTCCATGGCTTTGTCCATGCGGCGGAGGTCACGCATAATTGCTGTTGAATAAGCTTTAAATTCCTGACCCAATCGAATGGGGACTGCATCCTGCATCTGGGTGCGCCCCATCTTCAGGACATGGTCAAATTCGTCAGCTTTTTCACAAAATGCCTGATGCAGCCGGAGAAGTTCTATTTTCAGTTTTTTAAGAAGCCTTAAAGAAGTCATTTTTCCGGCACTAGGAACGACATCATTCGTGGACTGTCCACAGTTTACATGATCATTGGGATTTACAATGGAATAATCGCCTTTTTGTCCGCCAAGAAGCTCAATCGCACGGTTTGCTATCACTTCGTTGGCATTCATATTCAGTGAAGTTCCTGCCCCGCCCTGAATCGGATCAACAATGAAGTCTTTGCGGAATTGTCCAGCCAGGATCTCATCACATGCCTGAATAATCGCTTCTGCAGTTGTTCTGTCCAGAAGTCCTATCTCAAGGTTCGTTATGGCTGCCGCTTTCTTTATGTAAGCCAGACTGTTAATAATTTCAGGGTGAATGTTAAGACCGGTAATATGAAAGTTTTCTGCCGCACGCATCGATTGTACGCCATAATACACATTCCCCGGCACATCTTTCATTCCTATGGAATCCTTTTCAATTCTGTAATCTATGTTATTTATGCTATCCAATGACCAATCCTCCGTTATCGGCAAAATACCGTTTTGTATTGTATTTATTATAAAATCTATTTATAATATAATCAAATACGTATATTTTTATAATTAGTATAATTCTAAAGTTATAGTATGAAACGGAGGAGGTTTACAGTGTTTAAGGGGATGGATTATGTATATATGGTTTACAAAGAGCAGAGTTTTTCAAAAGCCGCAAAAAAGCTGTTTATTTCACAGCCTTCGCTGAGCGCTACAATAAAAAGGATCGAGCTTAAAATTGGATATCCGATATTCGACAGAAGTACAAAGCCTTTGACCCTAACAGAATGCGGAAAAAAATATATTAAATCCGTGGAAGAAATGCTCTTTATTGAAAGTGAGTTTTACAATTTTGTAAATGACTGGGGAGATTTAAAAATAGGAGAGCTGATTTTAGGAGGAAGCAGCCTTTTTTCTTCATGGGTACTGCCCCCTTTAATGGGCGAATTTACAAAACGCTTTCCGATGGTTAAAGTTGAGTTGATTGAAGAGAGCACAGCGGAGTTGGCATTGTATCTTCAGAACGGCAGAATTGATTTGATGATTGATAATTGTTCTCTGGACAGAGGGATATTTGATAACAGTATTTACAAAAAAGAACATTTGCTTCTGGCTGTACCGAAAACCTTTGAAATAAACCGAAAAGCAGAGCAGTACCAGGTTCCGGTGCAGCTGATTCCTGACGGCTCCTTTTTGGAAGAAATAATTAAGCCTGTACCGCTGAAGCTATTTGAAAAGGAACCATTTATAATGCTGAAGCCAGAGAACGATACAAGGAAACGTGCGATGGAAATTCTTCAGGAGCATGGCATTACTCCAAATATTGTATTTGAACTTGACCAGCAGCTTACCTCTTACAATATAACATGTTCGGGAATGGGAATATCCTTTATCAGTGACACACTGATAGCACAGGTTCTTTCTCATCCAAATGTTGTTTATTATAAGATCGAAAGTGAAATTTGCCATCGGAATCTATATTTCTATTGGAAGACGGGTAGACGTTTCACCCGGGCAATGGAGGAGTTTTTGAAAATCGCGGGGAGTGGTCAAAAGATGAATGATAGGGCTTAATGTTAAATGAGCTTTTCTCTTATGTCAGACAACAAAAAACCTTGTACTCCATATCAGAGTACAAGGTTTTTTCATCATGCCGGCGACCGGAATCGAACCGGTACGGGAGGTAAGTCCCGCAGGATTTTAAGTCCTGTGCGTCTGCCTGTTCCGCCACGCCGGCATTCTCATATACCGTTTTATTCTTTACAACGGTACGGACTGGGTGGAGAAGGATTCGAACCTTCGAAGTCGTCGACAACAGATTTACAGTCTGCCCCCTTTGGCCGCTCGGGAACCCACCCATGCTCTTTTAATAAGCAAGCGAGTGTTATTTTATCACAGGGGCATTAAAAAATCAAGGTTTTTTTTAGAAAAATAAAATTTCTAATCCCGTTCAGCTACCAGCAAAACAGAGCTCGTTCCCGGCATAGAGACAAGCACCTGGCCGTCCTTTACCTCATAAGGAATTTTACCTACATTATATCCGTTTTCATAGGTCAGCATGTACCGGGACATGATTTCCCCATCCTCCATTCCCAACTGCCATACAGGGATCCCGACCTGCCGTTCTTCCGGAAGATTGTTGACCGCCACGGCGCAAATGCTGTCCTTTAAGAAACGCCCGTAGGAGATAAGGTGACTCCCGGCCAAAAGCTGCTTCAAGGACCCAAGACGCAAAGCCGGTATGCTGTGATGAAGCCCGGTCATATACCGGTGAAACTCGATCAGTTCCAAATCCTCTCTGCCCCAGGGATAGGTTCTCCGGTTATCCGGATCCGTCCAGCCGCAGACACCGGCCTCGTCTCCGTAATAAATCGTTGGAGCGCCAGGCCAGGTCATCTGGATCATGACCGCTTCCCTGAAAATCCCATTGTTGATGCCCTGAGAGGCAGCTTCCGGACCTACAGTGGAAGTCCGCCCCACCCGGCCGTTGGTTCTGGTCATAAAACGGGAATGGTCATGATTTGACAGCTCATTCATGGCTACCTGAACGGAACCTGTCATCATGCGGCTCATATGGTAGTTCATGGACTTAAAGAAACTTTCCCCATCCCCAAACAGACTGGGGTTTCTTTCGTCGCTGTGCTTTTCCATGCCTGTCAAAAACCAGGTTACCGGCTCCATGAAGGCATCATAGTTCATGACCGTATCCCACTGGTCCCCCTGAAGCCAGCTGGACGGGTCCCCATAATGCTCTGCCAATACGATGGCCTCCGGATTGGCCTCCTTTACCGCCTTACGGAAATCTCTCCAGAACTTATGGTTGTATTCGCTGCTATGTCCCAAATCTGCCGCTACATCAAGCCGCCATCCATCTACATGGTAGGGTGGCGAAACCCACTTTTTTGCAATCTGCAGGATATACTCATACAAAGTCCGGGAATCCTCATAATTAAGCTTTGGAAGGGTTGCATGCCCCCACCAGCCGTCGTAGGAACCATTATACGGCCAGGCTTCTTCATCGTAAAATTTAAAAAACGACCGGTATGGACTGTCCTTTGACACATAGGCTCCCGGCGCGTAGGTTCCGGACATCTCATAGATCCGTTCTCCATCCAGCCATTTATTAAAAGAACCGCAATGATTAAATACCCCATCCAGGATGACCCTCATCCCTCGTTTGTGCACCTCTTCCACAAACCGGGCAAAAAATTCATTACTGGCTTCTAAATTCTCTTTATCTGTCGTTCGGATCATGTATTTTACAGCATGCCGGTTATCCTCTGCATCAGACGCTACCGTCTGCCCTCCATCCTTAACGATCAAGCCGTAATGAGGATCAATGTAATCATAATCCTGGCAGTCATACTTATGATTGGATGGTGATACAAAAATGGGATTAAAATATATTACATCTACGCCAAGACTCTTTAAATAATCCAGCTTATCCCATACTCCCTGTAAATCGCCGCCATAAAAATATCCCACATCCATCTGGTTGGGAAATTTCCCCCAATCCTGGACCTTGGATACCGGGCGGCCAATATATACATACTCCCCGTCTACCACATCATTGGCCGCGTCTCCGTTGCAGAACCGGTCTACGTAAATCTGATACATGACGGCTCCTTTGGCCCAGTCAGGAGTGGAAAAACCTGGGACAATGCGAAAGCAAAACCCTTCCGGATTATCCCCGGAAATACCCAGCCGGTTATAGTAGCAGACTTCACTACCCTTAATCACTTTAAAGCTGTAGCTGATTTTCTCCTGTCCTGCCGTCAATCTATGTTTATAATAATCAAACAGCCCGTCAGACTCTGCCTTTTCCATGGCCGTCTCCCCGCTTAACCCCTCCTGGATATAACAGACCTGGTCCACATTGTCCTTTGCCGTCCGGAAAAACAGTATCACATCATCTCCCACACAGGGCTCTGCCGGGAATCGGAAACTTTCTGTCTCATCAGTGAATAACGCATCTCTATTTAACGCCTCAGCCTGGAAGCACATATGATTTACATTTCCTTTCTCGTCATCTATACGTTCTATTTTATCCGATTGAATCAAAATATACAACCCTGCCTTTTTAAGTAAAAAGCAGAAAAAACGGCCAGCGGGGCAGCTGACCGTTTTTCGGAGAAGGTATTTCGTTTCTTATGGGGTGTAGCAAAAACTAT
The DNA here is from genome assembly GCF_002797975.1 of [Clostridium] celerecrescens 18A. Classification (NCBI taxonomy): domain Bacteria; kingdom Bacillati; phylum Bacillota; class Clostridia; order Lachnospirales; family Lachnospiraceae; genus Lacrimispora; species Lacrimispora celerecrescens. The sequence continues at coordinate 4,637,049 of NZ_PGET01000001.1, read as the reverse complement.
ATAATGTATTGGGGGGGTTTACGATTATTACTATAACACGACTGAGAAAATAAGTGTGCACAAACATCATTTTTTTACCTTTGATTTTTTATGCATTTTTCCTTTCGCCCCGCACTAAACACAAAAAAGCGCAGATTCCGGGATGGAAACTTAGATATTTTCCCGGACTCTGCGCTTTTATCTTTCATAAGCCTGCAGAAGGTACTTACCCTTCCGCTACAGCAGAAAACAAATTTTCAAATTCTTTCTGGCCAATCTTTTCTTTTTCCATGAGCAGCTTACAGCAGGCGTGGAGAACCTCTTCATGTTTTAAGATAATGTCCTTTGCCTTTTCATAGCACTCATCGATGATTCGTTTTACTTCATTATCAATGGTATTGGCCACCTGGCCGCCGTAGCTCTTGGCATGGGCCAGATCACGGCCGATAAAGACTTCATCGCCCTCATTGCCATAATTGATCATACCCACTTTATCAGACATTCCATACTGGGTCACCATAGCCCGGGCCGTAGCTGTGGCCTGCTTGATATCCTGGGAAGCTCCGGTGGTGATATCGCCGAAAATGAGCTCCTCTGCGATCCTTCCCCCTAAATCCACCATGATATCCTGGAGCATCTTACCCCTGGTATTGAACATATGATCATTTTCCGGTAATGGCATGGTATATCCGGCAGCTCCGATTCCCGTAGGAATGATGGAAATGGTATGCACCGGTCCCTCATCCGGAAGCAGATGGAATAAAATCGCATGGCCTGCTTCGTGGTAAGCCGTAATCCTCTTTTCCTTTTCGGTTATAACCTTGCTCTTTTTCTCGGCTCCGATTCCAACCTTTACAAAAGCTCTGTCAACATCAGCCTGGCTGATAAATTTTTTGCTGTGTTTGGCCGCATAGATAGCGGCTTCATTCATGAGGTTCTCCAGATCCGCACCGGTGAATCCCGCTGTCGTCTGGGCGATTCTCTTTAAATCCACATCTTCTCCTAAAGGTTTTTCCTTGGAATGAACCTTTAAGATTTCTTCTCTCCCTTTTACGTCAGGCCTTCCGACCCCTACCTTCCGGTCAAAGCGTCCGGGACGCAGTATTGCCGGGTCCAGAATATCCACACGGTTTGTCGCAGCCATAACGATGATTCCTTCATTAATCCCGAAGCCATCCATCTCCACCAGAAGCTGGTTTAAGGTCTGTTCTCTTTCGTCGTGTCCGCCGCCCATACCGGTACCTCTGCGGCGGGCTACCGCATCGATCTCATCGATGAATATGATACAGGGGGCATGCTTTTTCCCTTCTTCAAACAGGTCTCTCACGCGGGAAGCGCCGACACCTACAAACATTTCCACAAAATCGGAACCGGAGATGGAGAAAAACGGCACTCCGGCTTCTCCTGCCACTGCCTTGGCAAGGAGGGTCTTTCCTGTTCCGGGTGGTCCTACAAGGAGGATTCCCTTGGGGATCCGGGCCCCTACACTGGTATACTTCTGAGGATTCTTTAGGAAATCAACGACTTCTTCCAGCTCCTCCTTTTCCTCTTCAAGTCCTGCTACCTTGCTGAAGTTCACCTTGTTGGCGTCCTTTGCAAGATGAGCCCGGCTTCTTCCAAAATTCATCATTTTGGCATTAGCGCTTCCTGCCCCTGCCCTGGCATTCATCAACATGAACAGAAAAACCAAGACTACCGCCGTTAAGATTAACGGTAGCGTAATCGTCAGGAATAAATTTTCCTTTTGTACCGCATCCACCGTATAGGTAATCCCATTGCGGTCCAGACGATCCTGGATCTCAATGACATTGGACACATTGGCCTGTTTTGTTGAGTTGTCAGTCATGGTCATCTCGATCCTTCCCGTTGGGGGCGGGTCGTTCTGCCTGATGGTTGCCGAGACTATGGTTCCATTATCAATTGCCTGCATCAGCTCCTGGTTGGTGATAATTCCGCTCTTTTGGGGCAGCCTACTGGCAAAGAAAAGCATGATGACCAGAAGGAGCAGAAAGCCCAAGCCTCTGAATGGTTGCTGTTGTTTCAACATGCTGCCTCCTTATTGCTGTTCTATAACTCCAATATATGGTAAATTCCTGTATATCTGATCGTAGTCAAGGCCATATCCAACGATAAATTGATCCGGCACGGTAAAACAGGTATATTTCACCTTGACCTGATCCTTCACCCGGCGCTCCGGTTTATCAAGAAGGGTACACAGCTCAATGCTGTTTGGATTTCTCTGCTTTAATACCTCAATCAGATAGGCCAGGGTATTGCCGGAATCAATGATATCTTCCACGATCAATACATCCTTTCCTTCAATGGGATCATCAAGGTCTTTGGTGATCTTAACGATTCCGCTGGACACCGTTCCGGCGCCGTAACTGGATACGGACATGAAATCCATGGTAAGAGGCAGATCAATCCTCTTTGCAAGCTCACAGGTAAAGAAAACACCACCCTTTAAAATACAAATCAAATGAAGTGGTTTTCCCTCATAATCTCTGCGGATCTCTTCTGCTATTTCTTTTACCCTTGCCGCTACTTCTTCCTCTGATAACAATATACGTATCTTATCATCCATTGTTTTTTCCTCCGTCTAACTGCATTTGTATTACTGTACGGGTATCATCTGTTATCTTATAATATTCACTGATCCGGTATCCGATGACCCAGAGGACATGGGAACCATCCGCTACCAGCGGTATTTTTTCCCGTTCCTCTCTCGGTATCTTCTCATGAATCATAAATTCTTTGACGGTCTTTCTGCCGCCTCCGGCCAGTGTCATGTAATCTCCGGTTTTTCGATACCTAACAGACAGTGCACATTTGATTTTATCATAATCAAACCATTTCGTATACCCGTTTTTGGGAATTTCCTGACCTTTTTTGTAGGGAAAAATCTTAAAATCCAGTTCTGGAAGAAAAACTGCTTTTCCCTTATCCACCGATCCTTCCTGTTTTTTCCTTTTTATCCACAAATCATCAAAAATGCGCACAGCAATAAGCCCGCATGGCAGATCCACCTGCCTGCCGGAAGAACCAAAAAGAAGCGCTGCTGCGCTTTCCACGTGAGTCATGGTAATATCCTTCATGGATTCATTGACAGTCCGGATCATGATCCGGATCACATAGTTCTTTATAATGTCATCTTCCGCCAAAAGGGCTTTTGCATCAACTCCCCGCGCCGTTATTATTCCGGCCTCATCCGTTTCCCTGACTCCCCAGGCCTTTAATATTCCTTCTGCCTGCTTTTCCAGATACGCATCTGCCTGAGCAGCCATCTCCCCTGCATGAAGAATGTTTTCCCCTGCCCGCCTGTTCACCTGTTCTCTGATCTCCGGCAAAATCCGGCTTCTAATGCGGTTCCTCACATAATCCGTCTGGGCATTGGTAGAGTCCTCACAATAAGATATCCCTTTTTCCGCCAGATATGCAAGAATTTCCTCCCTTCCAACAGACAGCAGCGGGCGGACGATTTTGTCCCGTACCGGGCGCATTCCTCCAAGCCCTTTTAACCCGGTCCCGCGGAACAGGTTATAAAGAATGGTCTCTGCCTGATCATCCCTGTGATGGGCCACCGCTATTTTTGTCCCTGAAAAGCCAAGGAGCTCCTTCTCAAAAATCTGGTAACGCAAATGCCTTCCTGCCTCTTCCACTGACATACCATGTTCCCTGGCATAAAGGGCTGCATCCACCCGGACACAGGCAAAAGGCACTCCCAGCGTTTCTGACAGCTTACCAGCGTAATCACTGTCCCTGTCTGCCTCTTTCCCTCTTAAGCCGTGATGGACATGAACCGCTTTTAATTCCAGCCCCAGCACTTCCTTAAGCTCGTTTAAGACTACAAGAAGACAGACCGAATCGGCTCCTCCGGAAAGCGCCACAATGACGCGGTCCCCCGGAGAAAACAGCCGGTTCCGTCTGATATAATCCAATATCGTTCTGTACATTCAGCCACCTTCCTTAGTTGATTTTCTCCCCTCTATATTATAAATATACCCACAAAACATGTCTGTTGCAATTATTATTTTCTTTTCCATATTCCGGCAGTGAGAACTGTCATATCATCCGCAGCCTTATCGCTGAAGGATCTTGCAAACAGGAGAATCCTGTCAGCCATATCCTGAGGATTTTTTACAGGCATTCCTGCAATGAATTCCTGCAGCATCAGTTCCTTTTCGTCTGCCGGAAGAGCGTCTAACACGCCGTCGCTCACCATGATGATCCGGTTATCATCCCATAGCTTTTTGGACAGGAGAACCGGCTCCACCGGATTTAGGATTCCCATGGGGACCTCACCTGCTTCCAAAAGCTCTACTCCCTTTTCACTGAGAATATAGGTGGCTGCCGCTCCCAGCTTCATGGCCTCCATGATCCCGGTTTTTAAATCAATGCAGCATAAATCCAAGGTGGCCGGATGTTGGGCGATCCCGGTGAGAAGCAGGACCGTATTGACCATTTTAAGGGCCGCCCTGGTGGAAAATCCGGCCTCAAGAAGCCTTTGAGTCAGCTCAATGACCTGCCTGCTTTCTTCTTCGGCCACTCTGCCGCTCCCCATGCCGTCTGACAGGCTCATGATAACCTGTCCCGGCTGGACTTGTCCAAAGGTATAATTGTCTCCGGATACCTCTTCTCCGCTTTTGACTGCTTTGGCCACACCATAAATGACCCGGTACTCTCCCTTTTCAACAAACCGTATGGTATCGGCCTGCTTGGTCACCAGGTTCCTGCCGTCAGGGGCAACCGTCCATTCCCCTTCCTCTATTGCATTTTCCAGGATCTCCGCAGCCTCCTTTACCGTCACACAACGGCCGTTCAAGGTCCTCATAGTGAGGAATGCTTCCCTCTGATGATTCTCGTATTCTAAAATGAGCATCTTCTCAATAATAATATGGTTGCGTCGAAAAGCCCGCTTAATTTCTTCATCCCAATCTGGAGTTATGTCAACAGAATGTTCCACCTGATGAGAAAACTCCTCCAAAATCACAGCCAGTTCCTTAAATTGGACGATCACCGCGTCGCGGCTTTCTAAAAAACGGTTCTTCCATGCCAGATTCATGGTGGCTCTGCCAAGCCCCCGGTTCAGCTGGACCATGTAGTCATCCTTCCTTTTACAGGTTTCCAGAAAAAAACGGGGCATGTCCCCGTAGTCCACACTCCCTTTTTGTTCAAATGCACGAACCAGATATTGCAGATAATATTGATTGTCCTGTTCTTTCCCGGAATACACAATGCATTTGTTGCAGCCTGCGCATACCATAGCCGCCGCCGTTTCAAGGGCCGCAATGCCGTCTTCCTTTGTAAGTCCCTGTTCTGCTGACAAGTCATCTGTACAAGCTTTGGCAAGTTCTCCCAAGGAACTGGCCATGTCGTTTAATCTTTTTGCCGTATATACATTCACATCAGCCATATCATGATGTGCCGCCTTACGTCTGAACACAAAAATCCCTCCTGCCTGTATCATGCTTTAAACCATATTATGAAAACATGTTTTCATAATCGGATGGATGGTGCAATAACAGCACCTTTTTATGAGAAAATAAAATACAGTTTCTCATAAACCACATTATATACAGGCAGAAGGAAAATATTTGTCAAAACGGCTGACTCATGTTCTAAAATCGTACGACAGCTTTCCCCTTTATTGTCCAGGCTCTCTGGACATAGAGGGATACCCGAAGGGTGTTTCCCCATTATTGTCCGGGCTCTCTGGAAATAGGGGGATAGCACTACTGCCTACGCGACGGCTTCAGTAAAATCTCGTCAGGATTAACAAGACCCAGCTTCTGCTTTGCGACTTCTTCAATATATTGTTTGGTTTGGACATAAACCCGGTATTCCTCTAATTTTTGAGACCGTTCCTCTTCCTTGTCCACCTGGGCCTGAAGATTCTCCAGACGGAGCTCATATTCCCGCTCCTTTTCTTTTAACGTGACTCCCTTAATGGTAACAATCACAGCAAGGCTGAATACGACAAAGGTAATGCCGATGATCGTCATTCGATTGCCCCACCTATCTTTTCTCTTTCGTCTTGATTTTCCCATTTTGTCCATACGATCACCAATCACCTTTAATGCCGGTTCTTTCTTCGGTTACAACCGTCCACCTTTATTTTAAGATATTTTCGGAAATGTTTCAAGAGCTTTATGAAATGTTTGCTTACTATTTTATCATATAAAAACATTCCTATAAATACTCCAGCAACGGCGTACCCTCTTAATCCTCCGTCATTCTGTTCATACAGCAGAGAAAACGTGACTAAGGCCGCATAAACCCAGTATATCATGTCCTCTATTCCTATAAACACATAGGAATGAGGAATAAAAATACGGAAAATGCGTAGCAGGTCATATGTTATCATAAGCCCTGCGCCTGTTAAGAAGCTGTAGAGCAGAAGTTTTACTTCGTATACGATATGAACGCTCATATGACTCCTTCTGGGCATAATTTTCTTAGCAAAGCGCCGGCTGGGCTTAGAAAATCAACCGTTCGATGAACCGCCGGGCGAATCGAACTTCCTTTTTTATTTAAACAGCCTGGAAATCATGGATTCCCCTGACCTGCGCAGAGCTTCATTGGAGGAATAGGTAAGACTTTCAATATTGCCGTTTAAATCCACTTCCCCTTTTTCAAGAGTCAGGCGGCTGACGTGGAGCCCCTTTCCCTTTAAAGTCAAAAGTCCCATGTCCGTATCAAGAACTACCTGGTTTTCATCAAAGGACACCACTTCCCGTATTCCTGTCATCGTACCGGAACCCCGGTTTTCTATTGTGAGTCTGTGAGGACGGATATTCACCTTTTCTTCCATACAAAAACCTCCTAATATACCTGTCTTAAGTATATTAGGAGGTACGCTCCAATATTACTGAAATTTATCGTACGTATCGAAACTGTGAACTAGAGATAACGATATAGCTCTTTGGCTTCATCCTTTTTAACCGTTTCCGCTACATCAAGAACCTCAACCTTTACAGAGCTAGTCCCAAAATGGATCTCTATGATGTCGCCTTCCTTAATGTTTAAGGAAGCTTTCGCAGGCTTTCCACCTACAAGCACACGGCCTGCATCACAGGCTTCGTTCGCTACGGTTCTTCTCTTGATCAGACGAGAAACCTTGAGAAACTTATCCAGTCTCATGGATTAAGCGTTCACCATATCCTTTAAAGCCTTTCCAGCTTTAAATTTTGGTGTCTTGGAAGCAGGGATGTTCATAACTTCGCCGCTCTTTGGATTTCTTCCCTCTCTTGCCGCTCTTTCAGATACCTCAAATGTACCAAAACCAACTAACTGGATCTTCTCGCCTTTAACCAGTTCTTCAGATATTACATCTGTTAAAGCTTTAACTGCCTTCTCTGCATCCTTTTTGGACAGCTCTGCTTTTTCTGCGACTGCTGCGATTAACTCTGCTTTGTTCATTGATATCTTCCTCCTAGAATGTAGCACCAGGCTACGATTTTTCGCATAACACGATTACTATATCATTTATAGCTGTTTCTCCCGTTTTTGTCAAGGTTTTTCGCACTTTTGAAGGGCTTTCTCCTGCTTTTTTATTGCATCCCAAAGCGCTTGTCCCTCCAGCTGCAAACCTGCATTTTCTCCTCCAAAAACATGGGGGTGTCTGCGTATCATTTTTTTACAGATTCCATTTACCACATCATCAGTGGAGAAGTCTCCCTGCTCCTTTGCAATCTGGCTGTAAAGCATTACCAGAAACAGGATATCTCCCAGTTCTTCGCAAAGGTTTTCCATATCCTCATGATCAATGGCATTAAGAACCTCCCTGCTTTCTTCTTCAAGGCATTTTTTCAGACTCTCATAGGTCTGCTCCCTGTCCCAGGAACAGCCTTTTTCAGATCGCAGTTTATTTGTAATATTTACTAAATCTTCAAAAGTATACATGTTCGGCCTCCTTTTGCCTTTATTATATCATGACACGGCTGTCCATGGGATCAGGCTTTTTTTAATTCTGAAGATTTTCTGACAATTGTTTCTCCCCCCTGTTAAAAAAGTGCCTGTTCTTATATAATAAGAGAGATTATCTAAGGAAGTTCGATTTGCCATTGGCTCATCTAACGGCCAATCTTCATGAAATAAAATATACAAAGGAAAACGGAGGTAACCATGAAGAATTTCAACATATGGAAAAAAATAGCAGCTTGTATTTTATTTTTAAACATTGTATTTACCGCATTTACCACTGAACTCTTAACACCCAGTGTTTCAGCCGGAGAGCTTACGATGCGGGGCATGGGCTTTGGACCGGCCCTTAATATCGGACCGGGAAGCAAAATTTTTAACGGCGGCAGCTTATCCCTGCTTTCTGATTACGACAACCGGCAAATGCTTTCCATGATCTTACAGGACAAAAACGGAACCCTTGTGGTCATTGACGGCGGCTGGGACATTGATGCCGCCCATTTGACGGAAGTGCTGCGTTCTAAGGGAGGGCATGTATCCGGCTGGTTTATTACCCATCCTCATTCAGACCATATAGGGGCACTTGTTCAGATTCTGAATAATCCAGACAGCCAGATCACCATTGATAATGTCTATTATTCCCTGGCGGACTTATCCTGGTATGAAAAGGTTGAACCTTCCCGGAACAGTATGGTCAACAGTCTGATATCTGCCCTTGCAACACTCCCCGCCGAAAAGCTGCATACTGTACAGAAGGATCAGGAGATCCAGCTGGGACAGATAAAAGCAAAGGTTTTAAACAATCCTTATCTTCTGGATGTCACCTCCGTAAATAATAGCTCCATTGCTTATAAATTTTTCCTAAATGATGTAAGCATCCTGGTGCTGGGTGATATGGGACCCGAAGCCGGTGAACACCTGGCTGCAGAACGAAGCGCAGAAGATTTAAAAAGCGATATCGTTCAGATGTCCCACCACGGCCAGTACGGAGTTAACCAGAATGTATATGCCATCATTAAACCTCAAATCGCCCTCTGGCCCTGTCCGCTCTGGCTGTGGAATAACGACAACGGCGGCGGAATCGGCAGCGGGGACTGGAAGACGCTTGAAACCAGGAAATGGATGGAAGAGCTGGGAGTAAAGGTAAATTATTGCATCAAAGACGGAGACCAGATCATCTATTAACCGGTTTCCGCCTAAAAAAGAAACGGCAGATGCCGTTTCTTTTTTTGTTATTACCTCATTTACTGTCCAAACCATCCGGACGGAGAGGTATGCTAAAAGGCTTACCTCTCCTGGATTATGGCATAAGCGTCCGGTTAATTTCCCCCGGGACCATCCCGCCTTGGCCGTTCTGATTCCGGTAATGGTTCAACGTAGAAACCATCTTTGTATGGTTCCGTATCAATTTCCGGGATATCGCCATCGTTATAATCATCTTCCTCTGGTACAAAAACCTTCATTTCTATTCACCTCCTGATTCATGTATGTTGGTTTACGAAAAGACTAGCCTTCCATCTGACGGCCTAAAAATCCGGCGGCCGTTGTAGCCAGCTTTATTTCCATATCTCCAAAACGTGCTCTTGGTTCTCTGCTCAATAAGGCTACTGCTCCAATTGCATCGCCCTCACAGATAATGGGAGCCACCACCTGAGCCGTTATTCCTTCCAGAGTTTCCCCTGACAGAGGAATAAAGCCCTTGTCATCTTTTCCGGCCACTACAACCGTGCGTTCATTGATAAGGTTCTCCAATTGCTTGCTGATGGTCTTCTGCATTAGTTCCTTCTTAGATCCTCCTGCCACAGCAATGATCTGATCTCTGTCGCTGATACATACGGTAAGTCCGGTAGTTTGAGCCATGGCTTCTGCATATTGGGAAGCAAAAGCAGTAAGTTCTACCATCGGAGAATATTTCTTTAAAATGATTTCTCCTTCCCTGTCTGTAAATATTTCAAGCGGAGTCCCTTCACGTAACCGGAGCGTCCTTCTGATTTCTTTCGGTATAACTACACGTCCCAGGTCGTCAATTCGTCTTACAATTCCAGTTGCTTTCATAATAAAAATTCCTCCATCTTGTGCGTTTTTATATCACTGATATTATTTTGCTACGAAAGCAACAGATTATACTTAAGTCTGCCATTTTTCCCAAAATTTAAAATCAGGGCCGACTTGTTAAAAAAAAGTCGAACCCTGATTTTCTAATCAGACTTAGTAAATTGCTTGAAGAAGCCGGGGTTTTCCCAGTTTAGAAGTCACCCTGTCTGACACGGCGTATCACTTGCTTTGAGGATGAAAGATATCCCTCATGGGCTGCTTTTGCAGCCGCGCTATCTGGAACGGGGGTTACAAAATGGTTTTCAAAAGAACCATATTTTTGAATTGTTAATTCATTTGAAACTCTCTGTAGAAGATACATACCTAAAACGTCCATAGCTACCACCTTTCTCCGAAACATTAATGGGAACAAAGAAAGCATCTGGGACAAAAGCCCTTCTTCTACTATTATTATATCATAAATAAGACAAAAATCAACCAGATGAACAGTAATTTAGACGTCAATTTTCACATTTTTTCATTCTTTTCTGACAATTCCAACATTTGCTTTAATATCACCTCAGCCTGGCTGATCATGGCATCAGTGGACTGATTTTTCTTTCTGTCAAGATACGTAAGCCTTGGTACTTCTCCCATCTGGAACTTTAAATCCCCGCGGTACTGATCAATGATCTTCGGAATCCCCTCTACCTTAAGCCTTGCATTCTTATACATGGTCAGGCGGACCTCCTGACGGTTGATATTAACCTCTGTCACATAAGCGCTGTGGGCCAGAGCCTTTAAGCCGGCCACCTTAAGCAAGTTATCAACAGGCTTAGGAATGTCACCGAAACGATCCATCAGCTCATCCTGCATATCCATATATTCTTCTTCGTTCTCAATGCTGGAAATCCGCTTATAAATATCAAGTTTCTGATATTCATTCTTAATATAGGAAGTTGGGATGTATGCATCAATGTCACAGTCCACCACGGTTTCATAACTTTCTTCTTCCTTCCTCTGTCCCTTAAGCTCTAAAACCGCCTGATTCAAGAGCTTGCAGTAAAGGTCATACCCTACTGCCTCCATATGTCCATGCTGTTCCGCTCCCAGAACATTGCCTGCCCCCCGGATCTCTAAATCCCGCATGGCGATCTTGATCCCGGAACCCAGTTCTGTAAATTCACGGATGGCCTGAAGTCGTTTTTCTGCCTCTTCCTTTAGCAGCTTATCCCGCTTATACATTAGAAATGCATAAGAAGTACGGCTGGAACGGCCTACACGCCCACGGAGCTGGTATAGCTGTGAAAGGCCCATGCGGTCTGCATCCTGGATGATCATGGTGTTGGCATTGGCAATGTCAAGTCCGGTCTCAATGATGGTCGTGCAGACCAGGACATCGATTTCTCCGTTAACAAAATCAAACATGATCCGTTCCAGTTCATGCTCGTGCATCTGCCCATGGGCAAAGGTTACTGCCGCCTCTGGAACCAGACTGGCAATATGGTTTGCTACCTCGTCGATGTTGCTTACCCGGTTGTACACATAATAAACCTGTCCTCCGCGGGAAAGCTCCCGGTGAATGGCCTCCCGCACCATTTCATCGTTATGCTCCATGACATAGGTCTGGATGGGCATACGGTCTACGGGAGGTTCCTCCAGCACGCTCATGTCACGGATTCCAACCAGACTCATGTGCAGAGTCCTTGGAATGGGAGTGGCCGTTAAGGTCAGGACATCGACATTTTCCTTCAGCTGCTTGATCTTTTCTTTATGGGCCACGCCGAAACGCTGTTCCTCATCAATAATAAGAAGGCCCAGATCCTTAAACTGCACATCCTTTGACAGGACCCTGTGTGTTCCGATCACAATATCCACCAGTCCCCGTTTTAAATCCTCCAGGGTCTTTTTCATCTGCCCCGGAGTCCGGAAACGGGACATTAAATCCACCCGGACAGGGAAATCCTTCATACGCTGGGCAAAGGTATTATAGTGCTGCTGGGCAAGGATGGTCGTCGGAACCAGATAGACGACCTGTTTTCCTTCCTGTGCCGCCTTGAATGCGGCCCTGAGGGCGATTTCCGTCTTTCCGTATCCAACGTCCCCGCAGATCAGACGGTCCATGATTTTCCTGCTCTCCATATCCGTCTTGGTCGCCTCTATGGCATCCCACTGATCCTCGGTTTCCTCATATGGAAACATCTCTTCAAATTCCTTCTGCCAGACCGTATCCTCTCCGTACTGAAATCCATGAGTCTGCTGCCTGGTCGCATAGAGCTGCACCAGCTCCCTGGCAATCTCTTTTACCGCGCCTTTTACCCTGGTCTTAGTCTTGTTCCACTGATCCCCTCCCAGCCGGTTCAGCTTTGGTTTTTTCGCTTCGGCGCCGGCATACTTCTGGATTCCGTCTAGCCTTGTCGCGGGAAGATATAAATTCCCGTTGTCGGCGTATTCTACCTTTAAATAATCCTTGATGACTCCATCCTGCTCGATTTTTTCGATTCCCCGGTAAATACCAAGACCATGTTCCTCATGGACCACGTAATCACCGATGGAAAGATCCGAAAAGTTTTGAATCTTGGTTCCTTCATAGGAGGTCTTTTTCCGTTTCCGCTTCTTTTTTTCCACGCCAAACATATCGCCTTCCGTTATGACGATAAATTTTATCATGGAATATTCAAAGCCCCGGTGGAGGTTTCCAAAGGTGACCAGGATCTCCCCTGGCTTTACCTCCTGACCCTCTCCCCCATCATCAGGACAGTAGGCCCGTAAATCATACTCTCTTAGATCTCCTGCCAGACGGCTGGCCCTGGTCCTGGAAGCGGATAAAAGGATTACCCGGTATCCTTCCTTTTTCCATCTGGTTAAATCCTTTATTAAAAGCTCAAACCCATTCTGATAGGTATTTACATTCTTCACCTGGAAGCTATAGCGGTTTTTTACTGTAAAACCGGAAAGCTTCTGTTCAAGGCCGGTCAAATAAACTGTCGTCTTTGTCTGGACCCTGGCCAGCATCTCTTTTGCAGTATATAGAAGACCGGTCTGTCCCGGAAGGAGGTAACCGTTTTCCAGGCGGTGTATCATGCTTTCCCTGAACTCCATTTCAACGGTTTCTCCTTTTTCTTTCAACCGTTCCGGCTCATCCAGGAAAAGTACCGAATTTTCCCCGCGGAAATACTCCAGAAAAGACACGCTCTCCCGGCAGAAGTAATGGATATAGCCGTCCAGCCCGTGCTGCCGGAACCCTTCCTTAAGCCCTTCCAAAAATTCGGATACAATGGAACGGATCCTGGCGGACTCCTGGATTTTAGACTGTGCCCTTAAATCCTTCTCGTATTTTTTTAATTCCTTTTCCAGGGATTCGATTCCCTCCTGGATCTGACCCCCTGTCAAAGCCATTTCCGTGGCAGGATAGATCCGTATGCTCTCTAACTGTTCAATGGATCTCTGGCTCTCAATATCAAAGGTTCTGATGGAGTCAACCTCATCATCCCACAGCTCAATACGCACCGGCAGCTCCTCGGTCAAAGGGAATACGTCAATGATCCCGCCTCTGATGGAGAACTGTCCCATGCCATCTACCTGGGCCATACGCTCATATCCCAGCTCTGTAAGACGTTTTTTCCATTTTTCTACGTCAATGGTCTGACCGCCTTCCACAGACAGCACCTGTTCCTTAAGATACTCAAGCGGAAGAAGGTGGTCCATAAGCCCGTCAAAGGTCGTGACAACCCAGCCGGAGGATTTCTCCATCAAATGACGGAACACAGTCATACGCTGCTTGGTCAGTAAATTTCCGTGGATGTCCGCGCTGAAAAACAGAAGATCCCTGGCCGGATACAGCCAAACATCAGGATCAAAGAAGCGCAGGTCCTCATAGATCTCCCTGGCTCTGGTGTCATCATAAGTAACCACCAGCCTTAAGCCTTCCTGTTTTGCCGATTCATACATCAGATGAACCTTTTGGGAATCCATACAGCCGCTGGCCATGACAGGTCCGGCTCTTTTTAACAGATCACCGGAAAGGTCTTCAAAATCCTTTAATTCCCTCAATGGTTTTTCAAATAGATCACTCATGAAATCTCCTTACTTCTTCCTGTTAAAATGGTTCATCGCTGCTTCCGCTCCCTCTGTAACCACCATAATAGCTGCTTCTGCTGCATCCTTGTACGCCTGGTCCATAATCGCTGCCTGTTCTCTGGGGAAACGGCCCAAAACATAGTCCGCCAGGTCCATTTCCTTTGGCTTTTCACCCACTCCCACACGGATCCTTAAAAATTCCTGGGTTCCCAGATGGTTTATGATGTTCTTTAAGCCGTTATGGCCTCCGGCGCTTCCCTTTGACCGGATTCTTAACTGGCCTTCCGTTAAGTTGATGTCATCGCAGATGATAATGATGTGGTCTGGCTCCACCTTGTAAAAATCCGCCATGGCCCGGATGCTCTCTCCGCTTAGGTTCATAAAGGTCTGTGGTTTTGATAAAATAACCTTTTCAAATCCGATCCTTCCGGTTCCATAAAATGCCCTGTGCTTTTTTTCCGTTACACTGGCCCCCAGTTTGTCCGCCAGAACGTCCACAGCTTCAAACCCTACATTATGTCTGGTTTTTTCATATTCCCTGGTGGGGTTTCCTAATCCTGCGATGATATACATGATGATTCTCCTTATTATTGTCTATATTAATTACGGTTCCGATTCATGACTTTTTAGGGGTTTCAAACGCCCGAAAAGCGTTAGATTTCCCAAAACCGGGGGGTCTAACGCTGCTTTTTTTATTTTAACAGCTGGATCTTAAGATGTAAAGGCTAACACAGCTTTTTTATTTTATAAAAGCATCCAGCTTTAACTCCTTCCAGAACAACGGTCGTTAAGTAGTTAAATTGTCAGTTTTACTTTCAAAGGATTTTATCGCATTTAAAGCGTTTATAGCCATTTCATTATCTGGGAAGAGCTTAAGTGTCTTCTGATAGTATTGTTTCGCAAGCTCAACGTTTTCACAATGTAAATAACAAAAAGCCAAGTTGACTAATGCCATCTCGGTATAAGAGTATCTACTTGAAGATAATAACGTAATATAACGATACTTATCAATCCATGAATGCTTGCAAAACAAATCATAGCTTTTTTTGTATTCTTCAATTGCTTGAGTATAATTTCCCATTTTTGTTAGCAAAATTCCTTTTCTATGATTATGTGCGATACCTCGCTCCAATACCATAGATAATACCAGGTAAGTAGCTGACCCAAGAATGACATCTATGTATATTGGTCTAATAAATAAACTAAAGACAAACATTAATGTTCCCATTACAGTTAACTGGGGAAATATTGATATCCAGGCGGTTTTACGAATAAATGTTTTAGCTTGTTGCATTTAATTTGCTCCTACATAAGTTAAAATTTAAATTTTTCACCCCCGTGCCATTAACATAATATGCACGGAAAAGAATTTACCTAAGAATAAGTATACTCAACCTTCAGGCCAGGTGCAAGGACGAACTATTGCCTTCAGGTATATAAATATGGAATCAAGGGAATCCTTCACTGTGGATAATTAAGATCAACAAAATACATATAAAAAAGTTCCTCCGATGAATGGATATCTCTTGTCTTTTCCGTATCCACTATGATAGAATAAAGCTGTTGCGCTTATATAAGTTCATAATCGGTTGAGCGTTTCTACCAACTACCATAATAGTTGACTATAAGGGTTAGAAGGAAAAAGGAGTGATGTTCATGAAGGATGTTTCAAACAATTACGACGTCATCATCGTTGGTGCAGGCCCCTCAGGTATTTTCTGCGCCTATGAGCTGATCGAGAAAAAGCCGGACCTTAAGATTCTAATGATCGAAAAGGGCCGCCGGATCGAAAACCGGACCTGTCCGAAGCGGACGACAAAAACATGCGTAGGCTGCAAGCCATGCTCCATCACCACAGGCTTTGCAGGAGCCGGAGCATTTTCCGATGGAAAATTATCCTTATCTCCCGATGTTGGCGGAAACCTCCCTGAAATACTTGGATATGATAAAACAGTGGAGCTGCTTAAGGAATCAGACAACATTTACTTGAAATTCGGCGCAGACACCAATGTTTATGGCGTTGACAAGCAAAAAGAGATTCAGGAAATCCGCCGCAAGGCCATTGGAGCCAACTTAAAGCTGATCGAATGTCCCATCCGCCATTTGGGAACGGAAGAAGGCTATAAGATCTACACCCGCCTCCAGGAGCATTTATTGGAGCAGGGAGTTGAAATGGCATTCAACACAATGGTAAAGGATATTATCATCGAAAATAATAAAGCGACGGGCGTCATCACCGATAAGGAAGAGATCTGCTATGCACCGGAAATCGTGTCCGCCATCGGCCGCGAAGGCTCTGACTGGTTTAGCCACATCTGTGAAAACCACGGTATTGAAACCAAGGTGGGAACTGTAGATATCGGAGTCCGGGTAGAGGTCCGGGACGAGGTCATGGAATTCTTAAACAAGAATCTTTATGAAGCAAAGCTTGTTTACCATACCCCAACCTTTGACGACAAGGTTCGTACCTTCTGTACCAACCCTTCCGGTGAGGTAGCCACAGAATACTATGAAAACGGGCTGGCAGTTGTCAACGGTCATGCCTACAAATCCCAGGAATACAAGACTAATAACACCAACTTTGCAATCCTGGTATCCAAAAACTTTACAAAACCCTTTAAGACTCCCATTGAATACGGCAAGCAGATCGCCCAGCTGAGCAACATGCTCTGTGACGGCAAGATCCTGGTACAGACCTTTGGCGATTTCCAAAGAGGCAGACGTACCACAGAGGAGCGCCTATGCCGCAATAATCTGATCCCCACCTTAAAGGATGCGGTTCCGGGTGATTTATCCCTGGTATTTCCTCACCGCATCATGGTTGACATAAAAGAAATGCTTCTTGCACTGGACAAGGTGACTCCTGGTATTGCCAGCGAGGAAACCCTGTTATACGGTGTAGAGGTAAAATTCTATTCCAATAAGGTTGTGGTCAATACGGACTTTGAAACCAGCGTAGAGGGCCTGCGCGCCATCGGCGACGGTGCTTCTGTAACAAGAGGGCTTCAGCAGGCATCTGCCAACGGATTAAGCGTGGCCAGAAGCATTCTGGCAGCCATGAAATAAGAGTAAAAAGATTAAAATAAGAGTTCCAAGCAAATGTATAAAAAACAGATGGAAGCATCAGCTGATGCTCCCATCTGTTTTTTCTCTATATTCGATCAAGCCAGTCCCAGCTTCTTCATCGCATAGGCCACTCCATCGTCTTCCACATTCTTGGTATAAAAGGTTGCATAAGGCTCCAGCTCCACGCTGTGATGCCCCATAAGAATGCAGTTCTTCGCATATTCAAACATAGATAAGTCATTGGTACTGTCACCAAACACATAGGTATCTTCCAGAGCGATTCCATAGTGCTTTAAAACCAGTTCAATGGCTGTTGCCTTGGAATACTGGGAAGGAACGCATTCATAAAATCCACTGCCCCGGTCAATGATCTCAAAGTCCAGTCCCAAGGCCCGGGAAAAACCTTTTAAATCACTTTTTTCGTCTGCAAAAACACAGAACTTATCAAAGTCGTAACAGTCCTCATCCCAGCCGTAGGGCGATAAGTTCCCCTCCCGTTCTACGATTTGCCTCATTCTCTCCACCTGTGGAAGGCGGGAGGTTCCTTCTTTAAAGTAACAGCTTTCCGTTCCTTCTAAAACTCCATCCAGGTCATATTCCTGTATGATACGCTTGATCTCAATCCCCCGCTCGTGAGGGATCGCCGCTGAAAAAAGAACCTGGTCTTCCGCTATAATGCGGGTTCCGCAGCCGCAGCAATAGCCATCCACCTGGATCAGCTCTTTGATGGAACCGATCAGGCAATCAGTGCGCCCGGAATTGATAAATACCAGATGACCATTCTTTCGAGCCTGTGCAATTGCCTCTTTAGCACTTTCAGGCACATTCCGGTTTACCTCGGAAAAAAGCGTGCCGTCAATATCGAAAAACAAGGCCTTTCTTTTCTCACTCATCGGTCACCCCTAAAGGATATGGTCCCTGTTGTTTCATCCATGCTTTCCACAATGGCCAGGGACTCTACCTGGATTCCTTCCGCTCTTAATCGGTCTCCACCGGGCTGGAAGCCCTTTTCAATCACGATTCCTGCGCCAACCAGCTTTGCACCGGAATCCTTTACGATTGCAGCCAGACCTTCCAGGGCTTTTCCGTTGGCTAAAAAATCATCAATCAGCAATACCTTGTCACCGGCTCCCAGGAATTCTTTGGAAACCATGATGTCATAGGTCCTTCCGTGGGTAAAGGATTCCACCGGAGTGGTATATACATCACCTGCTATATTCTTAGTCTTTGATTTCTTTGCAAATACCACAGGTACATCAAAGTACTGGGCCACGATACAGGCTATGCCAATGCCGGAAGCCTCAATGGTTAAAATTTTATTGACTTCATAATCGGCAAAGCGTCTCTTAAATTCCTTTCCAATTTCTACGAACAGCTTGATATCCATCTGATGATTTAAAAAACTGTCTACTTTCAGCACATCACCAGACTTAATCTTTCCATCTTTCCGTATTCTGTCCTTTAAAAGCTGCATAAAGGTTCCCCCAATCGTAAATTATTCATTTATTTAATAACTGCGTTCTCTGTAAGGAAATCCATTACTTTATTGTTTATAATATAATCATCTACATCAAACTGGCCTGCGGTCTCGATCATCTTTTCAGCGCTTTCATATCCCATCTGCACTGCAACTTCCTTACGATCTTCATCTGTGATTGTGATTCCCTCTTTTTCCGCTATGGCGTTTACGATCAGTCTCTGTTCTACAGTCGCCTCTGCCTGGGTCTTTATGATATTCTTAAAGTCCTCTTCACCCATTCCGGTAAATGCTCCTACAAAGGTCTTAAAGTCCATACCGTAAGCGGCTGCCTGGTTTGTATATCTGGCAATCATGTTATTGAAATTAGCATCAACGGCTTCCTGCTTTGGTTCCACTTTAGAACCATCTAAGATGGCAGTGTAAATATCACTTTTCATCTTCTGATCTGCTTCATCGTTCTTATTCTGCAAAAGAGTCTGCTTCTTGTCTTCCTTGTATTCATCTACTGTCTTAAAGGATGTCGTTTCCTGAACAAAAGCATCGTTTAATTCAGGAACCTGTTTTTCTTTAACAGTATTGACTGTTACATCAAATACCACAGCCTTTCCTGCCAGATCTGCATTCTGATAACCTTCCGGGAACGTAAGGTTTAAGGATACCTTGTCCCCCTTTTTCGCACCTACAAGGCCGTCTTCAAATCCTTCGATAAACTGGCCGGAGCCAATCGTCAAGTCATAGCCCTGAGCTGTTCCGCCTTCAAAAGCTACACCATCCTTAGTTCCTACATAGTCAACATTAACCACATCGTCCTTCTGAACGGCCCGGTCAACCTCAACATCCTTTGCACTTACGGATAAATCGTTTTGAACCGCCTGGTTCACTTCATCATCGGTCACTTCTACTGGTTCCTTGGTCACTTCAATTCCCTTGTAATCTCCCAGGGTGACGGTACCATTATCCACACCCGTTAAATCCTCGACAGCCAGAGTTTCCTGTGCTGAGCTTCCCGTTGCTTCCGTCTCAGTTTCTGCAGGCTTTTCTGCCGGCTTTTTAGAACATCCGGAAATAAGAGCGGCGGCAACCAAACCGCACATACAAACTTTAAAAATTTTTTTCATAATATGATCCTTTTTCTTTCTATTTTTAATAATTGATAAAAAAAGTGCTTCCAGTCAGTTATACCATATCGGGCAAGGTAAAAAAAGCTTTTTCCCGAAATTAACAAAAATTTCAAGATTCCGTTATATTTAGCCGAATCAGGTAAGTCCCCTATTTCAAATGTGAAAAGCATTAAGTGAGGGGACTTGCCCGCTGAAAGGAAGTATTATTTGTAAAATGCCCGGAAAGCCTTGTATGTATTGTATACATCAAGCTTGGAAGAAAGCTCAAAGGGAGAATGCATGGATAGAATGGGCACTCCCAAATCCACCACATCCACATTCATATGAGCCACATATTTGGCAATGGTGCCGCCGCCGCCCTGATCCACTGCGCCAAGCTCTCCGATCTGCCAGTAAATACCTTCCTGCTCCATCATGGCGATGATCTTTGCCATAAGCTCCGCACTGGCATCGTTGGAACCTGATTTACCCCGGACACCGGTGTACTTGGTCAGGACGCAGCCTTTATTTAAAAAGCAGGAATTGCGGTCCTCATATACCTGGCCAAAGGTAGGATCATAGGCCGCATTGACATCGGAGGATAAGCAAATGGAGTTTCTGAGCACCTTTCTTACATCTACCTGAGCCATGGCAGCCAGATCCTGAATGTAGTGAAGCACAAAATCGGAATCTAAGCCGGTATTTCCCTCGGAACCGACTTCCTCTTTATCTGCCAGAACGGTGACCGACGTATATTCAGGCATGTTGGCATCGATTTCAGCCATAAGGGCCGTATAGGCACATACCCTGTCATCCTGTCCGTAAGCACCGATAAGGCTATGGTCCAGTCCTACGTCACAGGCCTTCTGGGCAGGTACCAGCTCAATCTCAGCGCGGAAGAAGTCCGCTTCTGTAATTCCATAGCGATCGTTTAGCAGCTTTAGGGCCAGAAGCTTTACAGGCTCTTTAAGCTCCGCCTCGTCAATAAAGGGAATGGAACTAATGAGAACATTCAGTTCCTCGCCCTTTAAACCATCTCTTAATTTCCTGTCATTTTGCTCACCTGCCAGATGAGGAAGCAGATCTGTCACGCAGAATACGGGATCGCCTTCCTTTTCTCCGATGTTTAATTCCACAATCTCACCGTTTTTCTTAATGATCACCCCGTGGATGGCTAATGGAACTGTTCCCCACTGGTATTTCTTGATTCCGCCGTAATAATGGGTCTTAAAATAAGCCAGGTCATTTTTTTCAAAAATAGGATTAGGCTTTAGATCCAGCCTTGGGGAATCGATGTGGGCACCATTGATGCGAAGCCCCTGTTCCATTCCCGCTTTGCCAAAGGTGGTTGCAATGATGGCCTTGCCGCGGTTCACATAGTACACCTTATCGCCAGTCTTATAGCTTCTTCCGGCTTCAAAGGGACGGTATCCCTGCATCTCAAGCATTGCCACGGCCTCTCTGACGCATTCCCGTTCGGTCTTTCCGTTGTCCAGAAATCTTTTATAGCCCTCGCAGAACATCTCCGCCTCTTCACGCTGATAAGGTGCATCCTTAGCGATATGCGGAAATTTAAATGTCAGTTCCTCCTGTAATTGTTGTCCTTTAGTTTTTTCCATTTTATGATTCCTCCATATTATAATGATAATTAATTAACAGATTTCATCGCTGTCAAGAACCAGAGTAAACGGTCCGTCGTTTAAAAGCTCTACCTTCATATCGGCTCCGAAGCTTCCATGCTCTACCTGGTTTCCATAGGTCTTTAACCGCTCTACCACGTATTCATAGAGGCTGTTTGCAAGCTGCGGTCCTCCTGCCTTTGTAAAGCTTGGGCGGTTGCCCTTCCTGCAGTCCGCATAGAGGGTAAACTGGCTGACCACCAGGATTTCCCCTCCCACATCTGTCAGGGAAAGGTTGGTCTTCCCATTTTCATCGGGAAAAATCCGTAACTTGCATATTTTATCTGCCATTTTATCAGCGATGGCTTCCGTATCCGTATCGGACACTCCTAAAAGAAGCAGAAAGCCTTTTCCAATGGCGCCGATCTGCTGCCCATCAACAGTAACCTTTGCATGGGCAACCCGCTGTAAAACAATCTTCATATCCATTCTCCTGTCTATTTTAATACCAGTCTTAAGTATTCCATAAGGGTTTCCGTAGCCGCTTCCCGGTATACAATCTCTCTGGCAAGCACCGGGTAATCCGTTATAATATTATCCACTCCCAGCATCTTCATCCGTTCCATTTCGCTTTTGTTGTTCACCGTCCAGGCATGAACCGCCTTTCCTTTTTTATGGGCGGCTTCCACCAGCCTTTCGCTCACAAAGCTGGAACGGAGGCTGATAAAGTCGATAGAATCGCTGGAATAATAATCTCCATAGGCAGCTGATATAATATAACCAGTGCGGATATCAGGATCCATTTCCTTGATTCTGCTTAAATAGGACAGGCGGACAGAAGTCACAACACACTGTTCCTTCATCTGGTATTTCTCAATCAGATCCCTGACCTTATCCGGCAGCTCACTGCCGCTTCCTAAATCCTTGATCTCAATATTTATATTGATCCGACCCTTGCAGAATTCCATAACCTCCTCTAACGATGGGATCCGTTCGCCCTCGTAATCAGCAGAAAACCACTTACCCACATCCAGCTGCTGTAATTCCTCAAAGGTGTAGGAGCTTATGGCACGGTTTATTCCTGAGACTCTTTTTAAGCTGATATCATGCCCCAGTACCACCACGCCATCCTTTGTCTCCTGGACATCGATCTCCACAAAGTCTGCCAGGTCATCAACGGCCCTTGCCATGGCGGCCATGGTATTTTCAGGGGCTGCTCTTGAGCTGCCCCGGTGGGCGGTGATCTGAATCACGCTGAGCAAGTCGGTGGTAATTGCAGAACCATTCCGCACAACTCCAAATAGGGAAAACAGGCTGAATGCCGCAGCCACAGCCATGAACAGGGCCGCCAGCTTCCTCTCTCCATACTTGCTGCCGGAATAATCGCTGCTTTTACTCCTTTTAGCAAAGTTGCTGGTAAATCCGAAATACTGAACGCTTAATGCACCCCAGTTTCCCACAGCCAGGAACAGACTGGTTAAAAAGATCAGCACCATCTCGATCCGGCCGCATGCTGCCGGCAGGATGGCCAGGGCCAGACTGTTGTCCGTAAACAAGGTCACTCCCACGGCGGCAATCAGCACACAAAATGCATAGATAAGCCAGAGTCCTACTACAGCCACTGCGTAATAAATGGTTAAAAGAATTATAACCTTTAATATCCGGTGCCTTAAAAGCCATAGGCTTCTAAAATACCCATCCCTGAAATTCTTCTGCTCCACCATGCAGGCATGAATGGTATAGATTCCGGGAATGACGACTGCCAGGAGCAAAACCACAAAAAGGGCCACAGACACCTTTCCCGCAGGCTTTTTCAAAATCTCGGATATAACAAAATTAAGAGGCTTTACGTGGGTCAGCATCTGGTAGATAAGATACAGGTTTACAAGCCCGTAATCCGCCAGTATGAGAAGCCCCAGCCGCCAGTTTTTTCTGCGGATCTCATGGGCCAGCTTAAAAAAGCCGCCGGTTAAGATCTCCCCCATTTTAAGCTTCCGGGAGTAGAAGGCCCCCTCATACAGCGTAAGAAGGCAGCCGGTCTCCAGCATAAGAATCAGGATTCCGATAACCACCATCACCGCAATCATAAGGACCGTCCAGGGCTTTGCCAGGAAATAGCCGATGTTTCCGGCGGTCAGATAGCTGTATCCCGCCATGCGCAGCGCAAATAAAAGGCCTTTGTTTAAGAGAAGCAGATACAGGGTCGTGGTAACCAACCGAAACAGCAATTCAAAAACAAACGCATTTTTTTGATTGAACTTTATGATCTTCCAGGTGTCTTTTGTTAATGTACTCATGCCATAACCTTCTTTTTGCGGAAAGAATTAGAAATATACTTTGGGAATTTTCTAAGCTGCGGCGGCATTCGCCGGATGAGTATGCGTAAAAAGCAGCCTCAGCGAACGGAATCGTCAAGGCTGCATCTTTTAAGTCAATTCGTCCTCATCTATCATGTCCTCTCCTGCTGTCTCCCGCTGCTGAGCCTCACTCAGTTCCAGAATCGCCTGGTTTAAGGAAAACATCTTCCCATCCAGCATATTCACCACATCCGCGCAGGCCTTCAGCTCCTGCTGCAAGTACGCAGGTGCATTGCCTTCAAACTTATAATATATCTTATGCTCCAGGCTTGCCCAGAAATCCATGGCAATCGTCCTGATTTGAATTTCCACCTTGGTGTCCACCGGACCATCCGTCAGATAGATGGGAATGGTTATTACCATATGATAGCTTTTATAACCGTTAGGCTTTGGATACTTAATATAGTCCTTCACATAAAGAACCGTGACATCGCTTTGCTTTGTTATCATCTCCGCAATCTGGTAAATATCCGATGTAAAAGAACAGATAATCCGTATCCCTGCAATATCATTTAATTTCTCCACCATGTTGTCGATTGTCACATCATAGCCATACCGCTTCAGCTTTTTCACAATGCTGTCCGGGGTCTTTAGCCTTGACTTAATGTGTTCAATGGGATTGTAATTATAGATATGCACAAACTCATTATTAAGTATTTCGATTTTAGTACTGATTTCCTTTAATGCCGAGTCATACAAAAACATTACAGATTTCCACTGATCGACCTGATTAAATGATTTGGGAATGTTCATTCCAATTCCCCCCTCTCTCTCGCACCCGCATTTCCAACTAAAAAAAACACGCTTTGCGGGTTTTTTTAGCCTCAGCGGCATTTGCCAAATAAATATGCAGGCATATTTTTTCGGCTCATGATTCGCGCAAGTCAGCGAGACAGGGGCAGCCCCATCGCCCGGCAGCCCCTGCTCCTCAAGAATAGTATACCATAGAAACCTGATATTTTATATTCTTTTTCCTGATTTTCTAAAATTTCAATCCCTTTAAGAGCGCCGAAAGCCCTGTAAATGCAGAACCTTCTTCCTTGTAATCAAAGACCTCTTCATTCGCTTCCTCTACCTCCTGGAGGGCCTTCATGCTTAAGCTTATCTTGTTATCCGCTATGGATATGATCTTCACCTTTACCGTCTGTCCCTCCTTTAACACGACCCCTGGATGCTTGATCCTCTGGGTGCTGATCTGTGAGATATGAAGAAGGCCGGAAAGCCCATTTTCCAGGTTAATAAACGCACCGTAATCTTTTATGTTGTCCACCGTTCCCTCCATGATGGACCCTACCTCGCACTTTGCGATCTTTTTGTTGGTTTCTTCCTTCTGCTTCATAAGGGCCGGCTCTTTGCCTGAAAGCACAAGCTTATTGTTTTCCTCGTCTGCGGTGATGACTGTGACTTCAATGGTCTTTCCATTATATTCCTCTAAGTCCTCCACATATTCCCCCGCCAGCTTGGAAGCCGGTATAAACCCCCGGATCCCCTCCAGGTAAGCAACAGCTCCGCCTTTTACGATCTCAGCGATTTTTACATTGACAATGGTTCGGTCCTTTAACAAACCGTCCAGGGTTTCCCAGGCCTTCTGGTCACTCGCCAATTTTTTGGAAAGGACCACGTTTCCTTCCCTGTCATTGGCGTTTATAACTGTTGCCGTGATTTCGTCCCCAGGCTGGATTTCCCTAAGCAGGTTAAATTCCGGGTCATTGCTTATATTCTCCTTGTCAATGATCCCCTCCGCATAATATTTCAGATCCAATGTGACCTTGTCCTCATCCACACTAATAACGGTCCCTGTGAGAACATCTCCTTCTTTTACCCTTTTAAAGGATGCTTCCAGTTCTGCGGCATAATCAGCCATAGTCTCTACTGCTTCTTCCCTTACGTCTGTTTCCTTCATCTCTTCGCTCATTGATATCTCCTCCGTTCATAAATCACTCAGTTCTGCATAAAATCTACCTATATATTTATCACATCCCGCCTGATATTTCTATAGTTTTCTCAGTAAAAATATGTTATATTTATATATATGAAATATTTTCCACTGGGGATGCCCCCAGGCCAGATACAGAAAGGACAAGAATCATGAACGACATAATGGACCTGCATACCCACACCGTAGCCAGCGGACATGCGTACAACACTTTATATGAAATGGCTAAATCTGCCTCTGAAAAAGGCCTTGCTCTTATGGGCTCTACGGATCATGCACCTAAAATGCCAGGAACATGCCACGAGTTTTATTTTATAAATTTTAAAGTAATCCCCCGTAAAATCTACGGAGTCAATATACTCATGGGCGTTGAGCTTAATATTATGGATCACACAGGGCGTGTGGATTTGCGAAAAGGTCTTCTGGAAAAAATGGATTACTCCATTGCCAGCCTCCATGAACCCTGCTACAAAAGCGGAACTTCCTCTGAAAATACAAGGGCGTATCTTGGAGCCATTGAAAATCCTCTGATCCACATCATCGGCCACCCTGATGACAGCCGTTTTCCGGTGGATTATGACACCCTTGTTTCCGCCGCTGCTGAAAACCATACCCTTTTGGAGCTTAATTCCAGTTCCCTTCATCCCCTAAGCGCAAGAATGAACGCCGCGGAAAATTACCGGACCATGCTGGAGCTTTGCAAGCGTTATAAGGCTTCCATCATCATTGACAGCGACGCCCATACGGAAGCAGATGTGGGAAACCATGTGAGGGCCTTAGAACTTATTGAAGAATTGAAATTCCCGGAAGAACTTATTGTAAACACTTCCCTTAATAAGCTCATTCCCTATATTCCGAAGCTGGAGGCTTATCTATGATCAACTTCCTGAACCTGGAATATTTTCTGGCGGTTGCGGAGGAATTAAATATCACCCGTGCTGCCAAGCAGCTGTACATCTCCCAGCAATCCTTAAGCAGCCATATTTCCAATCTGGAAAAGGAGTTTGATGTCCAGCTTTTCAACCGTACCATGCCGCTTACCCTGACCTACGCAGGCCGGGCCTTAAAAGTCCGGGCAAAGCAGATGCTGGACCTAAAGGACGAAACCTATCGGGAGCTTGCCGATATTAAGGATTTTACCACGGGACAGCTTTCCATCGGGATCTCCCATACCAGGGGGCGCTTCCTTCTCCCTGCCATCCTTCCCGCTTATAAGGAAAAGTTTCCAAACATTGAGATCCATCTGGTAGAGGGAAATTCTTCCGAGCTTAGCACTGCCCTGATCCACGGAAACATCGATCTGATGATCGACCTCCTTCCTTTTAAAGTGGATCATGTGGAAACCGTTCCTATTTGCGAAGAGGAAATCCTTCTTGTGGTTCCGGACCAGATTCTGGACCGGTATTTTCCGGGACAGCAGGAGGAGATGATAAAGGTGCTGGAAGAAAATGCGGACGTGCAGCTTTTAAAGGACTGCCCTTACCTTCTCATCAACAAGGGAAACCGGGTGCGTACCATTGCCGATGAAATTTTCGAAGATGCCCAGCTTACTCCTTCCATTCTTTTGGAGACAGAGAATATAGAAACAGTGCTTGCCCTTGCAGCCAAGGGAATGGGAATTACCTTTTACCCCAAAATGTTCATGTCCGGTAGTCCAAATGCCGGTATGAAAAAGACAGGACTTCATTTTTTCTCTTTAAATTACAGGCGCAGTCACGGTGTTCTGGCATTCGGCCGCTATAAAGGCAGATATTTATCCCAGGCTACGGAAGAATTCATACGGATCGCACGGGAGAACCTATAGCCAAAATATAACTGTGGATTGACAAAAGGGCTGAAATCCTTTATTATTAAATAGTAACAATTACTAATATAATTATTATTTTAGAAAAGGAGCGGCCATGAAAACATTAAAGTATAGCCGTCAACGGGAATCCATTAAAGCCTGTCTAATGGCAAGGCACGACCATCCCACTGCCGATGCTCTATACACATTGATCCGTGAGGAATATCCCAACATCAGCCTTGGAACCGTATACCGCAACTTAAACCTTCTGGTTGAGCTGGGTGAAATCCAAAAGCTGACATGCGGAGATGGCGCAGACCGCTTTGATGCGGACACTTCGCCTCACTACCATTTCGTATGTAAGCATTGCGGAAAGGTCAGTGACCTGCCACTGGCCCCTATGGATAACATCAACCATATGGCTCAGGAGCATGCGGACGGCACGGTGGACAGTCACACGATTTACTTCTATGGAACCTGCAAGAATTGTTTTGAAAATAATTCTCGATAACACTTGACATCAGGATAAAGTTATGGTAAATTAATATCAGTAATAATTACTGTTATCGATTACTATCAATAACAAACTATAAATATTAAAAATAAAAAGGAGACATGAGATCATGAAGAAATGGGTTTGTACTGTATGCGGTTACGTTCACGAAGGGGAGACAGCTCCGGAGTTCTGTCCAGTATGCAAGGCTGCTTCTGAAAAGTTCAAGTTACAGGATGGAGATATGTCCTGGGCCTGCGAGCATGAAATCGGCGTTGCACAGGGTTCTCCGGAAGACATCATGATGGATTTAAGAGCTAACTTTGAAGGCGAATGCTCAGAGGTTGGTATGTATCTTGCAATGTCAAGAGCTGCTCACAGAGAGGGCTACCCTGAGATCGGCTTATACTATGAGAAGGCTGCTTTCGAGGAGGCTGAGCATGCTTCTAAATTTGCAGAATTATTAGGCGAATGCGTAACCTCCAGCACAAAGAAGAACCTGGAATTACGTGTTGCTGCTGAGAATGGTGCAACTGCAGGTAAATTCGATCTTGCAAAACGTGCAAAGGCATTAAACTTAGATGCAATCCATGACACCGTACATGAAATGGCAAAAGATGAGGCTCGTCACGGTAAAGCATTCAAGGGCTTATTAGAAAGATACTTCGGTTAATACACCTTTAGGGAGCGGCATAATAAACTACCGCTCCCCAATTGCAATGTATAGATCAAACAAAATTCAAATCAGGAGGGTTCATACGATGTCCAAATATGCGGGAACAAAAACAGAACAGAACTTAAAAGATGCTTTTGCAGGCGAATCCATGGCAAGAAACAAGTATACATATTATGCATCCGCTGCCAAAAAGGCAGGCTATGAGCAGATGGCTTCCCTGTACTTAGAAACTGCTGATCAGGAAAAAGAGCATGCTAAGATGTGGTTCAAGGAATTGCACGGCATTGGTACCTTGGAAGAAAACTTAGCAGATGCTGCTGCCGGTGAAAATTATGAGTGGACCGATATGTATAAGAAAATGGCAGAGGATGCCAGGGCAGAAGGCTTTCATGAATTGGCTCTGAAATTTGAATTCGTAGGAAAAGTAGAAGCTGCTCATGAAAAACGTTACTTAAAGCTGCTTGACAGCTTAAAGAACGACAAAACCTTTAAGGGTGATGCTCCTCTTGGCTGGAAGTGCCGCAACTGCGGTTATATCCATGAAGGACCGGATGCTCCTGAGATCTGTCCAACCTGTGCTCATCCTAAGGCTTATTTTGAAAGAAAAGTGGAAAATTATTAATTCCTTCTGTTATGGCTGCTGCCAGATGATTTGAAGCAGCTTTTGAACAAAGTAATAACAGGTGAAACATGAAAGTACGCCTTGAAACAGCTTATCAAAGCCCTATCAAGGCGTATTTCTTTTCATCCGGCCCCGGCGAATCCTTCCCGCTTAAAAATAAGATAATATAACTTCAAAGGCGATCCTGTAGCCGTCCTTTAAGCTTTCTGTCTCGATCCATTCCTGTCTCGTATGGGCCAAGCCGCCCCTTACAGCTCCAAAGCATACGCTTGGGATGCCCATGGATAAGGGTATGTTGCAGTCTGTGGAGCCTGGGCCTTTCTTTGGCCTGCTCCCTGTGTGCTTATAAATGACCTCAGAAACATGTTCAGCTAATTCCTTTTCACGCTCCTCATCCACGGCTCCTGTACATGGACGCTCTCCCATCAAGGTCGTGTTTACCTCTATCATCTTAGCCCGGTAGCTTTCGATTACACTATGAAAATGCCTGTCCATAAAATCCAGATCTTCTCTGCTGTCCGAACGGAACTCATATAGCATCTCAGCCTGCTGGGCAATGGTATTAACAGAAGTTCCCCCTGAAATCATCCCCACATTATAAGTAGTTTTCGTCTTTGTCTCCGGCACCTTCAGGGTATAAAGGGTGTTGATCAAAGAAGCCAGGTAAGCTATGGCATTCCGGTTTCCGAATTTTCCAAAGGAATGGCCTCCCTCCGTTAATATCTCCACCTTATATCTTTTGGAACCTACCGCATCATTTACGATTCCATCCATATATCCGTCAAGAGAATAAAACGCTGTCAAACGGCGTCCAAAATCCTTTATGATCTGCCTTGACCCTTTCAGATTTCCAAGTCCCTCTTCCCCGGCATTTGCTACCAGAAGCATGCCGCCGTTTTGGGGCAGGATCTTTTTTTGCGCGAGGTACTTTCCACACATGAGAAGTGCACAAAGGTTCGCCGTATCGTCGCCGATCCCAGGTGCCTTGATCTTTCCTTCTTCCACGACCATAGGAAGAGGTTCTGTATCCGGAAATACCACATCCGTATGGGCTGCGAACACAACCACCGGGTTATCTCCGGTACAGCCTATGGGATATATAACATTCCATGCAGAATCGATATACACTCCCTTTGCTCCCTGTTTTTCCAGCCAGTCCCTGCAGAACCTGGCTCGTTGTTCTTCATGATTTGAAGGCGCCGGTATTTTTCCAAGGGTTAAAAGCAGATCATAAGCTTCACCGCTGTGATCCTCAATATACTGCCACATGTCCTTTAGCTGTTCATTCATGCTCCCTTTACTCCTTTTCCATAGATTGATTAACTCTTCTGATTCCGTATTTTTTCTACATTATTCTTTATCTCAGAATATCTTATCACATGTACGGCCTTTTCACCTCCTTTAATTCCCAAGGACCTGCTCCTGTAAAATACCTTGGATTTTTTTTGGTGCTCATGCTATACTTTTATAGTAGAAAATGAATGACCGGTTTGAGGACAAAGATATGATTAAAATCGCTATTGTAGAAGATGAAATGGAATATGTGGAAACGCTGAGAAGCTACCTCGCCCGGTACGAAAAAGACAATTCCGTCAGCTTTCAGATCCAGGCTTTTACCGACGGCCTTGATATTGTATCGGACTATTCTGCCAGCTATGATATCATCTTGCTGGACATTCAGATGAAATATTTAAATGGCATGAAAACTGCACAAAAGATCAGGGAACTTGATGAGGATGTGATCTTTATTTTCATCACCTCCTCCTCCCAGTTTGCTGTGGAGGGATATTCAGTAGACGCCCTGGGTTATATATTAAAACCAGTTCCCTATCTTTCCTTTTCACAAATCATAAATAAAGCAGTAGGCAGAATCTTAAAACGGCAGGCAGTACACTATATCAGCATAGACAGGCCCGAAGGTACCATGCGGCTGAGCACGGACTCCGTCTATTACATCGAAAGCCAGCTCCACCATGTTCTCATCCATACGGACAAAGGAAACTTTGTGGCTTCCGGCCCTATGAAACGGTTGGAAGAGGCTTTAAAAACCTTTGGATTTACCAAGTGCCACAATGCCTATCTGGTTAATTTAAAACACGTGACCGGCTGTCTGCCTATCGAGGTGCTGCTGTTTTCAGGCGATCGGATTCCTGTTAGCCGGAGCCGGAAAAAATCATTTATGGAATGCCTGGCCGAATATATGGGAGGTTAAACCGATGAACTTTGGCGAACTCATGAATACGCCCCGCCCCTTTACCGCTCTGGCCGAATGGTGCGCCTGCATCAGCTACATCCTTATGCTACGAAGAAGGCTTAAGGGACCTGCACTGACCGCTTCTTTCGCGGGCATGCTTGGCTTGTTTTTTCTGCTCCACTTAATTGCCGGCATCCTCCCGCTGTACTTATGGTTTCCCGGTATGATCACCGCCATCCTGATGATGTATTTTTCCATCTATGCATCCTGCCGGATCTCCCCTTATGACGCAGGATTCCTTTGCGTCCGCGCTTTTGTTCTGGCGGAGTTTACTGCTTCTTTCCAGTGGCAGCTGTATGTATGGTGGGCCCTAAGCTCCGGACGGGTAAGCAGGACCCTTTCTGTCTTGATCATGGGGATTTCCTATGGCTGCATCTATACGGGGTATTATTTTCTGGAAAAAGAACACATACCAAAGGATGAGGGAATGGAAGTGGAACGGAAGGAGCTTCTTGGCGCTGTTTTTATTGCATTGGGCGCCTTTCTGATCAGCAATATCAGCTTTGTCATGCCCAATACCCCCTTCTCCAGTGCCACCAGCTCTCTGCTCTATGTAAGGACCCTGGTGGATTTCGGAGGGCTTCTGATGCTATTCGCCCAGCAGAACAGGAGAAAAGAACTGCAGGTCCGCAGCGAAAACCATGCAATGAACGGAGTCTTACAGCGTCAGTACGACCAGTACCGCATGGCCATTGACAACATGGAACTGTTAAGACGGGAATTCCATGATCTAAAGCATTACATGATTGCCATCCGGGCAGAGAAAGATCCGGAAAAGCGGGAACAATACCTATCGGAAATGGAGAAAGCCATTCTTACCCAAGAGGCTATGGCCAATACAGGGAATCAGGTATTAGATGTGGTACTGACTACAAAAAGTACCTACTGCGCTCAGAACAAGATCACCTTAACCTGTATGGCCGATGGAAAACTGATTTCCTTTTTGCATGTAAAAGACATCTGTTCCATCTTTGGAAATGCTCTGGATAATGCCATCGAATGTGTTTCCCAGTATGGAGATCCGGAAAAAAGGCTGATCAATCTCTCCATATTCAAACGAAACCACTTTTTAATGATCCAGTGTGAAAATTATCTGGAAAACCAGCTGGCCATAGTGACCGGCGGCCTTCCTCCCACCACTAAAAGTAATAAACTGTATCATGGGTATGGTTTAAAGAGCATTCAGGCTGCAGTAGAAAAATATGGCGGTTCTATGACCATCTCTTCCAGTGATAACTGGTTCCGCCTCCAGATTCTCATACCGATCCAGGAAGAGACATTGGCCGTTCATTAATAAGCATGGCAGTGCTTTCGGCTTACCATAACTCTCCTGCCTAACGACATAAAACGAGATTAAGTAATGTGCGGTGGTACCTCGCAGCAGATTACGGCCTAATAAATCAGGCAGCCCGTATGAACAAAATTCATACGGGCTGCCTGATTTTATTATGCATTTACAACTCTTATACGGGTTCCGCCTATTTGTCATTGTTTCTAAAAATAACTTTAAAGATGGGGAAGAACACCCAGAATGAAATTGCTGAATTGATCAGCATAGTGATTACATCTGCAATGGTCTCTCCACCTCCGCCCAGGTTTAAACCATTCATGAACAGATGATAGACAGGAGCCTTATAAAGGCCCTGCAGAGCGGCTGCGCCGATGGTGATAATGATATAGGCGATCACATACCACAACGCTGCCTTTGCTGCGCTGTTATTGGCTTTAAAGGTAACATTTCTCTGAAGAAAAAAGTTGATGACCTGGGCGATTCCCATGGTAATCTCCACTGCCAGAAAATACGCAAGTCCTCCGCCCCCGCCGGCGGAAAGTGCGCCCGCCCCGTAATTAAATATATAATAGGGCGTACCGTCCAGATTGGAGCCAACATGCCATATCTGGAAGTTTGTATCCACCAGGGAAGTCATTCCGAAAATGTTCCGGAAAACCGGCATTAAAATCATCTGTAATACCGTAACTCCGTTGGACACGAGAAAAAATATTAAAAATTGTGCTAAGGTCGGATGGTTATCCGCAAAGGTCATCCAGCCGGCTTTTATTCGTGACAGCATGTGCTCCCTCCCCTCTATTTACCGGAGAGCTTTTTTTCATAAGCTCTGTTTGCTTTTGCATTGGCAAAATACCCGCCGATGATACGTCTCATCCCGCGGAAAAAATGGCCGTTTACTGCCAAAACCATCCCCTCCGCCATATCCATGCTGACTGCTCCTCCGGTCATCTTGGCGATTCCACGGAACGGCATGTTATAAATGAATAAGAGATTTAAATCCGGCTTTCCCTTTTCTTCGCTCTTGTTTTTTAAGCCTGTCAGAATCCACCAGACCAGTCTGGCCAAGGGACTTTTGGCATAATACATCTGGCATAGTGCATCATTTAAGCTCAGATCTCCAGACCATTTTCCTTCGGGAACCGGATGCCCTAAAAGAGTTTCAAATTCTTTCTCAGACACCTGGCTGATCCTGCCGGTATAGTAAGATTTAAGGGTTTCTGCCTTATAAGGCCAATCTTCCGTAGTCCCTTCCCGGGTCACGGTCTGAAGCAGCCTGATATCCGCTACATTTGCACCGATAAAGATGGAATAAACGCCTCCCTCCACCTCAAAGCGGTTGGTCAGCCTGTTCCAGTACCGGAAGGTCTTATCATCAAAGGGGATGGTGATTACTTTACTTTCCCCTGCCTTTAAGAATACTTTCTTAAAGCCCTTCAGCTCTTTTTCAGGCCGGAATATCCTGCCCTTAGGTCCACCCACATAAAGCTGGACAACTTCCTTACCATCAACTTTTCCCGTGTTCGCCAGGGTAAAACGGACTTCATTCTCCGATATCTCAAGGTTTTTATAGGAAAATGTGGTATAGGACAGCCCATAGCCAAAGGGATACTGAACCTTAACCTTCCCGGTATCATAATATCGGTAGCCCACATAAATGCCCTCCCGGTACTGGGAGCAGCGCTCTGCTCCAGGAAAATACCGGTAAGCCGGAGTGTCCTCATACCGCAGCGGATAAGTCTCGCTCAGCCGGCCGGAAGGGTTCACTTCACCGGTTATTACGCGAAGCATGGCAGACGGACCGGCTTCTCCGCCTAAATAGCCGTGGAGAAGGGACTTGCAGCATTCATGCCATGGCATTTCTATGGCAGAACCTGCACTTAAAATTCCTACTACATTGGGGTTTTCCTCTGATAAAGCAGTGAGCAGACTGATCTGGTTCTGGGGGATTCCCATATGGCTTCGGTCCATCCCCTCTGATTCACTGATTTCATCAAGTCCAAAGCAGTATAGCACCACATCGGCCTGGGCAGCCAGCTTTAAGGCCTCATCTCTTAAGGTGACATCAGTCTTTCCACCACGGGAATAGCCTCTGGCACAGCCGGCCACATTCAAGGGATAATCCTTTATCATCTCCTCCATATTCTCCACCCGGATTGGGTTTACCAGGGAAGATCCTGCCCCTTGATAACGGGGAGTGAATGCAAAGTCACCGATTAATGCCACCTTGCAGCCGGGCTTTAACGGAAGAAGTTCATCCTCGTTCTTTAAGAGTACGATGCTCTCCTCTTCTGCCTTTTCCGCCAGCTTGTGATGCTCTTCTTTATCAAAGGATTTCCGCTTGTTTTCCCGGTTCCCGGTAAGGGCGAACACTGCCTCCAGCAAATCATCGACATTAGCCTCCAGCGCTTCCATGGAAAGGCTTCCATTTTCTACTGCAGCGATCAACTCTCTGGCAGAATGAAGGCCGGGTGAAGGCATTTCAAGGTTAGACCCTGCTGCTACTCCCTTCACATGGTCATTGGAACCGCCCCAGTCGGTGATGACGATGCCGTCAAATCCCCACTCTCCCCGCAGGATATCCTTTAGAAGATGTTCATTTTCATTGGCATAGACACCATTGACCTCATTGTAGCTGGTCATAATGGATCTTGCCCCACCCTCTTTCACCGCAATTTCAAAGCCTTCCAGATAAATCTCTCTTAAGGTCCTTTCATCCACCACGGAATTCATGGCCATGCGGCGAAGCTCCTGGCTGTTGACTGCAAAATGCTTGGGGCATGCATACACTCCCTGGCTCTGAATGCCTTTTATGTAGGCTGCCGCCAGCTTTCCGGACAAGTAGGGATCTTCGGAGAAATATTCAAAATTTCTTCCGCAAAGGGGGCTTCTCTTAATATTAAGGCCAGGCCCCAACAGGACGTTCACGTTCAGAGCCGAGGCTTCCTCTCCCAGAGCTTCCCCGATCTCACGGCAAAGGTCCATATCCCAGCTATTGGAGATGGACGCTGCCGTAGGAAAGCAGGTGGCCGGAAGGGAAGCGTTTAATCCCAGATGATCCCCTTCCCTTGCCTGCTTCCGGATTCCATGGGGGCCATCAGCGCAGAATATGGAAGGGATTCCCAGCCGGTCAATGTTCCGGGACTGCCATACATTCTTACCGCTTAAAATGGCCGCCTTTTCTTCTATTGTCATCTTTTCAATGATATCAGTATGTTTCATGTCATTTTCCTCCGGACCTTAGATGAGTTCTCCCCCTCTGCAACTGCTGTTTATGATTCCCGTTTCTTTTTATAGGCATTGATGATTCTTACCTCCAAAGCTATAAATCCTGCTGCCAGAATCACATCAGCCACTATGGCTGCAATCTGCCACGGAAGCATTCCGCCCTTTGCGTTATTTCCTTCGTAGGCACGGCTGTTCACCACCGTGTACATAATATTTTTACTTGCCTTACGCATAGCCTGAAGACTTGTAGCGCTTGTCGTATCCTTTAAATGGTTGGTTTCCGTATCATAGGCTACCAGCATGGCGTCGTTGCCGTTACGAATCTCCTGATCAGCATTCTGATATCCGTATCCGCCAAAATAATCTGTCAGCACGAAGCCACGGAAGCCCCATTCATCCCGAAGCACCTTGTTAAGCAGTGCATCGGAGGCACCTGCATATTCGGTTCCAATGTAGTTAAATGCGGACATTACTGCCTTTGCTCCGCCCTCTTTTACTGCAATTTCAAATGGTCTTAGATAAATTTCACGGATGGCCTGTTCGCC
Organism: [Clostridium] celerecrescens 18A; assembly: GCF_002797975.1. NCBI lineage: Bacteria > Bacillati > Bacillota > Clostridia > Lachnospirales > Lachnospiraceae > Lacrimispora > Lacrimispora celerecrescens. The sequence continues at coordinate 4,600,586 of NZ_PGET01000001.1, read as the reverse complement.
GGTCCAGGTACAAAGCATATTGGTTCGGTTGGTTTCCTGGTCATTAAGGGCAAAATGTTTCATATAAGCATATACTCCATGACGTTCTGCACCCATGATGGCACTGGCCGCCATTTTGCCTGCCAGGATTCCGTCTTCGGAATAATACTCAAAGTTTCTGCCTGCAAAGGCGGAACGGTGAGTGTTCATAGCCGGTGCGTACCAGCCGGATACCTTCATCTCATCTGCCATCTTACCGATGCTTTCTCCGAATTCCTCTGCAATATCACGGTTCCAGGTACTTGCTATCAACACTGCGGAAGGAAAGCCGATGGAGCCGGTTCCTGTAAAGTTGTTGTTAATGGAAGCCGGTCCGTCACAGTCCACGGTACCTACCTTATCCACGCTCTTAGCTGCTGACGTCTGATAACCTCCGATGGCGACCATGGTATCCATTTCCCCTACGGTCAGCTGGTCAAGAAGCTTCTCCCACTGCGGATCGTCATAATCCAGCCCCCGCATGGCGGCAAGGCTCAGTCCATTCTTTGCGCCGGTTACCGGCTTTATATCCTCAGCATAGTTATGAGCTTCCGGATCGTAATTGCTGTTGTTTACAAAGGTATCCTTATATTTTTCCGGCATAGTCATGGTTGCAGGCTTTGCCGTAGCCTCTTTATAATTTGCAAATCCATCTGCACGGGATAAATAAGTCGGTTCTCCTTTAGCATCAGCAAATCTGTTTTCTGCAGCCGCCTTATCGGTAGAGCGGGGATTGGCTTCATCATATACGGTTTCCGATGCTTTGGTATAGATCTGTTCCTTGATGACATTATGGGAATCGGTCCGGATTGAGATTTTATAATCCCCTGCTTCCAGGACATAAGCTCCCTTCCCGGCTGCATCGTAGGATGCCATATCTTCCGCCTGGAATGAGACTGCGATGGTCTGGGACTGGCCCGGCTCCAGGAGGTCTGTCTTATCAAATGCAATCAGGTTTGCAGAAGCCTTTTCAATTCCTCCGTTTGTATAGGGTGGATTGTAATAAACCTCCACTACATCCTTTCCTGCTTTGTCTCCGGTATTGGTAACGGTCACGTCAAAGGAAATCGTGCCGTCTGCTTCTGTGAGGTTCCCCATTTCCTGAGAGAAAGAGGTATAGGACATGCCGTATCCAAAGGGATAAAGCACTGTTTTACCGTAATCGATCAGTCCTTCCTCTGCGGCAGTTTCATAGAAACGGTAACCAACATAAATGCCTTCCACGTAATTGATAAAGCTGGGATAGGTGGCCTCTCCCTTAAATGCCTTGCCAGCGAATTCATTCATGTTATCGTAAATAAAGCTACCAAAGTTATTGTAGTGAGGGGTTGCTGTTAAGTCCGCAGCAAAGGTGTCACTTGTTTTTCCTGAGGGGTTAACAGCACCGCTAACAATTTCGCCCAGTGCCTTAAAGCCGGACTGACCGGTTCCCGGACACCAGATAGCACTCTTTATCTGGCTGTAATCATTGACAAAGCCAAGCTCCATAGCGTTTGCACCATTGTATACTAGAACGACATTATCGAAATTGGAGCACACCAGATCAACCATGTCCTTTTCCGTCTTGCTTAATTGCAGATAATGCTCACCAGTCTCAAAATCCTTATATTCCGCTGAATTATCCGTATAGGTAACTGCGCTGACATCTGTAGGGAGATCGGCTCCTTCCCCTCCTACACGGGTAATCACGATCAGTGCCGTATCAGAAAATGCCTTTGCATCTGCCATCAGCTCACTGGTGTAGGATTCCTTTAAAGGCTCCGGAAGTGTCCAGTCCTGTTCCCACATCCCCACATTTGGACGGTCGCTCCGGTATGCGGTATAGAAATCAGTAAGCCCGGCATTCAGTTTAAATCCTTCGTCTTCAAGCCCCTGAAGAAGAGACACGGTTTCATATGCATCAGAGAGGGAGCCTGAACCGGTACCTCCATAGCATGGATTGGTGGAAGCCCAGCCAAAGACGTTTAAATTAGAATCAGCCTTTAAGGGAAGTAAGTTTTCCTCATTTTTCAAAAGAACGATTCCCTCTTCCGCAATTCTGGTACAAAGCTCTGTTGCTTTGTCTGAGGTTTCTTTTGAAATCGTTCCGCTGCCGGTAGCAAGGGAAATCAGGCTGGACATTGGGCCCCAGCATATCATATTTACTACGATAACCACGGCGAGCACAATGGCCATAAGCCCCTGGCGCCGGATTAAATACCGGGTTGCAGCTTTCTTGTTCCTGCATACCACCATAACCACCACTGCAGCTGCAACTGCAATGGCCAATCCAATGAGGTACGGCACACAAAGGTTGACGATCTTTAATACATCATCGATGTTGATTTGTAACATTTCTTTCATCCTCCTCCATAAAAATTACCACAAGCTGCGTGGTATGTACTTCACTTTAGCATATAATGGATTCTCAAGGCTGCTTTTTGCATAACCGGTAGTATTTTCTGCATAATTAGCAATTGGCATGTCCTGTCCGGCCGGGAATATTTTACCGGCTTTATGGGAGAGTAAAGGTGAGGGAGCTGCAAAAAGAAAACATTCCGGGTATAAATAGAATCCGGAAAAAAACCTTATACAGATTTTTTTCCGGATTTTAGTGACGTATGGTAAGACGGCAGGTGATATTATTCCTTAAGCCAATATTCAGAGCCAGAATCTGTGCGGCAAAAGAAGCCGTATTCGATTAACAGCCGTCTGATATATGGAAAATCTTGATATATCTCTTTCAATGCATTGTTGATTTCATTTTCGCTGTAATGGACACCTGGTAAAAATTTACCTGCTATTTCACGGAGAACCACGATTTTAGCCTTTTCCTTTGAAGGAAACTGCTTTACCGCCCCGCTTTTGTCAAAATATCTGGACAAGATCTTCGTCTTTTCTTCTACGGTGACATCATATCGGTCATCCATCATTGTTGCAGTTTTATGAGCATCATAAAACTCTGTTGCATCACGTTTCGATTTCATGGCTTCCTCCTTTTTATGAAACAGTTCCATTGTTGCTAAAAACAGTTTAGATTGCTTTTCATGTTCATGAAGTTTAAATCGGTAATTCCGTACAGTGGAATAAGAAATACCTTTTTGCGCAGCTATTTCTTTATCAGATAAGCCATCTGTCATCAATTTAAGGATGGAGTGCTGAAGCTTTGATAAGCCTAAAAAGGAAGGATTCATATTCATCAAATAGTTCAGCATTGATCCATGTTTTTCTTCGATATGTATGTTAGCCATTTTGTATGCATCATAAAAATGACCGTCATGGGAATAAATCTCACCTTTGGTATAATACTCATTGCAAATAAGACAGTATACAGAATCATCATCTTCATAATATCCATTCATTAATTCATCGGGTGCAGCCTGCCACAGGGATTTTCTGTCAAACATATTTTTCATGATTATATCCATTCCATGCATCGTAACAATGCATATACATTCCTTTTCTTAATATTCTATAGTCAAATGCCAGGATACTTTTATAATGGTGATTATATATCATATTGTAACAAATGTCTATATATAAGCAAACATTTATTAAAATTGTTTGTTTTTTTAATCCCATCAATGAACCTTTCCCCATTACGTATCGTTCCAACACTGGATTCTACCATAATGTCATAGATATTTTCTGACCATTTCCCATAACCTATATTTCAAAATTCCTCATCCGCATAATAACCTGATTCATTCTGTCTTCCATGTCTCGACCGTTAAACTTTTTCAAAAAAAGCTCGGACTTAACAGCGCCGTCTTTCATAAATAACACACGGTCAGCTCTGGACGCGACTTTTGCGTCATGGGTCACAAGAAAAACAGCCATGCCATTTTTGTTGATATCTGAAAACAGCTCCATAATTTCTTCCGATGATTTTGAGTTGAGTGCGCCGGTAGGTTCGTCTGCAAATAAAATCTCCGGCTCGTTCATAAGGGCGCGGCAGATACAGGCGCGTTGAAGCTGCCCGCCGGAAACCTCGGTAATATCCCTTTCTTCCAGTCCGGTTATGCCGGTCTTTTCTATCAATGTCCTGGCTTTTTTCATAATGCCGGCGGTATTTTTTTTGTTTTCCTGTACGCTGGAAAGAATGATATTATCCAGAATATTCAGATTTTTCAGCATGGCAGGCTGCTGGAATACAAATCCCATCTTAGTTCTGCGAATATCTGCCAATGCGTTTTCATTTAGCCGGGTAAGTTCCTTACCGTCAAATTGGATAGAACCGCTGTTGATGGTATCTGTACCGCTTAATGCAAAGAGCAGCGTAGACTTTCCGCAGCCGGACGGCCCCATCACTGCAACGAACTCTCCGGTTAATAGTTCTATGTTCACTCCATTGAGTGCATTGGACTCTTCCTGTCCTATGCCATAGGTTTTTACAATATTTTTTCCGCTTAGAATTTTCTTCATAGGCTACTCCTTTATATATTCCGATATCTTCAGGCCGGAAATATCCGAAATGCCAAACCGTGTTGAAAGATAGACACAAACCGCCATTAAAACGGGAGAAAACAGGTAGGCAAACAACGGGTTTATATCAAAGCGGAACGTGGATGCACCGAAAGATGAAATCAGACCCACGCCCACCAGTTCTCCCAAAGTGTTTGCCAAGACAGTACCAATTGAAACGCCGGCTGCCAGTACGATGGCAGACCTCACCATATATTGCCGGCAAATATCTTCTTTTTTAAAGCCGAGGGATTTTAAAACGGCAATCGGATACCGATCCTTTGTCACCAGCATTTTCATAAAGAGTAATGTGACCAGCACAGTGAGCGTGGCGGCTGCAGCAATAGCGGCGTAAGAAGCCTTTTTAACCGCATCAGTAATCCCTCCAAAGGTCTGGCTGATGTATTCATCTATATCGGATACCTTGGCATAGGAAAACTGTTCCTTATATCCCCCTATCTTTTCATCTGTGACGGCATCAGCCTGCAATTTCACCGGAATAATACTCCACAGGATACTGCCCTGACTGGTTTTAAAAACAGCCTTTGCCGTCTTGCCGCCATTGGTGATATCAGAATATATCCCCCTTACGGCAAGCCGCTTTTCCTTACCGTCAATCATTAGCACGATAATATCATTAAGCCCTTTTTCGAGATCGTCCGCAACTAATGATGAAATGGCGATTTCCGATTCGGTCTGCGGAGCTCTGCCGGCCGAATACTCAATGGGGAACACTGATTGGTCTCCAAGCTCCACCTTTAACTTTTCAGTGGTTCTGTCCTCCATTTGCATATCAAACATATAACTGGTCAGTACCGTGTATTTTTTAATATCTGTGTCCCGCGCCATCACAGCGGCTATTTCCGCTGTTTTTCCCGCAATACCGTCCGTCTGCTGGATATCGATTCGCATATCACATTCACCAATGCCCATATAGGTCATAAAGTTTCTTTGGGAAATGGTATTATAAATATTCTGCGGCACAATCATCAGAAATGAGGAAATAATAAGTACAAAAAGCATTGTGCTGTAAAGCTTTTTTCGGGAAAGCACATCCTTTATGCCAAGAAAAATATTCGGCGGAAATCCCCTGCTGCCGGATAGCCGGTAGCTTTTCGCAGTTTTAGTTCCACTCTGGGGCGCGCCGTAGCGTATGGCCTCTGCCGCTGATACCTTTTTGAAGCGGCAAAGAACGCCGTTCACATAAAGCACCACCACGAATAAGATAATCCCTGCGCCTAACATTCCAAATGCCGTGCCGAGGCCGGAACTGCCGCTCCCGCCCATATACAGGCGGATATTCTCCATCAAAGGCTCTTTTGCAAACAGGGACAAGATGAATCCAGCGATGCAGGCAATTCCAGCGATAGCACCATACTTCGCCAGATAGAGTTTTTTGATGCTTCGAACCTGCAGGCCGATAGCTTTTAATACGCCAATTTCCCGGTAATCTTCTTCCACCTTGGCAAGCAGGGTAAAACGTATGCACAGGAAATTAATCACGATTACAAGGACGCTGATAAGGATAAGCATCGCTATCATCATGCCGTCATCAAGGGCATTTACCAGCTTAAACAGGGAATGGGTGATGGCGGGAGGCCCGTTTGCCGGAAGTCCTGCGGCAATATAGCCGGATTCAAAGGAGGAAACAGCGGAACTGTCCCTAAAGCGGAACTCTATTAAATATTCCAGCTTTCCAAATTTCCTGATTTTTTCAAAATCACTTTCATTGATAAGAAACCGTTTGGAGGAAATCATGGAGGCGTTCATTTGAGAATCCCGCAGAAAACCAGCTACCGTAAAAGAAACGCCATGAATGGTAATGCTGTCGCCAATACTTGCCAGCCCCTGCTTCATGTAGTATATGGGTACATAGATCTCTCCTTCGGCCGGGTAAATGATATTGCCATCCAGGCCCAGCAGAAAATCAAAGCGTTCGCTCTGCACCGAAAGGCCGTTATCCTGCACGGAACCGGCGAGGGAGTCTTCACCAATGACAATCTCTGCTCCCTCAATGTTGAGAAAGGAAAGCACCTGAAAATCTTCTACATTATTTTCCGTATCTGCAAAAGCTGAAAGCCGATCCAAGTCAATATCGCCGGAGTGCATCTGCATAAAGTGGGGAGTTTCGGCTCTTAACATCATGTTGTTAATAGCAGAGAACAAATTCACCGACAATATGGCGGCAAGGGAGGTAAGCATAGCCGCAAGCAGAATAAATGCTGTAATGGTGATTGTAATCAGTTTGCTTTTCTTTACATCATTTATTATTATTTTTCTGTACACAGTCCGCCTCCCCGCTCCAGCCCCCTGACGGACTTAATATTGTATAAAAGAATGGCGGTCACAGATAACAACAGACCTGCTATCATAATCAATAATCCAATGCCTCTGCCGCTTCCCACGCCGATTACCTTTCCCATGCTATTGGCCAGCGCGCCATCCTCTACCAGCAAAGGGATAAATACATAGTCGGCAAGCGGACCTAATATGCTGTAAGCAATCACATAGCCAAGCTGGGAGATAATGCCGATCAGTCCCCAAACCCTGCCTTGCACATCGTTGCTGATATTGGTACGGATCAGATAATCAATGCTTGTGTTGGCAAATGGAAGCATTGAAAAAAAGAGAAAACCAAAAATGCAGATTAAAATAATATTTTCTCTAAACCCGTAGCCTGCCATAAAGATACCCGCCAAAAAGAGGGAGGCAAAAAGCATTTGTGTAAAGCCCTTTTTTATGGGAACCGTGCCAAGAATAAGGCTGCTTGCCAGCATGCCCATGGCGGAAATCGTAGTGGCAGCACCCAGCACCGAACTGTCAGTAAATCCGAGTATCATTGGCGTATAAAGAGACTGGATACAGCCTAAAAAGAAAGAGATGCCGATTCCAGATAAAACCAATGTGAACACGCCCCGGTTTTGGGTGAGGGCAGTCAGTCCGGTTCTAAACTCATGGAAAAAGGATTCTTTATATTGGGAAGCTTTGGCAGCAAGCCCCCTGCGTACCACAAACGTCACCATCACGGTCAGAAAGATTGTGCATATATCTATCACAAGCAGCAGCTTTATATCTGAAACCTGTAACAGAAACCCTGCAATGAGAGGCGAGATCAAAAACTTTGCGGAACCGGATAGTTGTACCAGTCCGCTTGCCTTTGAGTATTCATCTTCTGTCAGCAGGTCAGTTATTGTCGCTTTAAACGCCGGTTCTATAAGTGAAGAAAACACCGAACTGATGGTGACGCCTATTCCGATCTGCCAAAGCAGCGTTTGGCCATTCATCATACAAATCAGGATATAGATAAGCCCCAAAGCGGAAAGCCCGTCGCCGAGTATCATTAAAATCCTGCGGTCGTATTTATCCGCAAGCACCCCAGCAAAAGGAGTGAGCAGGAGCCCCGGTAAAAAAGCCAGCAGGATAATCAATGTACTGGAGGACGCAAGCCCGGTCTGCTCAAATACATATACACCAAGCCCGAAAGATGTAATTCCGCTGCCTATGGCGGCGACAAAGCTCCCGGAGCACAGCATGATAAATTTAAAAAATGGCTTTCCCATGTTATTATTCATAGGCGCTTCCTCCCTCCATTTGAAATAGTTCTATCACCCGGTCAAATCTTCCCGGTTCTGCACCAAACAATCTTTCCAGATTAAATATAAACGCCTTAACCCTTCCCAAAAGCTCTTCGCCTGTAAGTTTCTCCGCGTAATCATCAAAAACCGCATTGATATGTGCCACCACCATTTCCAAACTCTCATAGGGATAAGGGGTATTGAATAAACCCTCACTGATACCGTCCTCAATAATTTCCATAAGAATAGGCGGGATGCCTTCCATCATTGCCTGATGTGTTTTCTGATGCATCAAAGCATTCTGCGGCTTGTGCATCTGCCTGGTGAGTTCTGAATTGCCATCTTTATCACCATTCATGGCAATAATAGTTCTGAGAAGCCGTTCTATCACAGGAATACTTTTATCCTCAGCGTTCTGCCTGGCCGCAGCCAAAAACTCCGTATTGCGCCGATCGATAAGTGCATCCAAAATATCTTCCTTTGATTTGAAATGATAGTATATGGTTCCCCGCGCAATTCCAGCTTTCTCTATAATGGCACTGATGGTCGTTCCATCATAGCCATCACTATTAAAAAGGTCTGCGGCAGCATCCAGTATTTCATTCTTACGCACATCAGCGTCTTTTATAATTCGCATAACATCACTCCTGAATTTAATTAGACTGACGTTCAGTCTAATTAATTATAGAACGCATTATCGAAATCTGTCAATATAAATTTTTAATATTTGCAATATATAATCATATGGCATCTGAACAATTTGCAGTTTGTAGACCTGTATTTTTTTCTCAGACATTTATAGCGATTCCCTCAGCAGAAGTTTCTTTCTTACTGTGACATAAAAAATGCTGCCCAATAAATGAGCAGCATTCCTTATTTTCTTTTACACAACCTTATTTTTTATGGCCCCGATCCCCTCGATCAGGCATTCCACTTCATCACCTGCCACTAAAAACTTCGGCGGTTCAAATCCCATTCCAACACCCTTAGGCGTTCCGGTGGAAATGATCGTACCTGCCCTAAGGGTCATCCCCTTAGAAAGCTCGCTGACTACGTGGTCTATATTAAATATCATGAGCCGGGTATTGCTGTCCTGTCTCAGTTCTCCATTTACCTTGGACTGAATGCCAAGCTCCGGCGGATAGGATATGGAGCCTGCAGTCAGAATACAGGGGCCCATGGGGGTAAACCCATCAAGGCTTTTTCCAAAATACCACTGCTTATGGGCATTCTGCACGTTCCGGGCGCTGACATCATTGATGATTGTATAACCGAAAATATAGTCCTTTACCTGTTCCGGCGCCACATTTTTTGCATCCTTTCCAATGATGACTCCTAATTCTGCCTCATAATCCAGGCTGTCCACCATATCACTGTGGCTTAAAATCTCCCCGTATGGATCCACTGCCTCATTCACTCTCTTGGAAAAATAAACAGCATTGGGGCGCTTTCCGTCAAAATCCTCTTTTTTAAAGCGGGCAGACTCCTCGGCATGTTCCATGTAATTAAGCCCCAGACAGATGATATCCTGCTCCGGTGTCCGGATGGGCGCCAGCAGCCTGACCTCTTTCATCATAGCAGCTCCGATGACGTTGCTGTTGTAAGGATCAAGGCCAGAGGCATGTTCCAGAAGGTCAAGCTCAGACTGAGAAAGTCCCTTGATGACCTCCAGCATCTCCTTATACTCCATACCAAATGCCCTGAGAGGAAAGATCCACATCTCGTCCTTACTCACTACCCCGATATCTTTTCTCCGGTCAACCTCGTATGTAACTAATTTCATAACATCCTCCTTTTACATGAACCATAGCTCTTCCTTTGTGGTGGAGATTGCATCCGCACCCACAATATATGGATCTCGTTCTACTTTATCAATCCTTTCCCCCACCGTCAAGGCAATTTTTGCCCTTTCTTAATTTTATAAGGAAGAAAAGCTTATTTTAGCGTTCTTTTTTCCATACAAGATAAAAGGAGCTGCGGTCCCTGGAAACCAGACGCCTCACTCCTGCCATCTTTTATCTATCGTCCTTTGCTTTGGATCCACCGCTTGCAGATCTCCGGAAAGTTGCTTATGACCCCGTCACAGCCCCATTCATAGGCCTGCTCCAACACGGACATGTCATTCACCGTCCAAACATTTACCAAAATTCCGTATTTTCTGCAGTTATCCACAGCCTCTTTTGTTAATCCCTTTACCCCTGGGTGGTAGCATTCAAAATGATACCGGTCGCAATAGTATCCCGCATTTCCAAGGCCCGGATGATCAAGCAGCGCGCCGCACGGGATCCCGGGAGCCAGCTCCTTTAAGCGGATTATGGAAGTATGGTTAAAGGAAGAAAAGATGACCTTTTTTTCGAGCCCGTATTTACGTACAAATTCCAGAGTTCTTTCTTCCAGGCCTTCATAATAATATACGCCTGTCTTGATTTCGATATTTGTAACAAGTTCCTGATCCTTTGCCCATATACAGTATTCTTCAAAGGTCGGAACAGGCACAAATCCATGAATCCCTCCGCAGACAGCATCTGCATTGAATTTTTTCAGTTCCTCATAGGTAAGATCCTTCACAAAGCCGGTTCCTTCCGTGGTCCGGTCAATGCTTTCGTCGTGGATTACCACAACAGTTCCATCCTTTGTAAGCTGTACATCCAACTCGATCCCGTCACAGCCGGTCTCTGCTGCCTTTTGAAAGGCCAGCATGGTATTTTCCGGATACCTTCCGCTGTAACCCCTGTGTGCAAATACCTTCATATCAACCCCTCTTTCCTTTTAATCCTTCTCAAGAAATCTCTTTCCAGTATATCATTTCCTGGATAAATTTACTATAGGTTGTCCCTGTTTTATGCAAAACAACCTCGTAAATCCGCAGGCTTCCAATAGGGCTTCAGACCGCTTACGGTAATTACGAGGTTTTTTAAGACATTATTTTACTTATTATACACCTTTTCGACATTCCTTGTAGCAACGATGGAAACTCCGGTTCCGGCACAGTCAGGAATGATTACATCTCCAATGAAAACAGGTGCGGAAACTTCCATCTTTCGGATTTCCTCCATGCAGGCAAAAATCTTATCCTTAGGTATATCCTGCTTTGTTTTAACCGGTACCATTTCTAAGTTACCTCCCAGGACATAGACCGAGGATGTCACCACTCTGGTAGGGCTTAAAACCTCTTTTTTCCCGTATTCCTCTCCGCGGCCGCAAGAATTCCCTGTTACTCCCACCTGGTCCCCTTCTATGCGCACCGTCAACGGGCAGCCTAAAGGACATCGGATACAGATCAGTTCTCTTACCTCCATATCATTCCACCTCCGTACAGACAACAATTCTCTTAAGCTCCGGATATTCCTTAAAGCTGTCTTTCTTTAATACAATCTGCTCCATCTCACCGGGAGCCAGGACTTTTTTCTTTTTGTGGGAAACCCTTACATCATCGTAATAAACACTGATGAAGCGGTCCTTGTATACATCTGCCACGCGGAAACGGACGGTAACCTTATCTTTCATGTTCTCTACGTCAATTTTCTGAGGCACCGTATAGCGGACTCCGTTCTCAGCTTTCAGCTCTACTACGTGAGCCGCCTCCTTATCTCCGTCTGCTTTTACGTAGGCGGCAGCGCTTGCTCCTGCCAAGGCGGCTTCCTCAGATACATAATCAACCAGGTCATGAACATGAAGTACATTACCACAGGCAAAGATACCCGGGCTGCTGGTTTCCAGCTGGTCGCCTACTTCGGGTCCAAACGTCACCTGGTTCATCTTCACGCCTGCCCCTTTGGAAAGTTCATTCTCCGGAATCAGGCCTACAGAAAGAAGAAGGGTATCACAGCTGTAATATTCCTCTGTACCTGGAATCGGTTTTCTGTTTTCATCGACCTGGGCAAGAGTAATTCCTGTTAACCGTTCCTTTCCCTCAATGTTTATTACCGTATGGCTGAGCTTTAAGGGAATTCCATAGTCATCCAGGCACTGGACGATATTTCTCTTTAAGCCGCCGGAATAGGGCATAAGCTCTGCCACCACCTTCACCTTAGCTCCTTCCAGGGTCATACGCCTTGCCATGATGAGCCCGATGTCACCGGAGCCTAAGATCACCACTTCTTTCCCCACGCTGAAGCCTTCGATGTTCATTAATCTCTGGGCAGTGCCTGCGGAATAGATACCTGCCGGACGGTAGCCCGGTATATTAAGGGCACCTCTGGGGCGCTCCCTGCAGCCCATGGCCAGGATAATGGCTTTTGCTCTTATAATTGACAGGCCATCTTCCCTGTTGATGACAGTCACTTCTTTATCTTTGTTAATATCAAGAACCATGGTATTTAATTTATACGGTATATGTTCCGACTCCGCCATCTCTATGTAACGGGCCGCATATTCCGGGCCTGTTAATTCTTCTTTAAAGGTATGCAGGCCAAAACCGTTATGGATACACTGGTTTAAGATACCGCCAAGACAAGCTTCTCTTTCCAGGATCAATATATCTGTAATGCCCGCCTTTTTTGCCGCTACTGCCGCAGCAAGACCAGCCGGACCGCCTCCGATTATCACTATATCATGCTCTGCCATGTTGCTGTCCTCCTTATTTATGACCGGTCACTATATTGGAGCCGGGCCTGTTCTTGCAGATATCTTCCAACTTCCTGTCTGTTTCCCTTGCCAGGATTTCCATTGTTTTAGGGGCACAGAAGCCGGCCTGGCACCGTCCCATGCCGGCACGGACACGGCGTTTGATCCCATCTAGGGAAACCGCCCCAAGAGTCCTGGTAATGGCATCCACGATCTCTCCCTCACTGACCCCTTCGCAGCGGCAGATGATGGTGCCGTACTGAGGATTCTTCTTAATAAGCTCTGCCCGCTCCTCAAAAGACAGCTTCTGAGGATCCAGGATTCCCTTTCGGGTGGCCTTAAAATTCTCTTTTCGGGAAACCTTTGCCTTTTCTGCAACCAGATCTGCTATATAAACACCAATGGCAGGAGCGCTTGTTAGACCTGGTGATTCAATACCTGCCGCATCAAAGAAGCCGTCGGCATCAGAAATCTCGCCCAGGATAAAGTCATCCCCATCCTCATGAGCGCGAAGGCCAGAAAAGGAGGTGATAATCTGGCGGAGCGGAATGTTCTTTACTCCCCAGGCAGACTTCTCCATAATATCCGAAAGTTCCTTTGCGCTTGTTCCGACGCCCTCCTTATCCTCCACATTGATTGCCGTAGGACCGATTAACAGGTTGCCGTGGACCGTAGGGGTCACCAGAACCCCCTTTCCCATCCTGCCAGGAAGCTGGAAGATGGTATGGGACACATGGGTTCCTGCCTCCTTATCCAGCAGGCAGTAATCTCCTTTTCTTGCCGTGATGTGGATCTTCTCCCCGCTTACCATATTATGGAATACGTCGGCATAAACACCGGCTGCGTTGATCACATAGGCTGCATGGATGATTCCCTCTCCGGTATTTAAGTCATAGCCTTTTTCCGTCTTTACAATTTCTTTTACCTCAGAGTTAAATAAGAATTCTACACCGTTGTCACAGGCATTCTCCGCCAGTGCAATGGTTAAACCAAAGGGGCATACGATCCCGCCAGTAGGCGCATACAAGGCTTTCACTACCGTCTCTGTCACATTGGGTTCCATGGCCCTCACCTCATCGCCGGAAAGGATGGATAAGCCGGGGACTCCGTTTTTTATGCCCTTCTCATAAAGTTCCTTAAGAGCGGGCACATCTTCCTCTGAAAAGCAGAGTACCAGAGAGCCATTCCGGATCACCTGGAAATCAAGTTCCTCTGAAAGCTCTCCCATTAAATGATTGCCTTCTACATTAAATCTCGCCTTTAAGGATCCAGGTACCGCATCGTATCCTGCGTGGACAATGGCGCTGTTCGACTTTGACGTACCGGAACAAACATCTTCCTCCCGCTCAATAACACAAATGCTAAGGTCATAGCGGGCCAGTTCTCTAGCAATTGCACAGCCGATTACGCCGCCGCCAATGATTGCTGCATCGTAATTCATTTCCTTCATGTTCTTTTCCTCCATATCCGTAATGGTCACCTATTTAATGGAATTCATACAAAAAAAGAGTAAGGTAAATAAACGGATCACTCCGTCCAATTCCCTTACTCTTTCGTCTCAAGGTTTTTCTATTTCATTATTTTAATGCTAGCACAATCCTGACCGGATTGTCAAGATTTTTCTGCCAGGGTTGCCCTCCTCTATTCGCTGACTGCCATGACTGAATTTTCTTCTGCCAGTTTGGAAAGCAGGGCTCCCTTGTCAAACCCCGGCGGATAAATGACTTCAAATTCCAGTTTGATCTCATCTTTCTTATTTTTATTAATCTTCACAGAAGCGATTTCAACCTTTTCCTTTTCCAGAAATTCTTCCATGTTTTTAACCGCTCCTGATTTTTGTGCTATGGTCATCTTCAGGCAGCCGCAGGAAGCCACCTGAGCAAAATAGCTGATCCGGTGGGTCAAGGTCTGCATGACGATGATGAGAACCGCAGACAAGATACCCACAATATACTGACCCGCCCCAAGAGCCAGCCCGACTCCGGCGGTAGCCCATATCCCGGCTGCCGTCGTCAGTCCGTTTACCAGATTGTTCCGCACGAATATAACCCCTGCACCTAAAAATCCAATTCCGCTGACCACCTGGGCCGCGATTCTGGCTCCGTCGCTGGTTGGAATGTCCGGAAACCCATATTTTGATACCACCATCATGAGAGCTGAACCGATCGCCACGATGGCGTGGGTCCGGATTCCAGCTGATTTGTTACGGTTTTTTCTCTCACTGCCGATCAAAAACCCTAATAGCCCAGCCGTTATAATGCGCAGCATATATTCCAGCTGGATCATGACGTATGATAAGGTAATTCCCCCAAACAATAAATATGTACCCTCCAAATCTTACCCCTCCACGTTTTACTCCTCTTCTTCCGACCAGTAGAGTGCGCATTTTACCGCCCTCTTCCAGCCTTTTACCAGCTTCTTCCGGCGTTCTTCCTCCATCTGGCTGTCAAAGGCCCTGGATACCTTCCAGTTTGCCTTGATTTCTTCCCGGCTCTTCCAATAGCCCACCGCAAGTCCGGCCAGGTATGCGGCTCCAAGAGCGGTCGTCTCAATGCATTCCGGTCTTACGATCTCTGTGTTCAACAGATCAGACTGGAACTGCATGAGGAAATTGTTGGCGCAGGCGCCCCCGTCCACCTTTAACTCCTTTAAATGAATATCCGAATCCTGTTCCATGGCCTCAATGAGATCATAGACCTGATAAGCCATGGATTCCACCGTTGCCCGGATAAACTGCTCTTTGCTGGTTCCTCTGGTTACTCCCACAATGGTCCCTCTTGCATACTGATCCCAATAAGGTGCCCCAAGTCCTGCAAATGCCGGTACTACATAAACGCCCCCTGTATCCTCCGCAGCGCTGCAGTATTCCTCTGTCTGGGAGGCAGAACGGACCATCCGCATCTCATCCCTTAACCACTGTACGGCAGCTCCTGCCACAAACACGCTTCCTTCCAGGGCATACTGGATGTTTCCCTGGTCACTGGCAGCTATGGTGGTCAATAGACCATGATCGGACTTTACCGCCCTCTCTCCTGTGTTCATAAGAAGGAAACAACCGGTTCCATAGGTATTCTTTACTTCCCCCGCTTCAAAGCAGCACTGACCGAACAAAGCTGCCTGCTGGTCACCTGCTGCTCCCGAAATGGGAATCTTTCCTCCCATGACATCCGAAGATGTGTAGCCATAAATACAGCTTGATGGCTTTACCTCCGGCAGCATGCATCTGGGAATGCGGAAATAGTTTAGAATCTCTTCATCCCAGCACTTTCTGTGTATATCAAAAAGCATGGTTCTCGATGCATTGGTATAATCTGTCACATGGATGCAGCCCTTGGTCAGGTTCCAGATCAGCCAGGTATCCACGGTTCCAAACAGAAGTTCCCCACGTTCTGCCCGTTCTCGCACCCCTTCAACATGATCCAGGATCCATTCGATCTTGCTTCCTGAAAAGTAAGCGTCAGGGATCAGTCCCGTCCTTTCAACAATGAGCCCCTCCAGGCCGTCATGCTTTAGTTTCTCAATCCTGTCTGCAGTCCTGCGGCACTGCCACACGATTGCGTGATAGACCGGCTCCCCTGTTTCCTTATCCCAGACTACCGTCGTCTCCCTCTGATTTGTGATCCCGATTGCAGCTATATCGCTGTAATGGGCCCCGATCTTTCCCATGGCCTCCATGGTCACGGAAAGCTGCGAGGACCATATCTCCATAGGATCATGCTCCACCCAGCCCGGCTCCGGAAAAATCTGAGTAAACTCCTTTTGTGCTGCACTGCAGATGTTCCCCTGCTCATCGAACAGGATACATCTGGAACTTGTCGTACCCTGATCCAGGGCAATGACGTATCTTCCCATAGTTCCTTCCCCTTCCAGTAAACGCCCCGGATTTTATTCCTTGTTAAAATTTTCTCAAGGGATAAAGAAAGAGCCTTGGAAATGAACGGTTACCCGCACTCATCACCTGGCTCTGTCATCTCTTAGGCTAACTATTTATGTATACTTAATAGTACCATGGAGCAAAAATTATGTCAAGTTTTCAGGCTGCTATTTTCCTAATGAAGACTCTCTCTTATCGTCTTAAATGCCTGGATTACAAGCGTAGGAATAATTGCAAATATGAAAATGGTGATAAACTGCCTTACGGTTAAATCTGCCACGTAAAAAAAGGTATGAAGCCTTGGTATGAACAGAACCGCAGCCAAAAGGATGGCTCCTGCCTCAAAGGCCATAATGCTCCACAAATTGCTTTTAAAACCTATCTTTAAGATGGAATGGCCGCTTCTGCAGTTAAAGCCGTGGAACAGCCTCGCCAGGGTCAGGGTGGAAAATGCCATGGTACTGGCAGCAGCCTCGCTTCCGGTCACCATGCCTGTATGGTAGGAGGTCATGGTACAACCCGCTATGAGGGCCCCCTGAAGCAGCACCTGAAGGACAAAGCGCTTTGTTAAGATTCCTTCTTTGGGATTCCTGGGCTTTTGGGCCAATAAGTCCGCCTCCGCCTTTTCCATGCCTATGGCAATGGCCGGAAGAGAGTCGGTCAGAAGGTTGATAAACAGTAAGTGAACCGGCGCAAAGGGAGGGGGAAGAGCCAGAAAGGATGTATACAAGACACATAGTATCCCAGCCATATTTCCTGATAAAAGAAATTTAATGGCATTCCGGATGTTTCGGTAAACATTACGGCCATTGGCAACCGCCTTAATAATGGTTGCAAAGTTATCATCTGTCAGGATCATGGCAGAGGCATCCTTTGACACTTCTGTCCCCATTTTTCCCATGGCAACCCCGATGTCCGCCTGTTTTAAGGCCGGAGCGTCATTGACCCCATCTCCTGTCATGGCTACAATGTGGCCTTTTTTCTGCCAGGAGCGGACGATCCGTATTTTATGCTCCGGCGAAACCCTGGCATAGACACTGATGTGCTCCAGTTTACGGCTCAATTCCTCCTCCGGCATATCATCAAGCTCCGGTCCGCTGACTGCCATATCATCATCTCCCAGAATGCCTATTTTCTCCGCTATGGCAGATGCAGTGATCTTATGGTCTCCTGTAATCATAACCGGGCGGATGCCTGCTCTTCTGGCGTTTAACACCGCATTCCTTGTTTCCGGACGGGGCGGATCCATCATCGCAACCATTCCAAGAAAGGTATAGCCGGCCTCCGATTTTTCCGTCAGCCTTTCATCTTCATTCATTTCCCGGCAGGCAAAGGTCAAAACCCTGAGTCCCTGTTTGGAAAATTCCATGTTCTGCTCCATTAGGTTCTGCCGGTCCCCCTCCCTCACGTGGCGGATCCCTTCCCCTGTCCAAATATAGCTGATCCTGGGAAGCAGCACATCCACCGCTCCCTTTGTAAACAGGACCCTTTTTCCTTCGACCCTGTGCATGGTGCTCATAAGCTTTCTCTGGGAATCAAAGGGGATCTCCCCTGCTCTGGGGTAATAGGATTTCATTGCTTCCTCGTTTATCCCCGCCCTTTCGGCCATCTGTACCAGTGCGGCTTCCGTCGGGTCCCCCAACAGCTTTCCTTCTATGTAAGCGGAATCATTATTTAAAACAGCATCATACAACAGATACTTATGTACCGGAACCTCTTTGTTTAAGAGTTCCGGAGGGTAAAGCCGGCTGTTTACGTAGATTTGCTGTACGGTCATGCGGTTTTGTGTCAATGTTCCCGTCTTATCGGAGCAGATGACGGAAACGCAGCCAAGGCTTTCCACTGCCTTTAAATCCTTTATGATGGCATTCTCTCCTGCCATTTTCTGTGTGCCCATTGCCTGAACGATGGTGACAATGGAACTTAACGCTTCCGGAATCGCTGCAACCGCCAGGGCTACGGCAAACATCAGGGAATCTAAAACCGGCATCCTCCGGTAGATGCTAAGGCCGAAAACCACCGCACAAATAAACAGGATCGCTGCCGCCAGCCTGCTTCCGAACTGGTCTAAGCTTACCTGAAGAGGTGTCTTTTTTTCCCCGGTGTCATTCATAAGGGAAGCGATCCTGCCGATTTCCGTATCCATTCCGGTACCTGTGATCAGTACTTTTGCCCTGCCTGCTGCCACCAGGGAACCGGAAAACACCATATTCGTCTGCTCGGCCAAAGGTACCTTTTTCTCCCGTATCCTTCCCGTCTGCTTCTCCACATTAATCGATTCTCCGGTCAGGGAGCTTTCATTGACCAAAAGAGAATAATTTTCCAGGATCCGGCCGTCTGCCGCTACCATATCCCCTGCTTCCAAGAGCAGAAGATCCCCAGGGACGATCTCCCCTGAAAAAATTTCCTGCTTTTTTCCCTCTCTTATCACCTTTGCTACCGGTGACGATAGGGCCATAAGACTGTCTAAGGACTTCTCTGCCTTCTGGTGCTCCACGGTCCCTAAAACCGCATTCAGCAGAAGCACTGCAAAAATCACTCCTGTGCTTTCCACGTCACCGGATATCATAGAAATCACTGCTGCTATAATCAGGATGATGACCAACAGGTCTTTAAACTGGTCCAAAAACACCTGGAAAGCGCTTTTGCGTTCCGCCTTCTTTAGTGTATTTGGACCATATAACTGCCTGCGCTTCAGGACCTCTCTGGAATCCAGGCCGTTCCTGCCTGCGCCGAGCTTAGCAAGGGCCTCATCCTCTGATAAACGAAACCATTCTTCCATTCTGACGCTCCTTCCTGTTTCTCATGTTATCGGACTGCTTCCGATAATCAGATGGGCGGGCTGAAAGGCAGCCCTTCTATCAGAAATCTGAAGTCCATTTCTGATAACCTATACTATGTTATGAGACAGGTAGTGAATTTCATGAATGATTTTAGCTTGCTGTTCACTTGGACCGGATAGCAGGCACTAACTCAATAAATTGCTATTGGCCCATAGGGTCCATTGATAATTTCAATTTTTGTTTCAAAAATATCGGTCAAAACGTTTGAATCCATAATCTGATCTACCGTTCCAAAAGCGGCAATTCGTCCGTTTTTCATCGCACAGATTCGATCAGAATATTTGGCCGCAAAATTAATATCATGCATAACAGCAACAATTGTTCGTCCAAATTCATTGGCCGCATGCTTCAAATGCTCCATCATCTGAACAGAACGGGCAACGTCAAGATTGTTCAAAGGTTCGTCTAAAAGTACATATTCCGTCTCCTGGCACAAAACCATTGCCACATATGCTCTTTGCCTTTGGCCGCCGGAAAGCTCATCCAAGTATCTGTTTTCTAAATCAGTCAACTCTAAAAAATCAATATATTTAGAAATAATGGCTTCATCCTCTTTTGTTAATCTTCCTTTTGAATAAGGAAAACGCCCAAATCCAGCCAGCTGTCTGACAGTAAGCCTCGTTACAAAATGATTTTCCTGACGCAAAATAGTTAATACTTTTGCTAAGTCCTCTGATTTCGATTCAGTAACATCCATATCAGCCACCTTAATATGGCCTTCTTCCATATCCAAAAGTCTTCCTATCATCAAAAGTGTGGTGGATTTTCCAGCACCATTTGGTCCGATCAAAGAAGTGAGACCTGCTTTTGGTATTTTGATATCCAAAGGTCCTATTTCTACCTCATCATACGATTTTCTGGCATTATCAATTATTATCATAGAGTACCTTTCCTTAAAATCACGATTAAAAATGCTATTCCGCCAAACATCTCGATAATAACTGAAACTACACCTTGAGCCCTGAATATATGGTACATGAAAAAGTATGCTCCTGTTATTATCAAGAATCCAATCGCAAGAGCCATTGGAAAAATATATCTGTGGTCATATGTCGGCGCCGCCTGATAACTTAAAGTTGCAACTAAAAATCCATAAAAAGTAAGCGGCCCAACCAAAGCCGTAGAAATTGACATTAATACAGATACTAAAATCAGAGCATAAATTACATGGACCTGATGTTTGACACCCAAAGAAGTAGAGCAATCTTTTCCAAGTGACACAACATTTAACTTCTTAGAATAAGCAAGAAGAAGTAGTGCTACAATTATAACAACCGGAATTGCAAGAGGAAAATATTCCGAATCCGCATTGTTGACAGAGCCAAATAATCTTGCCTGTAAAATATCAAACTCTGACGGCGCAAGAAGCCTTCTCATAAAAGATGATAAGGACTTCAGCCCGGTTCCCATAATAACGCCAACTAAAAGCATAAGCTGTAAATTTCCATACCTTCCGGATAGCAGCCAGCCATAAAGGATCAGGCACATCAAGACCATAACTACAACTTGAAATACAAAGGATCCAATCCCGCTAAAATTTATAAAGGCACTGGCACCAAAGAAAAATATGGTACTGGTATGAATGGTTGAGTAAAGTGCTTCAAAGCCTAAAAGGGAAGGGGTTATTATCCTGTTACTTGTAATCGATTGGAAAGTGACTGTCGATAAACTCTGACAAACTGCAGCAATGATCATTGCCGTAAGAGCGAACATCCTTCTTCTGACAACAGGGAGAAAAGAAGGAGAATCAATTGGAACCGGATTATTATAAACCAATAGTCCATAGGAAGCAAAAACGCCCAAAACAATCAATGTTATCAACAAAATCCAATATTTTTTTTCTTCTTTCTTAGAACGAAAAGCTCTCGCTGATCTGCGTTCCTGATGAAGGCTGGTATTGTATTCTATTCCGTTCATCTTAGCCTCCTTTGCCTCAATAAGATAACAATAAATACAATTGACCCTACTGTTCCGAGGATCAAAGAGACAGGTACTTCAAAAGGCATTATAATTGTTCGTGAAATTATGTCACAAAGAGTTATTACACCCATTCCCAACACACATACCCAAGGCAGATTACTCCTAAGATTATCTCCTCTGTACATGGAAACAATATTGGGCACAATTAAACCTAAGAAAGGTAAATTTCCAATAACAGCCGTTACAATTCCAACTGCAAAAGAAATAAGGCCGGTCCCCAAAATAATGATCTTATTATAATTTACTCCAAGACTTGTAGCAACATCTTCCCCCAGACCGGCTAACGTCAGCTTATCCGCACAAATAAAAATAAGGCCAGTAACTATAATAATCAGCCATAAATATTCGTATCTTCCGGCTTGAACGGCTGCAAACGAACCTACAAACCAGCTTTCAATATTTTGCGTCATCTGGAAGGTAAGTCCTACAAAAGTAGAAAATGCAGAAATAACTGCTCCAAGCATCATTCCAATAATCGGTACAATTAAAGACGAACGAAGTTTCACTCTTCTCAAAAACAAAAAGAAAATCATAGTTCCTATAAACGAAAACAAGATTGCCCCAGTCATTCTTAAAACTAAAGTTGGCGCCGGAAAAAATAAATAGACAATAAGAAGTCCCAAACCCGACCATTCAATCGTCCCTGTTGTAGTAGGCTCAACTAAACGATTTTGTGTAATAAGCTGCATGACCAGTCCTGACATTGACATTGCAGCTCCGGTAAGCATGAGTGCAGCTGTTCTAGGTACCCGTGTTATGAAAAACATATCCCTTCCATCCACTTGACCCTGTATATCATAAACTCCGGTAAACAGTGATATAATACCTAAAATAATAACAACGAAAATCGCTGATATAAAAGGTTTTGTCCATATCTTATTGTTATAATAACGTTGGGGCTGAGAATTCCCAGCCCCAATCATTTTTTTCGCTGTATTTTTCAACACTATGCTATACTCCTATATACTATTCAGCCAATGCCTTAGCAAGGTCTCCAAATAACTCCAGATAGGTTTGTATGGATTCATTTGTGTAAGTATCAGCCGGTGCATAAACGATATGTCCTTCCGTAACAGCCGTTACGTTTTTAAGAGCAGGTGATTGATCGATAACATCCTGAGCAGGAACCGCATCCGTAGTAGAAGATACCGCAGCATCACGATCTAATACGAAAATCCAATCTGGATTACTTTGTGCAATTGCTTCAACAGAAATATCATCCCCTTGGTGATCGGAAGTCGTATTGTCTATATCTAATGCCGGAACCCAGCCGAACACTTCATACATCGGCCCCCAAACTCGTCCGGAATGAGGAGCTGAAAAACCGATATTTCCACCGGAAACTACAACACTCATAATGGTATCCGTTCCGTTATATGCAGATTTAGCAGCTTCGATCGCCTGATCAAAATCAGCTGTCAATTGTTCAGCTTCTTTATTTTTATTAAAGATTTTACCAAGTGCAACAGTGGAATCCTTAAGCCCGTTTACTAAGTTTTCTCCAGGTGTATCCGCTTCCTCAGAAACATCAAAATTTAAATCAATAACAACTGCATTTGGCACTAACTTTTTTATTTCTTCATAATAGGACGCAAATCTTTGACCGACGATTACGAGGTCAGGGTCTGAAGCTGCTATAATCTCAAGATTCGGTTCGCGGTGATTTCCGATATCCAGAACAGACTCATCGGTTACATATGGGGAATCCGCCGGCATTACACCCTTTGGGGCAGCGACTAATTCAATTCCCCAGTCTGATAACGTTTCATAAGTTCTGTTATCCAAAGAAATTACCTTTTGAGGATTTACAGGAACTGTCACCAGACCATGAATATCTTTGATTTCAACCGTTAAAGCTTCCTCACTCTTAGCAGCTGCAGTGGTTTCAGCTTGTGTCGTTTCAGCGGTCTCAATGGTTTCATTAGTTTTTGTAGTGCTTGGACTTGAGCAGGCTGTCATCATTAAAACGGCCGCTGCCATAATGGTAGTTATTTTTAGTACGTTGTTTTTTTTCATTTCATCTCCTCATTAATAATATATTTAGTTAGTTACCACTAACTTTTTTACATTATATTATTATAAATGATTATTGTCAACAGCTTTACTGATTTTTTCACGACAAACACATGAATGCATTCCGGTTCCGGTCAATCCTCATAGGATAGCGTGAAGGATTTTCGTTATCTGGAAACTTTTGGTTTTTCAGGGGGCACACCGGATATCTACTGCCTCAATAAGGCCCCTGCAAAAAGATGCAGAAGCCTTAAGGTATTAATAACTCTTCTCTATTCTAACTCCAGTTCAATCAGTTTATGTTCAAGTACATCCACCAGCCCAAGATCCGTCAGCCCAAGATCGGGAACCGTCGGAAGTGAAATAAAACTTAAGGACATAAACGGGGCCTCCATCTCACAGCCCAGGTTTTTTGCATCCTCATTCAGAATATCCAGCTGTGCCATCACTTCTTCCGCTGGTTTTTCACTCATAAGGCCTCCAATCGGCAGCTCCATGCTGTTTAATATCCTGCCATCACATGCTACTGCAAGCCCACCATTCCGTCTGGCAACTTCATTCACTGCCACCGCCATGTCTTCATCATTCGTCCCAACTACAACGATATTATGGTGGTCATGGGACATGGAATAGGCCAGTGCCCCTTTCTTCAGCTGGAATCCACGGACAAATCCAATGCCAACATTGCCATTTTTTCCATACCGTTCTACCACTGCAAGTTTAAGAATATCCTGATCCACATCCGTTAAAACAGAACCATTCTTCACCTTCATCTCTTTTATGATATGATGGTTGATGATCTGCCTTGGAATCATATCAATTACATGAATATCCGTTGTTCCATCTGTTTTTTTTGATGCTGCCCGGAAGGAATCTGAAGTAATCTTATTTTTTAGGATTACCGTATTCTTAATCCACTCGGGATAATCGCTCACCCTGCATTCGTCCAGAAGTTCACCGTCTGCCGCAACAACCTTTCCCTCAAATATAACCATGGTAGGTTTTACAATACGCCAGTCTTCCACAAGCAGTATGTCCGCCAATCGTCCGGGAGTAATGCTTCCGATTTCGTCTTCCATTCGAAAATGCTTCGCCGTGTTTACCGTTGCCATCTGAATCGCTTCCATGGGGTCCAGCCCCAGTTCTACAGCTCTAGAAACATTATAGTTAATATGTCCTTCCACCTGTATCTCCCGGGCATGCTTATCATCAGTGCAGAACATGATATTTGAAGTATCCAGCTCGTTGTCTACAATTCCCTTTACCAGTTCGTCCACGTTCCGCTCGCTGCTTCCTTCCCGGATAAACACCTTCATTCCTACTTTCAGGCGTCCCATCATTTCATTGGTATTGACACATTCATGGTCGTCGGATATTCCCGAAGAAGCATATACATTCAGTTCCTGCCCCAGACGTCCTATGGCATGTCCGTTTACCAGCTTCCTTCGTGAAAGTGTATCCGCTATCTTATGGAGATACTCATCCTTTACAAAGAGAATTTTTGATGGGTCCAGTTCTCCCAGGCTGACGCTTTCATCCCAATCCATGATATCTGCCACTTCCTTTGCTCCAAGAACTGCTCCCGTCGTCTCAAGTCCCGGCGCAGTCGGAACCCGGGAAGAGACCTCAATCAGCATTCTGTAAGGAAGACGGTTCATAGACTGGAGCATTGCCCTTAGCCCCTGCTCACCTGCTACATTTGCAATTTCCATCAGATCTGCACATAGTGTGGTCGTTCCCTGGGGAACCACTACGGAAGCCAGCGCTTCCGGGGAAAGCATGGTGGATTCAAAGTGCATATGGGCGTCAATCAACCCCGGCAGCGCATACTGCCCTTTACAATCCAGTACACGTTCCGCTTCTAAGACTGCGTCAGGGTCGATGGAAACAATTCTCTTGTTTTTAATATATATATTGGTGGGATACACTTCACCGGAAAATACATTTACCAGCTTTACATGTTCCAGCTTTAAATCGCAGGGATGCATTCCCAAACCTGTCTCAATTGTATTCTTAATTTCCTCAAATGTTCTCATATTCATTTCCCTCCTATAAAATAATCTCCAGTACCAGATACACAATAAAGATAACCGTCAGCACCCATACTGTCTTTGTCATTTCCTTTGCCTTTCCTGCGGCAACCTGCCCTATGGTATATCCGATTAATCCAAACAGGATTCCATATGCAATATTATAGGAAAATGGCATGAAGGCCACTGTGAGAAATACCGGAAGTGCGACGGAAACATCATCAAGCGGAAGTTTTCTTAACGGCTCTATCATAAATATCCCTACCATAACCAGGGCTGGTGCAGTAGCAATCGATGGAATCATAAGAAACAACGGCGATAAAAACAGTGTGAACAAGAACAGTACTCCTGTCACACAAGCGGTAAGACCGGTTCTACCGCCTTCGTTAATCCCAGTTGCACTTTCTGCTCCATAAATCGTCACCGTATTCGTTCCTAACAGTGCCCCGACAGCCGCTCCGCCGGCACTTACAAACAACGCCTTACCGGCGCACGGGATATTCCCCTTCTCATCCATCAGGCCGGCCTTTGATGAAACACCAAGAAGAACACCGATACTATCAAACAGATCCACAAACAGGAAACTGACAATAGCGAAAATTACTCCCAGCACCATTTCCGGTGTTCCTGAAAACAACCCCTTTAACGTCAGCTTACCAAATGTAGGCGCCATAGCCGCCACCGGATTATCAAAGGAAATGATGCGGTCCGGAATCACTGTATATGCAATACCTGTCACTGGATCCTTTACCAGAATGCCAAGGGCAGTCACAACCAGGATCCCAATCAATATCGCTCCTCTGACCCTCTTGATCACCAGGACTGCCGTAAGGAAAATCCCAAAGAGTGCAAGAAGGGCTCCAGGATTGGCTAAATCTCCCAGCGTCAGCAGCGTATCCGGTGAAGATGTAACGATTCCCGATTGCATGAGCCCAGTAAATGCGATGAAAAAGCCAATCCCCGAACCCACGGAATGCTTGATGCAGTCCGGCATGGCATCCACAATTTTCTGCTGTACCTTAAATATACTTAAAAACATAAACGAAATTCCAGATATAGCTACGCAGGCCAATGCATTCTGCCATGGAAGCCCAAGCGTGTTGCATACATAATATGTAAAATAGGCATTCAGTCCCATGGCAGGTGCAAGTGCAAACGGCAGATTCGCCCAGACTCCAATCCAGATACAGGCAATGGCCGATGCCACAGCGGTTGCCCAGAAAACTGCTTTTGTATCCATTCCTGCGGCCGATAAGATTCCAGGATTTACTGCCACAATGTAGACACAGGTTAAAAATGTTGTGGTTCCCGCCAATATCTCTGTTTTAATATTCGTCCCTCTCTCTGAAAGATGAAAAAATTGATTCAGCTTATCCCCCATAATTTTGTCCTCTCTTTATATGTTAGTATGATAATATGGTATTACCTTATCATTCTTTAAAAAATAAAGTACCTTTACAGCACTTTATTCTTTCACTAAATCTCATCCTCATATACATTCTTTACTCTTAGAAGACTGAACTTTATGTATTTCGTATCATAAAACTCAGTATCATAAATAACCGGTCTGTTATCTTGATTGTAATTTATCCCATGAAATACCAGAACACTGTCACACTCCATCTTCCGTCCGCAAACAGTTTCCTGCTCCATCTCCATGCGGTTCATGGTTTCTATCCGGATCTTATCTCTAACAATAAAGCATCCGCCAGATTTTCTTAAAATCTCAAAGGTAGATGTCCCTTCGGCAGCCTCTCGCTGCAAGTCATCTCCTGCCAAACTGCATGCAAAACGGTCGATGCTTATAATGGCTGGATGTCCATTCGCTAAATAAATCTTTTCAACTTCATAGATTTCTTCCCCATCATCCAGTTGAAGAATCCGTACAACCTTACCGTCGGCTTTCAATTTCCTGACATCCGCAACTTCAACGGTTGCTTTATAACCACAGGATTCAATCAGCCTCGAGAACTCTTCTCCCGGCATAAGATTCACTTGGATATTTAAAGCTTCCGGATTGACAAATGTTCCTCTTCCATGAATTCTTAGGACTATCCCCTCCTTCTCCAGTTCATCCAATGCCCGGCGCACTGTTACCCTGCTGACTCCAAGATTCGAAGACAGTTCATTCTCCGGCGGCAGCTTCGTATTTCCCTCTAAATCCAAACTTCGAATATACTTATAAAGATAGTTCTTAACTGAGCTGCTTAAATTGGGTTTTATCATTGGGTGAAGTTCCATATTCTCTCTCGCTTTCATAAGGTATTACCATATTATCATTTTATCAGCATGAAGAAATCCTGTCAATATAGAAAATAATCCAGATATATCCGGGTAATTTCTGTCTATTTCCCACAACATTCCAAAAGATAATAAACATCATTTGTTTCCTATTGCATGGGATCGTTTTATTTATTATAATTTTACCATGGGATAAGCATCCCGCAAATCGTAAGCAGCCATGTTAAGAAAGGACATGATAACCATGGAAAAAATAACAAGCTTTACCATCGACCATTTAAAACTTCTTCCAGGCATCTATGTCTCCCGCAGGGATCAGGCCGGGGACTCTGTCATTACCACCTTTGATATCCGCATGACCCGCCCCAATTTTGAGCCTGTTATGAATACAGCGGAAATCCACACCATGGAACATCTGGGAGCCACTTTCCTGCGTAACCATGAATTCTTTGCTGCCCGGATCCTGTACTTTGGTCCTATGGGCTGCCGTACCGGCTTTTACCTTCTGCTGTCCGGTGATTACAGGTCCAGAGACATTGTTCCATTGATCACGGAAATGTACGAATTCATCCGGGATTTTGAAGGCGAGGTGCCAGGAGCAGCTGCAAGAGACTGCGGCAATTACCTGGACATGAATCTGGGAATGGCAAAATACCTGGCTGGAAAATTCCTTGATTCTGTGCTGTACGGAATTGATGACGACCAGCTTATTTATCCTGAAGATTAAGAGCCGTTTTTCCCTGTAAGCTACACTTTATTATGACAAAGACACCCTGTCTGATAAAATTTCTTGTTAGACAGGGCGCCTTATTCCATGATTATATTCGTTCTTCTCTTCAGTCTTCTCTTTGCTTCATTTTCTCTTTCAGCAATCCCAAAACCGCTGGTATGACTGACACGAGTAACTCGCTCGACAGCCGCCTATTGTGTGAGTCTATATAAATATGATGCCAAATATAACAAATGTAAAATTACCCTTCCTCTAATTCCTCCACCATCCGATACCCAACACCCATTTCCGTAAGAATATATTGAGGTACTCCTGGATTCTCCTCTATTTTACGCCTTATATTCGCCATGTTGACGCGAAGGGTATGGCTTTCATCGGTATAAACCCCCCATATTTCCCGTATGATGAAATCATGGGTAAGCACCTTGCCTGCATTCTTGGACAGTAAAACCAACAGCTTATATTCAATAGGCGTTAAGTGGATTTTTTCTCCATCTTTGTATACGACCCGTTTGTTATAATCGATTTCAAGCTTCCCAGTGATAAACGTTTCATCCCCCAGAGCTTCTGCGGCGGCTGTTTGAGGGCTGTGCCGCATAGCCGTCCGGATCCGCGCAAGGAGTTCTGAGGTTCCAAACGGTTTTACAATGTAATCATCAGCTCCAAAATCTAGGGCAGCCACCTTCTCACGTTCATGACCACGGGCGGAAACCACAATCACAGGAGTCTTTGACCATTGACGTATGGTTTTAAGGATCTCTACTCCATCAATATCCGGCAGTCCAAGATCCAGAAGAATAATATCGGGAACTCGGGAGGTAAACAGGGAAAGCCCCTCCCTTCCTGATTTGGCTTTAACCACCTGATAACAATTTGAGGTCAGGATGGCTGATATAAAATTGCAAATCGCATCTTCGTCTTCAATGATCAGCACCATCGGTTTTATATCCATATTTACTCACTTCCTTTCAAGGGCAGAGTGAAGCAAAATACAGTTCCTCCGTCCTTTCTGTTTTCCGCCCTTAAGCTTCCCTGATGCGCATTGACAATGGTTTTGCAGATGGACAGGCCGATTCCCATTCCTCTTGAGGAATCGGCACTCCTGCATTCGTTTGGCTTATAACCTGTGAACAGATGGGGAAGATCTTCACTTAGAATTCCCCTCCCTCTGTCCAGTACTTCGAATCTGGCCCATGTTCCTTCCCTCTCCAAACGGACTTCAATGGGAGAATCAGCCGGAGAATATTTTATAGCATTCTCAAGAAGGTTTATCAGCACCTGCACAATTAAGGTTCCATCCATTGGGACCTCTAAAAATTCCTCCGGAACATAAACAAGGATTTTGCTCTGGGGGAATCTTCGTTTGATACGGCTGACGGCCTCCCCTACGACCTCCTCCGCCGCTTCCGGGCTCTTCTTAAGATTGGAGGCATCTTCATTGATCCGTGTCACGGAAAGCAGATTTTCCACCATCCGTATGAGCCACTGTGATTCCTCCTGTATGTTGGCGATCAGGCTGTCCTGGGTACTTTCATCTAGCATCTTCCTGTTTTCCCGAATCACGGAGCTGGCACCTAAGATACCTGCAAGAGGCGTACGCAGATCATGGGATATTGCCCGCAAAAGGGTACTGCGCATCTTTTCCTTTTCCGAATCCACCATAATGTTCCGCTGTTCATCGGAAAGGTGCTGCCGCTCCAAGGCCATTGCCACCTGGGAAGCGATCATGCGCAAAAACAGGCGGGTATTATGGTCAAGGCTTCCTTTTCCGCAGGAAATTCCCCAGACGGCAAGAACCTTCCCCTGAGAGATCACCGGCATATAAAACGCTGCCGCCCCCATTAAGGTATCGGTTCCTGCTCCAGCCCGCTTCTGGTTTAAGAATACCCAGTGTGCAACCGCCTTTTCATCAGCGGAGTTTAAGACAGCGGATCCGATATCATCTGCCGCTTGCCCGACTTCGCCATTCTCTCCATGTTCAGGATCCGTAGTAAAAAAAATGATAGAACGTTCAAACAGCTTGACCACATAGTCGTTTGTAAGAGCCACGATCCGGTCAAGGCCCCTTGTGGCAAGCAGTTTTTTATTGATCTCATACAGGATTTCAGTACGGTGTTCTCTTTTCACCGCCAGCCTGGCTTCCGCTTTCATGCGCACAGTCAATGTGCTTGTAATTAAAGCGACTAGGAGCATGATAACAAAGGTCAGGGGATAGCCGGATTGGATTGCGTTAAAAGTGTAATAAGGCTCTGTAAAAAAGAAATTAAAGGTCAGTACGCTGACCGCAGAAGCAATCACTCCGTGCCAATATCCTTCCGTCATTCGGGAAACCAGTAAAACGGAGAAAATATAAACCATAATGATATTCTGGTTCATAATATTTAGCCTGTGAAGCCAAAGGGACAACAAGGTGGCGCCAACTAAAATAGAGAGTGCTTTCACAGTGTCCGTCCAGGAAAAATGAAAACTGTCATGTTTCGCTTTTTTTCTTGGCTCTTTATATTTGCGTTTGGCAACGCTACCAGGTATGATATGGATTTCTATATTAGGCAGAAGAGAGATTAGTTTATCTTCAAAATCCATGTCGAACAGATTTTTAAGTGTTTTTTTATTCCTGCTTTTACCCACCACGATGTTTGTGATACCGGATAGCTTGGCATATTCTGACACAGTGGCTGCAATATCATGTCCAGTCAGGTTGACAAGCTCAGCGCCTAGCTTCTCCGCCAGGTCCAGGTTCGACCGGATGGTCTTCTGCTGCTCAGCGCTAAGGTCCTCACTTTCCGTGCTCTCCACGTATAATGCGGCCCAGCTCGCATGAAATGCCTCCGCCGCCCGAGCCGTCCACCGGATGCATTTTGCTGAAGAAGGGGAGGCGCCGATGCAGACGAGCAGCTTGGTATTGGCCATTTTATCGGATAAGCTCCGCTCACTCTGATTTTCCAAGCTGATCTTATCTGCTGCGCAGCGCAGAGCGATCTCCCGCAAAAGCCTCAGATTATCCTGTATGAAAAAATTCTGCATGGCCGTTTCCGCCCGGTCAGTGCGATAAATCTTTCCTCCCTCCAGGCGGCGAAGCAGTTCGTCCGGTTCAATATCCACCAATTCGATTTTTTCCGCCCGGTCAAAGATATAATCCGGCACAGTTTCCCGGACCCTTACCTTTGTGATGTTCTCGATCACATCATTTAGGCTTTCCATGTGCTGGACATTCACGGTTGTATATACGTCAATCCCTGCTCCCAGAAGCTCTTCAATGTCCTGATAACGCTTTTTATTTCTCCCGCCCTCTGCATTGGTATGGGCCAGCTCATCCACTAGAATCAATTCCGGCTTAAGTTCCAGAGCCTTATCTAAATCAAATTCCTTTAGCTCTATATTGCGGTATGATACAGTTTTAGGCGGAAGCACCGGCAGACCATGCAGTTTCTGCATGGTCTCAGGACGGGTATGAGGTTCGATATAGCCGACTAAAACGTCGATCCCGCTTTTTAGGCGTTCCTGGGCGTCGTCAAGCATTGCAAAGGTTTTTCCTACACCGGCAGCATATCCAAAAAATATTTTTAACCTGCCCGGCCTTTGGTCCCGGTGCGTTTGAATATCCTCTAAAATCGCGTCAGGGTCAGGTCTGTAATCAAAGGATTCCATCCGAATACCACCACCTTACTTTTTAGATATCATACCACTTTTTTTATCTGCAGCAAACCATCAAGAGCCAAATTCACCTTTAAAACATTGACACCCGGCTCTCCGATAAATCCAAGAAAGCGCCCCTTTGTACAGGTCTTAATAATGCCTCTCACTTCATCCTCTGTCAAATTCCTGGCGGCTGCAATCCTTGCCACCTGGTATTCTGCCGCTTCAGGGGAAATGTGGGGATCAACACCGCTTCCTGATGCCGTAACCAGATCCATGGGAATATCTTTCTGATTGCCGGGGTCAAAGGAATGCCACCAGTTTATGCGTTCCAAAACAAGGGTCTGCTGCTCTTTGCTGACAGGGGAGAGGTTTGACACGCCGGAGGGCCTTCCAATAAGATATTGGGGCTTTGTAAACTCCTGGGCCAGCAGCTGGGATCCATATTCCTTTTGTGTTCCATCCATTTGGGTGACAACGATCATGCTGCCGTTTGCCTGATCCGAAAACAGCAGCTGGGCAGCCCCCGTAACTGCAGCCGTATAAATGATACCGCATAATATGGTCATTATGCAAAAGCACACAACAGCGGTTCTGAATAATTTCATGATTTTCATAATTTCTCTTTACCTCACGCAAGACCGCACACGGTCAGAATCATATCGATCAGCTTGATTGCGAAAAAAGGCGCGCAGATTCCGCCCAGGCCATAGACCAGCAAATTCCTTGTCAGCAGCTTTTCAGCCGGCAGCTCCCGGTATTTTACCCCTTTAAGAGCCAGGGGAATCAGTGCAATAATGATCAGTGCATTATAAATGATCGCTGAAAGCATGGCACTTTTGGCACTGGTCAGACTCATAAAATTCAAGGCTTCCAGCTGGGGGTAAATGCCGAAAAACAGTACAGGAATGATAGCAAAATACTTTGCCACATCGTTTGCCACACTAAAGGTTGTCAATGAGCCTCTGGTCATCAAAAGCTGCTTGCCGATCCGGACAATATCAATGAGCTTGGTAGGACTGGAATCTAAATCCACCATGTTTCCTGCCTCTTTGGCAGCCTGGGTTCCTGAATTCATGGCCACCGCAACATCTGCCTGCGCCAGGGCAGGAGCATCATTTGTGCCGTCTCCGGTCATGGCAACCAGATGGCCTTTGGCCTGGTAATCACGGATGAGGGCCAGTTTTGCTTCCGGCGTAGCCTCCGCAAGAAAGTCATCAACACCCGCCTCTGCAGCGATAGCCGCCGCCGTCATGGGATTGTCACCGGTGATCATAATGGTCTTAATTCCCATTTTGCGCAGATCTTCAAAACGTTCTTTAACGCCGTTTTTGACGATGTCTTTTAAATAGACCACACCCATCACCTGATTGTTTTTTGCCACCACAAGTGGAGTACCACCTGCCTCAGCGACACGCTTTACAAGCTTTTCACATTCCTCCGGGTAATTGCCGCCTTTTTCCAGCACATAGTCTTTGATGGTATCAGCTGCACCTTTCCGGATCTCATTTCCTTGATAGTCGATTCCGCTCATCCTTGTTTTTGCTGTAAATTCCACAAAGCTTGCACCCAGAGCCGAAAGCTCCCTGCCCCGTATCCCAAACCGTTCCTTTGCCAGAACCACAATGCTTCTTCCTTCCGCCGTCTGGTCTGCTAAAGAGGATAGCTGGGCCGCATCGGCAAGCTCCTGCTCTGTGACACCAGCCACCGGCAGAAATTCGCTTGCCTGGCGGTTTCCCAAGGTAATGGTCCCGGTCTTATCAAGCAGCAGTACATCCACATCCCCGGCAGCTTCAATGGCCCGCCCGCTCATTGCCAGAACATTGGCCTGATTTAAGCGGCTCATGCCAGCGATGCCGATGGAGGATAGAAGCGCACCAATGGTAGTAGGCGCAAGACACACCAAAAGGGCTATGACATTGGTAATGGAGATGGCAGAACCCGTTCCTGCCTGGAGGCTTGCAAAGCCGGTAAAGGGCCGCAAGGCTGCCGTTACCACAAGAAAGATAATGGTAAGGGTTATGAGCAAAATCTGCAAAGCCACCTCATTAGGCGTTTTCTTCCTGGACGCACCTTCCACCATGGATATCATTTTATCGAGAAAGCTTTCTCCAGCTTCCGCCGTTACTTCGATGATCAGCCAGTCAGACACCAGGGTGGTTCCCCCTGTTACAGCACTTCGGTCTCCGCCGGATTCCCGGATGACCGGCGCAGATTCACCGGTAATGGCACTTTCGTCCACGGAGGCAGCCCCATCGATCACTTCCCCATCCATTGGAATCTGCTCCCCTTCCCTGACATATACAATATCTCCTTTTTTCAGGGTATTGGAAAGAACCTCGGTATAATCGTCAATATTGGATGTTGTTTTCAGTTTTCTTGCCTTTACATCCTTTTTGGCACTTCGCAGGCTGTCTGCCTGTGCCCGCCCCCGCCCTTCTGCAATCGCTTCTGCAAAGTTTGCAAACAGGACGGTAAACCATAAAATCAGGGATATGGTTAAGGTATAACCCGAATTTTCATCCTTAAGCCCTGCAAAGGAAAGAAAATATAAAACGCCAGTTAGGACTGCTCCTATATAAACGACCAGCATGACAGGATTCTTCACCTGCACCCTGGGAGACAGCTTTACAAAGGACTGTCTCAGCGCATCATAAAAGATGCTTTTATCAACACTATTTTTTTCCATTCTAATCACCTTCTGTCACTGCATTGTAAAGAAATCGGCTATGGGACCAAGGGCCAGCGCCGGCAAAAAGCTCAGCGCACCGATGATAAGGATAACTCCGGTCAAAAGTCCTATAAATATGCCGTTGCTAGTGGACAATGTGCCCTCACTGACGGCTACCGCTTTCTTCCTTGCCATATTGCCGGCAAGGAAAATAACGGCTGTCATGGGAATGAACCGAACCATCAGCATAATGATCCCGCCTAAAATATTGGTAAACGGGGTATTCCCGTAGAACCCTCCAAAGGAACTGCCGTTGTTATTCGCCATGGAAGAAAAGGCATACAAAATCTCTGAAAATCCATGAGCTCCTGAATTGGTCAGCCATGACCTGGCACCAGGCATAGAGACGGCTGCGGAAGTTCCTATAAGCGTCAGAAGCGGGGGAACAAGGACAATTAAGCAAACCATCTTCATATCAAAGGGTTCTACCTTTTTCCACAGGTACTCCGGAGTCCGGCCAACCATAAGGCCCGCAATGAAAACGGTAAGAAGTACAAATGCAAGCATTCCATAAAGTCCGCTTCCCACGCCGCCGAATACAATTTCACCCAGCTGCATAAGGAACATGGAAACCATTCCTCCAAGAGGAGTAAGGCTGTCGTGCATCGCATTCACGGAGCCATTTGATGCGGCCGTGGTCACCACTGCCCATAAGGAGGAAGCGCCGACACCGTGAATTACCTCCTTGCCTTCCATGCTGCCGGCGGCCGCTGCATGTTCAAACACAGGTGCCGCAAACTGCTCGCTGGCAGTTATGGCAGCAAGAGCTGCGACAAAGAAAATCATCATGGTAATATAAATTGACCGCCCCTGCCTGCCGTCTTTTACTGCCCTTCCAAAGCTTACGCAAAGCGCCGCAGGAATCAGCAGAATAGATAGAACCTGTATCAGGTTCGAGAAGGCAGTTGGATTCTCAAGAGGAAACGCAGAGTTCATACCAAAGAAGCCGCCTCCGTTTGTTCCAAGCTGCTTGATCGCGATCTGGCTTGCCGCAGGACCTAAGGGTATTGTCTGCAAGGCTCCATTTTCCAGCATGGCAACTTCTTTGTAGGAACCAAACGTCTGTACCACCCCCTGGGAAACAAGCAGCAAAGCCACGAGAAAAGAAATCGGGATCAGGATATAAAGCGTGGACCTTATTAAATCTGCCCAGAAATTACCAATGGTTTTTTTCTGTTTCAGGACAAAGCCTCTGATTAGGGCAAAGAGGACGGCAATCCCCGTTGCAGCCGACACGAAGTTCTGGACCACAAGACCTGAAAACTGGGTGAAATAGGACAGGGTGGATTCGCCTGAATAGGACTGCCAGTTGGTGTTGGAAACAAAGCTGGCGGCTGTGTTAAAGGCCAGATGCCAGCTGGTTCCCTTCAAACCCTCCGGATTAAATGGCAAAAATCCCTGCAGCATTATTAAACTGAAAAGAAAAACAAAGCCTGCCCCGCTGAATAAAAAAACGGAAAGCGCATACTTTCCTGCGTTCATCTCATCCTCGGCGGCAATGCCCATAAGCTTATAAATCTCCTTTTCCACAGGGGCGAGGGCAGGTGTTAAAAATACCCTTTGCCCTGTCATAACCTTGTATATATAAATGCCCAAAGGAACGGACAATCCGATTAAAACAGCAATATAAAATATATCCTGCAAAATAATATGGCTCATAACTGATCACCTCGAAATAAAATGTAAAATAAATAAATTAACAATAAAACACCGATAATGCTCACGAGCATCAATATAGCTCCCATGATTTCCTCTCCTGATTCATTTATTTTTCTTCTCCCTGTGCTCACAATCATATCAGAGAAAAAATCAAGACGGTGTTAAAATGAAAAGGTACCATGTCAAGAAATTGTCAAGATTATACGGTTCCCCTCAGTCCAGCGATTCCATACAGCCTTCCCTGAAAAAACTGCATAAGAAAACACACCAAGGCAATCTTCCTCCATGGTGTGTCTTCTTTAAATATTTAAAAGCGAATTATTACTCATTATAAAAATTAAGAATGCGATTTGCCAGGCTTTCTGAATCCAGTTCATGCTCTCTTAGCAGTTCTCTTGCAGAGCCGGATCTTCCATAGACGTCATTCACGCCTATTTTTAAAACGGGGACCGGATAATGTTCAGACAGGGCATCACACACCGCGCTTCCTAATCCCCCGATAATGGAATGTTCCTCTACTACTGCTATTTTTCCTGTCTTTTTTGCTGACTGGATTACTAAATCCTTATCGAGAGGCTTAATGGTATGGATATTTATTATCTGTGCCTGGAGCCCCTTTTCCGATAATACCTTCTCTGCCTCCAGAACTTCATTAACCAGGATTCCATTTGCAATCACAGTGATATCCCTGCCCTCTTTTAATACGACCCCTTTGCCAATCTCAAAATGATAGTCTTCCCTCTGATTAACAGAAGGAACAGGGACTCTTCCAAATCTTAAATAAACAGGCCCTTTATGGTTATATGCTGCCTTTACCGCCTCTTTTGTTTCAATGTCATCCGAAGGACATATGACAACCATTCCCGGTATGGTCCTCATGAGAGCAAAGTCCTCATTGCATTGATGCGTGGCTCCATCCTCTCCTACAGAAATCCCTCCGTGAGTGGCTCCGATTTTTACATTTAAACCGGGGTATCCAATGGAATTGCGTATCTGTTCAAACCCACGGCCTGCCGTAAACATGGCAAAGGAGCTGGCAAAGGGAACTTTACCTGTTAAAGACAAGCCTGCAGCAACCCCCATCATATTGCACTCTGCTATCCCGCAGTCGATATGTCTGTCAGGAAATGCATTTTTAAAATAAACGGTCTTCGTTGCAGAAGCCAGGTCAGCATCCAATACAAGTAAATCTTCATGGATATTGCCTAATTCCACTAATGCTTCCCCATAACTGTCTCTGGTCGCCTTCTTTATGATCCCTGACATAACAACTTCCTTTCCCTTTCCAATTCGTCCATAGCAAGCTGATACTGTACTTCATTCAGTACGCCGCTATGCCAGGACAAATTATCTTCCATAAATGAGATGCCTTTTCCCTTTATTGTCTTCGTAATAATGACCGTTGGTTTCCCTTTTACCTGCTTTGCTGCCAAAAAGGCTTCTTCCAGTTCCCCAAAATTATGGCCATCAACTGTCACGGCATGAAACCCAAAAGCCTCAAACTTCTTGTCAATGGGATATGGAGAGCAGATCTCCTCAACGGTTCCGTCTATCTGGAGTTTATTATTATCTACAATCACGACCAGATTGTCTAATTTCCTGTGGGCTGCAAACATGGCAGCTTCCCATACCTGCCCTTCCTGTATTTCCCCGTCACCTGCCAGCGCGTAGACGCGGTAGTTTTTTAAAGACAGCTTTCCTGACAAAGCCATCCCGGCAGCAACGGAGATACCCTGTCCCAAAGAGCCGCTGGACATATCCACGCCAGGCGTTTTCTTCATATCGGGATGCCCCTGTAACCTGGAACCTATTTTCCGAAAAGCCGATAATTCATCCACAGGAAAGAATCCACGGTTAGCCAGAACTGCATAGTACCCTGGCGTTATATGACCCTTTGATAAGATAAACCGGTCCCGGTCTTCCTTTCCCGGGTCTTTTTCATCAATATTCAACTCTTTAAAAAACAGATATGTCAGTACTTCTGCTGCGGATAAAGACCCTCCCGGATGTCCGCAGCCCGCATGATATACGGCCTCAATGATTCCCTTGCGGATATCATTGGCTATTAATTGCAGCTCCTTATACTCCATTCCAATCCCTCTTTCTTTAATCTCTGACAGAAAATCCTGTCTTCCGGAGAAAGAAGAGCTGTAATGCCTGAACATACCATCAGGCATTACAGCCCTCCTCTTTATGTATCATGATTCTGATTCTTTTCTCCCAGGTTTCTTAATTGAAACAGCGACCATGACTGCCAATACCCCAAATACGAATATGGTAGCAGCTATAGGCCCTAATTGCCCGGCTTTACCGATCAAGAATCCGGAGGCTATAAAATCCAGATCAGAGAAGGTTGTTCCCTGGTAACCCAGATCACCAAGCAATGGCATTAAGAGAAGGGGGGCAAAGGTCAGCATTAAACCGTTTATAAAGGACCCAAATACAGCTCCTTTTACCCCTCCGTTGGCATTGCCGAAAACTCCCGCCGTAGCACCACAGAAGAAGTGAGGCACAACTCCCGGCAATATGATGATTCCTCCGGTAAGAATAAGCATTACCATACCTGCGATCCCGCCTACAAAACTGGAAAAGAAACCAATTAATACAGCATTAGGCGCAAAGGTATACACAATCGGGCAGTCTAACGCCGGTTTCGCATTGGGAATCAGCCTTTCCGAAATACCCTTGAATGCAGGCACAATTTCTGCAAGGATCAGGCGCACTCCCTGTAAAATGATAAATACTCCTGCCGCAAACTGAATTCCTTTAGTAATGGAAAACATTATATAATTCGTTCCGTCTGACCAGTTGTTCTTTACATAATCCGGTCCGCAAAAGAGTGCAAGAATCAGATAAAAGATGACCATAGTCAGGGAAATAGATACGGAACTGTCTCTTAAAAATGCAAGTGATTTAGGGAATTCTATCTCTTCCGTGGACTTAGAATTTTTCCCTACTAATTTACCGATCATTGCAGAAGACCAATATCCGATGGTGCTGAAATGTCCGAAAGCCACTTCATCGGATTTCGTTATCTTTTTCATCGTTGGCTGTGCCAGGGCAGGGAACAGCACCATTACAATTCCAAGAGCAACCGCTCCCACCACGACTGTCGCAGCGGTAGACATGCCGATGGTAATTAAGATAACACCAATCATACAGGCCATATAAAGAGTATGGTGTCCTGTGAGAAAAACATATTTAAATCTGGTAATACGGGCAATTAAGATATTGGCGAACATTCCGAAAAACATGATCAGGGCAGTAACCTGGCCATACTCTTTTAATGCCACCGCAATAATGGCCTCGTTATTAGGCACAACTCCTGCCGTATGAAACGCCTCCTGAAACATGCCTCCTAACGGAGCCAGAGATGTGACGATCACATCTGCACCTGCCGATAACACGATAAAACCAAGAAATGACTTTATGGTACCTCTGATAGTATCTGCCGCGGGTTTCTTTTGCAGCAATAGACCTATCAAAGCAATTAATGCCACTAATACTGCAGGGGTCGAAAGAATTTCCTGTATTATATTTAAAACAGCCATTGTCTTCTCCTCTCTTTGCGCAATCAGATTACATTCAGTTTCCTTAAGGACTCTTCCAATTTTTCCTTCAATTCTTTTTTATCAAGCAGGTTATCAAGCTCTACGACTCCTTTTAAATGGGTCATTGCCATCGCGATATCTCTTCCTGCAATAAAGATATCTGCCGTTCCCGGTGTCGCACCCCCTAAATCACTGTGATCCACCTCAATTCCTGCTGCCCCAATCTCCTTTAACACACTTTTTATATTCATTTCCATCATAAAACTGCTTCCAAGCCCTGAACCGCAAACTGCCAATATCTTCATATGATATTTACCTCATTTTATTATTCTTCATCAATATCTAGCACTTTGATGACATCCTCCACTGAGTTACAAGCTACGAATTGTTTCCTGGTCTCTTCGTTAGTTAAAATATTAGATAATTGGGCAAGCGCTCTTAAATGTGTGTAATTATCGATCGCCGCAATGGTAATGAATACCTTAACCGGCTTTTGGGGATTATCCAGCACGCAAACCTCTTCTTCCAGCTTCAAAAAACTCATTCCCAGTTTATTGACCCCTGATTGATTCTGTGCATGAGGGATCGCAACATAGGGACATATTACGATATAGGGACCAAAGCCCCTTACATTATCTATCATTGCATTGATATAATCTTTTGTTATGGAACCATTCTCCAATAAAGGCCTTGCCCCCAGCCAGATTGCTTCCTCCCAATTGTTCACATGGGAAGCAAATTGTATGGTTTCCTTCGTAAGAAGGTCTTTTATCACAGGTAATCCTCCTTCTCTGTTGCTTTCTTTTTTATACTTCTTCTGCAAGAGGTTCTTTAAGTCGCTGCTTAATCCTTTTTGATCATGAATCATTGCGTATTTCTCTACGATTTCCAAGATGGAAGGAACTGTTACATTAGCTTCTGATCTGATTCCAAATACCGAAGAATATACCGCCTCACTTATTATGAATTTTTCTTCCACCGTTAAAATGGGGGAGGACACGAACAAATACTTCTCTTCAGGTACATCGATCCCCTCGGTAGTGGAAAAAACCATGTCATAAGTTTCAAGCGGAATCCCTTTGAACTCTTCTGCATTGCAGGTAGTCACAACGTTTATTTCAGGAAATATTTTTATTAATTGGTTTTTCATCATAACAGAGCTTGCAAGTCCGTTCTGGCATACGATAATCGCTCTTTTTCTGATCTTATCCTGATCCGGCAAATCCATTACCGTCATGAAATGCAAGGCAATATAGGCAATCTCATCATCGGGAATCAAGCAGTCCAAATAATCCCCAAAGGGCTCCAGCACCAATCTGCATATGTCAAATACCTCTCCGTACTCTTTTTTAACCTGCATCAATGCCGGGTTCACTACCGGTATCCCATACTTCAGCCGAAAATAGGCCAAACGTAAATGCATCAGCATGTTTTCTGATATGCCCGCCTTCTTCTGCACCACAGTTCCCGTGATAACTTCAAAACGGTTAATCAGGCCTTGGCACATCTCCAATCGTAAAGCTGGAAATACATGTTATCTCCTAACGACATGCTTAACAAAAGTACAAACAAATAGTCAATCTCTTCCTTGGACAAATGAAACGACAGTGACTCATAAAAAGCTGTTACAGCTGCATAAAGGGGGAGGTGGTTCCACATGGGTTCATGAATCATGGGGGATACGTATGAAATTGACTGACCGTGATAGGGCATTAAACTGATAAAATAGATCACCAGGATCAGATATTCCTTCATGATCGGCAAATTAAATTCCTTAATCAAGGACTCTACCTTGTCTTTTGTTTCTTCAAATACAGCTTCATAAGAATTGTCCGACACTGCCAGCGAGATCAGTTCTCTACATAAAAAGTTGTCTTTCAAGTTAATAATTGACAGCAATACCAGAGATCGGATTTTAATGGGCTCACCTTCAAAGTAATAACCCAATTTTCTTGAATATTTTAATTCTACCTTATACTGACTGCCTATCTTTGCGATTTTCTTTAAATCACCTAATACCGTATTCTTACTTGATTGCAGCTTCGTAATAAAATGATTCAACCCCAAAGGTTCTCTTGTACAAAAAATCTGAATACAGATCATCCAGACTTTATTTTCCCCATTAACAATGAATTTCTGATGGGGCAGGTTTAACCTCGTTACTTTGTCAATTGTATCCTTATTAATCAGAAATCTCCCTCTTGACAATCTGATTCGTTCAATCTCATTTTCTTTCAGAAGCTCATTGATCTTACTCACATCGTATTCAATCTGCCTTTTGGAACAGCCTAATAAATCCATGGCCTTGCTAACGGAAAAATTTCTGTCATTCAGCAAATGCTGCAATAAATTGAACGCGCGCTTTTCAATAACTTGCATTGCCCCACCTCTTTTATGCAATATATCACTGACTTTTATTAATTATTATAATTAAGCTTTATTTTCTATGTTAATTGATACCTAAATTTGTCTTTTTAAAACAAACAAAAATGTGCTCATGAAAAATACATAAAAAAATAAGGGCAATCGATTGATTGCCCTTAATTTCCTATAAAAACCACGATGGACCTTGGCGGAACCAGAAACCGTTTCCCTTCTGCCGCTGGCTCCCTGCCTTCCGGGTACATGCCGTTTTCTTCCCCTTTATCCGTATGAAAGACCACATGCCATTGCTCCTTCTTCGGCAGATTAGGAAGATCAAACTCGTGTGGTTCCCAGTGCATGTTATAAGCCACATAGAAGTTGTCATCAGCAGTCCCATCCGGTTTTCTTCCATATTCCCCACAGTAAAAGATTCCGAGCTGACGCCGGAAATTATCAAACTCCGGGCACCATGCCTTTATTCCATGATAGGAAACATCCGGAAATCCGCATGCCAGATAATCCATGATCCTCGGCTCCTTCGGCATATGGAACACCGGATGAGCCTTCCGGAATGCGATCACTGCCTTTACAAACTCCAGAATATCCTGATTGGTCTTAACCAGATTCCAGTTCAGCCACGACACTTCATTATCCTGGCAATATGCATTATTATTGCCTGACTGGGAATTGCCGAATTCATCTCCAGCCATAATAAGGGGCGTTCCCTGGCTCAAAAACAAAAGAAGGAATGCGTTGCGCAGTTGCTTTTTCCGAAGTTCCACTACCTTTTTCCGTTTCGTTGGCCCTTCGACCCCGCAGTTCCAGGAATAATTATAGGGATTGCCATCCTGGTTTTTCTCCCCATTTTCCTCATTATGCTTGGTATCGTAAGATACCATATCCATCATAGTAAATCCGTTGGTATTGGCCATATAATTAATGACGCCGTATCCTCCCGGATTACTCCTGGTGCGGAATGCAAGGTTTTTCATCTGTTCCTCGTCACCCTTTAATACCCGGCGCATATCCACCAGAAAGCCATCGTTATACTCTCCTAAGTGCTTAACCTTTCCTTCAAAGACCTTGTCCCAGGAAACCGCAAACAGCTTGATCCGGCTCAGATAGGGATCCCGTTCAAGAAGGTAAAGGGGTGGGGTTCCCACCAGATGAATCCCGTCCACATGAAATTCATCCGCCCAGTACCGAACCACATCAAGTACAAAGGAGGGCGGTTCCTTTCCGGTAAAGAAAAGCTCCACGATCAACTCAAGTCCCTCCTTATGAAGAGCCTTCACAAGGCCTTTAAACTCCAAAGCCGGGGCCTTTATAGAGGCGTAGGAGGCCTTAGGTGCAAAATACCAGCCTGACGCATATCCCCAATAATTCAATTTTCCAACCGGTTTATCCACACCAAAAGGGTTCCCATACACAGGCTCCGGCATGATAACCTCGGAAAATTCATTCACCGGCATCAGCTCCACCGCAGTAATGCCCAGTTCCTTCAAATAAGGGATCTTTTCCCGTATGGCATCAAAGGTCCCTCTGTTCTTTACTTTGGAAGAGGCGTGCTTAGTAAAACCCCGGTTATGAAGCCGGTATATGATACTGTCTTCATACGGAATCTGAAGAAGCTTATCCTCTTCCCAATCAAAATCAGAAAACTCGATGGGAGTTCTTAAAATAGTGGAAGCTTGTTCAAGATCTCCCCATACCTCCCGTCCGGTAAATCTCGTGCCATAAGGATCTGAAAACAGTTTTCCGTCAATTTCAAAGCAGTATTCCAGATTATTAAAATCCTCACCCAAAATGGTTATGTTCCATACATCACCTTTTCTGGACTCTGCAGGAAAGGAAAGAGTCTGCACCGGTGTTTCATCTCCGGTCCTATAGATAAGGACCCTGCATTCTTCACCTTGTGCAGCCACACTCAGACGGATTCCGCCGGATACCCTTGAGAGCCCCATAGAATAGGTTCCCATCTCATGCTTTGCAATCTTATACTGTTCCATATCGCTTATCTCCTCCGTCTCTTGGTCCGATCCCGGAATGGTTTCTGCTGACTTTTATCGTGCTTCTTATTGGTTCTCAATCTGTTCTGCCAGTTCGTTTAGATACATCCAACGCTCCATCTTCTCTTCCAGCAGCCTTTCCTGCTCTGTCTTATCCTCCATCAGCCTATTCAGCTTGGTGTAATCGCTTGCAGCTTCTCCCATCTGCCTGTCCAGGGCTTCGATCTTTTCTTCCAGAGCCGCCAAATCCTCCTCTATGGTTTCCCATTCCCTTTGTTCCTTAAAGGAAAATTTAAGCTTCCGCTCTCCTCTTGGCTTTTCCTTGCTCTTTTTTTCCGTGGCCTCCGA
This sequence comes from [Clostridium] celerecrescens 18A, assembly GCF_002797975.1. Lineage (NCBI taxonomy): Bacteria > Bacillati > Bacillota > Clostridia > Lachnospirales > Lachnospiraceae > Lacrimispora > Lacrimispora celerecrescens. The sequence goes on along the minus strand of NZ_PGET01000001.1, from coordinate 4,555,975 downwards.
ACTTTTTGCAGCTTCCTCTCCCTGACCCGGAAGACCTTCCGGATATTTCTCCTGAAATGCCGCCTGATAATCGGTAAAGCCTCCCTCATACTGAGTCACCTGGCCCTGGCCCTCAAAGGCAAAGATCCGGCGCACGACCCGGTCAAGAAAATACCGGTCATGGGAAACTGCCACTACAATCCCCTGAAAACTGTCAAGATAATCCTCTAAGATCGTCAGAGTCTGGATATCCAGATCATTGGTCGGCTCGTCAAGCAAAAGCACATTCGGCGCTTCCATAAGGATTCGGAGCAGATAAAGCCTTCTTTTCTCCCCGCCGGACAGTTTACTGACGGTGGTGTACTGAACGCTTGAGGGAAACAGAAAGCGTTCCAGCATCTGAGAGGCGCTTATGCTTCCATCCTTTGTCTTTACATACTCCGCCACATTCCGGATGTAATCAATGACCTTAACGCTGTCATCCATGTCTTCGCTTTCCTGAGAAAAATATCCCATTTTCACAGTCTGGCCTATGGTGACCGCCCCAGCATCAGGCTCCAGCCACCCTGCTATGATCTTCATCAACGTGGACTTGCCGCTTCCATTAGGCCCAATGATGCCGATGCGGTCATTTTTTAAGAACACATAAGTAAAGTCCTTCATCAGAACTTTTTCCCCAAAGGCTTTGTTGATCTCATTAAGCTCCACTGTGGTACGCCCCAGACGGCTTGAAACGGAATCCAGTTCCACCGTCTGATCAATCTTAATCCCCTCCTGGTCACGAAGATTCTCATAGCGCTGGATATGGGCCTTCTGTTTGGTAGAACGTGCTCTGGCGCCACGCTGCATCCATTCCAGCTCCACTTTAAGGATGGATTGGCGTTTCCGCTCTGTGGCCGCCTCCATGTCCATACGCTCTGCCTTAAGCTTTAAATACCCTTCATAGTTCTCCTGATAGTTGTAAAGCTTTCCCTTATCCAGCTCCACAATCCGGTTGGTAACGCTGTCCAGAAAATACCGGTCATGGGTCACCATTAAAAGCGCCCCTCTAAAGCGCTTTAAATAGTCCTCCAGCCAGTCCGCCATGCTGCTGTCTAAATGGTTGGTAGGCTCGTCAAGGACCAGTAAATCGGTATTTCCAAGAAGGACGCTGACTAATGCCACCCGTTTTCTCTGTCCTCCTGATAAGGTCTCCACCTTGGAATCAAAGTCCGTAAATCCCAGTCTGGTCAGCATGGCCTTTGCCTGGCTTTCCAAATCCCAGACATGCTCATGCCCTTCATTATCCCGGACAATGCTCTCTAAAATGGTATCACCTTCATGGAAGACTGGATTCTGAGACAGAAAACGGATATCTAAATTCCGCCCCTTTACCACAGTCCCCTGATCCGGCTCCTCAAGACCTGCCACGATCCGCAGCAAAGTGGATTTTCCGGTTCCGTTAATACCGATCAACCCGATCTTATCCCCTTCATTGATGCTGAAGCTGGTATCATCAAAAAGCAGACGTTCCGTATATGATTTTGTTAAATGTTCAATTGTCAGTAAATTCATTCCTAATCGTTCTCTCCTGTCTGATACTCTCTAACGGATCACAAGCTCCACAGGGCAGTGGTCGGAGCCTAAGACCTCGGTATGGATGTCCGCGCTTATAAGCCTGTCCTCTAAGCCTTCAGAAACGCAGAAATAGTCAATGCGCCAGCCTGCATTTTTCTGCCTGGCGCTAAACCGGTAAGACCACCAGGAGTATACACCTTCCAGCTCCGGATAGAAATAACGGTATGTGTCAATAAAACCATTTTTCAAAAGGAGGGTAAACTTCTCCCTTTCTTCATCGGTAAAGCCTGCATTTTTCCGGTTGGTCTTAGGATTTTTTAAATCGATTTCCTTATGAGCTACATTGAGGTCTCCGCAGAAAACCACCGGCTTTTTCTCCTCCAGCTTTTTTAAATAGGCGAAGAAGGCCTCCTCCCATGTCATCCGGTAAGGAAGACGAGCCAGCTCATTCTGGGAATTAGGGGTATAGCAGGTAACTACATAGTATTCCGGATATTCAGCTGCGATCACACGGCCTTCCCTGTCATGCTCCTCTATACCGATTCCATAAGCCACTGACAAAGGCATCTCCTTCGTAAATATGGCAGTCCCTGAATAGCCTTTCTTTTCCGCATAATTCCAGTACTGATGATAACCGGGAAGATCAAGTTCGATCTGTCCCTCCTGGAGTTTGCTCTCCTGGATACAAAATACATCCGCGTCTACTTCGTTAAAATAATCCAAAAAGCCCTTTTCCACGCAGGCGCGAAGGCCGTTTACATTCCAAGAAATCATTTTTTTCATTGTTTTTCACCTCTTATAAAAGATAGAAATAGTATATCATTTTCCCGTTGACGAATCCACTTCTTTTGAGATATTCTAATAATAATGAAGGGGAAAGTGTTTTCATAGTATTCGTTTCACAGAATAAAAGAATAATCAGTGGGCTAAGGAGAGGGATATGGAATATTGTTTAGGGATTGATATAGGCGGAACATTTATTAAATATGCATTAGCAGATGAAACGTACCATATTGTTGACCGTTGGAAAGCTAAAACCCAGAAGTTTGACAGCATACATGAATTTTATGATTACATATGTTCAAATATAAGAGACCTTAACTCAATAAAAAATATAGGAGTAAGCGCTCCAGGGCTCATTGATGAAAATTCCAATGTAAAATCTTATGCTGCTGCAAATGTATGTATCATGAAGGATAGCAATGTTAATTGTGAAATAGGAAAAAGGACAAATAAGAAGGTGGCAACAATCAATGATGCCAAATCCGCCGGCCTTTGTGAATTTAAAATAGGAAATGCAAAAGGGAGCCGCTCTTCTGCATTTTTAATCATCGGAACAGGCACCGGCGGGTGTTTATGTGATGAGAAAGGTGTTATATATGGTAAGGATGGCTATGCGGGAGAATTTCACCACTTGCCATTCATGAATTTTAAAACTGGGGCTCTTGACTGTCAAGGGGATTATTGCTCTATGACAGCTTTGATTAAAATATATAACAGTAAGTTAACTTCAGAAGATAAGGTTATCTATGGAAACGAAGTATGTGATAAATATTTACATGGAGATATAACTGCTAAAGAAGCAGTTGATGAATGGATTAATAATATATCCATTCAATTGCTGACAATTGCTGTATTTTATAATCCGGAAATCATATGTATCGGCGGAGGAGTTTCAGAAGAAGCCTGGTTTATCAAAGCTGTCAGAGAAAAGTTTCAGAGCACTTGTAAGAGCTATTTTAAGGGCGAGGAATTTATAACAACTAGAATTGATAAATGCAGTTATAATAATGATTCTAATATATTAGGCGCGATTATTCATGTAAATGAAATGCATATATAGCATTGTAATTTGAGGGTGTCTTAAAGGTTTTTTCCTCTAAGACACCCTCTATCAGCTTTTATCCTATTAAATTCTTATCCTATCTCATTATTTCCCTTTTTCCTGCCATTTCTTCCGTTCCACGAACCGTCCCATAAAAAAGGCCAGAACGCCAACACCGATACCGGTCTGGATACAAAAGAGCAGGCTTTCCACTTCTCCGGGAAGCTCTCCATCGATGAAGGTTTCCATGACCGGTGTAAACCATGGCTCATATTCCGTTCCCTGGATCTCCGATATCATCTGGCTTCCTGCATCATCAGAACCGCCGAATTCGGCTCCCTTTAAGGCAAAGAGGGGAACCGCTGCAATCAGGAAAGCTAAAATCAGGAGAGTTGCTACGATCGTTTTGTTTTTACTGGTCATATTACTGAACCTCCTTTGAAAATCCAATTGCCTTCAGTTCCGGAAGTGCATACGTTTCAAGTGTGATGATGATCACTGTGGTGAGGATTCCCTCAATAATTGCTAGGGGAAGCTGGGTTGGTGCAAATACCCCTAAAAACTTAACGGTAGAAGCAAATACGCCGCCTGCTTCCGATGGATAAGCAAGTGCAAGCTGAATGGCAGTTGCACAATATGTAAACAGGTCACCGATCATTGCTGCCAGGAAAATACTGACCAGTTTATTTACCTTCAGCATTTTTAATAATTTATAAATTCCAAAAGAGACGAACGGTCCTGCAATTGCCATGGAAAAGGTATTGGCTCCCAGCGTCGTAAGTCCGCCGTGGGCCAGTAATATGGCCTGGAATATCAGCACGATCATTCCCAGAATACTGACTGCGGACGGCCCGAATAAAAGTGCTCCAAGGCCGGTTCCTGTCATATGGGAACAGCTTCCGGTTACGGACGGGATCTTTAAGGATGATATGACAAAAATAAAAGCTCCCGACATAGCCAGTATGGTGATGGTTTTCCTGTTCTCCTGAAGCCTCTTCCTGATGGAGAAGAATCCCGCTGCCAGAAACGGTACGCAAATGGCCCCCCAGGCGATACAGTATCCCACTGGAAGATACCCCTCCATAATGTGCATTCCATAGGCGCTTGGAACAATTCCAAAGGCCAGGGCAAATGCAATGACAAGTTTCATGACTCTTTTTTCTTTCTTACTCATTTTCATTCTCCTTTCCGTTTTCCACCCAGCTTTTTGGGTAAGGCCCATCCCGCTTTATCGGAGGTAAAGGTATACCCGAAGGGTGTTCCAATAAAATAAGCACCTGATTCCGATGATTCCCACTCATCAGACCGGCGCTCACAGGGTAAATCTTTATACAACAAAAAGACTTCCCGGCATCTGGTCATCGCTCGTAACCAGATGCATCGCAGGCATAATTTACTTAATGAAGGCGTAGCCTGAATTAGTAAATTAGCCGTTCGATGAGCCAAAGGCGAATCGAACTTCCTTATGAAAGGCAGGTCTTCTGACTCGTGTATCTTCACAGCAGCTCCTCTTCCCGGTTTCCCAGTGATTTATTGAGCCCTGCTCCCCACTTACAGCGGCGGGACCGTATGGGATTTGCACCCTTTTCCCTATTATCCTGCGGAGAATTTTCACAGGCACCTTTCATATGATATGTAGTATTGTAGCTGTTTCATACGTTTCTGTCAATTTCTTTGTGTTTGTAAGAGCATTTCCAGTTCTCCGGCATCTCTGGGAGAGTCCCCGCCTTCTTCTAAAATGCGGTGCCTCACCAGGCTGTTATAAACCTCTAAAAGAACCGGCCTTTTTAAATTGGCCTGATTTAATACTTCATCATCCTCAAACACTTCCCTCACCGGACCGTCTGCTATGATGCGCCCCCCGGCAAATATCACCGCCCGGTCTGCAAAACGGTAGGCAAAATCCACATCATGGGTTGAAATCAAAAGAGTTTTCCCCATCTCATTCATCTTATCCAGAACACCTTCTAACATTTCCACATTGACCGGATCCAGAGAGGCAGTAGGCTCGTCAAATATGACCACCTCGGATTCCATGGCTATGATATCGGCTATGCTGACACGCTTTTTCTCCCCCCCGCTTAAATAGTGGGGCGGCCGGTCCCTCATCGACCCTAAATTCATGTATTCCAGGGCCTCCTCCACCCGTTTCTTCACTTCCTCTCTCGGAAGCTTTAAATTCATCGGGCCAAAGGATACCTCTGCAAACACTGTAGAAGCGATGATCTGATTGTCCGCATCCTGAAAGACGATCCCTACATTTTTTCTCAGCTCATTTAAATCCTTTTTTCCTATCACCTCCCCGCGGTAAAGAATCCTTCCGGAATCCGGACGGTATACGCCGTTTAAATTGAGAAAGCAGGTGGATTTACCTGCACCGTTAGAACCAAGAATCACGATTTTCTCTCCCTTTCTCACGGTTATATTGATATCCTTTAAAACCTGCTTGCCCTGTCCATAGGAATAGCACAGGTTTTCTGCCTGCAAAAGTATTTGCTCCATCATCCCTCACCTCCTTCTTCTGTTGTTTCTGTCCCACAAGCCGGTTAAGCCAGCAGACGCACCCATAACAGGACCATAAAATAACCCGCTGCCGCCCAAAGCTGCCACCCTTTTACCCCTTTTTCCTCTTCCAGAAACAAAAGCTCTCCGTCATAGCAGCGGGCAGTCAGTGCATCATAATAGGTATTGGCCTTTTTTAAGGAAACCACGAACAGATTTCCGGCCGTGCTTCCAAAGGAGCGGCAGGAAGTCTTGAAATCGCAGTACCCCAGCCTTGACTCGGCCGCCTGCTTCATGAAGCACTGGGTATCCATCATTACGAAGATAAACCGGTAAATCATGTTCATCAGTTCCAGAATTATTTTGGGGACATGAAGCCTTCGGAACACACAGATGATCTCGCTTGCCGGAGTGGAAAGCATTAGCATATACATGGTACTTAAAGCGGCAAGCGCCTTTAAGATCAGACCTATAGCAAGCTCCGGCCCGCCTTCTGTCAGATACAGGGAAACTCCAGAAACAGAAACAAGCGCCCGTCCATGGGGTACCGATGATATGTCGATGACAATGGCTGCTGTGCCCAAAAGGAGAAATGCAAGAGGGATCTTAAGAAGGGCCAGATAATTTTTCCAGGGAACGCCGCCTGCCAATATGGTAATAGCAGACATAATGAAAAGCACCATCACCGACACCTTCCTGTCATTCGCCCCGATGCAAAAGAGCAGGGAAGCTACTGCTGTCACCGCCTTAAACTGAGGATTCCAGCCTCTCATATGGGAAGCATAGGCATAATAATCGATGGTATCAATTGTTCTCACCTCCTTTCAAAAAGATTATACGACATAGGAGAACTTTGTGCAATTACGGACTCTCTGTAAAGAGAAAAAACCCCCGGACAGATGGTATTATAACCATCCGTTCGGAGGCTTCCCGTCCAGCAGGATGAATCCCCTGCTTTGCCGGCACCCGGATCACTTTTATTCATGTCTTTCAGTCATCTTTGTTCCCGGACGTAAGCCCCGGAGAGCCTGCCCCAAGATAACCGTGGCTTTTTCCTTCTTTACTGTCTGTAATCCAGAAAGCAAATATTGCAGCATTGTACAGGATAAACCGGATTTTTACTTTATCCGGAGCAACGTCTTTTAAAGTTTGTTTATCCCGCCACTTTATTTGGAATTTCGTCTTATCTTCCTTCATCAGACAGCAATCCTGCCTGGAGTATCCCGGTATTACATTTCCATCCGGATCCAGAATTTCGGCAGCCATCCAGCCTTCGGTGCATTGTGCATTTACAAACAGGTACTCTCCCTGATATTTTAATAACTCTGTCGTTAAAGTACCTTCTGTATCTTCCGCTTTCATTGCAGCGAACCCATCCCGCCTTAGTCTGGCAACGCCTACTGCTCCTCCGGAATATTTATGACTGCCGAAATTCGGAGAATCTCCAGAAAAAGCAGAATAGTAAAAATATAACTCGTCCCCCACCACCGTGCAGATACCGTTTGCAGGATGGAGATATCCGTAGTCCCAGCTTCCTTCCTGTCTAGAGGAACTTATAAAATCCTCATACGTAGGTCTGTCAAAATGAAAGCCATCTCTGCTGAATGCTAGCTTTAAGTCATTGATTTTCGGCAATCCTGTCTTTTCACATACAAAATTGGGAGGTCCCATAAATACGGAATAAATGCCGAGCATTACGCTTTCATACGCCACTGCATCCAAATTATACAGCTGTGTATAATATCCCAGATCCCTGTCGGGTTTATCATAAATATCGGTTCTGGCCCAAAAGCTTAAATCTTTGCTTCGCCACTGACTGCCCTTATAAAAGTCATCCGTTTCATAATAACTGCGTACTCTCACTCTACTGTCCAGTTCCGAAAAAGTCCTCATGCTGTAAATCCACTTTTTACGAAACGGATTATAAAAAAATGTTGTATTATCCCCTGAAGGGCTTGTTTTGCATACTTCTGTCCAGTGTATCCCGTCTGCTGACTTATATAATACCGTTATTTCCTCAGGCGGAACAGATGTGGGATCATCATGCGCATGTTTTGGCTTAAGATGATAATATTTAAAATCCTCAGAAAAACACCGATAAAATACCAGCATCTTATATTTCTCATCCGGGGTCTTGGCATACTCATCCACCCATACGGCATCTCCATCCCTCAAATAACCCGGAATGTGTTCCAGTATCCGGTCAGAATTCCCTGAAGGAGAAATCTCACTTAACCGCTTCCACTTAAATCCATCATCACTTTCCGCATAAGCACTTCCATCGAACCATCCTGCATGATACCACATTTTAAATTTCCGGCTTTGAGCATCATAAAACACTCCGCCATTAAAAGGGCAGGCACATGTACAATAACCATCGTTCAGCTCCATGGTGGTTTGAGGCCATAAAACAGGCTGATCCGGTATTTCAGGCTTACCAAATTCCCTGATCAGGTCCGTTTCGCTGATCAGAAAGTCATCTATAAATAATTGCCTGCCAACCGATATATCAACATACTCCGGCTTTTCCTGCAGATATGGAACTCTTAAGGGCTTATCCAGCGTTTCCTCCCTGTTATGGGGCGGCCAGAGATCCGGCAGCGTTATGTTATTATATAATCGTTCCATGATACTCCTTATTAATCATTAATTATTCTTCTGTCTTATAGAATATATAGGTCAAAACAAAGGCCACTACAAATCCTATGGCACATGCAATTAAATATTTTCCAAGCTGTCCATTTAAATAAAGCAGAATACCTGGTAATGCTGTAATAGACATGCCAGTTCCGGCAAGCCCCACGAAAGAAGAGAACATACCGGCAAAACCTCCTCCAATGCATCCGCATATAAACGGGGTAAGCCTGGGTAAATTTCCGCCGAATATCAACGGCTCGGTGATTCCTAAAAACGCAGGCAGAACCGAAGTGAGATACAGTGATTTTTGTTTCTTATTCCTTGTTTTTAAAGCAGCCGCAATCCCTGCTGCTCCCTGTGCCACAATAGCGCCGCACACCAGAGCATTGAACGGATTGGAGCCCGTGTTTGCCAGAAGTTCAACCTCAAGAGCCTTAAACGTATGATGAAGCCCAGTGATCACCACCGCCTGCTGCAGCGCTCCAACGACAAATCCGCCGATACCCAGGGGTATGTTCATCAAAAAAGAAATTGCCTCTACCAGTCCTTTTTCAACAATATGCATAATAGGTCCTATTACAACCAGACCTATCACCATACTGGAAAACAACGTAACAAATGGTGTGATGATCAGATCCAGAACATCCGGCACAACCTTTCTAAGCCACTTTTCGATCTTAGCTGAAATTACACCCAGCATTAATGCGGGAAGCACGGATCCCTGATAACCTAAAATTGGTATGTTCAGACCAAGTAAGCTTAAATAAATCGGATCAATTTTCCCGCTGGCCACCTGATTGGCATTGGGAAGCTGAGGTGCCACCAGCATGAGACCTATTACAATCCCAAGTGCAGGCGAAGCTCCAGATCTTTTCATAACAGAATAAGTAACCAGTGCCGGAAGGAAAGCAAATGCAGTATCAATCAGCACCTGGGATAAAGCCAGGAAAGTAGGGTCCAATTCTACCCCCAGATTGGTAATGAGGCTGCGAAGGCCCATAAAAAGGCCTGTCGCTACTAAAATAGGTATAATGGGCAGAAATACATCTCCAAGCAGCCTGGAAGCCTTCTGGAATACGTTCATGTGAACCGCTGCAGCCTCAGACTTTGGTATCATTTTACCATTGTCCATCTTTGTAATATCTATTACCTCTGCAAATACCTTATTAACAAACCCCGTTCCCAAAATAATCTGATGCTGCCCTGATGCCAGAAAACTTCCTTTTACACCGTCAATTGCTTCAATTTCTTTCTTATTGAATTTTGTTTCATCTTTCAAAACAAGTCTTAATCTTGTGGCACAATGTTCTACGTTTAAAATATTTTCCTGACCACCGATATGAAGCAGGATCTGTTCTGCTGTCTGTCTCTCTTTACTCATCTTATCCTCCTATTCTCTGCAACAATGTACGCGCGTTCATTTGCATGTATAAAGAATATAACATAAGAGGCAAACTGTCAAGACGGCACATGCAATTTATATATGATGACGTATTTTACATTATTTTTTTGTGCTATTTGAATAAACCTCTGGAGGTGGATTCACGTATTACCAGTCTGGGGGATAAATTAATCAGTTCCTCCTCCGTATTTCCGTCTATGCCATTAAGAACCATGCTGACCGCTTTCCCTGCAATTTCTTCTATTGGTGATGCCACCGAAGATAGTGTGGGGATCATCTTTTTGGCTAAAAGGGTATTATTATAGCCACAGACAATCGCATCTTTCGGTACCTGCAGTCCATGTTCAGCCAGAGATTTGATTACATCACTTGCCGCAATATCACTATGGGCAAACCATGCTGAGATTTTACCTGGATCATGGGTCTTAAAATACTGACTGATGATTTCATAGGCTCTCTGGTTTTCTACTGTTTCATGCTGGTTGCATTCAAGAACAGCTTTTAATTTCAGTCCGCTTTTATCAAGCTCAGACCGAAACCCCTCTAACTTATTGTTTCCGGCCAGGGATTTTAAAGGTCCTATATAACCGATATTTTTATGTCCTAATTCCAGGAAATGCCTTGCTACCTGAATGCCTCCCTCTTCTGAGCTGATTATGATATTTTTCTTTTCCGTCTGTTTAAAAAGGCTTACCATAGGTATATTAATTCCGCTGTATAATTTTTTATTGGGCGTTCCTATGGGCCTTACGATTATTCCATCTACTTTGCGTCGTTTAAATCCATTAATAATATTGGTTTCCCTTGCCCTTTCCCTCTGGGCATCACCTAAAATAACATTATATCCGTATTTCTCAGCTTCATGTACGATTGCTGTCATTAAAGAAGCATACAGAGGATTAGATAAATCAGAAAATAATACGCCGATGATATTGGTCCTGTTTCCCGCCAGGCTCTGTGCCACCTGATTCGGCTCATATCCCAGTTTCTTTACCCAATACATGACATTGCTTCGAGTTTCCATCTTGATTGATGGATGATTCGATAAAACTCTTGATACAGTAGCACGCGACACATGTGCAGCCTTAGCAACCTCTTCCATCGTAACCATGGTCATTTCAAATCCTTTCGCTGCGGTTAATTTATCCGCCTTTTTTCTATCATACTATTTTTCTGATATTTCCGAAACCTCTTACATAAAAAATATTATTGTTTCCTGAGATTCCTTCTGTTCCTCTAAATAAAAAGATGCAGTCTGACATCTTAAGTGCCAGACTGCTACCTCATTGAAACATGGTCTATTTATTCTCTTCTACCTGCTCCTCAGTCAAAGTAAATACCTGTCTCTTACGAGCCATCTCATCACTTGCCAGATACTCATCATAGGTGGTGATTTTATCGATCAGCTGTCCATTTACGATTTCCATAATACGGTTAGCCGTTGTCTCAACGATCTGATGGTCACGGGAGGAGAAAATCAGAACTCCCTGGAATTTTACCAGACCATTATTAAGTGCCGTGATAGACTCCATATCCAAGTGGTCCGTAGGCTCGTCGAGCATCAGTACGTTAGCTCCGGAAATCATCAGCTTGGAAAGCATGCAGCGCACCTTTTCTCCACCGGACAATACCCGTACCTTTTTTACGCCATCTTCTCCGGCAAACAGCATACGGCCAAGGAATCCCCGCACATAAGTGGCTTCCTTTTCCGGAGAATACTGGGTCAGCCAGTCAACGATGGTATCATCGTTAGCAAACTCCGCTGTATTGTCCTTCGGGAAATAGCACTGGCTGGTGGTAAGGCCCCATTTGTAATCGCCCTCATCAGGCTCCATTTCCCCTGAAAGAATCTTGAAGAGAATGGTCTTTGCCATCTCATTGGGTCCCACCAGAGCCACCTTATCCTCACGGGTTAAGGTAAAGGAGATATTGTCTAAAACCTTTACTCCGTCAATGGTCTTTGATAAATTATTAACACTTATAACCTCATTGCCAATTTCACGGGCCGGGCGGAAATCAATGTATGGATATTTACGGCTGGAGGGTTTGATGTCATCCAGCTCGATTTTCTCCAACGCACGCTTTCTGGAAGTTGCCTGCTTGGATTTGGAAGCATTGGCGGAGAAACGCTGGATAAATTCCTGCAGCTCCTTGATCTTTTCTTCCTTTTTCCGGTTGGCTTCCTTCATCTGCTTTACCATCAGCTGGCTGGACTCATACCAGAAGTCGTAGTTACCTGCATAAAGCTGGATTTTACTGTAATCAATGTCTGCAATATGGGTGCAGACTTTATTTAAGAAGTAACGGTCATGGGAAACCACGATAACCGTATTTTCAAAGTTAATAAGGAATTCCTCAAGCCATGCAATGGCATCCAGATCCAAATGGTTGGTAGGCTCGTCAAGAAGCAGGATGTCCGGGTTTCCGAACAGAGCCTGGGCAAGAAGCACCTTAACCTTTTCAGCACCGTTTAATTCACTCATATATTTGTAGTGAAGATCTGTATCGATTCCCAGACCGTTTAAGAGGTTTGCCGCATCGGATTCTGCCTCCCAGCCGTTCATGGTAGCGAATTCACCTTCTAAGTCCGCTGCTTTGATACCGTCTTCATCGGTGAAATCTTCTTTCATGTAGATGGCATCTTTTTCTTTCATGATCTCATAAAGCCTGGCATTTCCCATAATAACGGTGTCAAGCACCTGGAAGCCGTCATATTTAAAGTGGTCCTGTTTTAAGAAGGAAAGTCTCTGTCCCGGCGTTATGACGATGTCGCCGTTTGTCGGCTCCAATTCACCGGATAATATTTTAAGGAAAGTGGACTTTCCCGCGCCATTGGCGCCAATCATCCCGTAGCAGTTGCCTTCAGTAAACTTAATGTTCACTTCTTCAAACAATGCTTTTTTCCCGAGTCTTAATGTTACGTTATGTGCACTGATCATCTTAAATTCCCTTTCTGCAATCTGGTTATCGTTCGCTAGCCAAAATCATCAAAATAGGGGTCCATTGGCCCCTTCTTCTGTCATCTCTATTATTGTACATGAAAATCCCGAATTTGCAAGCTTTTTATCTTGGAAAAAGAAGTTCATTACGCCTTCGGCTTATGAAATGCTTGTCTCCATGGATTAAATTATGCCTGCATATTCGGGATTTTAATCATTTTACTTTGCGGCTTCCACCCTTAAGGGGAAGTTGGATTTGCTTCCTGCGTCATAGTCAACGGTCACATAGGTCACCTTTACTATGGCCCCGCTTCCATTGCTGTCATCAGTGGCGGTTCCAAGCACATCAGTGTCCAGACCTTCGCAGTTATCCTTGATAAATCCTATCTCTTCGCCGGATTCCGTCTTAATGGTAAAGGTGCTCATGGCCTGGTCCATAACGCTTCCGGTCACTTCCTGCACCTTCATGTTCTCCTGCCCGTCCAACACCAGGACAGGCTTGGCATTAGAGGCATCCGAACCGGAAATTTCCCCTTTATAGATAACGGAAACTGACACTTCCGGCTCCAGCGCATAGGAAGTCTCTACCACTGTACCGCTTAAGTCAAAGGACATTTCCTTGCCGTCGTTCTCCACGGTCATGCTTTCCAAGTTGTCCCCAACCTTTTTGACCGTACCTGCCAGTATCTTAAATTCTGCCCCGTTGCCCGGCGCTTCCTGGCTTACATCTCCCGTACTCTCAGAACTGGGGGCCGTACTTTCCGTTACCGTATTTGCTACACTTTCTGTATTCTTTGTAGATTTTCCACAGGCTGTAAATAAAACTGCCGCACAGACGGCTACTGCCATAATCCATGTTTTCTTCATAAGCATCCTCTTCTTTCTTTCCTAAATCACCTATGATTCCACATTTAGTATATCATCCGATTGTGAAAAATCTTTATCTTTTTCCTTAATTAATTTTACGAATTGCCTAAAATTGGTAATTTCAACCCTCTCCATACCTTCCAAGGAAGTTCTGGGTCCGCACATTGCTGGAAGAAAATACCTCTTCCGGGGTTCCCTCTTCTACGATCACGCCGTCAGCCATAAAGATGATCCTGTCTGAGATATCCCTGGCAAAGGCCATCTCATGAGTTACTATGACCATGGTAATGTGCATGTCTGCAAGGGATTTAATGACCTTTAATACCTCTCCTGTAAGCTCCGGATCCAGAGCGGAAGTCGGTTCATCAAAAAACAGGATCCTGGGATTTAGGGCAAGCGCCCTTGCTATGGCTACCCGTTGGCACTGACCTCCGGAAAGCTGGCAGGGATATGCTTCAGCCTTATCCTCTAGTCCCATTTTTTTAAGAAGCTTCATGGCCTCAGAAAAAACCTCTTCCTTATCCCGTTTCTGCACATGAACCGGCGCATCGGTAATGTTTTTTAAAACCGTCATATGGGGAAATAAGTGAAAGTTCTGGAATACCAGTCCGTAATTCTTCTGGATTTCCTTTCGTCTTTCCCCTTTGGCATAGATGGCCTTTCCGTCGGGCCCGTTCCATGCAGCCTTTTCTCCCAGATAATTAAGTTCTCCCCCATCCATCTCTTCCAGCATGGTAGCGCACCGAAGCAGGGTGGATTTTCCCGAACCGGATGGACCGATGATGGAAACGATCTCGCCTTCCTTTACCGACAGGGAAATATCCCGAAGCACACCCTGGCCATCAAACGCTTTTTTTACATGGTTCATTTCCAGTAAGTACATCTTTTCTTCCTCCTATTGATAATAGTTCATCCGCTTTTCTATGTATTCCATCCCAATTGCCACGATAAGGTTAAAGATATAATAAAACAGGCCTGCTGCCACAAAAGGAATTAGGCTGGTCTGGGACGAGGCCAGAGCCTTAGCAACTGCAAACATCTCTAAAACGCTGATGGAAAAAGCCAGGGAGGTATCCTTAACCAGGGTAATGACCTCATTGGTCACAGACGGCAGAATCCGTTTCACCACCTGTGGAAATATAATACGGAAAAAGGTCTGGGTCTTTGTATATCCCAGAAGCTTTGCCGCTTCATACTGTCCCACCGGCATGGATTGGATCCCGCTCCGGTATATTTCCGCAAAATACGCTGCGTAGTTGATAACAAAACCAATAAATGCGGCCCAAAGGCGGTACCCGTTCCCAACCTTTATGCCGAATAAGTAGTATGGACCAAAATACACTACCATCAGCTGCAGCATCAATGGAGTTCCTCTCATGACTGAAATATAGAATTTAACAATGGCCTGTATGACAGGGTTTTTAGACATCCTTCCAAAGGATACTAAAAGTCCCAGGGGCAGAGAAAAGACCAGCGTCACTACAAATATCTGGATGCTGACCCACATTCCCCCTGCCAATTGTAAGAATATCTTCGTTAAAGCCATGATTTCTCCTCCATGTTCTAAAAAATAGGGTCCGGCCCATGGCTGGGGGGACCGGAACCCATTATAAAGTCTTTATTTCTGCAAGCAATGAGCCAGGTGCAGGAATGCTTGCATTCTGCATCTGGCAAATACTGTAAGGGTCAAATACTTCCTGGAATTTTACGGAGTATTTGATTATTTAACTGTGGTTACATCCTTGCCAAACCATTTTTCTGATATCTTTTTAAGGGTTCCGTCAGCTGCCATGGCTTCTAACTGTTCCTGGACCTGATCTCTTAAAGCATCATTCCCTTTCTTAAATCCAACCCCGTATTCTTCGGCAGCAAGGGCCTCATCCAGTATAATAAAATCCGCCTTCCTCTGCTCGATCTGGTAACCTGCCACAATCACATCCATTGCAATGGCATCCACGGCTCCCATCTCCAGGTCCATAAATGCGGTGTTGTAATCCGGCGTCGTCTGAAGGGTTCCAAAGGTTTCGGCCAGCTTTCCATCCGTCTGCAGTGCCTTTTCCGCGGAGGAATCCGCCTGAACCTCAATGATCTTTCCTGATAAGTCACCTAAGGTCTTAATGCCGGAGTCCTTTCCCACTACAAACACCTGACTGTTTTCCATATAAGGCTTTGTCCAGGTATAGCCGTCTTCACGGCCTGTAATGGTAAAGCCATTCCAGATGCAGTCAATATTTCCTGCTTCCAGCTCCATGTCCTTGGCATCCCAGGCGATGGGCTGGGGAACAAACTTCCTGCCAAGTCGGTTTGCCACCTCCTGCGCCAGCTCTAAGTCAAAACCGGTATATTCTCCGTTGTCTCCGACAAAACCCATCGGCGGGAAATCCTGGTCAAATCCAACAGTAAATGTATCAGCGCCTGATTCTGTTTCTTTTCCAGTCTCTTTTGCTGTTGCTGCAGTGGTTTCGGAAGACGCAGAAGCCGTAACTTCGCTCTTTTGCCCGGAACAGCCGCCAAGCAGGACTGCCGCTCCTAACACTGCTGCTATTATTATTCCTTTTTTCATAATTGCATCCTCCTCTTGCTTTTCATGTGTTACCATGGTAGCACACTAAAGTGTTTCTGTAAAGAAGAAATTTGCAATTATAAAATCAGTTTTAAAAAAAGAACATAAATAAAATCAGGATGAGAATTGCAATCGAAGCTCCCGCCAGAAAGACGGGACTTATGCTGCCTCCCCTTCCTCTGGAAGACAGCTCGGGCTCCGCAAGCATTCCCCAGGGACTTAATTCCAGGACTCCTAACGGAATCCCGCCTAAATCCTCTCTTCCCATAAAGGACAGAAATTCTTTCCAGTCCCGTTCTACTATTTTCTTCCCCTCTTTCCAGTCCTCTCTTGGATCCTTTTTGTCCTTTGTAAAAAAGGATCCGGAATCATCCTTGCCTTCCGAATATTCCTTATCCCTTAAAAACTGCTGATAGGCATGTTTTATCCCCTTATTTACGGTCTCCCGCAGGTCTTTGGTGGTCTGATAAAGGTTCATCATATAATAATAGATTTTATAAGCAGCTCTGGGCTGAAAGGGGATATTCCTGCCACCCAGCCTTTTCATGGCAGCCTCAGACTTCTTAAATGCTTCCTGTATGCAGTAATCGATCATTCGGTCAACCGCCTCCCGCAGATCAGCCGCAAGTCCTTTATTGATCCCGGAATAAGCTCCAAAGGTTTGGGATTTAACCGCCATCAGCGCAGCCAGAAACCCATATAGTTCCTCACTTCCTCCTGAAAGCCCGGAGCTCCTTAATAAATTTCCCCTGTGGTTTATATACCCGGCAAAAGCCTCTCCCAATTCAAGGTCCGAAGGAGAATAAACCATATTGCTCTCCATGGAGGAAATGGAGGCCTTGGCACCATATGTCTTACTCCCCGGGAAGCCGCTCCCTTCCAGGACGGACAGCGGAACTTCCTTTCGCATCCGCCAGGCATACCGGGGATCATTCTTTATCCGTCCCTCCCCGGCAGGCTGATAGATCATTCCTTGCTCTGCTTCATTTCCAGATTCATTTACCGGGATTCTAATGCTGCCCGGATTTAACTTAACGGTATCTCCGGCATTTTCCTGCTCCTCAAAAACCCTTTGCAGTTCTCCGCTGCTTAGAGTATTTCCTGTAACGCTGCGGTAAAGCGCAGCCTTTAAGGAAGCCATGGAGCTTGGGGACCCGAAACTCCCAAAGAGGATTTTCAGTTCCCCCATGCGCGACTCAAGCACCTTCATAAGGATATCCGATAATACGGTTTCCAGTGCAGCAAGCTGATCCTCCTGTACTCCTGCTGTGGTATTCTCAAGGATTGCCTGCAGCAGTTCCTTATAAATCAATGTAAGATACTCCAGTTCGTCAGAGAAGGGCTTTAAGGCAGACGGACTCCACGACAGGATATCCTCCCATGCCAAATCAGCCTCTTCCTTTCCCCACATTTTATCAAGATCAGAAAGCTCTTCAGTGCTTAGCTTATAATAGGCGCTTTCATCTGACAGGGCGGCAGTATCCCGGGCAGATCTCGTTTCCCTCCTGTCTTCCCCGCCTTCCTCACTCCTTTTCTCTCGGTGTTCCTCTACGCTCCGGCTCAGTTCTTCCATAAACCGCTCACTGGCCTCGATCCTTCCCTTTATATCTGCTTCCTCTACAGCCCGCTGAATGTCCACGGCCCCAGGTTCGCCTTTGGAAGCCGCAGCAGGCGGCAGATCCTGTGCCTTTATCTCCATGTTTTCACTCCCTCTTGCTTCCTTTCACATCAATCAGTCTTTTTCATCCTGATAAACGATCCGCCCGCCGCAGATGGTATATTTCACTTTTCCAAACAATCGTTCTCCTGTAAAGGGGGAATTGGAAGACTTGGAGGCATATTCTCCTACTGTCCATTCCTCATTGGGGTCAAAAATCACCAGATCCGCAGTACATTCCTCCTTTATGCAGCCAAAATCCAGCCGGTACAGCTTCGAAGGATTTAAGCTCATCTTTTCCATCAGCTCCATCATGGTCAGATGTCCGGGCCGGACTAAGTTTGTCACACCAAGCCCCAGCGCGGTTTCAAGCCCGATGATCCCGCTTGGGGCCTCGGTCAGTTCCTTTGACTTTTCCTCGGCACTGTGGGGAGCGTGATCCGTGGCAATGATATCAATACTTTCATCCTTTAGCCCCTGGATTATAGCCTTACGATCCTCTTCCGTCCGAAGGGGCGGATTCATTTTTGCCAGGGTCCCATGCTTTAATACCGCTTCCTCTGTCAGAGTGAAATGATGGGGCGTCACCTCCGCATACACTTTAGCCCCCAGCTCCTTTGCAAGCTTTACCATCTTAACGGAGGCAGCGGAACTGATATGCTGGATATCTACCGCCGCGCCGGTGTGAAGGGCAATCATACAGTCCCTGGCAACCAGGCAATCCTCCGCCAAAGCCGGGGAACCAAAGATTCCAAGCTGATCGGATACTTTCCCATGGTTGATGCCATTGTTTGTGATAAAAGCAGGGTCTTCCTCGTGAAAGCTCAATGGAACGTTAAGCTTTACCGCACGCTCCATCGCTTCCTTTACCAGCTTCTCATCAAGGAGGGGAATCCCGTCATCGGTGAATCCCACTGCCCCCTGGTTTTTTAATTCCTCCATATCCGTCAGTTCTCTGCCAAGAAGTCCCTTCGATACAGCTGCCGCCTGCAGCACGTGGATGCCAGTTTTCTTCCCTTCCCTCATCACATACTGAAGGGTTTCCACATTATCCACGGGAGGCTTTGTATTTGCCATACAAACAACAGCTGTAAACCCACCTTTTGCAGCCGCTCTTGCTCCGGTCTGTATATCCTCTTTATAAGTAAGACCAGGATCCCGGAAATGAACATGGACATCAACAAACCCAGGAGCAACGATAAAACCGGAAGCATCGATTACTACATCTTCCTTTGAAACGGGAAGGGCATCCATCTTAAGCTGTTCTCCCATACCGGCAATTTTCCCATCTGCAATGCAGATATCCATAGTTCCTTCCACCTGATTTCCAGGGTCTACTACATGCGCATTTTTAATCCATATCATCTTCTATTCCTACCTTTCTCTTTTATCTATCGTCCACTTCCTCCTGTTTCTTTGCAGCAAATGTAAAAAATTTCTGGGGCAGCTCAAAAACAAATACAATGCCAAGTACAATGGCAACCGCCACCTTACATGCAAGAAAACCGGTCCGAACTGCCAGCGCCAGTTCATCCGTCACAATATAATAAGCCGTCCAGTATATTCCCGCCCCAGGCACCAGGGGAAAAATACCGGATATTAAAAATATAGTCACTGGACACCGTTTTCTTACAGCAAACGTTCTGGAAAGAAAAATCACCACAATAGTAGCCGCCAAAGCAGCCGACGGAGCCGTCAGCCTATTCATGAGCCCCCCATAGACCAGCCAGCCTGCTCCTCCGATCAGCCCGCAGTATGGATAAAACCTGGCGGGTACCCCAAACAAAAGGGAAAATGCAACCGTACCAACAACCGCAGCGGCGGCTTCCATAAACAAACTCATAGAAGCACACCTCCCGTCAGCCGGTGGAACAGGCTGAAAACCATCCCAACCCCCATAGCGATGCAGAAAAATACCAGCAGAGCATCAATCATACGGACGGAACCCGAGATATAGTCTCCGTCTGCAATATCCCGGATGGCATTGGTAAAGGCAACTCCAGGAATCAAGGGCATAATGGAACCTATGATCATAAAATTTAAATTCTCTCCAAAATGAAGCAGATAAAGAACTGTACACAAAAAAGTGACCAGGGCTCCTCCCCCGATGTTTCCAACGATCTTTGAGAGATGGGGGCTGCTTAGAAAAATCACATATACATAGAGAAGAATCCCGGAGCCAAAGGCCGATAAACTGTCTCTTAGGGTTCCTCCAAACAAATAACAGAAGCAGGCACTTCCAACGCCGGAGGCAAGGATCTGCATGGTTCTTGGTTTTCCCGGCATTACCCGGATCTGATCCAGCCGGTGCCTCACATCTCCAGGGCTTAATAAGCCTGTCTCAATTTCCCTGGATAGCTGGTTTACCGCCGCTACCCGGTCTAAATGGGTTCCGCTTACCGGAATATGCTGGACCTTTGCAAATATTTCCTCTCTCTCATTGCCTGAGGTCGTGAAAATCCCATTGCTTAAAACAAAGGAATTCCCGGACCGTATTCCATAGTGACAGCAGATCCGGTCCATAGTCTCCTCCACCCGGAAGATCTCCGCCCCGTTTTCCAATAGAATATGCCCTGCCTGCATGGCGGCCTCTAAAACCTCTCTCTGCTCCTCAGGGGTCAGATCCCCTGGCTGTTCCTTCTCGTTTTCCATAAAAACTTATCTCCTACCCGATATCAAAACATTGCCCGTCTTCATGGATCTCCACGATCCGGTCCCGGTAAGGCGAGGAATTATCCATATCCTTTAACCTGCCGATCACAGAAAAATCTCCCCAGAAGTGCATAGGAAATGCGTGGCTTACCCGGGTCTTTCTCATGAATTCGTCAAAGCCGAGAAAAAAGGCCTTCTCCTGTCTTGGATCCAAAGGGAGAAAAGCTGCATCTATGTGCATATCTGACAGCTTATCCACTTCCCCGGAATACTGCTTTGCCATCTGGTCATTCCAGCTGTCCGGCTCCCCTTCCCATCTCCAGTTGTTTAGATCTCCGGCATGGTAGATGACCTTTCCTTCCGCTTTCACAAGAAACGCAACGCCTTCATCGGTGGAACGGAGGGTCAGAATCTCTGCATCTGCCCTTTCTTCTGCAGTGACGGGGCCTGTGAGATTTCCTTCTGAATTAGAAAAGCAGATCTTTTCCCCGGGCTTCATAAAGACCATCTCATTAAGAAGCGATTGGAGCAGACGTTCCTTTGGGATATCATCCGATAGGATGTATCTGGTCTTCTCATGCTTCTTAATAAGCTCCAGAATTTTTTCAGAATAATGATCCCCGTGGCGGTGGCTTGCAAAAACAAGCAGAGGTTTCTCATCATTGATTTTGGGCAGAGAACCCTCTGTGTAATCAAACAGCAGGGTTACTGTCTCAAGCTCCGCCAGAAATGCACTGTGATGGATATAGGTGATTTTCATTGGAAAAGACCTCCTTTTTAAGGTTATTTGGAAAAATTATATCACAACTGCCATCACTCTGCATAGCAGCGGAACGCAAAAAGAGCGGGGACAATTGTCCCCGCTCCGGAATTTTAGCATTCCTGATCGAATCAGTAATTCTGCCGATTAGTTTGCTGCTTTTGTAGATTCAGCTTCTGCTTCTGCAGACTCTGTTTCTGCTTCATCTGCTGCTGCATCTTCCTTGCTCTCTTCATCAGAAGCCTCATCTAAAGTAACATCTTCTGTTTCGGATTCTTCTACAACTTCTGTAGTCTCGTTCTCTGTGGTAACTGCTTCTGTTGTAGCTTCTACAGTAGCTTCAGTAGCTGCTGTTGTTTCTGCAGTCTTTGTGCTTCCACATGCAGAGATAGATGCCATTGTTAATACGGCTACGCCTGTAAGTACCAGTTTTTTTGCTGTTAATTTCATAATTATTCTCCTCCTTGCGATACATAGGTTTATTGTTACATAAATCTGTCTTGGTTCCATGTTGTCCTATGTACTTGAAACCGAGTCTCAGTTTAGCACCTTGAGAAAATAAAGTCAATGATTCCAACTCGCTATTTTTCCCAGCCAAAAACAGGCAAAATCTAAAAACTAATTACAACTGGAGCCGGATGACCTCATAATAAATTATGAAATTTTGCTCTTGAATTTATTTTATTTTACTAGTTTTAATTTTGTCCACTCCGAAAATATAACAATAATAATTCATTGTTCAATATTTTTTTGTTAATTTTAACTACTATTTTTCCGGTAAAACTGGAAAATCAAGTGGTCAGATCAAAACTTTCCCCTATCATTCGACAGATATCTTCCTTCGGTACGGTCCCGTCAAGAAGGACCGTGTTCCAATACTTTTTATTTAAATGATATCCAGGAAGTACGCCGGTGAATGCATTTCTCCAAAACTCCACCCACTCCGGATCACATTTTAAATTGATACAGACTATCCCATCCCGTTCATAGATCCAGGCAAACACCTTTTTGTTTTTTCTGTGCCGGATAACGGCCCACTGGTGGTCACGAAAAGGGTAATCTTCATAAACATCAGGATAGGTTAAGCAATAAGTAATCAATTCTGCTCTGGTTTTCATCGTAATCTCTCCCTTCCTTCCCCATGCCATTGCAGGACGGACTAATACCTGATATAATTTTAAAATAAGAAAACGGATAAAATACAGACAATAAAGGAGGAATATTCTATGTTAAAAGAACTGGTTTTAAAATGCCGTACCTTCCGCCGGTTTTATGAGAGTGAAGCGGTTTCAACGAAAGATTTAAGAGAGCTGGTGGATTTAGCCAGGCTCACCGCCTCAACAGCCAATTCCCAGGCGCTGAAGTTCCGGCTGTGCAGCACCCCGGAAGAAAATGCCAAGGTATTTGATACTCTGAGCTGGGCCGGCGCTCTGCCGGACTGGGGTGGTCCTGAAAAGGGGGAACGCCCATCTGCCTACATCATCATTCTATGCGATCTGTCTCTTGGAAAAAATAAGCTGTATGATGATGGAATTGCTGCACAGACCATCATGCTTGGGGCTGTGGAAAAAGGATACGGTGGATGCATATTGGGAAATGTACGGAGAAGTGATCTGGCAGAAGCTCTCTCCATTGATCCATCACGGTACTCCATAGATTTAGTCCTTGCTCTTGGAAAGCCCAAGGAAGAAGTAGTCCTTGTCCCAGTAAAAGAGGACGGGGATATTCGCTATTACCGGGATGAGAATCAAGTGCATTACGTTCCAAAAAGAGCCCTTGATGATATCATCATTTAAGAAACCATTCGGTGACCTACGCTTCTGTCTCCTACCAGACATACGGTGATACGGTATTAAAACCTCTGTCCACATTTAGGACAATATTCAAAATCCTCTGTAGTTTCGTACCCGCAGTGAGAACATTGCTTCCGGTTCCAGTCTGAACTCCTGTGGCCGGACTGCACCAGGGTCAGATCCTGCTCACTAATGTCTACAGACTCCTTATGATTCAGTCTTTTTCCTTTTTCGGAGTCCAGTTCGTAAAGGGTATTACAGCAGGACATTTGAACATAATAACGTCTGTCCCATTTTATGATGGGGATGAAAAAAATACTGAAATAACTGTAAGTCATAAAAACCTGGTATCTGCCATATCCTCCACACAGGCCGCAGATCACTGTTTTTGTATAATCGAGTATTTTCTTTCCCTGGCTCATGCCGCATATAAAAAACATAAGTTCCTCCTGTAAATGAATGCTGGTTTGACTTTGGGTTATCATGATATGTGATATTTATATGAATTCTATCATAATTCTATTTCGCTTACAACTCATATAAGGCCATATTTTGGGCAGGCAAGCAAGGAATTCACGTAAGCTGTTTCTCAGAAAGGAACGCATAAGATAAAGGTGCTGTAAAATGATTCGTTATAATCATTTTACAGCACCTTTCTTATGTTATTATATTAACGAGCGAGGGCATTACCGCATGGTAAGTGATCCGCTCATGCTGTAATGCCCTTTAAATTATCTGTTATCTTCTGTTCCAGCCTCGGAACGGCCATAAAAAGTAATCAGGTACAACCCACAAATTCCTACTAGAGCATACACGATTCTCGTAATCCATGTCATGCTGCCGAAAATAAATGATACCAGGTTGAAGTTAAAAAAACCTACCAGCCCCCAGTTGACCGCGCCAATAATAGCTATAGTCAGAGCAGTGTAACTCAATGCTTTATTTCCCATGGCACTACCTCCTTTTCTTTCTTTATTATGGAGTAGTTTTTTGGTTTTTATACATTATTTTCCTAAACTATCAATCCTGGCTTTTATATCACTTTCCCTGTCCTTGAATAAAAGCCGTTCATTATATTGATAATACCGTTCACAGTCGTATTCTTTTAAAAATTTAACGCTGTGATACCCGGTATTCAATTCCGTTATAAATACCACCATTTCCTGTCCGTCACCGAATGCGGCTTCCATAAAATCAAATGCATGCTCCAGTGATTTTCCACCCTCTTCCAAAAGCGCTTCATATCTGGCGTTTTCTTCCTCAAACATCTCCCGTATCCGGTCCCAGGCAGCCTCATCCCCGGTCCCCTCCATTCGGAGGGTTTCCTCATATTGAAGAAGCAGGGCCTCTACATCCCGGCGTAAATAATCTTCTCTCCTGCTTAAAAGGCCGGCTTTTCTTCTCCTGTCCCAATCACCATTCCACTGGTCCCTTAATTCGGCAAGACGGGCCACCATGGAGGTATCCTGATCTTTTTCGGATTCCTGACTTATTTTTTTAAGTTCTTCCATTAGAAGGCCGGTTCTATCCCCCTGATCAGACACAGAGCGGAAGCTCTGACCTAATCTTGATAGCATCAGGCCGATGACACTTAGCTTCTCATCAAAAGATGCCCGTTTCAGCCTGTCGCACAGGCTCTCCCTGATAATGCCTGATAAGATCTCATCGATCTGGTAATCATCCCTGTACTTATAGTATAGATCCAGGTAGTTGGTAAAATCCTTGGAAATCCTAGGAAACTGAATATACTCACCCACCACATCCCGGTCCACTTTTTTGCCCAGGCGCTCATAAATTTCAATAAATTTTGATAAATCCTCCCAGCCCCTGGGGGTGGCGAAGAATTTTCCGTCAACCGTTGTTTCGATCCGGCAGAAGTATTCGGTCCTAGCATTCAGATAGGAAATAACCGCTGGATGCAGGGCCTGCTCATAGGCATAAGCCTTCCATACCTCAAAGTCCGGTTCCACATGGATAAGCTTGATACGGTCTAAAGTCACCACATCAAAGTCCCTGACCGACTTGTTATATTCCGGCGGGTTTCCGGCCGTCACGATAACCCAGCCTTCGGGAATCTTGTGGTTTCCGAACGTTTTATACTGGAGAAACTGGAGCATGGTCGGCGCAAGGGTTTCGGACACACAGTTGATCTCATCAATAAAAAGGATCCCCTCCTTAAGGCCGGAGCTCTCGATCTTATTGTAAATTGAGGCCACGATCTCGCTCATGGTATATTCTGTTACACGGTAAGTGCTCCCGCCGAATTCCTTTTCATTTATAAAGGGAAGTCCCACCGCACTCTGGCGGGTATGATGGGTGATGGTATAAGCCACCAGACCAATCCCGCATTCTCTTGCTACCTGCTCCATGATCTGGGTCTTTCCCACTCCCGGAGGTCCCATGAGAAATACCGGTCTTTGATGAACCGCCGGTATCTCGTAAGCACCATATACATCCTTTAGCAGATAAGCTTCTATGGTATTCTTAATTTCTTCTTTTGCTCGTTTAATATTCATAATAAAATCTCCTGTCAAGTTACTTCCAGATCCTCTTCTGTCAGGATCACTTTCATGGCCCAGCCTGGTACGGAAATGTCCTCATACTGGTCTTCCATAAAGACAAATGCCGTATCATAGGACGGCATTTTCACCGGATATATCCCTTTTCCGTCTGTAAAATACAAAAGGCCCCGGAGCTTCTTAAATACCCCTTTGTTTAAAAGACCAGCCACATACTCGAAAGCCGGCCGGAAATCCGTTCCGCCAAATCCGGATAATGTGAAATGCTCCATATAATCTTCCATCTCCTCCCTGCTTGTGATGGTTACATCAGAGCGGATTTCCTCATCACACTGAATGATATGGATATTGATCTTCCGGAAATAGCTTTCTGATTCCCCTAGGACACCATAGGTTTCCTGAAGAAAATGCCGTACCAGATCCCCGGATACTGACATGGATGTATCGATCACGATCACAAAATCCTCAATTTTAAAAACCTCCTTTGTTTCCAGAGGCTCAATCAGAGGCATATTTCGGTAAAGAGACATGCCGTAAGTATAAAACACGGGGTCAAAGGAATCCGGATCGATCTCTGCTTCCTCCCTTAACACCGCAAACTTTCTTAAAAACTGCTTGTAATTATATTTTTCCCGGTTTTCAACCTTCACCTGTTCCAAAAGGTTTCTTGATGAATCCTCATTCTTTTCTCCAAATGACTCCATTTCCGTCTGCATGGTTTCCCTGATATTCTGCCATTTATTCTGCCGCTCCATCTGAACTCCCGGCGGAGCATCCTCTTCCCACCGGTCATGGTTGTCCACGTAGAATTCTGCTGCCATCCGCCCATATTGTTCCGGGGTCAGACTCATATCCTGAAGCTCTTTATAAATTCCCTCCGCGGTAAATACCTTTCGTTTTTCTGCCAGCCGGCCGTATACCTCCCTGCGGTAAGGAGTCTGGTGCCGGTAAACAGGTTTCACATAGAATCCATCCAAAATAGATTCTATGGTGATATCACAGGCCAGATCCCAGTATTCCTTTTCTCGATCCCCTTTCCCATTCAAATGGCAGAACAGGCAGTGAAAAAGCATATGCAGATAGATCCGGTTCACCAGGGTCCTGCTTCTCTTATATATGGAAAACAATTGCTCCGGCTGATAATAAATAACAAACCCATCCGTTCCTACGCCCTGACCTGTCCAGTCAGCCGCAAACCCAAGGCTGTTTAAGGCGACATCCAGATACCGGAAGCTTAAATAAAGTTCATTGCGGGCATTCGTCAGGATCTCATGGCCAAGTTCCACCTCTGCCAGTTCATCAAGCTGCCTTTGTTTCACCGGATCGATCATGGTTCCACCCTCTTTCTGTTCTATTCTATATAAAGCTGTTCAATTTGCATACATAAATGAAATTATATCAAAGAAAACTTCCGTTTCCCTGCCTTAAAGCGCTGGCGGCGAAGATTCATTAGAACGCTTAAAATTTCAGGCTTTTCAGCATTTCCCGCCATGTCGACCAGCCCGTCAAAGTCCTCCTGCTTATGGCCGTACTGCCCGGCAAGCCAAAGGAAAAGGGCCGGGTCCTTTTCCTCAAGCGCCAGTCTCGCTGCTCCTTTAAAATGTTCCATCAGGTAAGCCTCGTATACCTCCCTATCCTTTACAAGAAGTTCCACAGGAGTATAAAGCCTTCCCAGAACCAGGGCTGCGGTCACCCGTTCCGGCTCCTGCACCAGGATGTGAGGGAACAGGGCATCGTATTTATGAAACTGAAACTCCGTCTGATCAAAGCAGTAACGGTACATATGGCCGCAGCCATGCATTTCCCGGAGGATGATTCTGGCTGGCGTATGCTCCACAGACTCCTCAAACATTTCGGGAAAAACCAGCCTCGCACTCCCCTTGCTGCCATAGTAGTTTACATAAAGTTCCTGCCGCAGTTCCGCAAGCAGTTCCTTCATGCAGGAACGTTCTCCATCGATCATATGGATATCTAAAAACCGGACCCCTGTGCAGCCGGTAAAAAGTCCGGATCCTACATCAATGATGGAGCTCGAGCACTCCACGCGGCTTAACTCATAACAGTTATAGAATGCATAATTTCCTATTTTCCTAATCGTCACCGGCAGATATATATCGATCAGCCCTTCGCAGCTTATCTCCGGCGGAATATCTTTATCTTCTATTTCAATTGGGTTGCCCTCTTCATCACACAGGCGTATCTCTTTTCCCGCCAATGAAAGCATTTCATTTTTCCCCCAACCATCGGAGAATGCATAGGCAGCCAGCTCTGTCACCGGCCGGCCTCCGATTTTCTCCGGGATCCGTATGGAACCGTCATATCCCCGACAACCCAGAATCTGTACATGTTCATCTTTCATCTGATATAAAAACATCCTGAAATCCTCTCCACTAACTGTTTAACACACCAATATAACAGAAAAACGGAAGAAATGCAACGGAGTTTTTCTGGAGAAAGGTGAAATTACTCTCCATACTTTTTAATAATGAACATCTGCTCCAGCAATAGCCAGTTTGCCCTGAAAAACTGCATGAGCTGCCAATACCCGGCACCGGTTAAGCCAAATTCTTTGATTAAATCAAACTTGGCCTTATAACTTCTCACATCCTCAAACCATACCTCATGCTGAATTCCATATTGCCAATAACGGAAATACGGGGACATGGCAACTTCGTCAAACTGGATCTCCACACCATGATCAATGGCAATCTGGATCGCTTCCAGGTTATTTATGGTCCTTGCCCTCGTCACTCCTCTCTCATAGGGCAGGGGCCAGTCGTATCCGTAATTTGGAATTCCCAGGCTGATCTTCTCCGTTGGTATGGCTGTTACAGCATACTCCACTACTCTCCTGACCATGTTGATAGGGGCAACTGCCATGGGGGGGCCGAAAGTATATGGACCGATAGCTCATAAGTAATTACATCAACAGTCTAAACCAGTTATTGTGCAAACGATTGAGTTACATTATTATCTGCACAAGGATGTTATGAACATGTAAGATCAGCATATAATAGATTAATAAAATCAATTGAGGGAATTCATGAACCTACATGTTGTACAACCCGGTGAAACCATAAATTCAATATCAGAATATTACAAAATCCCTGTTGACAGATTAATATTGGAAAACGGAATTACAAACCCTGAAAATTTAGCAATAGGCCAAACAATTGTGATTGTTCAGCCTGAAACACTTCATACTGTTCAGGCCGGTGATTCTTTGGAGAGTATTGCAATGCAGCATGGTACTTCGCCAATGGAATTATTAAGAAATAATCCCTATCTTACCGACATGGAATTTTTGTACCCCGGTGAAACTATAGTTATAAGCTATCAGACGAATAGAAAAAGAACAATTGCAACCATTGGTTATACTTTTTCATATATAGATAGATCTGTCTTAATAAAAACACTTCCTTTTTTAACTTACCTGACTATATTCAATTATAGGACTACAAGTGAAGGCGAAATTATCTCAAGTGCCGACGATACTGAAATTATTCAGCTAGCTAAAGCATATGATGTTGCACCCATGATGTTTATTTCCACTATGACGGAAGAGGGAATCATCAGCCGTGAAGTGACCTATAATATTATAAATAACCCTACTGTGCAGGATCGCTTTATTGAAAACGCGCTTTACATACTAAGAACGAAAGGTTTTTATGGTATAAATATATATGCCGAAAACATAACCAATGACAACATAGACAGCATTGCAGGATATTTGAAAAGAGCCTCTGCGATATTTCATTCAGAAGGTTATAAGATGCTTGTTACCATAACT
This sequence comes from [Clostridium] celerecrescens 18A, assembly GCF_002797975.1. Lineage (NCBI taxonomy): Bacteria > Bacillati > Bacillota > Clostridia > Lachnospirales > Lachnospiraceae > Lacrimispora > Lacrimispora celerecrescens. The sequence continues at coordinate 4,526,533 of NZ_PGET01000001.1, read as the reverse complement.
CCAGCTACAAATGTAGATATCCCCGGCGTCAATTTTGAAAAATTAGACTATTCAAAATTATCTGAATTTGCAGATGGTATTATATTTTCTTCTTATGACTGGGCAAGGTCTTACAGCTACCCAAACGCAATATTTCCGGTTAATATCTTAAGAGAATTGTTAGATTATGTGGTCAGTATCATTCCACCCGAGAAAATTTTTCTTGGAATCACTGCTCTGGGTTATAATTGGACACTTCCATATGTTCCCGGTGCTACAGAAGCTGTTGTAATATCAAATAATAGTGCGGTACAAATTGCAGCGGAAAACGATATACCAATACAATTTAATGAAGTAGCACAGTCATCTTACTTTTACTATACTGATAGGGATGGGATTCTGCATGTAGTATGGTTTAAAGATGCAAGAAGCTTTGATGCAAGGGCCGGACTTGTTGAGGAATATAATCTTCAAGGTATCTCTATTTGGACTATTATGAGATTCGATACCCGAATGTGGCTTATAATTAATACTCAATATTACATCCAAAAGTTATAAATGTCCATGTAGGCAGTTTGTAAAGAACTTAATAAAGGCGGGCCCGGAATACCGGATACCCGCTTAAATAATCTCCATTCGTTAAGTGAAAAGGAGGAACTAAACAATTACAGACCCTATTCTAGTCAATCGGATATTCACAATCTGCTTCGCTACTTGATGAGGTCAAAAGTTAGTAAGCAGCCTGAATAAATTGACCACATTCACCTGGCCGTATCCCCATATGTTATTCGGATATGTGTATGAGCTGGACCGGGTCGCCCCTCTTACCATCAGCCGGTCAACAGAAATTCCATTCATTGTGCTATAATTTCCCCTCACAATGGTCCATTCAAAGACCATGGAAATAATGCCGGCTGTATGGGCAGCGGCGGCTCCAGTTCCGGTCACAGAACCATACCCGCCTCCAGGGACTGCACAAGTAAGCTGGTAACCTGGAGCTGCAATATCCGGTTTGATAAAGCCCGTTCTTGTATAACCCCTGCTTGATTCACCAAGAATTGAGTTATTCATCTGATTATAGGCAGTCACAGTCAGCTGGCGAATGCCGTTTCCAGGTGAAGTGATAGTGGTATCCGGTGAGTAATTAAGAAAATAGGTCTGGTCAGATATGAGACCGTTCGAAGGAAGCCATGAATGAAAGGTCAAGGGCTCATTTTCAACGCTTCTGATCCGTATACGCCAGATGCCGGGAATCGTGTTCTGAAAACGTACCAGGATCATCTGATCTCCGGTTTCCTCTTCAAATACATAATTATTGACATAAAGGGTAGTAGGGGAAAACACAAAGTTGAATATTCTGCAACCGCCGATCGAAGGAAAAATCTGTTGTGTTGATTCTCTGTTTGGCGAGGATATGTCAATGGATACCCTTCCTAGAGAATGTGACCAGATTTCCATAGCAAATGTTTTATCTTCTTCCCCTATTCTTAATTCGAAGTCATTGTAAAAAGGTTCCAGCGGGGTGAAGTTATAATAATGCCTGCGGCCGTTTCCCTCGTTACCGGCGGAAACGGATATGCCGATACCGGTCTGCAATACCAGGTCATTTAAGTAACCGCTTAGGGCGCCATTCCCATCATGACCTCCCTGGTTACTTCCAACGGCGAAGCAGGTGACTACAGGGCGGTTGAACCTTTCCTGAATGGTAAGGGAATAACGAAAACCAAGCATAAGATCAGATTCTTGAAAACATAAAGCATCTTCGGGTACAAAATAAAAGTTCTTTAGATTCTGTTTTGCTTCCTTCAGTTTTACAATCACCAGATCAGATTGCGGGACTACTCCGCTAAAGGCTTCCAGTACATTGGGAGTACCGGCAATAACACTTGCAATGGCCGTTCCGTGCCCGTTGGTATCTGTGGATGGTACAATGGACAAAGGGTCTTCAGAATTTAACGCGTTATTGATTGTCTCCCGGCTATATTCCGTACCAAAGGTAAACGTATCGGGAGGAGTACCCTCTTGCTGAGTCTGATCCCATATGGTAAGGATACGGGTTGAACCATCGCTGTTTCGGAAAGCGGGATGCTGGTAATCAACACCGGTATCAATGACCACTACAACTACGCCCTGTCCGAACAGGGCTAAGGACGGAATCCGCTGTATCTCTCCAATACCACTTCGTTCAAGACTGACGGTAGAATTGAGGGTATATAATGACGGAAAGGTATGTGCGGGGAAATTTGACAAATCACAAATGTCTACATCTTCTGTCGGTATGTGCAGTAAGGAATGCCGGTTGTTTATATAAGTAATGTAATCATCACTGGGAAACAATATCACTGGATTTGTCATAATTAAATCAAAATAATTGTTATCCAAAATTTTTTTCATAGTTAAGTCTCCTCGTTATCACTGAATATAGTAATTATAAATAGACAGAATGAGGTTGGCTGCCTAAGATTTGGATGTCCCAGCAATGAACAAAGTGACATACTCGTTAAATAATATGACAGAAGAAAAAAAATATGAGGGTTAGACCCCTTGTCCACCAGTTCCGGCCTCAGCCGGTTCCGTCCTTATGTAAATAAGCGGCCCTCAGTGCCGGAAAGACTATTTTTGCAATTTGCTTAGAAATAGCTTTAGCCTCTTCAGTTGTTGTAGCTTTGCAGTAATCGTCATGAAAAATAAAAGTCGTGTTTCCTCTTTTTACTTCCTTCACTTTTGCCATATCACCACCCCTTCTAACTGATTCTATGTTGCATGGTTTGTACACCTTTACTTTTTTTGTCCTATAATCTTTACATGTATAATGCCTGCTGCATTCCGGCTCAAATAATCTGACAAAGGAGTATCATTTATGCTACGAATTAGTATTAAGAGCACAGCATATCCATAAAATAAAGCAGAACCAGAAGGGAGGATCCTATGTCATATCTCATGTATTTACGAAAAAGCCGGGCTGACAAAGAAGCGGAAGCCCGTGGCGAAGGCGAGACACTCGCCCGCCATGAACAATTGCTGACCGAACTAGCTATAAAAATGGGGCTTGATGTCGGCGCCATTTATAAAGAGCTGGTTTCTGGAGAGACCATTTCTGCCCGCCCCAAAATGCAGCAAGTGTTATTAGAGGTCATGCAAGGCATGTGGGAGGGTGTTCTTGTCATGGAAGTCGAGCGACTTGCCAGGGGTGACACCAAGGACCAGGGGACCGTGGCGGAAGCTTTTAAATTCAGCAACACTAAGATCGTCACGCCTTTAAAAACTTATGATCCTTCAGACGAATTTGACGAAGAGTATTTTGAGTTCAACCTCTTCATGAGCCGTAGAGAATACAAAACGATCAACCGGAGAATTCAAAGAGGTCGTATCGCAGCCTTTCGGGACGGCTGGTACATAGCGGGAACAGCTCCTTATGGATATAAAAAAGTGAAACATAAAGGAGACAAGGGATATACCCTGGAAATCGTTCCTAAAGAGGCAAATATCGTTGAATACATTTATGAACTTTATATAGCCGGCGAGCGGAAAGAAGATGGCAGCCAGGCTCCTTTTGGTTCCTACCAGATCAGGGATCGGCTGAACGAGCTGCAAATACCTTCTCGAAGTGAAAAGCCATGGTCGGCATCTTCCATCTTAGACATATTAAGTAACCCCACCTACTGCGGATATCAACGGTGGCAGTGGCGCAAAGTGCAAAAGCAAATGTTAGGTGGAAAAATCATAGAAACCAGGCCCAAGGATGCTGACTGCAAAAAAGTCCGTGGGCGCTTCACAGCAATTATACCGGAAGAAACGTATGACCTGGTGCAGAAGATCAAAGCCGGTAAACCTCTCCCGATCAACTCCAGTACTACCTTGCGAAACCCCCTTTCCGGGCTGGTATATTGTTTCAAATGCGGTACCTTAATGACCAGGCAGCCCAGCAATACCAGGCTTCGTTACGCCATCCTTCGCTGTCCAAACAGTAAGTGCAGCAATATCTCATCCCCTCTTTCCCTGATTGAAGAACAGATCATCGAAGGCTTAAAGGAATGGATTCCGGAATACGAATTAGACTGGCCGGAGGAAACAGTAAAGGAAAGCGGGACCACACTGGCCGTCTTAGAAAACTCCCTCCATAACATCAAAGAGAAATACATCCAGACAGTAACGCAGTTAAATAAAACCTTCGACCTTTTAGAGCAGGGAATATACTCTCTTGATATTTTTCAGGAGCGCCGCAAAAATTTGGAAGATCAGAAAAAAGAGTTACAGGATGAGTTAAAGCTTATTCAAGAAGAACGGAACCGGATTGCAGCAAAGGAACAGGCCCGGAGGGATTTCATTCCGGCCATAAAGCATCTGGTGGAAGTGTATTGGGAAGTGGATGACATTTTAGTCCGGAACAGCATGCTAAGAAATGTTTTGGATCATGTAGATTACTTAAAGGCAGAAAGAAATAAAAAAGGCGCCGGAAACACGGCGAATTTCACATTGCAGTTTTACCCAAGGATCCCGCAAGACCGCTGAAACACTGGGTTTCCCAAGGATTTACAATTACCTATACTCTGTCGGCCCATACGTATATCCCCACTCATAAGTCATAAGAAACACCCGGTTAGCCGCCTCACCCAAAAGCGCGTAATCTACTCCCTCATACAAAAGCCCTGCCTGTGTGGCCGATGTCTTAGGTGCCAGGGCAACCGTGACCTGATAACCGAACCGGTTCATGATCTGGGTAGTCAGTCTTACAAAGTCCGCATAAGCCACTCGGTCCTCCGCCATAATGTACTCAAAATCAAAATCCAGGCCTCCGAACCCCTTTTCCAGCATCTTAAGGCCCAGATTCCAGATCAGCCGCTGCTGGACCTCCATATTATGTACAACCTCAGATACCAGATTGTTGTTAAAATGCCCGTCAGGGCCGAGAGGAGTAAGAGTCAAAATCGGGCGCACTCCAAGCTGCCACGCCCTTTCTATCATCCAGTCATCCGGGCTCATGGGCGGAACCAGCTCTCCCTCCATAGTAAATCCATAAGAGAAAACATAAAGATCCGTCAGAAATGGAAGAGTATTTTCCAGATTATCCGGAGTGATGATCGGGTATGCATAACCGAACACATAAAGAGGCACCCTTTCTTCCGAAGGGTTTTCATCCCTAATATAAAGTGCCTGGCCTACAGCCAGGCGGTATGGATAACCAATCTGGTTATCAAATATAAGGTTTTGTACCGGAATGCCCTGGGATTCGGCAATGGTGTCCACACTGTCTCCCCGCTCTACCACATATATTCTCATAGCAGCATCCTTTTACCAGAATTGGTAAAGCATATGATGAAAAAATCCGTAACATGACAGAAACAGACATCTTTTCAGGCTTCTTTAGAAAAATGTAATGTGCTTTTTTTATTAGAAAATGAGCAAACGCTTTAAAACCGGGATTTTTCGCTTAAAATAAAGATTCTTGGGACTTTTTACATTACCAGCTACAACCACCTAAATGCAGTCAAAACCAGGGGTCCTGCAGTCAAAATGCAGTCAGAAAATGATATTAATTCTATTAAAAGGCGGGCCCCGAATACCGGATACCCGCCTTTTAATTTACTGATTTGTCAATCCCGGATACAGTAGTGCCACGTCCTGATCTGTGAGTGTTACCGGATCCGTTATCATCTTCCCAGCCCGATCCAGGTAATAGCAATCATGTTTTAATTCCATGAATTCTTGCCTCACAATCACTATTTAAGTAATAGAAAAGAGTCACCACATGAGTGTCCCTATATATAGCATTTTTAAGAACAGACTATACTACATGCAGTATTTATTTATCTTTTCTATACTATTTTCTTGTGCATTATGTACATTTGTATATTTTGTCAATAGACTATTGTTACAAAATGTATTATTATAATGTGATAGAAGGAGGTGCTACCATGAGAAAAACGATTTTACTTTTAAATAGAACATATATTAGTTTTCTTCATGTCATCAGCTTCTTGGCCTTTTTGTCAATTCAAATAAAATTACTATCATTATCCGTATTATACGATATGATTTTAAAATCTACTGGAATAGCATATGTTATCCTAATATTAATTTCAGTTATTTCGATTTACTTCACTCGTCTTCTTGTTCATCTTCTTCAGAAGGCTCAGCGACATCATTAGGATTAATATCTACGGTTTCTATAGGTTGAACGTCAAGCGCTGCGGCATTGCATATAATATCATTAAGTGACTTCGATAGGTCTGCTGGATTTATTCCGGCAGACTTAATTTTTTCAACTAACTCTAATTTTTTTTGCATCACCTCTAGTTCAAGTTTTTCTGCTTCACTTTTTGATTTTCTAATTTCATTTGGTACAGTTAAAATATCTTTTATTATTTGTGGCACACCCGGAAGTTTAAATGTTAAAAAGCTCCCTCCACCAGCTACTACAAACAACCCCAAAATAGGTAAATAATTTGTACTGAACCAATTATATATATCTACAATAGAGAAATCTATAGGGCCTGGAGAATTAATATTCACCTGTGCCGATATTTTAGCTTCATTAATACCTATATCGCATAAATAATTTGTAGCTCCATATAAAACTCCAGATAAAAGCCGAGGTCCTATCGGCCCTTTCTTTCTGACATTGAAAATTATATTTATATTATTCTGATATGAATAGACATTATAAAGCATGCTTAATATGTAACGAGAATAATTATCGAGATTACTTATTCCATGATAATTAGAGATAGCCCTATATAAGCTATAGTTGATCTCTTCACTCTTAACAGTTCTTACTGGGATGATACGACGTCGCTTTCTATAAGGGCATGACACATCATTTATCTCTACATCCTTATGATCTATACGATTTATTACCGTTTTTTCTACACCAACTGTTTTTGACTCATCTTCAAAATACTCTCCAGCGATAGCAAAAGTGATAAATTTACTTTTTTCGCTCGGAATAACTAATATATCATTTTCTTTTACCTCATTTATAAAACTATTACATTTATTAATAACAGTGCTAGGTCTTTTTATTTCTGGATAATTTAATACTATTGAATCCTTTAGGCCTTCTTTACTTTCATCAGAAAAATCCGTTTCCTCTGTTATATTATTCCATGCTAAAGCCACAAATTTTTTTCCTATAAATTCGTTATAAAAATAACCCCTTTTTGTTCTTATCATCCAAAAATGTGTGTCCTCCGCTATCTCAGGAATTTTAAATTCTAGAATAGCATTTAATATGGATAGTTCTTCCTCATAAGTCATGGCTCTTCCCCCTTGTATTTTCTTCCATCATACACCAAAATATGAAAAAGTAAACATCTAAAATTCTATTACTTCTTGCTTCGATTAATTGTTATTAGCCAATATACTTTTATGTTCTATCATGTATCACACCTAAAACCTCCCTATATACTGCGCACCGGCCTCATCAGTCAAATACAATGCACATTCAAACATATGTCCAGCTCTTGGTTCAAAATAGAAATCCTGTCCATCAATAACCTGCCAATCAGTGACTGCGTATCCATTCGGGTTGAAATAGTACTTATGGCCATTGATGATCTGCCAGCAAGACTTATAATAAGAAGTCTTAGAATTTGCGTACCACCAGCCATTCGTATCATGGTTCCAACCTAACGTATATTCGGCAGGAGCTACAAGAGCAGCCTTAAAGCCGTCCCAGGTATGCTTGGTGTGATTCCATACATAGGGATTTGGACAAATCTTCCCCGTTACATCATGATGGCGGATCACTCGGTCCGCAGGTATGTTATATTTCGCCATCAGTTCCTTAGTCAGCTCTATGGTCTTCTGTACTGTAGCGTCCTCAAAATACCAATCCCGGCTTGTGTCTGCCAGATTTCCACTGCTATTTCTTACGCACATTTCAATTCCCAGGCTATTTGCATTCCGACATTCCGGGTGAACGTACGATTTTGCCCCACAATGCCATGCAATGTTCTTTTCCTCAACGGACTGCCAAACTTCCCCGTCAAACCCGACATAATAGTGAGCGCTGGCCCCAATGTATTGGGAAGCATAGTATTTACTGTTCGCTTCCGCTCCTCCTAAGGCCCCCACATAATGGATCACGATGTATTTAATGCGGTCCGCGGTACCAGCATTGTAATTATAAGGTGTAAGTAATTTATTGATTTGCATAGTTCCTCCAATCGAAAAGGCCCAGGATTATCCCAGGCCTAAAAGTTGTGATATCACAACAATTATTCAGTTTTTCTAGACTGCTTAATAATCTGATCTACATATGTACTCAATCCTGCAACCAGAACACCCTGCGTAATGGCCGTAAATATCGCCATAGCAATTTCCTGCCCAGTCTGGCAGCTACTTGTGCCCAACACGTATATACCGCACAACACAATGCCCACAGCCCCATTGATAAGGGGGATATACTTACCCTTGATGGTCTGGCTCTTTTTAATTGCCTGTCCTAAAAAGTACAGAACTACTGCCACTATGAGCAGTTCCGGTTTGACATAATTCGTAATCTGTTCCATAAATTAACCCTCTCTTTCTTCCGGTTCCTCCGGCATGGATAATAAATTGTCTTTGAGTCTCGTTGCTACATCATTCCCGCCCAGGTCATGATAAGCATCGTACATCCGCTTTACATTCTCTTTGGCATAAATAGGACAAAATCTCTTATCTTGGTAATGATTGTATACTCCGATAATTCTATCTCTAAGCAGCGCTTGCATTCCGTCATGGAGTGCTTTATTTTTTACGCTTTCCACTGCTTGTCTCTTAGAAAGCCTTCGATACCCCCAGCCCAATAAAGCGGAAATAAATAAAAATAACCATTCCACCCACTGTCTGTCTATATACTTTATGATTTCTAACAAAGGACCATACCTCATTCTTTCTCTTTCTCAAACTCTTTCCCGGTGATATCCAGGTATTCTTTTTCAGTGATCCAGCGTCCTACGGCATTCCATACCATTCCAACGGACCATAGACATGCTTCATAAAATCCTTTCACCTTTTCAAACTTACTCATGGCTTTATACCTCCTCTACATCAAAACCAGACATCATGGACAGGTACGCTATTTGAGCCTTTAATTTATCATTTGATTCTTTTATCTCCGTAAGCTCTTTTTCCAAAGCGCTCTCCTTTGGGGCATTATATAACAACTTGGGATTCTCCCGATCGGAAACATCAACACTTGTTATTAGCGAACCGTCTTCGATTTCGGTCTGAATAAAATTGAGTTCAGTTGGGAGAGTGGGTTTCTCTCCGTATTCAGCAGCATAAATCCTTCCTGTTTCATCATATATTACAAAACACTTCATAATCGTTTCTCCTTATATACAAACTTATTTTTTAATTTAAAAATTCTATACTAATTATACGAGCAGTACCGACATTTGCTCTTTGGAGGCTCTTAAAATAAATATAAAGGAAAGCCTGTTCATTAATATCGGATATATCAAAATTACTAGTTACAGCCATTTCCGAACACCAACCTCCTGCGATGGGGAGATCTTTAATCGTCGTTTTGCTTGAGTTTGTCTTATGAGCTGAAATATAAAGACCATATTGCATGTAATCCCCATTACTACTAGTTTCATAAGCATAACTACATACATATGTGATTCGGAGAGTTCGGAAAGTGGATAAATTTATACTAATATTATTCGCGATCCTTGCAGATGACATGTAATCAGAGGAGCTACCCTGATACCGCCTACTGTTTAATGTAATTCCATAACCATTAACTGTAAAACCGTACTGACTGCCGCTACCCAAAACAACTTCTCGCACACCTCCACTCAGTACACCTGAAAATGTGCCGTTTAAAAAGACGTTTGCCCGTTGGCTAAATAAGAATAATCCGGGAATGTACCAATAACGCCGCCGATATCAACTCCATTTTTTATATTCCACGGCTGATAATTCGGAATGTCTTGCTGAATCCAGTTGACACCATTTAAGAAATGCCAATTTCTAACCTGCAAGTTAATGGTTCCCGCCCAATTACTCATGCCAGTTGCCCTAACACGGTCAGTACCGGAAACATCGGGATTTTGGATAGGTATGCCGCCTTGAACTCCACATATATTTACATCGCCACGCATTTTCCATGGCTCTATACCAAGGGTTGCCGCAACCTCCGCGCGGGTCATGTACACCCATGGATTATTTGTAGGATTTTCATAGTAGTATCCAGGCCCAATATAATAATATAGTCCTTGTGTGTTCAATCCTGAACCCACACCATGATATCCAGTACCTCTATTCGGCATAGTTCCGGGTAAGGGATTCCCCTCCCTATCCACAGTCACTTTTCCTTCCAGCACATCCGGAGCAACGGCTGTTATGACAGCCAGATCGGCACCGTCACCGCTGCCTTTTAAAATAAAACATTCTGCCATTCTTACACTCCCTTCACTTGAATCTGAAAGTCCGTTGTTGGTTTCTTGTTATAGCAATAGACTGTTATTTTCCCTGCACCAGAAACCGCCCGGTTTACACAGGCATACGCTTTCTCCTGCAAGTCAACATTCGCTGCGGTAATGCCATCTGGAAAGTATAAACTCAATGTAGGTCTATCATTCTCGGTTATGCCAGCCACATTGACCGTCTGGGTGTAGGGGGCTGAGCTGCTCCAGCCTGCGGCGGTGAGAGTGACCTCCTGTACTTTCCGTCCAGCGTTGGAGTCCTCTATAAACTTTTTAACTTTTCCTAAAAAAACTTTTGCGGATTCTCCCGCGACCGGGACAGGAAACTTCTCAACTACCGGATCCAAGGTTTTAATTGTAGTACTGGAAATATCTCCTCCTGTGGAATTTGCCTTTTTAGACATTTCATCATCCAGGGTCTCAAAATTCCCTGTAATATCTGATATATCAATCGGATCCACACCCTCCGGGATCTTCATATTTAGATTCTTTGTATACTTCATATTTCGATCATGCCTCCTTCAAAGTTCGTATGCCGTCCCAGGTGATGCCCGCCACGCTGTTCCAGCTTTGATTTGTTAACTCATTCCATATGGTATACCGATATTCAAAAGAATAGGAAAAATGGGCGGGCTTGATATCCTCTAACATAGCAATGAAAGCATTCATATTACGAGGAATACCCTTGATTCCGATAAACCGCACGATAAAGTGATAGTTGGGATTATCCTCGATGACTTCGATCTCTCCGCCCGAAAACATCTCCGCTGTCTCCCGTATCATCTGAGGGGTTGTAGTGCCCTGCCCTCGGAGCTTTGCCATGAGGATTTCTCGTCGCTGCTCATAGGAAAGGGCCATATTAGTCACCAGCCCATAAACCTGCTCCCACCGTGTCAGCCCCCAGGTCGCTGTTGAGATGAAGCACTGATCCAGCAGATCAGAAAGCTCATGCTCCAAAAGTCCCATTGCGTATCCTTCCGTTTCATAAATGGCTTTCAACTCCTGGACCTCCGCCAGGAAGGGAGGTGCATATCGCGCAAGGTCCACATAATAGTCTTTTTGTCCCTCATCGGCGTTTTTCTCCTGGGCGTACTGAATCAGGCCATATTGATTTTTTCCATACATGGCTTACACCCCTTTCAGGTCGTCCCAAGTCAGACCGGTCTTTTTCAAGTATGCGCTGTCATGGTTGTGATTTTTGGCAGCTGCGTCCGTGATCCCGTATCCGGCCAGTGTGGTGGGATTGGTCCCTGCTGTCACATGGCCCTGAGCATTTACCGTCACTGATTTATAAGTTCCCGCCGACACGCCGCTGTTCGGATGTGTATAGCCCGGCCCCACCTCAGCAGCCGTTACATATCCCGCATCATTTTCAAACTCTGACACCTTAGTAGACATGTCGGATATCTGTGACTTGGTATGGGTATGTGCTGCAGGGGCGAAACTGGTCGGCTTTCCGGAGATCTCACTCCAAGCATAACCTGGTTTAGTAGATGCTTTCGCCCAAGCCGATACATCGGAAGCTGGCAGGGATGTTGGCTTATTTTTAATAAAGGCGTCTAAGGTCGTATCCGTTACATTCCAATCTGCTTGTACGTTCACCTCAGCGCCAGGGGCGATACCGTCCAGCTTATTCTTTTCAGGGCTCGTATAGTCATTTGTAGAAAGCCCCTTTCCAGGTTCCGTATCCACCTTGTCAGAGACCCGATTCCAGGCTGTACGCTCTTCGGCTGTTATGTGCTTAACAGCGTCAGAAATATGAGTAAAAGCCGCGTTCCAATTTGCAACCAATGTAGAAGTTATCCCGTCAAGAACAGATTTGTTAGAATGGGTATGCTTCTTGCTGTTGGCATCATTCCAATTGGTTCGCTCAGTATCTGTGACATGCCTCACCGCATCAGAAATATGTGCAAATGCTGCGTTCCAGTTATCCATTAGTGTCTGGGTAATCGTATCCAGTACACCCTTGTTCCCATGTTCATGCCTTTTGTCATAGGACTCATTCCAGCGGGTCAGTAGCGTTTCCGTGACCTTATCAATGGTCGTTTTGTTTGCGTGAGTATGCTTTTTATTGTTAGCATCATCATAGAGCGTTTTATCCTCTTTTGAGAGAAGTCCATCCACGCTCTGGGTTGCTTTCGGGATTGCATTGGCCGATATAACCACCCATTCTGTGCCGTTGTAACGGTAAGTATAATCTGTATCCTTAACATTGACTGTCCACCCGTCCTGCGGATTTGGATAGGTTACTGCAAGATCTGCATAGGTATTGACTGTCTCTTTCCAGTCAATGGCATTCTCCAGAGCAGCAAATTTATTGTCCACCTCATTCCTGGTATATTTGTCATCCCAGTTGGGCTTGTTGCTCTGAATGGTACCCTTTATGGATTCCTCAGCAGCCAGAGCCCTAGTCTTTTCTGTTGTCACGCTCTCCGTAAGAATGTTTTCGGCAGCCTTGGATCTTGTTGTCTCCGTGGCAAGATTATCAGCATTGGCCTTTTCGGCAGTTTTTGCCCGGGTAATTTCTGCGGTCAAGTTTTCGGAAAGGGTCTGCTCTGCGGATTTCGCCCTGGCAACCTCTTCCACCAGATCTGCAGCAATATTCTGTTCCGCCTCCCCGGCCCGGCTTATTTCTCCATTGATTGCTTCCTGTGTCCGGATCATTTCCTCCTGGAGCCGGTTTACATCCTCAGCCTCCACGGTATCCCCCTCGGCTTCATAACTGATATAGACTGTAGATACATCGGCATAGACCCGTATAGTTCGATTCCATGGAGTGAGGCTTGGCGTAGAAAGTACATAGGTCTGGATCCTCTCCCCGGTCAATTTGGGCCCAGTGTACACAGAAAGGGTAGAGGTATTAATGTTATCATGCTGCAGCGGGGCATCATACACTCCTCCTGTCAGCTCCACTTTTTCCTCAACCACATAAATATTTCCATCAATTTTATTCAGCTTCTCATAAAATCTACTGATCTCCACCTATATCACCTCCAAGGTAATAGTGCCAGGTACGGCGATTTCCTCATCCTGCAGCTCCTGATTTCTGGCTACCCCGTTGATCAGAAGATTCGAAAAATCCTCTACACCTGCCGTATTAAGTAGAAGATTCCCAATCTTTGCCAGACTGATGTAAGAAACGTCAAAGGCATTCTCCTGCAGATACTCTGTAAGAGCTTCTTCAAATAGATTCTGAACTGTACCAAGATTAAGTCCATTTTTCAGTTTGATTCCTGCTGATACATTAATTTCTTTTTCTCGTGCCGACACCACTGACACATTGGCTCCTATCGGGCGAACCCCTTCAATGTGAGCCGTGACCAGATTTACCAGATCGGTGCCAGCTGCAGCCCGGTTAGAATCCGCAATTACTACCTTTACGGTTCCGGGGCCATTTGAGAGGGGAAATACCTTTGCGGCTCCTACTCCTTCACATTCCATGGCCCAGTTGTAATAATCATACCGATTTCCTCCGGTAGATGGCTTTTGGAGCTTTGTAAGGATCCGTTCTCTCAAACTCTTATCCGTTTCCTCATCCTCCCCGGGCAACATCAGTTTAGTTAACTCTGCCCTAGTCAATCCACTAATATAGTCAACAGGCACAAGAGAACCCAACTTACTATTTGGGGCCGTACCCGCAACTTCACACCGTAATCTGTATATACCTTCTCCTATTCTTTCCACTACTGTATAGTTGAGCATATCCAGAGAAAATCGACTGCCGATAGGGATATCCATATTAAACTCGCCTTTCAATTCTGCATAAGTGGCCGCTTTCGGAGTGATCCTCCTCTCTTTCCCCAGACGGATCAGATATTCACGGTCCGCAGTATCCGCATAAGCTTCCTTCAATACCGTATCCAATTCAATATACATGATGGTAAGCTCCGCCGCAGCTGGGGCAATGGCCGTATAGATAATGGAACCTTCCCTTCTATCAAGTTCGGCTGGGACCCGGTTAAGAAGCCTCTTTAAAATAACTTCATAAGTTACATCCTCATACATACCTAAACACTCACCTCTTTCTCAGCATTGATATCTCCTATGGAAGTATGAATGGTGAACTTTACAAGGAGTTTCCGGCCAGATACTTCAAAAGAAAAAGCATCAACGCTTAGGATCCTGTCATCCTGCATCAATGCCTCTTTAATCCGCTTTTTTAATTTAGACTTCACAAGACCCATGGACTGACCAAATAACCGATCCAGCTCCGTCCCATAATTCCAACTGTAGATCAACCATTCAAACCGCTCAGTATGAAGCATACAGTATACGGCCTGTCGAATTGCTTCCAAATCATCTACCATTCCAATAACCCGTTGATTCTCTATGTCAACCTTAAAAGTTTTAGACGGTTGCTGGACGATTTCAAAATCCTGTTTTAAAATACTTCCTGATTCAGGGAGCATGTCGCGCACTCCTTTCTACCACCGGTCGATAACTGCATACTGCTGCCCGCCTCGCTTTTGTAACATAAGAACTCTTTGGCCAGACTGTAAGCCACCTTTCACCGTGACTGAAACTTCTCCTATTCCCGGTATGGACATCAGTTCCGCATGATCTGTTAAATGCTCTGGCACGAGAATCTGATCGCCGGAAATGGTGGTTTTCTGATTGATCTGTACGGATAAGGGAGAAACCTTAATCACGGTCCCGGGAATAATATCGCAGGGATCACCCTCCTCCATGGCTTTTAGGACGATCCTTTTCATATTCTCTACCCAAGCTACATCAGCCATTAATCCCAACTCCTCTCAGTGTTAAATCCATGGTGTGAATCCCCTCATCAATCTTATGGGTAACAGATTCTACCAGCAAATAGTTTTTCAGCTCCATTTCTTTTATATCTAAAAATACCGGAATCAGGCAGCCAGCTCTTACTCTTATATCTCCAAAGGTCCCTTTGATGCTTAAGCTTCTGGAAGGACGATTGTAAAGGCTTAAATATCTCTCAGCCACGGCCTGACCGTTTACGCCTTTCTCAATGGATTCATCCTTTTGAAGGATCCCCCATTTGTTGATTGTTCCGGTATCTTTTACCATGTAGATATCCCGTTTCTTTGTTTCGTTGTTGTCATAATAGACCTTGATCTGGTTATAGGTATCACTGTCAATACTGATTTTATAATCATAGTCCTGGGCTGTACTGCCATCAATCATAATGTTCAGCTTCATATTCTCCACGTCGTTTAGTACCAGCTTCCCGGCATCGTCATATAGCACAAACATCTTTCCGGTATGGATCAAGGTCAAATCCAGAGAGTCCAAAATAATATCAAACAGGGTTTTATCCTGCCTGTTCCTGGACAACTTATGACCGGTTTCAATTAGCGTGCCAGTCTGTAATTTATAATCCCGGGCAATCATAAGAATCACTTCCCCGGTAGACAGATTGGAATAATTATAGCTATCTGTATTCTTTAAATACCGGAGCTGGTCATAAGCTGTAACTTTCATTTGTCCGTCACTGTTCCAGCTCCTTTCAAAGATAAATCCAAAGAAGACTGTCTTTCCAGCAACATCAAAACGTATTGCATTTCCTTCCTCAATCTTTAGTCTATCGTCCGGAATGATTGTGAAAGAGCATTTCCCCGGCTGACCCTTACGCTGCATCTCCCAGGTGGTGCTCCCTTGGACTACCGGCTCAAAAACTGTCTGGCCGTTCTGTATATATAAATGTACTTCCAAATCGTCACGCCTCCTCTACGGCATAGTAAGTACCTGACCGGGATAAATCACATTGGGATTACTGATTTTGTCTTTATTGAGATTAAATATCTCCTGCCAACGGCTTCCGTTTCCCAACTGTTTCTTTGCGATTGCCCAGAGGCAGTCACCTTTCGTAACGGTATAGGTCTTTGCTGCAGGTGGTGTTCCCTGGCGCACCAGTTCTGGTTCCGGAGCCACTGGAACCGTCTGCTCTTCTACGATCACAAAGTTCATGATTTTAGTTCCATAGCTTTTATACTCTTTCAAGGAAAGGGAAACTATGAGGTCTAATCCTTCCTTTGCATCATCAGATACCTTGTAATTTTCCAAAGTTACATCCATATTGGTATCAAAAAAGCTGTTATTCCCCGGCCCATCCCGGATAACAATAAATTCAAAGGTAGTCCCATCTTCTTTAAGTTCTTTTAGCCTCTCCAGAAAATCTTCCGCATTTTCAAAACTTCCATCCCATACCGCAAAAGGATAGTCCATCTGAGGAATTACCACATCAAGGCTAATCTCTGCAAGTCCCGGGGGTCGAATCATATTGATCTCTTCCCCATTGATCAACGTGGCCGTTTTGTTTTGGCCAGAATATTTAATAGGTATCTTCTCCGGAGGCAGAGGGAGGAGCATATCATCAATATAAACTTCATAAGCCATTATAAATGTCCTCCCTCTGCTGCTGTCGACAGAATCTCATCCGTTAGGTCGTTTAACATACCATTCATCCGATCAAAGTCAGTCTCTGTTTTTAGGGTATTGTTATTGGTCATGTCAATCTTAAGTTCTGCCAGAGTAAACCGGTTGATGACCTCCTGCTCTGCCGCATCGCGCATATATTTGATTTCTTCGTCTAAAGCGTCCATGGTATCCGCCATGCGTGCCGTGTTTCCTGCGGTCTTTTCCGTGTTTCCGGCAATTGCCCCGGCAGCACCGTCATCTTCTGCCGCACGTCTAGCAGCATCGGCCTTAGCCCCCTCAATTCCTGCTTGTCTTTGCATCCTTGCATCATCGGCCGCCCTTACCGCTCTATCATAATCATTCTTCCGGCCAGCTTTTGCCGCCGCATTTGCATCCTTTTGAGCCGCCAAGTCTGCAGCTCTTTGCCTCTGCTTTATCTGCTCTTCTATTGCAGCATCGGCCGCAAATTCCACATGATCAATTAATTGAATCGATAGGCCTCCTACACTATTGGCAACATTTATTAATTTATTAATTCGATCAATAGCACCATTTACCAATGATTGTAATGTATTAAGCACCTTTATTTTCATATTACCAATAGCGTTTTGAACTCCTACCTTAAACGCTTCAAAGCCATAAAGCATATTGTCAATACCATTTTGGATATTCATCCATGCCATCATAAAACCTAATTTTAACTTATCCGCCTGGGTTAACACAGCATTGACACAGATCAACCACGCAACTCTGATACCACCTACGGATTGTACCCATTTGTAAATGGCCGCCACGATAATACCAATTACAATAGCAATCCATAAAAAAGGATTTGAAAGCATACTGGCTAGTAACGCTTGGTTTGCAGCTACCGATAACCAAGTGACAGCTTTGTACACTCCCCACGCTGCCGCTGCTACAAGTATACCCGTGGCAAGACCATAAAAGATGGGCGCAATAGAAGACCAGTTATTGTTAATAAAAGTAGCGCCTTGCCCTATCGCCTGTATCACAGGGTAAAATGTTTGCAGCAGCGTGGTTTGAATGCTCGTCATTACTTGGCTAAATGTCATCGGCATAGAATTGAACTTTGCATTCGTTTCATCTGCCATATTAAGAAGCGATGCCTTTACAACCTGCGCTGAGACCGCGCCTTTTTCAGCATACTTTTTAATGGAACCTTCTGCCCAGCCCATATTCTTTTCTATGGTCCTGGCAATTCCTGGAGCGGCATCAAGGATCGAATTTAACTCCTCGCCTCTCAGAGCGCCGGCGGCCATTGCCTGAGATAACTGTACCATGGCATTGGATTGCTCCTGTGCGGTTGCTCCGCCGATTACAAACTGCTTATTTACCTGCTCCATAAACGCAATCAAATCTTTATTGCTGCTAAAAGCATTTCCTGCGTTCAGCCCCATTTTAGCAATGGCGCTGGCCGTGTCCATATATGGCGCTCTAGCTCTCTGCGCGGAGGCAAATATCATCTGGTTTAGCTGTTCCGTACTCTGAAGGCCATCATTCATCAGATTCAGTCTTGCCGTCGTCTGAGTTACGCTGTCGGACAAAGTTATAACCTTCTGCGCACTGAAAGCAATTCCTGCACCAGCAGCTACTCCTTTTAACTTCGACCATAACCCAGAAGCTGCGCTGGTTCCATCTCTGATAGAATTATTAAACTGGTTTTGTACGTTTAAATTATCCCGGATATTCCGCTCCGCAGAATCCATCACGGAATTAAGCTGCTGATAGGCTGCATTGGCTGCACTGATATCCATCCGCCCCATAGCCTGGTTCAGTGCTTCCTGAACGGATACCGCCTGGCTAAGCTTTCCTCGAAGGGATTCCAGTTCATTGTTTGTTTGATCCGTCCTTAAATTTACCGGTATGCTGTTAAGCTGCTGGATTCGCTGTGACAATGCCTGCATCCGGTTTTCGGTGGCCACCACGTCATTTAACATTCCGGGCGGCGTCACTCTCATGCTCCTGGCCTGTGCGGATATGGCCTTCTGGCTTTCATATAGCTGCCTTGCCATCTGATCGGCGGCTTGGTACTCCGCCTGAAAACGATCAGCACCAGAGTTCATAAAAACAGCCGATGCCGCCGTGCTTTTCCAGGCCGGTTCCTGAGGGGCAGGAGATGGAGTGGCTGCGACTCTTTCCACCTCTTCCCGATACCTGGCCATTTCAGCGGATGCTTCTGCGATTCCCTGCTTTGCAGCATCCATGGAAGCAGCATTAAGCCCCGCATCGGTCGCAGCCTGCGCCTGTTCAAATGTTGAGAGCATTATGGACATGGATGAAGTGATGTTATTTAATACTGCTGACATCCGGTCCTGTAACTGAATAGAAGTTTGTAATCCTGCCATCTCTTTCCTTTCCAAAATAGGACATTTAAAAAGCACCTGGATTTCTCCGGATGCTTTAATCTTTAAAGTTCGATTTTAACAGAACTTTCCTTACGGTATTTTGAATCAAATATCTTTTTAAAGTCTCTTGCTTTATTTAATACGGCAGAAGCAATTTCAAAGCTTATATACTCCACCCGATCTTCTTTCGTGTAAGTAAATATTATATAGTAACTGAGCGTTCTTGTTTTCTTTGTCTTTGCTCTTCCGCCTACAATTGCACCTAGAGGGCCAAATAACAATGCACCACCTACAGCACCACCTACGCTTGAAACGGTTTGATTTTGTATCTCTACGTCCGTTTTTACATCAAAGCTTGTGATTTTATCAAAGCTTAAACTGAATTCATTTCCGCCTCCTACAAAAGAAAATCTATCCTGTTCAAAACCTATAAGACAGTCCGCATTTACTGCCAGTGGGAGTCCAGATACATGTTCCGCCTTTATATGGTTCATCTGATATTGCTTTTTACCGCTCTGTTGACTATTTTTTATACTGCTCTCTAGTTCCTGCTTTTTCTTTTTTCCTGTTTTAGTTTTTATACCCAGATAGATCAGTAACACACCTAGCGCTAAAAGCACCAGAAATATAGTTAATGGGGGTGCATAATTCTTATCCCCTTGGCTACCAGACATCCCTAAAAGTGCAATTAATGTAATAGGAATGCCAAAAGTAAAATAAATAACCTTTTTAACCATGATTATTTCCCCCTAATATGTAATGTCATGATTATATCATATTACCCTTCCAAGTTCTACCTTTTCCTCCTGGCCTTGGCAGCCTCTTTTTTATCGTTTTTTAGTTTCATCTGCACCGCAGCTATGACAACGGCCTTTTCATAACGGGGAAGCTCCAGGAACTCATGAGGCCACTTATGAAGTTTGTGGAGGCAATAGTAAGCGATATTTGCTTCCATATCGCCCCCTTCAATTAGTTTTTTGCTTCATCTACCAGGTCTTCCAGTTCGATATCAAAACCGTTTACCTCCTGGACCTTAGACAAGTACTCCCGATATTCTCCCGGCGTAAGCATTTTTTTAAGCAGAGCCTCTGCTCCCATTACCTGATAGGAATCCTGAAGCTCCTTGTTATTTAGATCAGGAAATACCGTGCAAGCTACTGCAAGCCTCCCCACATACTGATCATAGTCTGTTTCCGGCATGTAGGCTCCTTTTTTTCCGGGGATCGGCTTCCGCTTTGTGCATTCCTTTTTAATCATCTCATCCTTCTCCGGAGTGATGCACTTGACCTCCCATTCCACCGGTTTCCTATCTTTATTCATAAATCTCTTTGACACCACAACCTTCACATTTTCTACGGTTATAGCGTTCTGGCTTAAAAAACAACTTAAATCTCCCATATTTTCTTATCCTCTCTTTCCCCTACTGCATTCCTACAAGGTTGCTGAACTTCTCCGGCATTTCCCAGCTTTCAAAAGTGAAATCAAATTCATCTTCTAGATAATCCGCATCTGCATCGAACTTAGCAATGGTCCCACCATCAAGATTACAGTCTTTTAAAATGACAGTCTGACGTCCCACGCTAGAAGTTGGGTCTTCATTGGTTATCTGGATATCAAAATATTTATCCTTGCCGGTTTCCTGGAACTGATATAAAAGTTCCCTGAATATGCTGGTATTGTAATGAAATGTTGCAGAGCCACTTCCCTTAGAGCCAACAGTTTTATTTCCCTTCATGGTTCGTCCTAAAATAGGGACTTCTGTTTTTGTCTTTTCGATCTTTGCCTCCAGGTTAAGAGCCTGCATAAAATTGTACCGGTTATTACCGATTGTGACATAACATTCTGCCTGAGCGGCGCTGATGGCGTCCCAGGCATTCATAGTATTCTGGTTCATAATCCTTCACTCCTTCCTACGAAACCACTACGGTCATATACAGCTGGCTCATACAGTTAATCGGTTCTACCGGGAAACTCACCACGACAGACCGCTTACTAGAACCCTTATCAACCGTGATTGCCTCCGCCTTCACTGCTTCAATGGCCCGGAGCGTTGTAAGCTGTTTTCCATAAGTAACAATGTCGTTCCAGAGGCTTATCCGTCCTGCGGCGTCATTAGGAATCTTTCCAAGATAACGGGTATTGAACAGGGAGGCTATGTCGTTTCCGATCTGATCCAGAACCCGGATTGTCTGGTTACTGGAAAAATCCTCACCTTTCTCTTCTGTGTAGGTCACAAGGGTATTGATATCCATCAGCACCCGGATTTCACTCCCGACCTTATGGAATAAAAACCTTCCTGCCTGAATACCCTCTTTGAGCTGAATCTGAGTGTAATCAGCCTTGATAGAATATTCTCCGTCATAAGTCTTATTTTCCGTGGTCTTATTGATAGCACAAGAGGCCTCTGCCCCGGTAGTCCAGTAAACCAATCCCGACTCCAGCTCCTCCGCTTCGTTCTCCACGGAAATGACTCCCTCATAATCGGCTTTTGTGTACCGGTATAAAACGGTCTGAAACTTGACCCCATTCTCGTCTCTCATCCGCTTTGTGAATGCCGCAAAGAGCGCCTTTACATTCTCATCAACCGATGGACAGCAGAGGACCTGGAAAGAATAATTCTCCATTTTGGCAAGAAAAACGGCATATTCCTCACCGGTTACCGCTTCTCCGCTGGTACCTCCGGTAAATGGTATTCCAACCGTTTCCGCAAGTGTCGCAGTTTTCTTAAAGGTTATGTAGGTATTATCCTTTAAGCTACTTGCACCTGCTACTGTCTGAGCGTCAACTTCTTTTCCAGCAAAGAAAGTTTTTACATCAAACTTTGTTTCATCATCAATGTTCTTGGCTATCACAGTTTTTAGACTATTCCCCCTGACACCCCCGTAAACAGCGGTTCCGTAATCATTTGCCGCCTTTGCGCCGGCGTTCAGCCGGTAAAAGATTCCCTTAGTCAGATTTTTAAACAGCTCCCTGACCGGAATCATGGCTGCATCATCATAAG
Source organism: [Clostridium] celerecrescens 18A (assembly GCF_002797975.1). Classification (NCBI taxonomy): domain Bacteria; kingdom Bacillati; phylum Bacillota; class Clostridia; order Lachnospirales; family Lachnospiraceae; genus Lacrimispora; species Lacrimispora celerecrescens. The sequence continues at coordinate 4,504,376 of NZ_PGET01000001.1, read as the reverse complement.
AATATCCGAAGATCTCCCGGCTCTTTCCTTGAAAGTCCTCTGCCGTTACCTCAAATACTGTCTTTTCCGGTCCCCAGTCAAGCACCATGGGAATAGCTGCTACTCCTCGCTCTCCCATAGCAGCCCCAGCAGAAGCAGCATTGACAAAATTGATATAGGCACCTGGGAGAACCTTATTTTGTGCTGTAAAATTTCCTCCGCCTAACATACACTCACCTTTCCTTTCATGAACTTTTCAAACAGCGCCTCTGCTTCTGGCATCGTGTAGGCCTTTCCTGGTTCTAAAAGGGCGTTGATCAAATCCTTCTTTCCACGGTACCGCTTCGAATTAGCTAACTGTTCTTTGGTATAGCGAACAGTCACTTTCGGCTCTGCCTTTTTATTCGTTTTTCCTGCCATAACCTTACTCCTTTCATTTTACTGTGAAATCCTCCATAGACTCTTCCATTTTTCCAGACCGTAGCCCGAACCGGTCGTAATTTACAAAGAAGGACAGCACTCCATCTCTTGATACTCCGCTTCGTCTTGTTCCCCGCGTCAGAGAGCCGTCAGCCAGAGAAAGATATTCCATGGATTCCATCAATATATCAAGCACCCGGTTCAACTCCCTGACAGGCTGCTCCATCTCTCCTGGCATATATTGGACATACATTCCTGTGCTGCGGAAATACCGATGGCCAAGAAGTGGCTTTTCCGATGGTTCCAAAAAGCCAACAAAAAAACAGGGTTCAATTAATCCCTGTTCCACCCCACTGGTATAGACGGTGATTTCCGGAAAGAGTGTATCAAGCTTTCTGGTTACCGCGTCCATGATGTCGTTATACATGAAACGCCCCCTTTAAGAAATCGGATATCTTTTTCTCGATCATCTTGGGAGCCTGTTCTTCCAGCTCCCGTTCTGATATAGTCAACATGAACTGTCCCGGAACCCAGCCTTTATGATTGGCAGTTCTATGCCCGTACTCCACGTAGGAGGCATATTCCGTAGGATTGACAATTTCAATAGAATAGCCTTCATCGGTTTTCACCACTTCACCAACTGTCCATCCGGCACGCAGTACACCGCCCTGCTTGCCAGTTTTCGGCGTGAATGTAACAGTTTTAGGGTTTTTCGTAACAAAATCAACCTCTTTACCGCTTTTCGTTGTGAAATGAACCTTTTTTCCCGCTGGAGTAGTAAATGTTACAGGCTTATCATATTGGCCTACAGGAGTTCTCTTCTTAACTTTCGCCAGCAAACGTGCCGCCAAATACTTAGCGCAGTCCTCACAGAATTTATCCCTATCCTTATCTAGCTGCTCAATCTGATTTTGAAGCTGTCTAATCTCTTTAAAATCAAACTTTCCTCCAGACATTATGCTTTCTCCTTCCACAGCTCCAGTACAATCTCCTGATGGCTGCAATAAACAGCCGGCTTGCCACTTCCAGAATAGAATTCGGTACGACCAACCTGAGTAACTTCTATTTTGCTTCCAGGCTTCACCACAATCTCTGGTGCCAGAAATAGCTTGATCACCTGTCGGAGCCTAGAAATGCTCTCCGTCTCATCCGCGGGTGAGATATTTGAAAAAGAGAGGTGGCAGGACCGATCTTCCACCACCTTCATCATCTTCTGGCTGGTCACTTTTGTGTCCGGATCCTTATATGGCTGCTTTTCATAGATATTACAGGTCCCGTCATAAGTAGATTCAATAGCCTTTCGGTGTATCTTCCTGGCTTGTTTCATTGCATCAGCAATCATTTTTATCACCCGGTCTTTCGATATCGATTCAGCTGCGCCTTGTAGCTTTTTAAGATACTTCCCTGTAAGGTACCGGTCGCACTGGAAAAGCTGGTTTTGGTATCCCCTTCCGATATAGAACTGACTGTAATCGGCGCCTCTCCTTCTCCCAGCCCTTCATGCCTGTATAAATCTATCGCCATGCGGTAGCAGGTATTTACAAGCCCTACTGGTACGTTTTTGATATGGCAGTAGTTCCTTACCGTTTCTTCCACGTCCTCCATGATAAATGTAAGCTGGGGATCCTGGGAGACATCTTCCTTCGATATCCCCAGTAATTCTTTTAATCTTCCCAGTTCCATAGAATCCTCCTTATGAAATGGTAGCAACAAATACCTGATCGGCATAAGGGAAGGAAGGCAGCGCCGTAGCCACGGCCTTGATCCACTTGGCCACCGGATCAATGGTATTGTACTGGCAGACAATAATCTTCCCAACCTCGGAAATTTCAACATCAGAATTTCTTCTAAGTTCTAACTCCTCTGCAGTCACTCCGTAGAAGGTATCTCCCATCTTACCCTCGGGCATCATGACAAAAGCATTTTCAGGAAGGAAACGTTTTGCACTGTATTTTCCTTTTGTATCCTGAATACGGTACTTTTTATCGTAAATAGCAATCTGAGGAAGCTTTTGCTGGGCAAGAAATGCGTTAAGCTCTGCCACGGTCAAAAGCTTGGAACTGTTTACACCAAACACAGCTGCCCGGATCCTTTCATCACGCAAGATGGCGCTTAGGTTCTTCTTGGAAGTCAACGCTCTAACAGGAGTGAATCCGGTATCATCCACTATGGTTTCCACCATCTCTTCCATGTCTTCCAGGATCGTGGGACTTCCGGAAAGCCAAGTCTTACTTGACTTATGCTCTGCCGGCATTCCGTAATCAATGGAGGCTTTGACCCCATTTTCATTAATTACGATCTTACCAGTGGAAAGGGCCTCCATTCTCATACACTCTACACGAGTACGGACAGAAGCAACCAGATTATCTACATCACGGAAAATATTCTTAATCATATCCTCCTCTTCCCGGTCATTTCTAGGACTTTCCAAAGCGATGATTGTTTTCTCTGGAATCTTGATTTTCTTTTTGATCAGAGCCAGATCCTGAGTGAATACCTCGATGCCTTCTCTGGATCCGATCTCGGCCTCAGTATCAAAAGCATGGACCTTTGCGGATACAGGTAAGTTGCTAGCGCCCTTTACCATGTCAATTTCCAGCGCCTCCTTTTTGTCTTCCGGGAATAAATATTCCCCCATATAGGCTTCCTGGGTACGTTCCTTTGTGTAATCAATCAGATCCCTGGGTGTTAATAATTCTTCTACTCTTGGCATGTCTTAGCCCTCCTTAATCTGTAATTCGCCATCAACAAAAAACTTGATAAATTGCATTTTTGTTATCAGTTGTGGCACAGCTTCCACGGCATAATCTCCCTGTAGACGCTCAGTGTTGACAGACCCATCAATCATTAGCGCACCCGGCTGCGGGCCGTGTGTAACCTCAGTGGTCTCAAACAGGATACCAGCAGGGACAGATGCCAGCGTATAGATATAAGCCCCTGCGGAACCGCTCCTTGTAATCTTTACCGCTTTTCCGTCTTTGTCCAGAAGTGTACCCGCTGATACTAACTTCTTTCCATGCTCATCAGCTGTAACACCGACATCGCTTACCGTGCAGCTGACGTTTTGGTACCTTTCACTTTTCAAAAATTCTGGGGTATTCCCAAAGGTTTTCTTTGATAAAAACATTTTATTTCCTCACTTTCATTTTTTATTAGCCCCATGCCTTGGCATAAGGATTTTCTGCAGCCTCAGCAGTCTTATTTAAGGTCTCTGCAATTCCCTTCCCGAAACCATTTTCGTTAGTACTGCCAGCTCTGGGTTTGTAGCCTCCTGCACCTGATTCTTTTCCAGTACCTCCTTTGCCCGGATCGGATTCTTTAAACAAAAATGTTTTGGATTCCTTTATGGTCTTGATCTGCTCCTCCAGGCCGGATACCTTGCCATCGTCAGCCAGTATCAGTTTTGTCTTATCCACAAGTCCGGTGACAATATCAACATCATGGGCAGAACCGGCGAGAGCTACCTTAATAGCTGTGGAAAGCTTCAGTTCTTTCATGTCTGCTTCGTTTTTTTCCTTAGCTGCCTTGTTTTCTGCCTGTAGGGTTTCAATCTGCTTTTGTAGCCCTGCATTGTCCCCACTGTTCTTTTTCAAGGTCTCCAGCTGTTTATCCCGGTCCTTGATGTCATTTTCTAGTTGTCCTTTTGCTTGATTAGCGGCATCATAATCCGCCTTCGGAACATAGGACTCCAGCTCCTTTTTAGAAGCTTCTGCCGCCTTTGTTGCCTGCTCCTCACTGATTCCAAGTGCAATGAATTCTTCTTTTTTCATGATCTCATCCTTTCCTTGCAATAAAATAACGCCCAGGAAGTCCTGCGCGTTTGATAACTGTATCATTCAATAGGTAGCTTCACCCCGCCACCCTGAGGGGGATAATCGAATCACCTCCTATTATTCTACTGGTTCATAAGTAGCTTCGAAGATATCAGGCTTGCAAGGATAAAGCTCTCCTTTTACGCCCTTGATGATGTAGTCACCAACAGAAGCGGAATTGTCCCTTCCAATGTGTTAATGCAGCACTGGACATCAGGGCCTCCGATATTCCTAAACAATACCTCTCCTTTTTTGATGGCTTCCACAATCCATACCGGATCCTCTTCCTGATCGGGTCCTCCTGTCCACTTAAAAGCCTCAATTACCACAGGTTTCTTTCGATATTTCATTCCGTTCTCCTTCCTGTTGCGATATCACAACTTTTGAATATAAAAATACCACCGGTCATTTCTAACTGGTGGTATCTACAAATTTTCTATGAACTTCTCCACTTCCTTTTCCCTTATTTCTTCCACAAGATCCATAATGCTTGTGTTCCCAATCTTGTATGGCGAATCGGCTGGCTCTGAATCATCATATCCCATAAACCGATCCATCAAGACATTATCATTATCCGCAATCCAACCTTCGCCCGGCTTATACAAATACGGAACGTAATCTTCTTCTTTTCCCAATAGATTTAAATCCTTGATGTGATAATATGTCACACTTATTTGTTTTTCACCTTCTAGATATTTGTTGGTAACTCAAAATAATGTATCAATTCTTGCATAACTTCTGGGCTTTCCGCATATACACTTGGACCATAATCAATATCAAAAAACAGTATGAAAGGCGATCCTGAAAAGGTGCATTCATAGAAGTCTTCAGAAGGTCCGGTCTGCTTTTCGCCTATGCTAATATCCGAATTCTCCTTCAATCTTTCGTATACGTTAGAAAAGAGCTTTTCTTCATCCATTCTCTCATAGTTTGTAAATTCCAAAATTTCCGGCTTTCCATTCATCTGGTAAGTCCTCATCTCTTTTCCTCCTCCCCTTCTACTCCTGCAATACGGTCATACTTTTTATTTGTTGTAGCGCTACTACGAATGATATCCTGGTAGGCTTCTTCATCTGTCAGGCCATACTTTTTCTTTTTATGCTCCATTATCTGTTCAAACGAAGGATTCTTATGGGCTTTATCCAACTCCTCACGGGCTTTTTTATCTTTCATGAGTTCCCTTGCCTGAGTTCTATGTTCATTTCTAAGACTAAATGCTTGTGCAGCCTGTTCTTTTAAAGGCTGCGTTTTATTAACCATATCTGGTATTTTCTCATCCTGTAACTTATACCATAAGCGAACCTCTTTATTTCCAAGCCTTGCTTTTAATCCGCCCATCTGGGAGAAGTCCATCTGATTGATACGACTTTGTTTTTCTGATTTTACCCTTTCCCATTCCTCAATTCTAGTATACTTCATATTCTGAAATTCTGCAAATGATTGAGGGATATCTTTTCCGAAAACCGCCTTATAATCCTTAAACTGATTTCTATCTGCCACCTCATTCTTCTGCATCTTCTCCAGTAAGGCCGCCTGAGGATCATTCTCCACAAACTCTTCATGCCATTGCTTATAAGTCATGCTGGCCGGTACTTCCATAGACTTACCTGTAACTGGATCTCTGGCAGCTCTCATCTCAACGGTTGAAAACTCATCATCGAAATGGGGAACTGTTGTTGTCCTGCAATGAGGGTGAAAAGGAGGCGCTGTAACTCCTACTTCATAATCCTTCATATCAAAGACTTTTTCATCCATATCCCGGCATATATCTGAGGTATGGGTGTCCAGCGTGGCCAAGATCTCATACTGCTCTACTCCTAGCTCTTTAAAGCAATCCTTCTGGGCCGTGGAAGCTATGGCAGCGGATTCCGTCATGATTAAGCGTCCCGCCTGACTTCGACTTACATCCATCACCTGTGTTAGGTTCCGAATCGCCTTCTTCGGATCAGATCCCCGGATTATGCTCTGAGAAAGCTCTGTATGCAACTTAGTAACCAGCTTCTCTTTGTTAGTCCATATACGATCTGAGAAGCTGGATCCGTCCTGCGCCCATGGCTTACGAATGACCGTGTCTATTATCTTAGGGTCCAAGCGTGTCAGATTACTCCCCACTCCTGTTCCCTTGGCTATTTCAAAGGCGGTATGGTAATAATTTTCTGTATATGCATTATGGAGAAACCCAATCGTGCCACCCTCATAAGTTGTAGATAGAAGTTCAGCGTGCTGCCTGATCTGCAATTTCATAGCCTCAAGCCTAGAAATATGGTATCTGGCAGAAGCATTTTCTAATTCTTTTAACCAGCGCTGATCAACAGCATTCTCTTTCCCGGCTTTTATGTATTGCTGAACGGTCCATTTAAATTCATCCAGTTCACTGGCCTTAAGCATTTTCTTGGCTTTGGCATAGCTTACTCCGTTATTGTCCGCCAGTCGATTATACCAGCGTTCAATATCCATCTGTAATAGCTTAGAGGCTTCATCAAACTGCTTTTCCAGATCCCGGTAGTATGCCACACTTAGGCTGTACTGCTCATCTTCCAGTGCTGCCATTCGTTCTTTCCAGTAAGAACTATTCTTCTTCGCCATCTATTTCACCGCCTTGGTCTCCCTCTGCCTGCTTCTGAAATGCCCTTCGGTATTCGTCAGTTTCCTCTGCGGCCTTCATTTTTTCTTTCTCCAGCTGCTTCTCTTCCTCATCAGCATTTTCTACAAACGGATGGTTTTTAAGGATTGTCTTATTGGATACCACGCCTACGCTCTTCTCACATATATCAGCAAGCTCAGAATCACTCCTTATTGCGGACCGGGTCCAGGTCTGTATGATCTGACCACATTCAGCAACAAGGTACTTACAGATAGCCCGAACTAGCCGTCCAAATCCCAGTTTGAACTCAGTCTCCATAAGACCGGCTTTCAGCTCCAAGAGAGAGTATAAGTACTTCAGTGCTTCCCCCGATGCATTACCGAACTTCTGCGGGTCCGGATCCACGCCCTGTCCCTGCTCAAAAATCGCCTTCCTGGTCATTTCCAGAAACTTCTCCCTAGCTTCAATCGGGATACTGATCGTCAGAGTCTCCACACCTGTTTTACTTCCATCGTCCCCATCATCATCAAGCTTGATCATCTTATACTTTTTAAGATCGTCAATGAACTCCTTTTTATCCTCGCCGCCGTAATTGGTAAGAATAAAAATAACTTCTTGGATGTCCTCCAGGTCATTTAAAAAGCCGGTGAATACCTTGTCATAGGCATCTACCAGCGGTTTGATGTTCACCAGGTCATTGGTGGATATGTTGTTGTTGTAAAAAGAAACAAAGGGAACCTCTCCCCAACCATGATTAAAGATATTTCCCTTTTCAGTAGCTTCATCTTCTGAAAGACCCGGGAAAACATTATATTCCGAAAGCCCGGCAGTGGAAATGGCGCTGCTTGTACGGTAATAGCTGTAGCATCTTTCATTATCCCAGTATTCCCAGATAGTGATTTCCTTGCCTGATGCAAAATCAATATCTTTGTAAGTCCTTAACACGGCAATCAACGCCCGATCCAAATCACTACAGTAAATGGGAATGATCTGTTCCGAATCCACAACACCATAGCAGAAGTTTCCACCTTCATCTTTCCAGTAGTGGATCCAGGCACATTCGTGATTAGAGGCGTTAACACATAGATCCTTACATATCTTTGGATAATAATCTCCCAATACGTCTGCAATCCGCTTGTTCACTTCCTCTTTACCAATATCAAACAACGGAGGTGCAGCAAACATATAGGCCGCCTTTTGATTCACCAGGAGGCCGTGAAAGTTACGAGGAATTCGATTATCAGCACTTCGGAGTGGCCCGGAATCTTGTCCCCTCACTCCACGCTTCAATATATCGTTTTCGTTCCTGTAATACCGATCTGCCTCCTGACAGCGCTTCACATGCTGCCGGTGCCAGCTGGCCCGGTTCTTAATTAGTTCTTTCACTACATCAATATTGGGCTTTTCATCATTCATTTTTCTCACCTGCCTTATTTAAAGATAGATATTCCTGATTTCTTACCACAGTTTTCTGCAATGCCCGTTGTGGCATCAGGGGCATCATCATGCTTATTCTGGCCTTCTCTCTGGTACCGGTTCATAGCATTGTAATATTCCGGCCAGCGGTTTTTCCAATCCTTTGGGTAATAAATGTGCTGCATAACCCATGAGGAATTCGAGTATATCCTGGCCTGCTTATTCTTACTTTGATGGAACCATTTGATCGTTGTATGATTACTATCAAATTTCTCCTGAAGGATTCGTTCCACATTACGGGCAAAACTGCGGCCGCCGTTATTTGACTCTATCTTGGAAACATCCACTCCATCTTCATAAAGCATTTTTGCAGTTGCCGGCTCCGTTACTTCCATAGGCTCTTTGGTATAAAGAACATCTAGGACATAAGCTTCGTTTGCAAAGGTAACTCCATAATCAATACTGCAAAGATAATCTTCGCCGGTATCAGCCGTATCGGTGTAATTCCGGATCTCTTTAAACTCCGGTAACTCTCCACTATAGGTTTTAAAGCTGGTATACAGTTTTCCTTTCAGGTCAATTGGCTCCTGCTGATAGTTTGCAGAGGCAATGTCCGCTCCCATTGCCTTTATTTTGGCTTGATAGGATTTATAAGATAATACCTCGGGGCAAAGCATCTCGTGTGTTTCAGGATTCAACAAGGCCTTCATGCAGATGTGCCGAACCTTAGCGCCTGCCTCCTTAAAATGCTCCAATGCCCGGCCTGCCAAATCGTCGCTGGCCCATCTGGTCATGATGATGATAATCTTACCGCCCTCTTCTAGACGGGACAGCATGGTATCAGTGAACCATGACCAATGTTTTTCTTTTGTTAACTCATTGTTCGCTTCCTCTGCATTTTTGATTAGGTCATCTATGATCAGAAGGGACGCTCCAAAGCCTGTGGCCGTTCCAGTGGGTGAAGTGGCCAGATAGTTATTGTATCCTCCTTCAAGACTCCAAAGGTTCATAGCTCCATCGCCCTGCTTGATGCACACTCCTGGAAATACGTCTGAAAAGACAATCTTACTCTGATCAGCTTTTACTTCCTGGATATCATTACGGACGTTTTTGGAGAACATTGTGGAAAGTGTTTCATTGTATGATCCGGTCATAATCTTCTGTGACTGGTCATTTCCAAGTACCCATTCCACCAATAGACCCGCCGTTCGGCTTTTACCGTGCCTTGGTGGCTCATTTACAATCATCACTTCATCGTCAGACTGTATAAAGTCCTGGAAGTCATTACAAAGCTCTACTAAGTACTTACGATCCTCTTTGTAGAAATCCGGTGCTTTCAGATTGCAATAAAAAAAGAACTCACGCCTAGCAAGTTCTATCTTTGCACCTCTTATTACTGTCTCTCTATCCATCGCGTATCAGCTTCTTTAATTCGTCCGTGGTTAGGCCCGCATAAGGATTTGTAGTCTTAACCTCTCCAGATACTTCGAGCTTATCCTTAAACATACCCAAGTGCCTGCCGATCAGTTCTAGGGCCTTGCCCTTATCATTCAGCTTGATCTCTATCCCATTAGCCCCTTCTTTAATGCCGGCAATGGCCCCCAGCTTATCCTCGGGCATTTCACCTGTGGACTTTACCTGTACTGCTTTATAGCTCCCTTTGCTTTCAATCGTCACAAAGTCAGTGACATCTGCAAAACCGATCTTTGCTAACTCCTTTAAAACCATGTCCTGTGTGATCTCAGTACGCTTCTCCCGGTCTTTCATGCGCTTTTCAACATAAACGGCAACGTTAGCATTTGTTAGCATTCGGCTGCTGTTTGCTCTAGCCGTTTCATCCTTCTTGACCCTGGGATACGCCACCTTGTAAGCCCTGGTGGCATTAAGATCAATCAGGTATTCATCTGCAAATATTTTCTGTTTGGCTGTCAATGCCATCAGTCTCACTCCTTTCGTCGTTTTAGATATCAAAACATTTTCATGCAATAGAAAAAGCACCCGGTTTCCCGAATGCTTCTCTGTACTACTTATTCTGTTCAGCAATAAACTCTTTCATCATTTTGGTAATCTGTCCTGCCTGGCTAACTCCTGCCTTCTCACAGGCCTCTGCGAACTGTTCTGTCAATTCCCGTTTCAGTTTATAGGATTTACTGATCAGACCAGCTTTTGCGTTCCATTTGTCCTGTGACCTAATCTTCTTTTCTTCCACGGCTATCCCTCCACATACAATACAAGCCTATTGCTAGTCTCGCACATGCCAAGGCGATGAAGAAGATACCTAAAAATCTCAAATTATCCGACATATTGATTTTATACAGATGAGTGTGTTATAATAAGTTATAGAGAAGGGCTTTCGCCCCTCTCCGCTACTTGAGTAGCTTTGAAATGAATAGAAGGATTATTCCTACTATTAAGTCCGTTAGCACTCCGACCAGCCAAGTCTTGAGTTTGCTATCGGGCTTTTTCTTTCGGCTTCTGCCTCTCATCTGTATCTCACCTCCTTATGTATATATCATATCATACGGTGCACCGTATGTCAATAACTATCCACAAGAAAGTTTTTATTTTGTTGCTTTTTCTCATTCGTTTGTTTTGGATATTAAAAAAGAGACGGGATTGACCGCCTCTTAACTATTGATTATCGCTAAAATAATGATAATTACCGCTATAGGTGCAAAGTAACAAAGAAAACCTAATACATACATACGTTTCTATCCTTTGCTTTTCTTCTATCATACGCCCAAATTTCCCAAAAGGAAACACCTATCAAGGCATAACCAATACAGGTGCTTTCTCAGTGATGTATTGTTATCAAAAAAAGAGACGGTGTTGACCGCCTCATGAAAAAAGAGGCACCGCACGGGCGCCTCTTTTAAATCTTATAAGAGTCTACAATAAAACTATTATACTTATAAAACTATGATAGAACACTAATAAAATCTCTACTTTTTATAATCTAATTAAACGTCTGTATCAAATATACTACATATTGTAGTAATTTGCAAGCCTAAATTTTAAGCCAATCAGCATCTGGCTTAACAATGCGTCTTGAGTTTACATATGCCCATCCAATCGTCAAAACCGTCTTTCCAATATAATTGTGATTTGTTTTATCCACCACCAGCGCTAAATCAGCAATATTATTGTTTCCTTTTAAAAATAAAGGTAGTAATAATTGAATTTTAGATTCACCAGTACCCTTATCAGTAAAATATTGAGGAATGGCCAATTTGTAATTTCTTTTTAACTTTTCTTTTATTGTTGCTGTCGCATTCATAAGTAATGCTTTTATCAAATGTTTATCGGTATAGCCTATATCTACAAATCTTTCGTAATTATCATCTATTATATGATCATAGTCCAATATTAATTCCAATTTACGATCAAAAATAAAATCAGAGGGATTGGTAAAATAATCCGCTACATCAGGGAGCTTTGAAAAACATTTCATCCTACTTTCTACACCTTGGCAAAAACCTATAAAATACCACTTCTGATCAGGCTTAGCAACCTTACTTGTGCAAGTTGCAAAAAAAGCAAAAATATCGTTTCCATTCAGAGTTTGCAGACCTGTGTTGAAGCACATGTTATTGCCATCAGAGGAAATCTCTATCTTTCCTTCTTCTTTTACTTGATCGTATGTATATAAAATATAATTTTTTAAAATGAAATTCTCTTTATAATTTCCCTCAGCTTCAGAATACCCCCACTCTTCTGGCTGCACAGTGTTTGCTAAGTAATTAATCTTTTTCTGATAAGACTCCATATTTCCCATATATGCATCTTTATATAGATAACCCTCTGGCGAATATTCCTTCTCCATGACTCTTATTCCCCCTATATCATTTTCTTTTATTATACACCATATTTTACCAAAAGAAAACACCCATCGGCCAAATTTCGACAAGCGTTTTCAAAAAGGAGAATAAGTATTGCTCTAGTTTTTGTTTAGCTTTTATACAGATACAGAAACCAGGAAACAAAGAACTGTATCAATCAGCTGCCAAGCTGTTACACCTGGCAGCCGTCAAAGCTAAGCCATTACTGTAATGTCTTGCTTGGTACACTATCAGTAATGCTTTATTCGTATTTAATACAATAAAGAACTGCTGTGTTGGTTGGGCGAGACGTATATGTACCTACACCTCCAACATCATTTCCTATAGCACTTTGACCATAGTTTCTCCAGTTGACTCCTAAACGATAACTATCTACTTCGGTCTGTGTTTCTGTAGTATTCGAATCAACTGACCTACTTTGAAGTAATCGGGTGGAGCCTCCGTATGCCATTAGGCCTAAATGATTTGTTGCTTTCTGATGTATACCTATATCACCTGAAAGTTTTTCTGTTTTATCTCCATGATAACCTCTTAAAAATTCGTTTCTTAAATCGGGTATGGCAAAGGTTGTAGTTCCGTCACCTCCAAAAAAATCATAAGAACCAAATTGATCTCTAATGAATTGTGAAAAATCTTTGTAATCAGCAATATTATAAATAGTTCCGTCGCATATGAAGTAATGCTCGGGAGCACTTGTTCCCATATACGAAATTACGGTTCCAACTGGTGTGCTATCATTGCCATTGCCATTACCATTGCTATTACCATTACCATTGCTATTACTACAACACCCACAGTTAATTGTAATACAACTCTTTTTATCTTCGCACATATAATTTACCTCGCTTATGTTTTTTTAATAGCCTTTTTTTCAAAAATACATATAAATGCTAATTCCAGAAGATTGTAGCCATCATGCTTACAGCAGGCAGCCATAGGGGGCATTACTGTTTTGTGTATTCGATGACCACGTAGGCTGTACAACCAGAGTAAGTACCTTCATTGTTTAAAAAATGATAATCAATGTTTTTAGTAGTATTATTGTAAACCATATTTATTGCAGCAAACAATCCATTTGTACGATTATAGGATGTCTGTAATGTAATTTGCACATTTTGTTTCTCAACCATGTTTCCGTACAAATTGATTACCCGATCTATATTAAGTTCAGGCACATTTGCAAATGCAATTGAGTTTCCACTGTTTGCAGCAAGTGTCCCGGAAATCACCTTCCGGTAAATCGGCTTACCGTCAATCCATTTACCACATACGGTCTCTTCTGTAGAATATACGTTTTCTGAACCACCGTTACCACAGCAACCCTCACCACAACTCACCATCTGTAAACAAAATCTATTTTCCATAATTATTTTCCTCCTCTGTTTTTTCAGGTTTCCTAGTTTAAATAATATCACTAAAAAACCGTCGTAGCCGTCGTTTTCAATCTTTTTCCAGAAACCTATCATGTTTGCAACGACAGCTATCATCCGTGTAACATCTCATCTTTCCCTTAAAGATCTGATCCTTGTACAAGTCATTCATTCTATGGGCCACCTGCACCCAATTCATATTCTCCACATAGTACAAGGTCATAATGTTTCTGATCTCCACCTTATCGATCCCAGCTATGTACTCCTCCACCTCTCCGATCAACTCCAGAAGCTCCTCCTCCTCATCCATCAAGATGGCGTAACACCTTTCATAGGCCCTGGAAGCTCTCTGGGATTCAGGAAACGGGTACCCGATGATCACTGCTGTTCCCAGGGGCTTCTTTCCTCTCTTCCCCATGGTCACTGTATCCGCTACCACATACCCCCGCTCCCTAAGCCTGTCTAGGTGTTCCTGCTTTTTCTGCAGTTGCTCCCGTAGAAGCTTCATCCGAGCCAGTGCATCGGAATATTCAATCAAAATTTCTTTATCTATCTTCGTCACCTCCCTGCTGTCAATGCTTGCCCTTGATCTTCGGCTGGTGCCAAGTCCCAACTGCGAACAACCACCCTGCCCGCTCACAAGTACACCTTTTCTGATCTGTGTCAGAAGGATATAATTTTTCACAACACAGACATTTCTTGTTATTTGATATTGCCCTTGTATTTTCCATCCTTCTCCACCTCCTCTGAAATAATCCTCAACCTCTCCTGAGGCACATCTATGTACTCACCGTTGTCCTGCAGGATCCCGATCAGGCCATCGTTGCTGCCGATCACTATTCCGAACTTCCTACTGGGATAAACCTGAACAACGATCTTTTTATTATTATCTAGTTTCACACTCTACCTTCTTTCTTTTCGCCGGCGGTTCCCGTAGCCCCCGATCTGAACATAAGCTTGTATATGTAAATGCCGGCATCGTTGCAGAGAAGGTCATGACAGGCGGGGCTTTAACTGCAATAGCTGCCTCTACCATAGTAATCCTCTGCGCTTGCACATACTGATTCCGGCGCTCTTTTGGTGATTTTCTCAATCAATCTCCTCCTTTTGGACAATAAAAAACCAACTATCGAATATTGATAGTTGGTAATCTATTTTATCTATAAAAAAATTCTAGAACAAATTGACGAAATAAAGAATTAACATTACAATCTGCGGCATGAATAAGCTAACTATAGATGCTATTATTGCCAGCAAAATAAAACGCCTTCCCCTACTCTTGATTTTCTCTGCGGCAATTTCCACGGTCTCTCCCACCCCAAGCTTGCTCTTGTCAATCCTCTTTGAAGCACCAAATATATCCCACAGTCCTGAAATCAACATCAGCAAAGCTCCAATCTGTAGCATTCCGCTTTCCCCCTTTGTATGAATTATATGATTTATCATACCGCATTTGCTACCAACTATCAATATTCAATTGTCAAAGAACAATAATCCTGAAAATCTTCGTTTAGCTGATCATTGATTCAGGCACTAATCCCGGATAATCAGCAATGTTCATTTGCCCTGGTATCTGCTCCTTATCCTTCGGAACTTCGTTCCATTTGTTTTCCCATTCTACGCCTATGTAATCCAATACCTTACCCCAACCAAATCTTTCTCCGGTATCTTTGTCAACACAGCATTTGTACATCCAGAATTCCCATTCTTTTTCATTTCGATCTCGCAGCTTATCAAATCTATGTGGACGCTTCTCCATGTGGATTCCGAATCCACACATGCTGCATCCGGTACGCTGTGCATCCGTTGTATAAAGCATTCCATTATCGTCCCGATCTATCGTTCCGTATATCTCTGGAATGATGGTATCCAGTGGCTCGTATTCTTTGAGACTTCCGTCTTTATTTTTACCGTATGGCTGTTCATGGAATGCTGCTGCAAATATTTCAAGGTGTTCTTTGTACCACTTATCCATTTCAAGTGCTAACGTAAGAATGTCATTCCGCATGAAGGGAGCAAACGGCGCACTGCGGATTACTGTCTTACCAAAGTAGTTGCACCCATGATCTATAAGAGCCTCTTCTCTCTGGCCTCCCTCGCTTGCCATAAGTCCGAGGAAAGGACGGCTGTTATGCTCTTTGGCCCATTTGTCGCAAGGTTGTTCCTTCATGAACAAGCAACACTTGTTTGACACAAGGAAGTCCGGCATCTGGTAATTTACACCTTCATTCTCATTTTCATATCCACCAAACTTGTTAAGCCATTTCTGTGGCAGCTTCATTCGGCTGTTCTTCGCATAATGCCCTTGAGCTCCACATTCCCCGGTAATAATTGCATGGCGGACCGTTTTATTCTTCACCGTAGGGTGCTGCAGTGTATCAATGCGTCCAGCTATCTTTTTTGAGATGACCGGAAAACCCACTTCATTCAAAACAGCAACCTTACTCTTTCCAGGTGCTATGCTTATGATTCCCAAGGCTTTATGTACCCGTTGAATGCTCCGATCCTCCAAAGATGATACTGACACGGCAGGTACATCAATTCCAATGCTCTTAAGCCATAGATACAAAACTAAACTGTCAAGACCACCAACGCTCACATGGGCGTTCAGTCTTCTCTCGTCTAACTCTGATATAAATTCATAGGCCCTCTGCTCTGCCCGTTTTATCTTGACCTCATAGGGCAGATTCTGCATTGCTGTAAACTGTGCCTTCTTTTTCTTCTTTTCTGCCTTCCACTCTTCCGTGGTCAATCCTTTAATTTCCATTTTTTTGAAAGGAGCCGCTGCAGCTTTTATCCGGATAGCTCCGCCTCCTTTCTTATTCAGTTAAATATGGGTTTTACTTTTTTAAAGACTCCTCATACTCCTCAATGACTTTAAAAAATTCACTTGCCTTTATCTCATTAAGTCCAGCAAGGTTTTTAAAATCACAATCTGCGCTAAGGCTTGCATACAAAACATCGTTTATCATAAACAATCTGCTGCTTGTCCGTCCGAAAACTCTGAATTCAAATCCCAAATTGGGTTTGTACGGCGATTTCAGCCCTAATGCCTGGCATTTATTAACCCAGGCTTTCGCGAGCTGAGAATTTTTCTTAAACAGGCCCGGGGCGTCTTTCTTAAAATATTTTCCAAACTTATCCGTGTCACCATCTGTCGGACAAATATGTAAGTACTGTACCAACTGATAATACTCATGAGTTTCAAAACCCTGCTCCTTTGCAAACTCCACAAACGCATCATTTACATTTTCTGACATGGTCTTGTAATCCAAGTACTCTTTATGGATCTCTAGGTGTAACTATGTAAAACTTTTCCATTGTTATATTCCTTTCTCACGCTCTCTGGCGCACGCTGATAGCTCAAATTTCGCTCATATTGTCGTCTACGACATTACTATCATCTGAGCTTATAATCATCTAAATGGCTTCTTCACACTCTTTCACAATTCGGTGAACAACCTCCCGCAGCTGATTAGCATATTCAAGTACCTGATCCGCATTCTGTTGGAGGAAAACTGCATGGCTCACCTTTACCAATATTCCGGATTCCCTGATTGCCGTATTGATCTCCATGTATTTCTCATTTGCATGATTCCGCTCAATCTGCAAATTACTAAGCACTATGTCTTGAAGGATTTCTTTTGTCATGGACCTAAGTTTTTCCTTTAGCTGATTGTATGATTTCTGGTACTTCGTTGTAAGAAGCTCCAGGGGTACATTTTCTCTATTCCTCTTAAGACGATCCAGCAGGGACCGGTATTCATTCATATTTGTTTCTTCTATCATAGAGTAACCTCCGTAACATAGCAGTAACCTTTTGCTTGTTACCACTCAAATCCGCATAAAATAAAGGTTTTATGGGTTAAGTAACACAGTAACACAGATTTTTATAGTTCCATACGCGCGAGACTTTTTATTAAAAACATTGTTAAATTCATCACACATATTTTTATTTTATATCTCATATATAGGTAGTGTTATTTGTTTGTTACTGTGTTACCATGCCGTAAAAAAGCCCTCAAACCCTGATAAATACTAGCTTTTTGCGGTGACACACGATATGTTACTTTACTACTTAAACGGGAGCTCTTCCTGAACATTACCATGAATTTGGACAAAGCCGTCCTTATCCACATCATTGTTGAGCTTGAGAAAGACGCACCGGACCTTATTACCATTGAAACTTTTTACTTTGTCCAGCACTTTTCTGCTCTTTATTCCATCTGTTTGCAAAAAGTCTTTGCGGCTCGCCCAAGAAAGGAATGAAGCTTTTGAGAAACCGCCATCTCTGCACAACGCGGTAAATGCAGTGGTATGAATAATCGCATATCCATTTTCGATTACGCCCCACTTCTCCATATTCTCGTTGTCCTCATTAAACCGAGCCGGATTCATAGCTACCTTGTCCATGATAAATTGATAGCAGCGTTCATTGTCTGAAAGTTCATTACGGTCCACCAGGACCTCTTTAGCTTCCTCCAAACTGATATACTCTCCGTCTTTGAACAGGTAATCCGTGGCGATCTTATCCGCCGTAAGGACAATGGAGAGGGAAAGGCTCTGCTTCTGCATCTTCTCATCATCGGCCAGCCGCTTTGCAAATTCTTGCTGAATTTCCCTGATCTTCTCAATACCAAGTTCTTTTATGACCTCAACAAATTCTCGGCCGGCATGTCCGTAATTCCGCTTAACCAGTTCTGCAGTATTGCCAGGGCTTTCAAAAACACGTTCCCCGCACTCTATTTCAAGAATACGGTTAATTGCTCCGCCCTGGGTCACATAAGAGCTTAAAGGCCGCTCTCCGTTAGTTAGGATACAGTTCTTCCAGTGGTTTTCTCGATTCAGTCCCAGGTCCTTGTTAGAACGGGTTTTTCCCTTTCCAGAACACAAATCATACACCAGTCCCTCAAAGTTATCTTCAATTTTCCGGTTCTTTTTGCTGGAATCGTCCAGAATCAAGGGAAGGTTATTTAACAGATCGCAGATGGCCTCTAAGCCGACCTCTGTGCCCTTATAATCCTTTATGTAATCACTCTCGTCCGGATCAGCCCAGACCGATGCTGCCAACATCAGGGATACGGTTTTACCGCCTTCCGTTTCTCCCCAGAGATCAACAAAATATGGAAGCCCTCCAAGTGGCTGAACAAGTACGCTGGAAAACGCTGCAGCCAGCATGAACTTGACCTCTATTCTTCCTGCCTTACGCAGGGCTGACACATGGTCAAACCACTTCGTCCGGCTTCCATCCTGTCCAATGCTTTCATAAATCTGCCGGAAGCGTGCGTCTCCATCAAAAACAATTTCTGTATCGTAAGGTAGGAATCCTCCACGGATCCAGCCCAGCTTTGACGTTGAATACTGAACAGCTATATGCTCCTCATTGGCATTTTCCACATCAGCAAGATATCTCACCAAATACTTTGCATTCTCGCTGGTAACGGCAATCCCACGGCCTGACAGGGACACAATCTTATTTGCAGATGTGACCATAGTCTTGGGAACGATGATCTCCTCCCACCGGCCATTCCGTTTATAGGCCAGTTTGATCTGCTCTTCTCCTGTTTCCAGGTTCTTCAAACGCTCGATCGGAAGAATCGGATGATAGCAGGCCAGTATATCTGTATATCCCGTAGACGGGTTTCTAAGGCAGATCCCGTTTTCTGTGGCAAGCCATTCCTTGCACTGCATATTGTCATAGGGGCCTGAAAAATTTGTCCAATTATCAAGGTAGCTGGGCATCCTGCTCTTTTCCCGTTCCTGGCGCTTCATTTCCTTTTCAACCCGTTTAAATGCGGCCACCATATCCCTGAATTCTGTTTTTACTTTTAGCTCCGCAGCTCTTACACCGAGGGAAGCAAGGAGCTCCGATCGGTACAGCTCGTCTTCCTGGTCAAAAACTTCTGCCAAAATTGCACTGGATAATATTGTTTCTGCCGTGAGCTCATTCAACGGCACCATGCTACCACCTCGCTTCTTTATCATTTAATTCTGCCTGCACATAAAGCTGATATTGCAAGGCATTGTAACTATCACACCAGACATCGCTCAAAGGCTCTGAACGGTCCATATATGCCCGGAAAACACCTATGAGCATACAGTTAAGCCATTTCTTTTTATCGTGCCTCTCCTGCTCTTTCCTCAACATGTCCCGGCGCTTCTGGGACTTATAAACGGTTAACCTAGAGGCAAAAGTCGGTTTTTCATAGGTTCCTCCAAGGACTTGAAACGCCTCTTTAAATCCAATACTGTCCATCATTTGAACAAAAGTAAATATATCCCCGTTAGCTCCGCAGGCATGACAGTGAAAATCCCGGTCGTAAACCTTAAGAGAAGCCTGTCGGTCCCCCTCATGGAAGGGGCAGGAAATGAACCCCCTCCTATTCAATTGAAAGCCGTACTGGGAAACAATATCCCTCATGCTGTATGTAGACTTAATCTCTTCTACCATCAATTTAATCACACCTCTGCAAATATTCCTTAAGCTCTCGATGCAGGATATCCCTGATCAGCTTTCCAGTTGTCTCAGGCTTGCAAAAATCCAGCTGCATTCCATACCTTGCCCGAAAAGCATCAATACTGGCAACCAACGCCTGCGGCTTTAGGAGACTGCGATATTTCCCGTTATAAGCCTTTTCCCAGTTGTCTCCCTCTACCAGCAGATAAACTTTTGTCCCGGCTTCTGCCGCCCGCTCAAATTCCCGTTCAAACCGGGGCCGTTCCTTCCCAAAACACATACAGAGTTCATCCAGGTTCATTTTCCGCTCAATAACCACTCTGGCAGAGAGATCGAAAGACTCCCCACCAGGAAGTGTACATTTGCATGAATAATCCCCCACATCAAGCTTCTGGCGTTCATAAGGCAGCCCCGTAGCCTCCAGGCGGTCTTTAAGGCGCTTCGTTGGTTGTTCTCTTGTATCCACCAGTAAAACCAAAGATTCAACGCAGCGGTCAATTTCAAAGTTTGTATACGCCATGTAATCACCTTAGTTAAAGGGTAGCCCTTCATCTTCTACACCGTCTGGAATGTTCATAAAGCCATCTCCGATAGAATTTGTATATTGTCCTGACTGAACTTGTCCATTCCCCTTCTTTAACAAAGTATCGTCTGGTACTTCAAACTTTCCAGAACGGATTTTCTCTGCCATCACAAGGCTATGGCAGTTGGTGAAGAAACCTCGGCGACCTTCAAACTCATACTCTTTGTTATTGAATAAAGCTCCAATCTGCTTACCCTTTAATGTCTGCTCGTCCCAATTCCAGTGATAGCCTGAATTGGATTCCTCAAAGTTTTTAATCACCGTCTTGAACCGGCGCATCGCCCATTCATCTTGATCGCTTCCATCATCTTTAGGAACCCGCAACCGGTAATTTCCTTTCCACTTTTTATCCTCACCAGTTTGAGCCTTGTAATTGTTAGAGAAGAAATCCTTCTGATCCCCTTCTACCACATCAAATGAAAGCAGAATAATATCCCCCCAGTCATTTGTCTGATACTTCACATCTAAAATTTTCAATAAATATCCACCAATCGGGAGACGGTCCGTTTCCGAATAAGCCTGTGCCTGTGCAAAACCATTTAATTGTCTCATTTAATATTCCTCCAATGCTTGAATAACTTGTACAATGTCATTTTCTATTTCAAAGGTTTCAAATGCTCCTAAGGGAGTTTTTGCCGTGCTGTTCTTGGCCTGAGTTTCAAACAGATATTTCCCATCAACACATTTGGAAAGAAGCACTGTAGTAAACTTACTTTCAAGAACAATCTTGTCCAGCTTCTTCCCGGAAGTCTTAATCCTGGTGAACATATATCCATTTTCGTCATGGTCCGTTTGTGTATGGGCCGAAAAAATAATAATAAGATCATCTCGGTAGTCATAGCATTCGCAGACCAGATCCCAGACACATGCAGCCAGATCTACCCACTTGTCAAATCCTTTTTCCTTACTCCGGCGCATTTCATCTGCCACCATAAGGCCATTGATCGTATCAATTACAATGGTCTTTATTCGAGGACAATCCTGTGCCAGCTTTTTAATATACATCCGAACCACATTAGCATCATCACATTTTAAGTAGTTCTTATTCTCCTCGTTATACTGACCTCTCCAGCCTTTCCAGGACAATCCTTTCTTGTCCGCATCTATGTAATATGTAGATTTGGGATCTAAATTCCTCATGGAAGTTGTCTTCCCAGAACCAGACTCGCCGGCAATACAGATTACTTTTGACATTACATTTCCTCCTCTTCTCTATACACTTTTATGAAATCTCCCGAAAAGAACCAGTCTACCATTGCTTTCTGGAATTCTTCTTTTAGAGATGGATCTGTATTAATTTGTTCCGTAACATAATCAAAAGCCCGATCCTTTTCTATATTGATTCCCTTTTGTGAGCAAATTCCTTGATAGCCTATAAAATCCTTTTCTGTCTTAAACATCTTAATCCTCCAAAAATTCCGCAGCTTCCATTTTGTTCATCTCAGTCAGTACAAAATGATAGACTTCCTTATCCTCCAGATCCTTCTCGTTGTTTTCATAATCAGTCAGTTTCTCCCTGAGAAGAATCCAGAGCTTACGATATTTCTTACTCATCTTTTTCTACCTCTACGGGAAGCTCAAATCCCAAAATGCTAGCAATGTCCTCCCGTGAAATATTGTAATCGCTTTTGATAGCAAAGGCTTTTAAGGCTTCTATTCGCGCCATCGCACGTATTCCATTCTCATATCTGGCTAAAGATACATTAACCATAATAGTTCCATCTTCCATCTTGATTTCCTCCTGAGCCCTATGTATAATAAGGGTGTAAATTAATTACCAGTTACTTGGATTCCCTGGCTGTTCCCGCAGCTGGGGTCTCTTTTTTATCCTTCCGGCATATATCGATTATCTTGACCATCTCATCATAAAACTTCGACATAAACGGGTCGATCTGTCCATCGAACTTACTAATCCAGTCCGCTATAAAGGCCTCATAGTCTATGTCACTCATTGGAATACACTTTTCAATGAGCTCTTTTACTGCCTGCAAAAGTTGGTTGTCCTGTTCTTGATTCACCATGGCTTGCCCCCTCTCACATCACTTCCAACGAGCCGCATACCGCAAACAGCAAGGCCAAGCTTGCCAGAAAAATAAGTGCCATCTTCATATAGCATATAACCTTGTCCATTACGGGGTGTCTGCTGTGGTCAGTGTAATCATCTAAGTTATCAAAGTACTTTTGCATTGCCTTCACCCCTTACTTTCTTCTGCTAATTTAAGCAGATACTGATCCCACTTGTTTACATCAACCTGCCATCTGCGGCCAACACGGATGGCAGGAGATCCTTTACGTTTGAACAGGGACTCTATCGTGTTATGGCTTATGCCATGACGTTCCACGCAGTCCTTGATTGTTAGAAATTGTTTGTCCGACATTGTTCTCCCTCCTCTCATAATCCTTACAAGGATACCGCCTACTCCGATCTGGGCTTTTAAGATGCATATAGAGAGCATATATGAAGAAATCAAGGCCACCCCTAATTACCAATTAATTTTTAAGTTTTATCAAGAAAACCTTGATGACGGGTTTATTGTAACTACTCGTAAAAATACGATTAAACCCACCGACTTTGGTAATTTACTGCATCATGTTTGTATCGATGTCATCAACGAGTCCAAAACTGATTTACAAATTTTTTAGAATCTCTTTAAGCTCAACCTGGCTCTGCTTTTCATAATCCAGGTAATAATTAAATGCTTCTTGCTGACTTTGAACTTTCCTTTCAAGGTCAGCAATTCTTTTTTCCATGGCATTCCACTTCTTTTCAGCTTCTGACATTCTCTCACCTCCTCCTTTTCAATGTACTGTTATGTATCCTGGGAGTCTTCTAGTAAGCTGTCTACGGTTACACCCAATAATTTTGCAACCCTTTGAATCTTATCTACAGACGGAATGTTCTCATTCCACTTACAAATGCTACCTTTTGAAAGTTCTGCATCCTTTTCTAATTTGTAAATTGAAATTCCTTTTTCCTCTGCGAGAGCTCTTATCTTGTCGAAAAACACAAAAACACCTCCTTAATTGAAAATTTTCATCTAAAACTATTGACATATAGGCGAAAATATTCTATCATCTTTATAGATAAACTGATTTTTTTCATGCTACATAACTTCTTAATTGGCATTCATTGAGTGGAAAGGGCATTTAATTGAATATTTTCATGTCATGTCTTTATATTACATGAATATTTTCAGTTTGTCAATGGTTTTTCCGGAAAATTTTCATGTAATTTAAGGAGGCATAAAATGTCACTAAAAGAACGTATTCGTGAACTTTGCAAGATTAATGGGATTAGTATTCCAAACCTTGAAAGTGAGCTTGGTTTCGGCAGTGGTACCATTTCAAAATGGGACAAGTCTGCGCCGTCAGTAGATAAGTTACAGAAGATTGCAGAACGTTTCGATGTATCAATGGATTTTCTAACAACAGGACAAGAGTATAATCGCGCTCCTGAAACTTTAGCTGCTCATTTTGACGGGGGTGATCTGTCAGAAGAGGAAATGGAAGAAATTATGAATTACGTTGAGTTTGTGAAAAGCAGACGAAATAAATAGAATTATGTGGGGGCAACAGAGTAATGAATGACTTAGAAAAAGAAGAACAGGAAGCGGCAGACGTTGGTTTACACATCGACTATGTTCCTTTTAAGAGTGAAAATATTAAAGGCTTATACTGTGATGGGTCTATAGCAATTAGTAATCGCATTGAAACGTGTGTAGAAAAAGCATGTATACTTGCTGAAGAATTAGGGCACCATCATACATCTTCTGGTATAATTTTAAATATGGAAAGCACCGCCAATCAGAAACAGGAAAATTTTGCAAGGCTTTGGGCCTATAATAAAATGGTGACAATAGAAAAAATAATTTCTGCTAAGGAAGCTGGTTGCTGTAATCGATATGAGATTGCCGAACATCTTTGCGTAACTGAGTCTTTTCTCCAAGATGCAATAGATTGTTATCATTCCAAATATGGCCTCGGCATGCAAAAGGAAGAATACATAATTTTTTTTGAACCATTCAATATATGCAAAATGACTAATTAAAGTTGAGTTTAGCAAAATAAGATTAAAATAGCCTATGGCTTTTTATGATTACAATGAAAAAGGGGTCGAGTATGATGAAAAAAATATTTTTGCTTCTAGTATTTTCCACAGCGCTTGCTACCACTGCTTGCGGGAACAATGTATCAGCTAAAAAAACGAAAACAGCAGCTCCCACCTCAGCTTCTTCAGATATGCTAGAGGAAAAAGAGGTAAAGGCTACACAGTCCGCCAAAATGACAGAAATTGTCTATCTGGCAATGTTGTCTTATAATCAAACAATTGATGATTTTGTTATTAAACTAAATGAGAAAGATTCCGATTTCAACGCCTCTGTTTATGATGACAAACATTATTCAGTTATGATGCTGGAATCAGAAAGAAAATCTACAGTTGATGCCTTAAAAAAGACCGGAATAGATGAAAACCTAGAAAAACTCATAAGCAATGAAAAATACGAGGGAATTTTTACTCATTATGAGTACACTAAAGATCTTAAAAGCATTACGCTCTATTCAAATTCAGCTGAAGGCGGAATGAAATTTGTTGAAGCAGCTATAAATGTGGGAGTTCTTTCAGATGTATACCAAGCATTAAGCCTCGTTCCTATAGATCGGCGTAAATATGATTTTAAGATAGTTGATAATACAGGGAACGTTATATACCCAACGCCCTAATGCGAAAAAAAACCGCTCCGACTGCTATCGGAACGGCTTTACATAGATTTTCTCTTACCGGACTTCCGGAAAGATATACTCTATCTCATCAGTAGAATTATATCATTTTCGAAACGTCCTGGCAAGGGGCGTATTTTTGTACCCAAAAATAAGTTGTGACATCACAACTCACGAAAGGAAATGATATTATGGCTGAGAAAAAGAAGAAAAGAAAGGATGGACGATACTCCAAACAGGTGACAATAGGACTAAGGAACGGTAAGCCGATCCGTAAAACCATTTACGGAAAAACGCAAAAAGAACTGGACAAAAATTATAGGGATTTCATGAGTTTAAAAGATAAGGGGATTATTCTGCAGGAAATAAATATGACCTTCCGAGAGCTTTCGGAGTTATGGCTTACGAATGAAAAGATAGGGAGTGTTACAGATCAATCCATAACCGTTACTCGCAGCGAGCTAAGAACCATTAATTCTTTTATCGGAGATATCAAAGTAAAAGACTTAAAACAGAGCCACATTGAGAGCTTTCGAAGTTCGATGATCAAATCCGGTAAACCCATACGTTATAATACGTGCTTAGGCAGAATCCGGGCAATAGTACGATATGCAGTATATAAGGAAATACTAGCAGTAGACATCACAGCAGGCATGAAGGACATTAAAAATGCAAGGAGGACAAAGAAGCGAGCCTTAACATCATCAGAACGGCAGCTTATTGATAATGCGGAATTAAATGACTTTGAACGCTGCTTTATCAACCTCCTTCTATACACTGGCATGAGAAAATGTGAGGCACTAGCATTAAATGTGTCCGACATTGATTTTAAAAAGAGACGTATTGAGGTATCAAAAACATTGGTTACCAGTAAAAAAACTAGTTGCTGTTTACAGGAGTACACTAAGACAACCGCTGGAAAACGGTATATCCCTATACCGAGCCTCCTACTTCCAGTCTTACTTGAGTACACAACTGGGCAATCCGGAATTCTATTCAAATCAAAAACTGGCAGCTATATAGGCCTAGGCTCCTTTAATGGACGATGGAATAAAATCCTTCAGAAACTGCAAGCCGTATCAAAAACACCGTTGCCAAGTGATATTACCGCGCACATCTTCCGGCATACCTACGCAAGCGATCTTTACAAAGCTGGCGTAGATATTAAGCAGGCCCAATATCTCTTAGGACACGATGATATAAAAACCACCCTGGACACTTACACTCATTTTGGATACACGGATGTAAAAGTGGATAAACTTGAGTCATATTATAATGCAGTCAAGATGCAGTCAAATGAAAAGATAGTAGCCTTCAAACACGCATAAATAAAGGGATTCCGAGATTCATAAAAATGTAATGTGCTTTTTTACTGCCTTCGTTGTATAATATTGAAAAAGGAGGTTTTCGTATGCAGAATATTTTAGTATGTGATGATGACAAACAAATTGTGGAAGCTATTGATATATATTTAACAGGAGAAGGGTTTCATGTGATTAAAGCCTATGATGGCTATGATGCCCTAAAGCTTCTGGAAGAACACGAAGTGGATTTAATGATACTGGATGTAATGATGCCGGGTCTTGACGGAATCCGGACCACGTTAAAGGTCCGTGAGACAAGCAGCATCCCCATCATCATCCTCTCTGCCAAATCCGAGGATACCGATAAAATCCTGGGATTAAACATCGGAGCAGATGATTATATTACCAAGCCCTTTAATCCGCTGGAGCTGGTAGCCAGGGTAAAATCGCAGCTGCGCCGTTATACCCAGCTTGGTAACATGAACCAACAGCCAGCCGGACAAGTGTATAAATGCGGAGGCCTGGCCATTAACGACGATAACAAGGAGGTTGCCGTAGAGGGAGAACTGATCAAGCTGACTCCCATTGAGTACAACATCCTGCTGCTTTTAGTAAAGAATGCGGGAAAAGTATTTTCCATTGACGAAATCTATGAGCAGATCTGGAATGAAGAAGCAATCGGCGCAGATAATACCGTGGCTGTACACATCCGGCACATCCGGGAAAAGATCGAAATCAACCCAAGAGAACCTCGCTACTTAAAAGTGGTATGGGGCGTAGGCTATAAGATAGAGAAACAATAGGAGCGTTTATGAAAAAAAGAAAAGATTTTGCAGTCCTCATGCATTTGCTCTTCTCCCTTCTCGTTGTCGTAGGCGTCTCCATCATGTACAGCAATTCCCATTACGGGGAGGGAATCCACTGGATCAACCATGAGACTTATGAGGACACGCCTGAATTCACCCGTCAGCTTAAATCTGATATTGATGATATTTTTAATTATGTAAAATATAAGGAAGTATTTGAAACCAACGGAAAGCTTGACTATTCAAAGCCCATTGTCCGGGTCATAGAAGGTCCGGGGACCACAACGGAATATACGGTGGACGAGATGATACGGAGGGCCAAATCCCTGGGCTATTATCTGAATGAGCAATTTAAGGTGAGCGGAGGGCAGCCGGCTGCAGATAGCTCAGACTCGTATGTACGGGTAGATTACCGGGCCTATGAACCGGATTTTAAAATCACGGAGCCCGGAGAAGCATTTCTTACCATGGACCAGCTGGCCTATGAGGTGCTTACCCACCTGGGCAACTACTATTCATTTTTTTACCGTTTTATTCAAAATCCAAGCAACTTAAAGTTTGAAGTCCTCTATCAGAACACACCTGAAGATTATAAGCTATACAGCAACGTTACCGGTAAATCCATCAATGATTTTAAGTCAATGGGAAGATACCTTTACGTAACAGGAGAAGCGCTTTATGTGGATTCCAACTTAACCACTGTCCCCCAAAATATTTCTTCCCAGCTGGAAAAGATGAATCCCTATAACAACGGCAATTATCATATGACAATAGCTGTGGATACTACCTATCCTTATAGCGATGCTTACGCCAAAGCCGCTGCTTCCTATGACCAGATGCGTTTGTTATTCATCACCGGAATGATCAGCCTGTGCCTGGGAATCCTGGGTTGTATCGCGACCCTGTATGCCCTGGTAAGCATGATTGGGCAGTCAGACAGGAAACAGAGCGGTCCCTTAGAACGGATTGACCGGCTCCCTGCAGAGAGCTGTCTCCTTCTGTATTCTGTGGCTGCCATCCTTGCCCTGTTTCTTGCAAACCGGCTTGCAAATAAAATTATTCACCTTTTCTTTGCCGTTGATCATTGGGATTACGGAGAGCTGGCCCTTCGGGTCCTCATTTATTATGCAGCCGGACTGTCAGCTGCATTAAGTTTGTTAAAACGTTATAAGGCAGGAAATCTCTGGACCGGAAGTCTTATGCACGGGGGATTTAAAAATTTGTCCCTGTACTTTAAAAACCGGCGCTTTACTACGCGGATTATGCTTTCTTATACCTTATTCCTGGTCTTTAACGTTGCCATGACAATGGCTTTTGCCTTCCTTTTATTTACCTATAACAGCCTAGAATCCCGGATTCTTATGGGGGCAGTTGCTCTGCTGTTTTTCTGCCTTGATTTTTGGATATTCCATCAGATGTACAAAAATGCATGGGAGACCGATCAAATTAATGAGGCCCTCTTAAATATATCCAGAGGAGATACCACTTATAAGATCAATACCTTGAAATTTAACGGAAAAGAGCGGGAACTGGCTGAGCACATCAATCACATCAGCACAGGACTTGAAACGGCACTCCAGGAAAAGGTACGAAGTGAACGCTTAAAAGCAGACTTAATCACCAATGTATCTCATGACATTAAGACGCCCCTGACATCCATCATAAATTATGTGGACCTAATAAAAAGGGAAAAGATTCAAGACCCGAAGATTCAGGGCTATTTAGAAGTCCTGGAACAGAAATCCCAGCGATTAAAGACTTTGACAGAAGATCTGGTAGAGGCCTCAAAGGCGAGCTCAGGAAATTTAAAGCTTGACATCACCAGCATTGATTTTGTAGAACTTATTCACCAGACTAACGGAGAATTTGAAGAAAAATTTGCTCTCCGGAATCTGGAACTGGTTTCCACCCTGCCGGCCGATTCCATCCTGATCGAGGCGGACGGCAGGTATTTGTGGAGAGTGCTTGAGAACCTTTATAACAATGCGTTTAAGTATGCCATGGAACACAGCCGGGTATACGTAGACGTTACTCTGGAAGAGAATATGGCAGTTTTCACCATGAAGAATATATCTCAAAACCCGTTAAACATCCGTGCGGATGAACTGACTGAACGCTTTGTCCGGGGAGATGTTGCCCGGACCACGGAAGGAAGCGGGCTGGGAATCTCTATCGCAAAAAGCCTGGCCGAGCTTCAGGGCGGGGAATTAAGGCTTTACATTGACGGAGATCTATTTAAAGCAGGCGTAGCCTTCCCCGTCAAGAAATGAGCCGTATCTTCTCCCACTTTCCCGACAGATAACGGAAGAATGATATAATATAATTGGCCGTCCAGCCCATTGGAACCGCAAACCAAACGGCCTGGACGCCAATAACGGGAGCGAACATTGCCGCTATCGACACCCGGATCGCCAGATTTACCAGATTGGCAACAGTAAATATCACCACATCTCCTGCGCCACGCAAAAGTCCGTCTGTGATCGACTTACAGCCAATGAAGATATAGAAAAAGGAAATGAACCGGACATAATCCATGCCTGTCTGAAACGCTGTTTCTGCACTGCCTTCGTTTAAAAAGCTTCGAATAAACAAGTCTCCCCAGGTCTCCATAATGACACAGATAAAAACCGCAAAAACCCCTGCCATGAGAAAGCAGTAACGGTAGCCTGTTTTTACCCGGTCTGTCTTTCCAGCACCTATGTTCTGAGCCGTATAGGTAGACATGGCATTTCCAAGAGCAAGCATGGGAACAATACAGATCGATTCGATCCTGGTTCCCGCCGCAAAGCCCGCCATGACCGCAGAGCCAAAACCATTGACCACAGACTGCACGAGGAGCATTCCGATATGGACGATGGACTGCTGAAGGGTGGAGGGAATGGCAACCCGCATCATATGAAGCATCATATTCCAGTCATAAAGCCGAAATGGTTCTGTTGTCTCATACCCCTTTAACCGTTTTATCAAAACGAGAAAGGAAAGGACCGCTGAAAATCCCTGAGCGATCAAGGTGGCTATCGCCACACCGGCTACCCCCATATAAAACTGGGTCACAAGCAAAAGATCCAGTATAACGTTTAATAGAGAAGAAAATACCAGCAGATATAAGGGAGTCTTAGAATCTCCCAGGGCCTGAAATACAGAAGCCTGTACGTTATAC
The DNA here is from genome assembly GCF_002797975.1 of [Clostridium] celerecrescens 18A. NCBI lineage: Bacteria > Bacillati > Bacillota > Clostridia > Lachnospirales > Lachnospiraceae > Lacrimispora > Lacrimispora celerecrescens. Next base: position 4,473,927 of record NZ_PGET01000001.1, on the reverse strand, counting down.
ATGAATAAGAAGGGCAGCCCGATAAAATAAATCCCAAGATACACCGAGGCATCATAAAATACATTCTCCGGGGTGTTCATGAAGCTTAAAATCCGGTGATTGAAAAGAAGCCCGAGACCGCCCAGTATCACTCCTATGGATAAAAAGTTTATAAGAGTGGTGGATATGGCGGTTTTCATATTTCCAGTCTGCTTTGCCCCTAAAAACTGGGACACCACCACCGAGCTTCCGATTCCGCCTCCTACCGCAATGGCGATAAACACATTTGTGATGGAATAGGAAGCACCTACTGATGCCAGGGCCTCCTCCCCCACAAACCGTCCGACCACGACAGAGTCTATAATATTATAAAACTGCTGAAATAAATTTCCAAGAATCAAGGGAAGGGCAAAGAGCAAAAGGGCCCTTCCCGGTGAATCTGTAACCATATTAATTGCTTTTTTCTGCGTTTTCATACTCATTATTCTGAACCATTCCTATCCAAATATACGCCAGCCACAGATAAAGTTGCGTTTCCACCAGGAGCTTAAGGAACGCTCCACTACCCGTCCGTTACTGGAAGAAGCATCGATAACTTTTCCGCCTCCGGCTACGATTCCCACGTGGCCGCTTACCACCACAATATCGCCTGCCTGCAGGTTTCCAAAGCTGGTGATCTTTGTATATTTACCTACGTTTCTCCAACCGGAAGAGGTCAGATAGCTCTGTCTGACGCCAGCCTGGTTGAGAGACCAGTAGACAAATCCAGAGCAGTCAAAGGATTCCGAACCCTTGGCCCCCCATACATAGGGGCGTCCAAGCTTTGATCTTGCAATAGAAAGCAGTCCGCTTACGCCGGAGCCTCCCTTAACGGTTCCTCCTGAGGAACCACCTGCGGAACCGGAAGAGCCTGCGGATTTTATACCGCTTCCCGTAAGCTTACTCATGGTAAGCTGTCCTACAGAACCATCCGCTTTCAGTCCATTGTTGTTCTGGAATGCCTTAACCGCCTTTTCCGTCACTTCACCGTAATATCCTGTCACATTAGCGGAAGCCAGATACCCGTATTTATTTAACAGCTGCTGGATCCTGGTAACCGATTCCCCCTGTTCACCCAGGGTCAGGCCATTAGGCTGCGCCCCAGCGCTCATTAAGGTGATCCGGGTGGACGGCCCTAAATATCCATCCACAACCAGGTCATTCCGGGACTGGAACTGTTTCACCGCTATCACCGTATCATTTCCGTATGCCCCATCCGGAGTGGTTGTTAAATACCCCAACTCCTTAAGGCGCTGCTGACTGGATAAAACCAAATAGCTTTTTTCTCCATAAGACAGAAAGTTGGGCTTAATCTCTTCACTGTAAAGCAGGTTTATGGTCTGACGTCCTACTTTTCCATCGATGTTTAAGCCGTTTACCTCCTGTAGCTTCTCGACCGCGGCCTCTGTTTCATCCCCAAAGCTGCCGGATACCTGACCCGCACTGGCAAGATACCCCAGCTCATAAAGGCGGCTCTGGATCCGTGATATGTCGTCACCCTCCACACCCTTTGACACAGCATAATATTTGGCAGATGGTGACATAATGGAATTTAACGTCTCCGGCCCTACGATTCCATCCTGAGCCAGGCCATTTTGTCGCTGGAACGTCTTAATTGCAGCCTCAGTCACATTACCAAAATACTGGGTGGGCTCATCGTTGTCCATAAAGCCTAAATTCATCAAACGCTCCTGAAGGCTGGCCACCACCGGATGCTCTACTCCGTTCCGCAAATACTCCGGGATAGGATTTTCTTTTTGTTCCGGCACCATAAGAAGTCTTGGCATTAAATCTCCCCCTGGAGTAAGTGCATCAATAGGCTGCAGTTCATTTTTTTGTTCCGTTACTATGGCAATGGATGGCGTTGCATCCTTTCCAGGTCCTTTGACTGCTTCTGTTTTATTGCAGCCTGCTAATAAAGAAACAGCTGCTGCTGCCAAAAATACAGAGTAGGCAGAACGCCTTTTCCATCTTATTTTTATGTTCATAAATCAAATTCCTTTCCTATTTGTTGCCTATGCTCTTTAGGCATAAAGGGATACCCGAAGGGTGTTTCCTATTTGTTGCCTATGCTCTTTAGGCATAAAGGGATACCCGAAGGGTATTTACTATGTAAAATTAGGTCTATTTTAGCATAAAACTGTCGGAAATGGAAAGGGAATTTATCTCATTGCGTCAAAACTGAGGTTATGGTATAGTTAAAGAAGTGAAAACACAGTCAGAACCCCTGACTTTAAAGAGATAAAGGAGGGCTTATTATGACGCCTGTTCTATGGGCTGCCGGCGGTACCGGCTTTACATTTCTCATGACCACCCTGGGGGCTTCGGTTGTATTCTTCTTCCGAAAGGATGTAAACCAGTCTGTCCAGAGGATCTTCCTGGGCTTTGCTGCCGGTGTCATGATTGCGGCCTCCGTGTGGTCGCTTCTCATTCCAGCCATCGAGGAGGCCGAGGCAAGCGGAACTGCGGGCTGGATACCCGCTGCAGGAGGATTTGTCTTGGGAGTACTATTTCTCATATTGTTAGACACCCTTCTTCCTCACCTTCATCCAGATTTGAACAATGATAAAACGAACGAGGCGGAAGGAATCTCTTCTACCTGGAAACGGACCACCCTGCTTGTTATGGCTGTGACGCTTCATAACATTCCAGAGGGTATGGCCGTTGGACTGGCTTTTGCCCTGGCTGCACAGCATGGGAGTGATCCGGCTCTTTATACTGCTGCCATGGCACTTGCTATCGGCATCGGCATCCAGAACTTCCCGGAGGGAGCTGCCATCTCTCTGCCTTTAAGGCAGGAGGGTCTTTCCACGGGAAAGGCATTTTTACGGGGAAGCATGTCCGGCATCGTAGAGCCTGTATTCGGAATCCTTACCGTTCTCGTGGCAGGCAGTATCCAGCCTCTCATGCCCTGGCTTCTGTCCTTTGCGGCCGGCGCCATGATGTACGTGGTGGTGGAAGAACTGATTCCCGAGGCGCATTTGGGTGAACATTCCAATGTTGGAACCCTTGGCGTTATGGTAGGATTTCTGATCATGATGATTTTAGATGTGGCTTTAGGATAAGTAAAAAGGATACCCGGGAGGCAGATTTCTACCTCCTGGGTATCCTTCTTTTTTTATCATCATTCCCTGTCAAAGCTCAAATTTGTGTTTTGTACGCAGCCTGGCCAGCGACCTGGCCATAGAAGCCTCAAAATGAGAATGCTCCTGAAGGCTCTTACTCTGCCTTAACTGCTCGGCCGCTCTCTCCATTGCTTCTTCTGCTCGGCGTTCATCAATATCTTCCGGATGCTCGGCTGTGTCCACAAGAAGTGTCACACGATTGTTTATAATCTGGATGAAACCATTTCCAACAACCGCATGGATCCACTGGCCGTTTTCATCCAACAAACGCATTTCTCCTATGGATACTGCTATGACCATATCCTCATGATGAGGAAGGATCGCCTTTTCTCCATCTGAAAGAGGAATCACAAGCTCCTGGCACGAACCTTTATAAAACACCTTATCACTGGCAAGAACCTGAAGGAAAAATGTATTTTTACTCACAGGCAGCACCTCCAAGCTAAGCCTCTAATGTCCTGGCCTTTTCAATTACCTCATCAATAGTTCCCACATTGAAGAATGCAGCCTCAGGATACTGATCCATATCTCCATTCACAATTGCCTTGAAGCCCCGGACAGTTTCCTTAAGGGGAACATATTTACCTGCGACGCCTGTAAAGTTCTCAGCCACAGAGAAAGGCTGAGATAAGAATTTCTGGATCTTTCTTGCCCGGTAAACCGTGATCTTATCGTCATCTCCCAATTCTTCCATACCTAAGATAGCGATAATATCCTGAAGTTCCTTATATTTCTGAAGCAATTCCTGTACCTTACGGGCTACCTCATAATGCTCTTCCCCAACCACATCCGGTTCAAGGATACGGGAGTTTGAGGCAAGGGGATCAACCGCCGGATAAATACCTTGTTCTACGATCTTTCTGGATAATACAGTGGTAGCATCCAAATGGGCAAAAGTAGTTGCAGGTGCCGGATCCGTCAAGTCATCGGCTGGCACATACACTGCCTGTACAGAAGTAACGGAACCATTTTTCGTGGAAGTAATTCTCTCCTGAAGCTCGCCCATTTCCGTAGCCAGAGTAGGCTGGTAACCAACCGCTGACGGCATACGTCCAAGAAGGGCAGAAACCTCAGACCCCGCCTGGGTGAATCGGAAAATATTATCAATAAATAAAAGCACATTCTTATGCTCTTCGTCACGGAAGTATTCCGCCATGGTAAGTCCGGTTTCAGCCACACGCATACGTGCACCCGGCGGTTCATTCATCTGACCGAATACCAGGGCAGTCTTTGAAATAACCCCGGACTCTCCCATTTCGGTCCAAAGGTCATTTCCCTCACGGGAACGCTCTCCAACACCGGTAAAAATAGAATATCCGCCGTGCTCCGTGGCAATGTTATGGATCAGCTCCTGGATCAGAACCGTCTTTCCAACACCGGCGCCGCCGAACAGACCGATCTTCCCGCCTTTTGCATAAGGAGCCAGAAGATCAATGACTTTGATTCCCGTTTCAAGGATCTCTGCCACAGGGCTTTGCTCTTCAAAGGCTGGGGGATCTCTGTGAATGACCCACTCCGGACCGCCATTTAAGGAACCGCCGTTATCAATAGTCTCTCCAAGTACATTAAAAAGGCGTCCCAGAGTCTGCTCACCTACCGGAACCTTAATGCCTTCCCCGGTAGCGGTTACCTCCATGCCTTTATACAGTCCTTCACTGGAAGCCAGCATGATACAGCGGACTGTACTGTTTCCCATATGCTGTGCAACTTCCATTACGCAGCGTTTCCCTTCATTATTCACCTCAAGGGCATCCTTAATGCGGGGAAGTTCGCTGCCTTCAAAAAACTCAACGTCTACTACAGGTCCAAGGACCTGAACGATCTTTCCTATATTCATATTCTGTTACTCACAGTCGTGAGGACTCCTCCTCTCTAAAGTTAACCGGAACATCCGATGATACTATGCTTTCTTCCTTTTTTTCTTTTGAGCCTTTGCACCGCTTATTACCTCGGTGATCTCCTGGGTGATGGCCGCCTGGCGGACTCTGTTATAGGTTATCGCCAGCTCGTCAAGCATCTCCTGAGCACTCTTTGTTGCAGCCTGCATGGCCATCATTCTGGAATTCTGCTCGCTGGAATAAGACTCCACCAAACCTCCATAGATAAAGCCTGCAATGTAATTGGGCACGATGGCATCGATCACAGCCTGTGGAGATGGTTTCATGGTGATCTCTTCCAAATGTACATTAATTGGTACGCTCTGGCTTAACCGGTGCTTAGGAATGGGAAGAAGCTGTTCGATCTCAGCCTCCATTTTCATGGCATTCACCATTCTGGTGTAGATCATATATACCTCATCAAGCTTTCCTGTCAGGAAGTAATCCACGATCTTTTCCTCAATGATTCTGGCCCGGCTCATATTTGGCTTTTGAACGGTATACCGGAAATCCTGTTCCACCGGTATTCCCTTTTTCATAAAATACTGCTGTCCCAGATCACCAACTACGAACAGCATGGGATTTCCGCCCTTGTCAATCTGCTCCTGAGCCAGTTTAAAAATGTTATGATTATAAGAACCGGCCAGCCCCTTGTCAGCCGTTACCACAATGTATCCGATCTTACGGTCTTCTTTCTTAATATGCGGCCTGGTATCCAGATACGGGTCGTCAATTTCGGGCGTGTGCCTTATGATTCTGGCAATGGTCCTTTGCAGTGCATAAAAGTAAGGCTCCGTATCAGTCAGGGCTTTCCTTGCTCTTTTCAGCTTTGACGAGGAAATGGTATACATCGCATTGGTTATCTTCATGGTACTTTTGATGCTGTTCATCCTGCTTTGTATCTCTCTCGCATTTGCCATATCCTACACCCGTTTCTGTTTAAATTCGGCTGTCACATCAACAATCTTCTGCTTCAGCTCGTCAGACAGCGCTCTGCTTTCTTCAATTTCCTTTCCGATTTCCGGATAGCGCTCATCAAAGAATGCCAGCAATTCTCTCTGAAACTCTTTTATCTTTGTAGTTTCCACATCTAAAAGCAGACGGTTATTGGCTACAATCAGACTGATCACCTGGGCATGAAGGCTCAAAGGATGGCATAAAGGCTGTTTTAACAGCTCCGTAAGTCCCTTACCATATTGGATCTGCTCCTTAGTAGCCGGATCTAGATCTGAGCTGAACTGGGTGAACACTTCCATCTCCCGGCACTGTGCCAGGTCGATACGAATGCTTCCCGCAGCCTTTTTCATCGCCTTGGTCTGAGCCGCTCCGCCAACTCGGGATACGGAAAGACCTACGTTTACTGCCGGTCTCATACCGGAGAAGAAGAGGTCGCTTTCTAAGAATATCTGACCATCTGTAATAGAAATAACATTGGTAGGAATATAAGCCGATACATCACCGGCCTGGGTTTCAATGATAGGCAGTGCGGTAATGGAACCGCCTCCTGCTTCCTCACTTAACCGGCTGGAACGCTCCAAAAGCCTGGAGTGAAGATAAAATACGTCGCCTGGATAAGCTTCACGTCCGGGAGAACGCTCTAATAGCAGGGATAAGGAACGGTATGCTACCGCATGCTTTGACAGATCATCATAAACGATCAGCACATCTTTCCCCTGGTACATGAAATACTCTGCAAGAGCAGTACCGGAATAAGGTGCGATATACTGTAAAGGTGCGGGTTCACTGGCCGAAGAAGATACCACAATGGTGTAATCCATAGCGCCGTAATGTGACAGGGTATTCACCAGCTTTGCAACGGTAGATGCCTTCTGCCCCACCGCTACATAAACGCAGATCACGCCCTTTCCCTTCTGGTTTAAGATAGCATCAATGGCGATGGAAGTCTTACCGGTCTGACGGTCGCCAATGATCAGCTCTCTTTGTCCCCGTCCAATGGGGAACATGGAGTCAATGGCAAGAATACCGGTTTCCATTGGAACAGACACGCTCTTACGGTCTATAATGCCAGGTGCTTCATGTTCAATAGGACGGTAATCGTCAGAGATGATCTCTCCCTTTCCGTCAATGGGAGCACCAAGGGCATTGACAACTCTTCCCACAAACTTCTCGCCTACCGGGATTCCGGCACGCTTTTTCGTTCTTGTTACCTTGGAACCTTCCCTGACGTCCCGGTCGGAACCGAACAGGATACATCCGATGTCTTCTTTTCTGATGTCCTGTACCATTCCCTTGATTCCACTATCAAAAATAACGATTTCGCCGTACATCGCACGGTCAATTCCATAAACCGTTGCGATACCGTCGCCAACGCTTATAACAGTTCCAACTTCCTGGTCCCTGGCATGAGCGTCATAATCTTCAATTTCACTTCTCAATATAGAAATTATTTCATCTGAATTGATGGAAGCCACGTTTTTCACCTCCGCATTATTTTTTGTTCCAATTCTCTAAGGCGTCCCCTTAAGCTCCAGTCAGTTTCTACATCTCCTACGCGGATGATGAATCCACCGATCAAACCTGCATCCTGAATCAGGCGAAGCCTTACATCATGTTTATCATATTTTTTACACAGCATTGCTTTGATCTCGCGAAGCTGTTCTTCCTCCGGTTCCGTCACGTAGAAAAGGGAAGCCTCCAGGATTCCTTCCTGTCTGCAAACACAGGCACGCCATGCATGAAAAATATCATCTGCAAGATCTACATCCCGGCGATCCACCAAAACCTTTAAAAAGGTTCTGATCTCAGCAGGAAATACGCGGTCAATAATCCGGTGCTTGCTGCTCCTTGCTACCACAGGGCTGTTAAGGGCACGCTTAAGCTCCGGCACAGTCTTTAGTGCCAGAGCCGTTTCCTCAATGGCTGTTTCAGGAACAGAGAGCTCATAAAGCACCTGCCCGTAATTAATTGCTGCCTGCATCATGAAAATCACCTGCTTCTGCTATAAATGAATCGTAAAGCGCCTGATTTGCCCTGGCGCTTACCTCCTGATTAACCACCTTGGCCGCTGCTGCGATTACTATGCCCGCAATCTGCGCCTTGGCCTCACGCAATGCCTTTTCCTGATCAGCCTCAGCTTGTTTCCTGGCCCCGGCCATCAAACGGCCTGCATCTTCCTCCGCATCCTTTAAGATCCGGTCGTACTGAGCCTTTGCCTGGTTTTTTGCTTCTTCAATAAGCTTTGAACCCTCATCCGAGGAGGCAGCCAGCTTTTCTTCATACTGCTTTTTAAGATCCGCTGCTAAAACTTCCTTATTCCTGGCATCTGAAATGCTCTGCTCAATCATTCCCCGCCGTTTATTCATCACATCCAAAACCGGCCCTATGAGGAAATGCCTAAGCAAAAGATACAGGACGATGAGATTCACGATAGTCCACACAAAGTTCATATCCAGTCTAAGCATCTGTACCGCCTGCCTTTCTTTTTAATTTTTCCATCTTAATCCTGACCTAGTTAATTATTTAAGGAATAAAATGATGAGAAGGGCTATAACGAAACCATAGATGGCAGTTGCCTCAGCAAGCGCACAACCTAACAGAAGGGCTTTGCTGATCTTGCTTTCTGCCTCAGGCTGTCTTGCAATGGAATCCACTGCTTTTGAGGTTGCTATTCCAATTCCGATTCCTGCTCCAATACCTGTGAATACTGCGATTCCTGCTCCAATTGCTATTAACATAATAATCTCTCCTTTTAATTTACTATTGTTTATTCCACCGATTCCTTAATGAAAAGGGCAGTCAAAAATACAAATACATACGCCTGAATCAATCCGTCAAAAATATCAAAATAAAAACTGAACGGAATTGGTACAAGGAGTGCTGCAAACTGCTTAAGCAATTCCATAACTACAAATGACGCCAGGATATTACCAAAAAGCCGCATACACAAAGAAAGCGGTTTAATAAATAATTCCAGGATGTTAATAGGGGCTATAATCGGTGATGGCTCTGCAAAGCCTTTTATAAAACCTTTTACCCCTTTTTTGTGAAGGCCTGAATATTCTATCAGAAGTATGCTCATGACAGCAAGCGCTGCAGTGGTGTTTAAATCCTTGGTAGGCGGCTTGAAACCTGCCAAACCAATCAAATTAGCCACTCCGAGATAAATTCCCACTGATATGAGATAAGGAATGTATCTCTTCCCTTCTTCCCCCACTAGATCTTCAAAGAAATTGTAAATTCCACCGATTGCCATTTCTAGCGCCAGCTGCTTCTTTCCAGGATTCTCAACCTTAAGATTTCTCACCAGAATGATGGAAAGGAGTGTCAGTGCTGCCATGATAATCCATGTCACCACTACTGATTCAGCAATGGGAATGCCTCCGAATATCGGAATGGTAAAAACCGTTTCGCAGTTCAGTTCCTCTAATAACTTCTCTGCCAAATCCTCCGTAATGCTCACTTCCTTTCTTAAACTGTCTTCCCCTTTATATATTACCAGATTTACTGATTGTACTCCTAAATATACAATATAGCAGAGGTCTATCGTGTATCATACTTTCATCTGCGGAAATTGTCAACTTTTTGCAAATTTCCTAACATCTTATTAATGCAGTTAATTGTTTGAACATTTGAGACAATTTTTCGCTTAAAATTCTAAAATTATTATTAATTTTTTAACTTAAATTATGTCCAAATCCTAAAGTTTTTTATTTTTAGCGTATTTTTCTAGGTTTTATGTAGAATTTTTTTCTAATAATTTGTAAAATTTGACCATGTTTTTTTTGCTTTTTTTTATTTAACCGTCATTAGTACCTAACACTAATATAATTAGATAAGAATAGATAGGGAAAAAGGATATGCTCCCAACCCTTCCTTCTTATATGGCTATCAAATCCTACAAATATCCTGTAAAATTTTTTTCCTGCTTTTTATGGCTTTCTTCCTATTAAAATAGATATAGTTTTGGTATAATAAGGGAAATGCAAAACCAATGTATCAAAGGAGGTATTTCAATGGGAGAAATGATTTCTTCATTTGACGGGACCAGACTGTTTTTAAATAGGGAAGTTCCAGAGGCAGCCCGGGGAGCAGCCGTCATCGTCCACGGGTTATGTGAACATCAGGGAAGATATGATTACGTTGCTGAGCTGCTTCACAAAGCCGGGATCGCAACCTACCGTTTCGATCACAGGGGTCACGGACGTTCTGAGGGGGAACGGACCCACTATGAAGACTTTAATGAATTGCTTGATGACACAAATGTTGTGGTGGACATGGCAATCATGGAGCATCCGGATATCCCGGTTTTTTTAATCGGTCACAGCATGGGAGGCTTCACTGTTTCCTTATACGGCGCAAAATATCCGGACAAGAAGCTACGGGGCATCATCACAAGCGGCGCATTGACAAAGGATAATATGAGGCTGATAAGCAGTGTTCCAGGAGGCCTGGATCCCCACACGAAGCTACCTAATGAACTGGGAGCAGGCGTATGCTCCGTAGCTGAGGTCGTTGACTGGTATGGCAAGGATCCCTATAACTCAAAAACTTTTACCACCGGCTTATGCTACGCCCTATGCCAGGGAATTGCCTGGTTTGAAGAAGCAGTAGGAAGGTTTGAGTATCCCATCCTCATGCTTCATGGGGAAAAAGATGGATTGGTAAGCGTTCAGGATACTTATCAATACTTCGCAGCCGCCCCATCAAAAGATAAGCAGATGAAGATCTACGGAGGATTGTTCCACGAGATCTTTAATGAATACTGCAGGGACGAAGTCATCAATGATGTCCTTCACTGGATTGAGGCGCGGATTACCATTTAAGATAAGTATACCATCATTTTCAGCTATGAACATTGCAAAAAAGCAGCGTTTTTCCTATTCGGATAAACGCTGCTTTCTCTCATATATTCCTTTTGTGTTCTCTACCAGTGAAGTACCGTGCCTCCCACTTTCAGCTTTTCCGTATCAAAAACAATCACCGTTCCTAGTCCCTTCACGCCTCCCGCCGAAAGCAGGTCAGTGGAATCTCCGATATCACGGTGTGCCAAAATAACCACATAGTTCTTACCTTTCCAGCCAATAGATACCGCCTCCGCATCAGAAGGATCTAAGGGAACTGATGGATCCGCACCAAATACAGGAAGAAGGGAAAGTTCCGGGGATTTGTAGTTCTTCTTTTCCCCTCCTGATACAACAGTAATAATAGAAGAAAAACCATCTGCTTCTTTACCGGCCAAAAGCTGCTTTCCTGTTTCCATCTGGTTATAATTTCTGGATATCCGGCCATCTGACAGTTTCATCCCACACCCCTGCGTAAGAACTGTCAATTCCCCGTCTGTCCCGATGCCGGAATAACGCACAGTGCAACCGGACCGGGTAACCTTCCCCTGATTGTTAAAATGATAGAGCTGCTGGTATGTGTGCTTTTCCCTGGAGAAAAACTCGTCTGCGATCAGATAAAGATCCGTATCAATCGCCAGCACTTTTCTGGTGATCCACACATTACCCTCTTCTCCATTCAAATATCCGCCGTGGCTTCCCTGGATATAACGATACCCATCCTTTTTCTTATAACCGCCAAAATATGCTGCAGACATCTGATCCACTCCCCAGGCATCCCGGCATTTTAAATAATCACGGCCGTCAATCAGGGGAACGTTGTGGCCCAGAGCGCTTTTAAACCAGGTTCTTGCTTCGCCAGGCACATAATGGTAACGCCCAGTGTCCATAAGGATATCCTCTCCGTTGATCACAAGATCCACATGCAGCTTGTCGGAATGGCCGTGGCCTCCTCCCAGGAATCCACAGCGGAAGTGGAAATAATCTGCATTTTCATCCCAGCCGGAGCGGACATAAAGATTTCCGGTGCTTTCCATAACCTTATCTAAAAAATCAGGTTCCTTTGCAATCAGCTTTCCGTAGCCCTCGATTCCCTCTTTTAAAAAGTCCCATGCTCCGTCATAGTCCATTTTGTCATAAGCACAGTATTTCAGCATCGGATCTGAAAACAGCCAGGCACTTTGAGTCAGTAAGTCCCTGATATCGGTTTCATCACTGTCTCCCTGCATGGGCTGGCAATGGTTAGGCTTTTTCCATGCAACATTTGCATAGGCCATCTGCCGTACTTTCTCGGTCCTTTTCCTCGAAAGCTTAATTCCGTAGCGCTTAGCCAACCGCATCACTTCCAGATAACAGTGAAACACCTCATTATGATACATAGGGGATTGCTCCCAGTGTACTCCGTCATCGGCGATCTGCACCTCTATCTCTTCACTAAGGCGTATAAGTGCTGCATCCAGATATTCTCTTGTCCGGTCGCTGATAGGAAGGGCCAGTGCGATCTCCATAAGGCCCCGGTTTTCAATAACTCCCCAGTTGCTCTTGATCTGGAAATGTTTGTAGGTAGTCATAAGGTATTCTGCATGAACGGTGAGACAGTCCATATATGCTTTCACAAGCTTGTCATCTACAGAGGGGCTGTCCTTAAAATAGCCCATGGCCTTTACCCAGGTTTCAGCCCTTATACCGGCTTCAATGCTCCTCCATGTGGTTTGCTTGGTCTCTTCTGTAAGAGGATTGTTTTTTATCCAGGAACCTAACAGCTCTGCAAAAGTTTTCGCATACTTTTCATCACCAGTCATGGCATATGCCTGTCCCAAACATATAAAGAACTGGTGGCGGTTGAACTGAAAGATAAATTCCGGGTCATCTCCCGGCATGTAGTCCCAAACTACTTCCTGGTCAAAATGAACCGGCTCATAGGTTCGCTCCATATCCCACCGCAAATCAAACAAAAACGTATGCTCCATTGCATCATCAGCAATGCGAAGGATATGGTTCACTTCCTCCGGCCAATTCCTTTTGCAGTAATCTGTGATCCATGCCTTTTCCTCGCCGCTAATATAATTATTCCGGTTTTTAAAATACTGTTCCTTTGACATCTGGTTCCACCTCTTCCGTAATAGATTATTTTATAGTTACTATAATTATAATGGAATAATCCGATAAATGGAATAAACGATTTTCAGATTCATGTTCTTTTTTTAGATTTATAAAACGATAGAATTGGGTGGTATCTTATACGTTCAGCCACCACTCCTTAGGAATTGTTTCTAATTCTATGATACAATTAATCTGGTGGGACAACACATCTTTTGTCACTTCATATACTGCATTAGCATCGCACAGAATGCAGGCGGCATCGCCAAAACAGGTCTTAACTGCTGCATTTCTGTCGTAGAAAGCCTGCTCCAGTTTTGAGTAATTATCAGAAATATGATCCGTAACAGGATTGTCATGACAGCGCATAAAGGAGGGCTTCATCTGATTGCCTGGTATGACTATCTTAAAATAAGTGGGTACCTTGGTCAGGCGCTCCGGTACATCTAAATGTTCTTCCACGCAATGTATAAAAGTATTTCGCTCGTGACCAACCCCAAGAAGCAGGATTTTACCATTTCTATCTTTTAAACGATCATAGCAGCCACCTGGAGGACAGGGCGTTGTTCGGTTTTCTTCTCCCTCAATAAATGCCTTACTATCCTTTCCGTACACGGCTACACTATGGGTTGGATGCAAGGATCGAAGTACTCCTTTCCGTCTCATAAAAAGATTGGGTAAAATTCCTACGCAAGCCGGCTCTATTCGCGGATCATATACATTGTGGTATTCTGACATGGCAGCCCATGTATGAGTGGGCAGTATAAGCAGACCGTCAGACATATATTCCATAAAAGCATCAAGTACGGTATCTGCCCCGCCTTCAACCTCTCCGATTGCCTTCATGGATGAGTGCAGGAGTAAAGTGTCATTGGGCATAATACCCATCACTTTCAAATTCTGCTTTAGATCTTGTTTTGTATACATAATAACGCCTTTCTTTATCCAAATAGATTATTATCATCCTGTCTACAATCACAAGAATTATGACATAATTTTTCAAGTTTACTAATTTAATTGAAAATAATGGTTGGAATACAATAATGACAGGCTGCCAATTTATCATTTTGGCAGCCTGTCATTATGTATAAAATTTTATAACTAAATCCTTTCCTTCTTATACCTCCCCAATAAAGTCCTCCCGCTGGGGTGTAAAAATATCCAGGATCACAGAATCTTCCAATGCAGTTGCGCCATGCAGTGAATCCGGTTCTACATAATAGCTGTCGCCGGCCTTCAGAATATACTTTACACCATCTGCTTCATACTGGAAGGAACCGGATACTATATAGCTGACCTGCTCATGAGGATGCTTATGTACACTTCCCACTGCTCCCTTTATAAAGGAGGCCTCTACCCCCATCAGGCTTCCGCCTCTTGCAAGAATACGCCTGGTGATTCCCGGCTCCGGATTCCCGGGAATTATATCTTCATATTTTAAAACCATTATGCCACTCCCTCTCTATATCATCAGATAAACACCTGGCCGCCATTGATCTGTATAATCTCTCCTGTAATAAAGGAGGCCTTCTCAGAAACAAGGAATCCGATTACTGTCGCTACCTCCGATGGTTCTCCAAGCCGTTTCATAAGAATCCCATCCTTCCATGACTCCAGGATCTCACGTTTTGTTGCAGAATGGAATGCCGTATCAATGGTGCCAGGGGAAACGGCATTTACACGGATTCCATAATCCGCAAGGTCTTTTGCCAGTGCCCGTGTCAGTCCTTCAATTGCTGCCTTACTTGCAGCATAGATTCCCGCGCCCGGGCCTCCGCCGGAGGTAACTGCAATAGTACTATAGTTAATGATGGATGGATGATTGCCCTTTTTCAGCAAAGGAATGGCTGCACGGCTTGCAAAAAATGCGCTGTCAAAGTTAAGTGCCATTACTTTTCTCATAAAGGAAGTCTCCATCTCTTCAAAACGCTGCCTTCCGCCAAGACCTCCTACATTGTTCACTAACACATCAAGGGAATCATAAGTCTGGGATATTTTTTCAAAGCAGCGATTGACGTCTTCCTCATTCATAGAATCTGCATAAATAAACTCACTGTTTATCCCCTGGCTTTTCAGAGTTTCCAGTGCCGATTTCCCATCCTCTCGACTAATTCCTGTAACTATAATGTCATAACCAGCCTTCCCCAGCTCTATGGCAGCGCTTAAGCCAATTCCACTTGTTCCTCCTGTGATTATTGCTCTCATTTTTGATCTCCTTTTCTCAGCTTTTTTTATTGTTTTCCTCCGCCATTATTTTTAAATGATAATGGGGAGATGTTCCTGTATTCCTAAGTAAAATTGTATTTCTCCTTTGATTCACCGGATTATCCAATGTTTTTAAGAGGTATAACTGGTGATTCCCTGTCAGGTCGATCCATATATTCCACATTACATCTTCTGCCCCGGCCCGCAACACGACATGATTTTCTTTTGTATTTACCCGTTTGGTTTCAAGGATATGCTGATAGCCATTTTTTTCAAATCCCAGGTTCCCATCTTCCAGATCCAGATCATATTCCAAGCTAAGAGCAGATTCCAAATGGAACACGTAGTCAAATATCCCACTCATACCTCTTTCCACCCGGAAATTATCCGTAAAGGTATTACCTAAGATCTGTATCGTCCTGGTATAGTGAATACCATCATAGACATTTCTTGCCGCTGCAGTCACTTTATTTTTATCAAAATACAGGCATTCTCCTGGACTCACAGAGGTTATGTCCGTTCCATTCCAGCAGACCGTATTATGAGACAGGGTTTTCCTGTGCCATTCATTGCACAGGCGGGCCCGGTACCCTGCATTTGACAAGTCCCTGGATATTCTGTGATTCCCATACATCAGTTCCACATTCATGATGTCCGGATGGGCGTGTGACTTTCCATTTAATCCATATTTCATAAACCCGTTCCATTTGTCATTTCTCAATATTGCAAAATTGGATTCAGGAAAGTTGTTTGAATGCTGCTTAATCGGAGTAAATTTCTCATAATCAAAGTCAATATTAAACAAAAGTTCTTCCAGACAAACACTGTTTTTGCAATAATATGGCTCTGATAAAGGCAGGGGCGTACGAACAGAATCGGACACTTCAATGTTCTTCACGAGATTGCCGATCGGGCTGTCCTCTCCCATAGCCCTGGCAGCCGTATGGTAGATATAACTGAATGTGCGTAAATTCAGATTGGGCCAGCCATCGTTAGGATTGGGCAGAAATTGATTGTCAAATGCATAATTATATGCCTGTACAAACATATTCTGCAAAATTTCAATCCCGGTTTTTCCAAAATCATAACCATAAACCTTACTGAACAGAAACAGATACGTAATGCCTTCCAGCAAAAAGAAGTTATAATGAATGGATCCTTCATACCAGAAAAAGTCTTTCGTCACTCCTGTTTCAAGCTGTTTTCTTACATTGAACTCACTGTTGAATGCAAAATCAATCATCTCCTGATCCTGGAAAGCCAGCCCCATGACACCGATAGCGGATAGATTCCAACAGCTGATATTATGAATTCTGGTGGCCTGGGGTGCCAGCAGAAAATACATTTCCCGGAACATATTGTGATACACCAGATCAAGAAAATCAGGACTTAATTCATCTCTTAATATCTCGATGGCCTGGACAAAACGTATAGCAACAATGGATTCATTCAGCCCCTGGGGCATCATTCTTCCGCATCCCCAGGGCATTGCGTCATAGGAATCTGCGGTCAGATTTTCTTTGTTATGCATCAGAAACTCCTTATAATGACGGGCGTAATATTCCATTACTGACACAGAATAATCAAAATACTTTTTTTCCTTTGTGGCTTTATAAACAAATGCAGATACCAGCGCCATGATCACCGCTTTATTCCGGTAGAAATAAACCCAAACGCCATCTAAAATTTCACTTTTATACACCTTTTTGCACACTTCGCACCGATGCCTGTCAGGGGAGTTTATATCAAAAATCAGCCGTCCTCCGTCTTCGTCACAAAAATAGTAGTGCCCCCAACGGCTTAACCGGTCAGGAGAGTCAGAAAAATAAGGAAGAAACTCATCTACCTCTCTTTTCATTTCCTTTATCAGCTCCCGGTTCCTGTCCTCTCCATTCATCCGTTCATAAAATCGGTCATTTACATACTTCATTCCCATACCTCACTTTTTCCCTGTTTTACGGAACCCGGTAACTTTTTCTTTCTCCGCTATTGCTGATGACCTCTATGATATTTACAGTCATTTCATCTCCAAAAATCAACTGATAGTCTTTGTCTCCATGTCTGACATGAAGGTTCTCACCATTAAAGATAATCTCCGTATTCATTCCATCAAAGGTAAAGCATTCGATCAACGTTTGTTTTCTTGTGGGAGCTGCTGATTGAAATGACAAAGTATTGATGAAAGTTCTGCAAAGCTTATCCGGCTCCTGGGTTGTCATAACACTGACAACTTCCTGGGTGTACTGATCCGAACAGATTTCCTGATCTGAAAAAACAGTATATGTAATACCTCCGGTCTCCATTGGATAATAGTAGGTATGATCGTTCTGCTTTTGTGCCGGCATATCCGTATTTGAAATAATACGGTAAATATGATCCCTGTCAGACACACACACGTTAACGAACAGGAAAAAGAATAACTGATCGGTAAATAACAGCCGGCTTACTTCTTTCATGCCAAGGGCTTCCGGATATATTCCGGAGGTTTCGCCTTTGTAAATAGCCAAGGAATCATCAAGCTCTAAGTAAACCACTTCTCCCCGGTATTTTTCTTCAATGGGATAAAAGGGATCTTTTTCCAGCCTTTTCCAGGCACTGCTCATATAAATGTCATTTACATTTTCCGCATCCGTATATTGATTGTCTACCAGAATTACATTGTGGTTATCCGGCATAAGATTACGGTTATATCCGTCTTCACAGGTCAGATATTCACTTCCCCTTACAAAAATATAAGAAAGATTATCTGAATGATGGTGGGAAAGGGAAAGACAATCCAAGCCTTCCCTGCGGTATAAGTCCCAGCCATTCATCCACTGTTTTCTGCCTCCGGGACAGCCGCATTTTATTGTCAGAACCTTGCTTCTTCTGCTCCAGTCTTCTCTCATTGACAGCAAACCCAAGTCTTCAAAGTACCGGACTTTTGGAAGAAGAGAAAGGGGCTTCTCTGACACTTGCGGATCATACCATAGAAATTCAAATACGGCCTCCGGTAAGATGCCCGGTTTGATTTTACTCTTTTCCGCTTCAGCCATGAGGAATTCATTAAGAACAAGATTAGCAAAAGTCTGAGCAAAGCCATCCCCATACTCGGCAGCCACCTTATAATAGACACAGGGGGCATGTCCGCTGTGTCGGTCATGACTGTCTCCAAAATTCATCTGCTGTTCAAAATCGCCGCAGGATTGATATATGCGGTAATAAAAAGTATTCTTCAGATAATTGCTTGTCTGAAAGTAATCCATACCCTCCTGTATTTTAAGCAGATGGGCATATACAAACAGCCACATTCCTCCGTATCTCCAGTAGGGAACACCTTCATAATTGGAACCGTCATCTGCAAGGAGAGAAAACACTCTGCCAAAATTCTTTTTTGCTTCCTCTGTATATTGGCTGGCCTTGTCATAAGTCTCTGAAAGCGTATAACCTGCCGCTGCCAGACCTGTCATATTGATCCAGTTGTGGTTCTGATAATAGCTGGTTGACCAGCCTTGGCCGTATGTGTCCAATTTATACTGGTACATAATATCTGCGTGATGTCTGATCTTAGCCAGAATTTTCTCTTTTTCTTCTTGCCCTAAAAATGGTTTGAGCCAGTCGTATCCCAGGGATAACCCAAATAATATCCAAGAAGCTGATAAATCCACATTCACCAAATGGGCATTCCCCCATTGCTCATAGGACAAAACCGCCCCAATGAACCGCTTAGCCTGGAAAAGATACTTCTCCTCCCCGCTCAGGCAATAGGCAAGAGCAAGGTTCATAATTGCAACCCCCATATATGTGGTGCTCTCTTTAGGATGGTGTGCAGGCAGTTGATACGACTCATACCGGTCGGCCTGCTGAAGCAGCCTTTGATACTGCTTTTTTCTCACGCCTCTGATCTGTTCTTTGTAAGGCCCTATATCACCAATAAATACAAGATTGCTCATGCCTCTACTTCTCCTCCTTCTTCATTTCGGCCACGCTATCCATCAATCCGGTCAGCAGGTAATAATAGATGGTGTAAATCACAGCAAAGCCAATGGGTTCTCCCGGGATGGTGACCGTTCCTTCCGGAAGGTGAAGCAGTCTCTCCAGCAGCAGATTTACGCTTTGGTACGTCATATAAATCAAAAACACAAGAATCATATTTTTTAGGATTTCAACCAGCTTTAAAACTGCATTTTGCCACCCGCTCCGTTCAAAATAGTTTTGATTGTAAATTTTCCCTTTTCTTACTATATCAAACATCCGGTAAGCAACCGGATTATAAAGTAACAAGGTTGCAAGCCCCAATCCCAGCCCAAGGAAAAAAATCATATCCAGTGGATCGGCAAAAATTCCGGACTGGGTGCCGAATCCAATAAAAAAGTAGCACATACCTGCGATCCACCACCTGAAAACTCCTGCTTTCACATTGTCTGAAATCTTCTTTTTTCCATATTTTCTTTCTCTGCCTGTCATGATCCCATCACCTGTTCTTAATTAAATCAGCAATCAGCAGGAGGCCGGAAATAACATAAGCCAAAATGATTGCCATACTGAAAACTACCGCACGATATACCACACCCACATCAAGAGAACGCTGCACTGAAATCGCATCCCGATAAATCATGACCAGATATGATCCTAATCCTGCTGTTACAAAACAAATCAATGCGGTGAAAATCCGTTCTGCTGCTTCTTTTTTCTTTATCCGGGTCGTCTCAAATAAAGCCACCAGTCCCATCAGAACAAACAGGAACATCACAAAACCGCACATCTCATGTTCCAGGAGCAGAAGAGCCTTTACATGAATATTGGTAAAGATCAGATGCACCACAGATGAAATTATAATCATCGCTTTCGCTATTCCGGTTAACTGTTTACTCATCATTCTCCCCCGCCTTTGCATGCATCAGCAATTCTGTTGTCTCCTTATCAAAAAAATAGATATGTTCCATTCCAAAGTGGATATTGACCTGCCCGTCAAAGCTGTCCTCCATGCTTTCGATCTGGCATGCCAAGACCGATTCTCCGAACCTCACATATAAAATATAACAATTACCTAAAAACTCTTTGTTTTCCAGTTCTCCTGCAATTACATTCATATCTTTCCCATTGGAAATGGAAAACTGCTCCGGCCTGATTCCCAATATGAGTTCCCTGTCAGAATATTGTTTTAAGGGATCCGCGATTTTCTGGGGCAGGAAAAGTGTATGAGAGCCAAACACAAACCGGCTGCCCTCCACCCTTCCTTCTATAAAATTCATCTGAGGCGCTCCAATAAAACCTGCTACAAATAAATTGCAGGGTTCATAATAAATTTCATTTGGGGTTCCTGCCTGCTGGATTATTCCGTCCTTTAATACCACCATACGGTCTGCCATTGTCATGGCCTCTGTCTGATCATGAGTAACATAAACAGTCGTAACCTTTAATTCCCTCTGGAGCTTTACAATTTCAGCCCTTGTACTGGTTCTCAGCTTTGCATCCAGGTTCGACAACGGCTCATCCATAAGAAATACCTTTGGCTTTCTTACTACGGATCTGGCCAGAGCCACTCTCTGTTTCTGTCCCCCGGATAATTGTCCCGGCAAACGTTTTAACAGGCTTCCGATTCCTAATATACCGGAAGCTTCCTGCACCTTATCATAAATAACCGTGTCTTTTTCATGTCTGACACGCATGCTCATCCCAACGTTGTCATAAACCGTCATATTGCCATATAGCGCATAATCCTGGAATACCACAGCAATATCCCGTTCTACCGGCGGACATTTATTGATTACCTTATCATCCAGAATCAGATCTCCGTCAGATATCTTTTCCAGCCCGGCAATCATGCGCAGGATGGTTGACTTTCCACAGCCTGACGGTCCCACAAGAACAATAAATTCTCCATCCTGAATCTCTAAATTGAAGTTATTGACCGCACAAAATCCATTTGCATATGCTTTACTTATATTTTTAAACAGGAGTTTTCCCATATTTTTCACCTCATCCTAGCTGGCATCTGTCTGCTTTAACTGTTCCTGAAGCCTCTGTCTTCTGTTGGTATGCTTCAAACTGATGAAGCCGGCCGTAAGAAGCATGAGTCCTCCCAAAAGATTTGCAGCCATGATCTCCATGTGCCTGGCATAGGGCTTTAACACAAGGGGAACCAGCACAGACATTCTTACCAGCATGTAGATACCAAGAAAAACAGCAATGGCAGCCCAATTTTTATGATAGATATTGACCTTAACGGCACAGGTAAAAAGTACAAACAATATCACAATATTAATCATTACCGTAACTCCCATCAGGTAACTTACAGGCATCACATCCAAAACCATGATATCATAAGTGAGTTCAGCCAATATGGCACATAGTATCAGTGAATATGGCAGCACATCCTTTTTATATAATGACACGTATGCCTTTTTTTCTTTTTCAAGCAACCGATTATCCATTCCTTGTGCTCCTCTTTTTCTGATTCTTCTGGAATTTAAAATGGCTTCTGCCAATGGCAACGATATAAAAAGCACAGCAGAGAATATAGGAAATGTAGATTCCCAATCCAATTCGGAACGTGGCAAAATGAGGCTTATAATCACTTGCACTTTCTAACCGCAAATACTGGAAATCCAGGCCGGCATAATAGCTTTCTATGGCCTGAAGATTAAACAAGGCATAGGCGGAACATGCGCAGCAAAGAAGAAGTGACAGCTCCATTATGATTAAAGCAAATTTATCCGGTATTTTACCGAAGATCTCCAGCAAAAAGGACAGTAAAATCACCAGAACTCCAAATACCGCAAAGGTAAAAATCTGTTTATTAAATATCTGCAGGATGTAATCATGGAAAAAAGAAATCTGATCATTCTGTGTTAATTTCAACCCGAACAAATCTTTATACTCCGTCATGAAGCAAAGAGTATAGATGAATACAATCATAACGATCCCGGTATATATTCCTGCTGCTAATCTTTGAGTTTTAAAATACTTCTGCATCATCAGCTCCCACCTTTTTATAAGGGAGGAGAAAGTCTCCTCCCCCGGTTTAACTACTGTTTATCCAATTTCATAACATCATAGGCGGCCTGATAAGTTTCTTCATAAATATCAAGTCCCCGTTTCTTAAATTCTGCCGCATACTCTTCATAGCTTTTTGCTACTACCGCACCCTGAGGCGCATTGCCTTTTGCCTGATAGCGGATGATATTAAACATGAATTCTACAATATCTTCTGTATCAAGGGATGTGGTATCTGAAATCGTTTCTTTCTGTCTGGAAGTCAGGGAAAAGACCGGCGGAACCATTTTATAATAATTTGGATTATCCCCGCTTACTCCTTTTCCTGCATAAGTTGCAAAGTTGGTCGTGGAGTTTTGCAGCAGCGCCCAGCCTTCAAATCCCCGCTCGGAAGTATACTGATACTCAAAACCGATTTCTTTCTGATATCCAATGGGGATCAGACAGCCCAGCCAGTCTCTTAAGAACGTAGACAGATCTCCTTTTGCCACTTTGCCTGAGGTTTCATATACCCAGCTGGTGAATAAGGGATATTTTAATCCATCCGGTCCTGCATAATCTTTTCCTTCCTCCAGATTCATAGGTAAGCCATAATTCTGCAATCTGCTTCCTTCCTCTGTAAAAAGGTAATCCATAACTGCACATGCTCTGTGGATCTGATCATCCGTAGAACCTGCTACAGAAATTGCCCAGCCATCCGGCTTAATGGCTCTTCCGTTATCCAGATAATACTGCCATGCACCATTCACCTTGGCAACCGGAGGCAGGATCACAACCGTATCAGGATTTAAGGAGTCAGAAGTAGACGAAGCAATCCAATCGTAAGTCATAAAACCAAAGGAAGGGGCTTCTCCGTCATCCGTTCCCCATAAGGTGGAGCGGTAATTGGTCTTTTCAGTCAGATCATAAGCGTCGGAATAGATCAGTCCTTCCGCTTCCATCATGGATAAATACTGTAAGACATTGTACACGCCCTCTTCTGAATAGGAATACTGGATATGCCCGTTCTCATCAATATACCACCTTGCGGTATAGGAGTCTGCTCCATGGACCTTCACACCGTCAAAATATGTAGATAAGCGAAGCAAATCCTCACGGTAGTTGGACTGTCTCACAAAAAGAGGCCATACAACATCAGCTTTCCCATTGGTCAGCAGGGCCGGATTGGCTTTGATGCAGCGCATCAGCGCAATCATCTCATCAATGTCATAGGCAGCCTTTTCCCCAAGGAATAATTCCGATGGACTGCTGTAATCGTAGTTGTCTTTAATATACTGAATCAACGCCCTGGTTAAGGTTTCCCCATTTTTTACTTCCAGTGCATTCTGAATCTCAATAATATCCTGGTCGGTTTTCTTTACAATATCGATTCCTTCTTTGGGAGTAACCGTGCCCCCGTTTTCCCCTGTTCTGCGGTTATTTTCCACATAAAATCCGTTATAATGCACATCAAAGGGATTCTTATCATAGGATGCGCCTTCTGCATCCAACAGCCCGGTGACCCATGATTCCCGGATAACAAAGGTCCTTGCGATCTGATTCAGTTCCGCAATATAAGGCACATGATAAATATTTCCGTCATAAGCGGTAATCGCAGTCTTAACGTCAGGATTTTTTGATAAATATTCTTTGAAATTAGGCATATAGCCGGTTTTCATCATTTCGGTCAGATTTACAAATTTTCCTTCGGTTCCATAAAACATAAGCCGTTCCGCAATTGATTCGCCTCCAAAGATATTGGCTCCGGAAAAGTTTGATGTAGATTCTGTCTGAATCATATCGCTGGCCTTCACATCCTGTACCGTCACATCGGTAAACTTGCTGTTTAATTCCTTTTCCATATAAGACCACATTGGTTTAAGCATACCGGCTGTTACTACCGTACCATCCGGCAGGGTCAATGGAGACTCCTGATTATAAGTCATGGTTCTTGACTTATTTCCATTGGCAACATTAAACTTCAGCTCCACCGTTTCTGTTAAATTGGTTTTATCACCTGCTGCCTCACTGGTTTCCTGTTGCGTTTCTGCTGCTGCCCTTGTTGATGCCTGATCCACAACGGAAGTACCGCATCCGGTCAATGCCGATGCAAGTATCGCGGCACACAGGATACCCCCTGCTACTTTGTTCCTCATAAAATCCTCCTTCTGCCTTTATGGCGAATAAAACATTTATCCTTTTACTCCCCCCATATTCACACCTTTTGAAAAGTACTTCTGAATATACGGGTAAATAACTAACACCGGGATGATCGAACATATAATAATGGCATAAGCCAGACTGTCTGCGGAATATGCAAGATTAACCGGAGACTCATCATATAGTTTCTGATAATTTTCAATCAACTGCCGCAGATATACCTGCAGCGGCTGCTCATAGGGGTTTGCCAGCAGCATCCTTGACCAGTAATAACCATTCCATCTCGAAATGGCATAAAATAAGGTTACTGTCGCAATGCTGGCAGTGGACATTGGTATGTAAACTTTTCCAAGCATCTGAAACTCATTGGCTCCATCCATGATTGCAGCTTCTTCTATTTCTTTTGGAATGCTGCTGAAATAATTTCTGAGAAGAATAATGTTATATGCCTGGACACCGAAGGCTATAATCATTCCCCACCGGTTATCTACGTGCATTGTCTTATAATTTAAATACAGGGGAATCATCCCGGCACTGAACCACATGGTAAATACCAGCAGAAAGTTCCATTGCCGTCTGAACATCAGCTTTGTTTTCTGCAATGCATAAGCACCTGTAATGGAAATCGCCATACTCCAGGCAGTACCAAGCACGGTATAAAACAGGGTATTGGTATACGCAATCCAAAAGCCCTTGTTGTGCAGCACCATATCATAGGCCTGAAATGTCACTTCCTTTGGCAGGAGTACAATCTGACCGCTTTCATATGCTACCTTTCCGCTGATTGAAACGCTGAATGCGTACAAAACCGGATACAGGGCAAGCAATGCAAAGATGATAATCATCGTATAGGAAAACACCTTAAATATCTTTTCACTTCTGTTTAAGCGCTCCATCATTTCCGCCTTTCTAATCTACCACAGGGATGTTTCTGATATATTTTTGCTGATTGTATTGGCACCGATCACCAGTGCAAACGCAATCAAGGAATTGAACAGGCTGACTGCAGCTCCGATTCCATAGTTGCCTGACAGAATACCAATTCTTTGTTCAAAGGTGGAGAGCACATCTGCTGTCACATAAATATTGGCATTGTATAAAAGCAAAACTCTTTCATAGCCAATGGTCAGCATACTTCCTATCCTCATGATAATCATGATGATCAGAGTCGGAGCCATACCCGGAAATGTGATAAAGCGGATTTCCTGAAATTTATTGCCCCCATCCACTTTTAAAGCCTCATACAATGTAGGGGAAATCCCCATAATAGCTGCAAAATAAACAATGGAATTATATCCGCTTTCTTTCCAGATTCCTACCATAATATAAAGAGGCCTGAAATAATTTGATTTCTGCATGATTGAAACACCCGGGTCAATCAATCCTATTTGCTGGAGCAGAGAGGCAATAATTCCGGTTGAGCGGACACCGCTGTATACCAGCATGAGGGCAATTCCTGTGATTGTAACCTCAGAAAGGAAATGAGGCAGATAGGTTGCGGTCTGAGTCAGCTTCCTCACCGTATCATTTCCTATTTCAGCAAATAATAAGGCCAGTATTATCGGAACAGGGAATCCAAATATCAGGCTGTAAGCACTGATAATAAATGTATTTCTGAATGCCTGCCAAAACTCAACCTTATTGACTCCGGAAACAAGGTTGATAAAATTGTCTATTCCTTTAAATTCGCTACCCCAGACCCCAAATTGAGGATCAAACCGTTTAAATGCAATCAGAAGCCCTCCCATTGGCTTATAAGCCCACATAGCAAACCAGATCACCAGGGGAAGCAGGAGTACATATAAACGCCAGTCCTTCCTCACAGCTCTCCATATCTTATTTGTCTGGGGCTCACGCATTTTAATCTCTTCCGTTTCCATACCCTTCTCCTTCCATGTCGGTAAAATAATATCTCATATCGCAAATCAGCCCTTTCCGCATTTGCAGCACACTGCACACAATGATATTGATTATCAAGGTAAAAAATGTTGCCCCAAAATAATCCTTAGCTCCTGTTGTTTCTCCGGTTAGTAAAAATATGGCAATTCCCTTTCCTGCAGACAGACAGCAATGAGAAAGGAAAATATAAAGGAGTAAAAAAACATGTCCGTCAGCAATGGTGTCTCTGTTCCTGCTTCCGTAAACCATCATAGGAATCCCAATAAATGCATTTGACAGGCTATAAAATAAAATTCCGGACCAGAGGGGCATTGAAGAGAACAGAATACCGGGAATTCCTCCGATCATGGCCACTGCAACTCCGGCTGCTCCCCAGCGAATCATGGATATGAGGCAAAGAACCACGGAAAAGCTGAAATAGAAACTGCTGTTCCAAAATTCCAACATCTTATAACTCATAATTTCTGAAACAGCGGCAAGTATGGAGAAAAATAACAAATCCAAATATGGAAACAAAAATACCTCGCTTGTCTTGTTCATAATTAAGAACCTCGTTCACATTATTATTTATAAAATGAGATCTCTTCGTAGAGATCTTTAACCGTAAAAGTTCATATATAAGAACTAAGTTTTAAATATGAGCATATTATACATTTCATTTTAATTCTTGTCAACATAAATGTGCACTTTATATTAATGATTTGATTATCATAAATTTGGTTTTCAAAAAGCGTACTATAAAAAATGCGAGAATGCCCTTTGTGCCGTATTACATCATCGGAAATAAAGGGTTTGATTCTCGCATAATATTTAATCATCAATAATAAGGTTAAGTCATCATGGATTGGGATGATATCCTAAATTTCTTGATATATGAAGTGCTACTTCTCTAAGCTCTTTTGCAACCTGCTCATCATCAAGCGTTTCATCATAGATATCCGACAAAGAAACAGCTGCTACCACTCTTCCAGTATAGTCAAAAACAGGTGCTCCGCAGCAGCTGGTTATGTCCTCTAATTCCCTTTGATCCAAAGAATACCCCCGCTCCTTTGTTCTTCTTAGTTCTTCCAGCAGCTGTTCTTTGGAAGTAATGGTATAGTCTGTTAATGGCTTAAAATCTATCTTATCCAAAATTGCACTCTGTTCCTCTTTCGGTAAAAATGCTAGAATTGCCTTTCCCAGAGAAGTTGCATAGGCATCCTTTCTGGTTCCAATGGCGCATGAAGCCAATCTTGCATTCTGAGCCACATATTTATGCACATATACGATCTTGGTTCCATTTAGTACTGCAACAAAAGCTGTTTTGTTATACTTTTCAGATATGGGCTGAAGATTTACGGTACATTCTTTTATCAGACTCATATCATCTACATATTTCATACCCAAGGAAAAAGTCTCTATCCCTAAACAGTATTTCTTATCATTATCACGGAGTGTTGTAATATAGTTCAGTTCCAATAATGACTGTACAATGACAAAAACACTACTCTTAGCCATCCCCATTTCATTGGTAATCTCCTGTAAGGTTATCCCCCTTTTCCTGTCAGCGATCAACTGCAAAATCATAAATGTACGTTCTACGGTTCGATTCATTTCATACCTCCGAAAGTTTATATATACGAATTAAATTCATAATTGGATTGATTGTATTCCTTTTTTGCCTTAGTGTCAATATGTAACGTAATGTTCAGTTTTTAGTAAAGCTTGAAACCATGACAGCCACTTAGCGTTGGCCTCCAACCAAGCCCAGATTTTAAACAACTATATTCTGATTTAAATTTTAATAATAAAAGGCCGCTTCATAATAAATGATTCATGACTAATAAATAATCAACATTTATTATGAAGCGGCATTATTTATATATTTTTACTCCGCCAGCACGGTCAACACTTTCCACTTATTCCAGATATTCTATTACAGGACGGCTGCAAATTGCACTGGCTATTGTGGCAACCACACCAAAGCCCAGAAGCTCCATAGCAGGACGGTTATTAACATTAAACACTGATTCGAAAAGAGATCGGCTTCAAGCTTCTTTCCTACTCCTAGAAAATTAACCGCCACCTTGTGGACCCGCATAAATCCGGACAAAGTAAAAGCCCCAACCCCGCAGCTCTCTGTCTGCAAAACCGGAACTTTTTAGTGCGCCTTCGGGGGCTCGAACC
The DNA here is from genome assembly GCF_002797975.1 of [Clostridium] celerecrescens 18A. Taxonomy (NCBI): domain Bacteria; kingdom Bacillati; phylum Bacillota; class Clostridia; order Lachnospirales; family Lachnospiraceae; genus Lacrimispora; species Lacrimispora celerecrescens. The sequence goes on along the minus strand of NZ_PGET01000001.1, from coordinate 4,445,619 downwards.
CCGGACAAATAGATTAAGAGTCTACTGCTCTACCAACTGAGCTAAAGGCGCATGTCTTTTGTTTTTCTTTCACTGTGCTCTCGTCTTGAGCACGTGTGTAATTATATAACTGTATCCTACAAAAGTCAACACCTTTTTTACAAATAATTTACAACTTTTTCGAATTTATTTATTATTCTTATTTTTTTGTGCATTTCCGCCTAATGTTTTGTTCACTTCTACAAAAGATTTGTTCCAAGACAGCATTTTCTTATTTAATTCCGTTTTGTCACTGGTCGCCTGAAGAAGCTTGCTTGTAACCTTGTCTTTCATTCCCATAACTGCTGCTCCCGCATCTGCTTTTGCTTTATTATATGCAAAACCGGCATCACGGTTATAAATCCGGATGCCAGTTTTTAATTATTTTCTTCCAGCGATCAATTTATAAATAGGGTTCCCCTGAGAGGAAAACTTTTCTTCATACTCTGTCATTACATTTCCCTCTCCCATCTGATTGTTGTGAAGGTCATAGGTGAATTCCTTAACCTGCCACCCAGCTCTCGGGATTGATTCCAGGGAATAATCAAATAGCCCCCTGTTGTCAGTTTTAAATTCTACTGAACCATCAAGCTTTAAAATCTGTTCATAAACAGCCATAAAATCTTCTGATGTGAGTCTGCGCTTTGCATGACGGTCCTTTGGCCAGGGATCGGAAAAGTTTAAGTAGACCTTCTGAACCTCCCCCGGAGCAAATATATCGGCCAGGTTTTTTGCATCCACACACATAAAGAATATATTATCAAGTTCCATCTGAGCCCTTTTCTGTAAGCCTCTCAACAGAACACTGGGATACCTCTCAATACCAACATAATTGATTTCCGGATGAATAGCAGCCAGTTCCATGATAAAACGGCCCTTTCCCATTCCAACTTCTATCTCTATGGGATTTTCATTTCCAAACACTTCCTTCCAACAGCCCTTTTTCTCAAAAGGATTCTGAACAACATAGGGGCTGCCCGCGATTTCCTCCTCCGAGCCTGGTATATGACGTAACCTCATATTAAAATTCCTCCAAATAAATTCATCTTAATGAAAACATGCATCAACTGATCGATTGTATCATATATGGTGCGGGGAACGCAAGTTTGCGGTTTGTAAGTTTGGAAAATTATCTTCTTTTCTTACACTGGCATCCCCGGATATTGCAGTGCCCCATTTTCATTTGGATTCAGTTTCACCAGGATTGTCCCTTGTGAAGAGCGCAGCCTCTTTCACAAACTGTTCACATCTTCCACAACTTTTCTACATATCCCAACGTTATATTAATACTTGTTACAGGTAATATCCTTTTAGATAAACTTTTTTCATACAGCCGGCAGGATTCCTCCAATCTTGCCGGCTCCTCTCCTTAATGGGGATATTGTTCGCGGTGCGCCTTTGATGACTTTCTCAATTTATCCTGGCTTTAAGAAAAGAAAAAACTATCAACTCAAGGCTGATAGTTAATTTTTTGTATTCGTTCTATTTTAAATTATGTTTTAAGAATGCCTATAAAGCTACCGCAATTCTCATGAACAGGAATAAAAATTGTATGACAACGCACAGCACTGATACACCTAAGCAGGAAGGCATCGGGCTCTTATGCTTAGGAGAAATCGATCTTTTAATAACAAACACGCCTCCCATGGTACCAACTAATATTCCGAAAAGACCACATAGAATCCAGCCGATTATGATAATAGCAGCTGTGAATCCATATGCCCAGCGGGGGATTTCATTAAGTGGAACGTATGGTTTTTTTGAATTTAAGTAAACATCATCCACAGCCAAATCCACTTTGGAACCGATTGCCGTAAGATGAAGTGTTTTTCCCTCCAACTCAATCGGTTCATCAAATACCCGGATAAACAGGCTTGTACTTTTAATAGGCGTAGAAACACCATCCACGACCTTTTTTCCTCGAAAGACGCCAGGTTTAAAAGCAATCTCATGCTCTTTGCCGTCAATCATTACATTCCATTTCTTTTTCATACTTAGTCCTCCAAGACCTATTAATATTTATACAGAACAGAAACCCGGATCCCGTTATCGGATCCCCGCAGCAACCAGCTGCAGCTTCGAAGCCGTCTGCCTATCCAGATCAGCTGTATAGCTAAGTTCACCAGGAGACTGATCATATAACACCTGATATAAAACACATGCAGCCAGATAAGTTCCTGCCATAGACGGGTGATTCCCGTCTTCATCCCAGAGTTCAATTTCCGGATAATCGAAGGAACACCGCATAAATGCAATACCGGCCGGTGCCAGCAGCGCCTCCAGTTCATTGGCAATGTTCATATAGTTTTGAGCCATTTGAGTCTGCATTTCTTCTCTTGTATTATTGAATTCAAAACCTAATAACGGTAAAGAAAATCCCTCTTTATAAGCCCATGTCATAAGAAACACCGATTCGCCATTTGCTTCCCGGATCATACTGTCAAGCGTCCTCGCGGCAGGATACATATGCTCTTCTGCTCCCATTGTGGAAATACCGCTTTGCTCCTGCAAAACCACATAATCCCAATCATAATTTTTCAGTGTATCACACGCCTGTACCCCAACCTCATCCGTTTCATCCGCAAAATATTCAAGACGATACGAACCTTCTGTCAATTCATATACCTCTGCGGCGAATCCTCCGCTCTGGCTTAAATTCAAAAATACCGTCGGAAGATCGTTAAAATATGTCATGCTGTTACCAAGAAACAAAATGGTCGGTTCTGTTTTTACTTGTACCGGTTTTCTTAGGTTTAACTCCTGGTCAAAATCCATCACCTGGACTTTAAAATCCTTTAATGCACTGGAGACAAAAAAAAATACGGTCAAAAAAGCTATAACCAAAAATGCTAAAATTCCTATTGCTGCCTTTACTAATCCTGAACGCTTCATACCTCTGCCTTCCCCTATGTTATTCATAAGCTATATCGGATGAAATTGGTAATAAAATAGTTCATTTTCACTTTTTTATCAAATTTCAGTAACTATATACAATAAATAATCTTATTTTTATTTTTTATGGTATAATCTTGACACTCACAGTTCTAATCTTTCCGTTAATAATGAAAAATGGCTGTAGGATAAAAGAATACCAAATCCCTACACCCATATTGATAAAAAATAGTAACTGCAATATAAAATTTCATATTTGCCTTTATCTATAATTGTACTTGTAATAATTTAACTGTAAGTATAATATAATAAAAAAGGCAATCGCCACAGGGTGGTTGGCTAATTAGAAAAGCAAAAACCTTCCCAACCGGCCAAAGTACAGGGAAGGCTTTTTGTATTTAGCGACACGTCATTAAGACGAATGTCAGCAGTGCCAGAAAGAACATGCCAAAAGACATTAAGTCCTTAAAGTCAAAATACTTCATGAGCAACACCTCCATTCTATGTAGAATCGAGGCCTACCATCCTATACACGATTGCCAGCAGTTTGTACCTGCCAGTATAATTATATGTTCCAAAATAAGAGTATACTATTAATAATATCTTACAAATTCCTTTGGGCCTCCTATTCCGCCAATCCCGGATACTGTTACGCCCCGTCCTGAACTCTAGTATTTATACCCTAACAAGTATTTGAGGCCGCAAGCAAATTGCAGGATTTAGTATCAAAATAGTATCACAGAAAATTTTTAATATTATTTATTTCTTTATTTATAATGATTCTCAATAAGTTTTTTACTTTTCTCTTACAAATCAAAAAACGACAAAATAACAGGTGCACAATTTGCATTAATCTAGTATAATATCTGTATATTGGAATACAACCGCTTTTGCAAAGGAGGAAATATATGGGAACTACAGACAACAGTTTCTTGCTAAGAATCCAGCAGGGTCAAAGGGAAACGGAAAGGCTCATGAGCCAGAAGCAGTATAACATGGCTATGATCAAAGCCCGGCAAACCCTGGAATATATGGTAAATTATCTTGGAGAAAGGGCTCTGATTGTGGAAGGCGATCTGGCGGACAGCATAGACCAGCTATTTGAAGGACGCTTTATTTCTCAGGCTGCCAAGGACCACTATCACAGGATCCGCGTGCTGGGAAACAAGGCAGTTCACGAAGGGGATGACAGTCCCTATGATGCCAACGAGGCCTTCCAGCTTCTGTCTCAGGAAGTCAATACCTTTGCAAACTCTCATAATAGAGGAAGCCAGGGGGGACCCCCCATTAATAAACGTCCTGCAGACGTTAGAACCATGTCATCCAATCCCCGGAATAATCCTTCTCGAAGCAGCGCTCCAAGAAATGAATTTCAGGGAACAGGAAATCAAAGAAGCAGCGGCGCAAGAACTGCGCCTTTAAGAACCCAGGAACATACAGGCGGCGCTGGGCGCACCGGGACAAGACCGGACGGGGCAAGGCCCGGACAAAGACCGGCTCAGAAGAATGCTTCCAGAGGCGGTCAGAGGCCCGCTTCATACAGCAGAAGCAGAAGGCGTTCCAAGAAGAAAGGGTTTGATCCATACGAACTGCTGAAACCGGCCCTCATCTTTCTGGTTCTTCTTGTACTTGTCCTGATCATCGTAAAGCTGATCCCAGGAAAGAACTCAAAAAAAGACCCCACAACGGCCGAAACGACTGTTGAAGTAACTACCGAAGCCATGACAAGTGCTGAAACTTCTGCAGAACCTACGGAACCAGAGACAGAAGCGCCTAAAATTTATACCACCAAAAGCAAGCTTAATGTCCGCTCTGAGCCTTCTACCGATGGTGCGAAGCTTGGAAGCCTTGCTTCCGGTACGGTGGTGGAATACGTCAAGACTTATGACGACAAATGGACAGTTATTATGTTTGAAGGAACAGAGGCTTATGTTGCCACCGAATTCCTGACCGAATCGGAAAGTGAGACAGGAACGGGCACAGGGGAGTCTACTTCTGCTGCTGAGAATACAGCAACAACAGCCGCAACCCCGTAAAGAAAACGTTAAAAAATAGCGAAGAAACCAGGGAAAATTTTTCTCTGATCTTCGCTTTTTTCTATTGCCCATGCATAGCTACAGCCCCATTGTCGTAATCTATATTTATGTTAAAACTTTATTAATATTGGTTTTTTTTACTTACAGACTATGGTATTTTTTTAAAATTGTAGTATCATTATTAATCAAGTACTATATTTTTTAAAGAAATTATTACAAAAAGGAGGGCTCGGTATGGATACTGTAATCGAGAAAATATCCGAGATTGAATCGGCGGCGGCTTCTATTATGAATGATGCCAATGAGCGCAAAAAAGCGTTTGCCGAAGATATGGAAGAACAGACCGCTGCATTTGATGCACAGCTGGAAGAAGAAACCAGTAAAAAGATAGAAGAACTGCAGGCTGGCATGGAAATCAATATGAACAACCGTCTGGAAAAACAGCGAAGCGATTCCGAAAAGGTCCTTAAAGCCATGGAACAACGTTATGAAGATCATCATACTCAATATGTGGAGAAACTATTCTATACTATGATAAAGGAGTGATCCAATGGGAGACTTACTATCCTACAGCGGCATTACAACCAAGGTAAGAGCCATGGAGAGCCATCTGATCACCGACAGTCAGTTCCGCGAGATGGCAGCCCTTGAAACCGTTTCTGATGCTGAGGAATATTTAAGACGTCTTCCGGCCTATGAAGGGCTATTTGCAAACCTGGAGGGAGTCGTACTCCATCGGGGAGCCATTGAACAGCGGTTGATCTTATCTTTGTATCAGGATTTTGCCAAGCTCTACCGGTTCGCCACTTTAACTCAGCGCAAGTTCCTGGACCTGTATTTTATGCACTTTGAAATTGATATCCTGAAGAAGTGTTTCCGCAATTCCATGGGGCGGAACAGGCTGGATATCGACCTCTCTGTATTCCAGGACTTTTTTGAGAAGCATTCTAAGCTGGACTTGATGAAACTGTCATCCTCAGCAGACTTACGGGAATTCATCGCCAACCTGGAAGGTTCGGTATATTATGACCTACTGTCCCACTTAGACGACAGGGACCAGCCCACCTTGTTTGACTATGAGGTTCACTTAGATCTTCTTTATTTTAAGACCATGTGGAAAGTTATGGGCAAGTATCTTACCAGAAAAGAACAGGACCTTCTTACACACTGCTTTGGCAGTAAGCTGGATCTGCTTAATATCCAATGGATTTACCGAACCAAAAAATTTTATCATCTGCAGCCTGCTGACATTTATTCCCTTCTCATTCCTATCAATTACCATTTGAATAAGGAACAGATTACGAAGATGGCAGAAGCAGCCACTCTGGAAGAGTTCTTTTCAGCACTCAGAACTACCTTTTATGGAAGGAAATCAGATTGGGACGCCGCAGAAATGCCGGATTTGGAATACTTAACTCAGGAAATACTGGATAAAATATACCGTTCCTCCAGTCGTCAGAATCCGTATTCCATTGCCACACTGAATTCCTATCTTTATTTTAAGGAGGAAGAAATTCAAAAGATTATCACCCTCATAGAGAGCATCCGTTACCGCGTAAGCCCGGATGAAATCATCTCCTATGTAGTAAAAATGTAAAGGGGGTTGCTTTTTCGTGATAGAAAAGATGAAATTCTTAAGTATCACCGGACCCAAGGAAGATATTGACCGGGTCATCGACACTTATTTATCTAAATATGAAATACATTTAGAAAATGCCCTGTCGGAATTAAAAACGGTGAAAGACTTAAGGCCTTATATTGAAACAAATCCATACAAAGACGCTTACCAGCGTGCCATGGAGCTGGCGGAATTACTCCCACCGGGTATTCAGCCAAGCAGCCGGAAGAAGATTCCAATCCAGCGGGCAGCCAGAATTGTCACCGAGATCGGGGACCAGATAAAGGAGCTCACAGCTAAGGAAGAGGCCCTTATATCCGAACAAAATTCTTTCCGGCAATCCCTGGAACGAATCCTTCCATTTACCGGACTAAACTATGAGTTAAGCTCCATCCTTCAATTTAAGTACATTAAATTCCGTTTTGGGCGTATTTCTCATGAGTATTACAACAAATTTGTGAGTTACGTATATGACACCATTGATACCGTCCTCTATAAATGCCGAGAGGATGACGATTATGTATGGCTGGTTTATTTTGTGCCGGAAAGCATCTCTAACCAGATTGATGCTATTTATGCCTCCATGCGTTTTGAGCGTTACTTTTTACCAGACGTATACGAAGGCACGCCTTTAGACGCCATTCATTTTCTGGAAGATAAGATTAGCGCTCTCCAGTCTGATATCAACGGCATACGAAAACAGATGACTGATTTGCTGGAATCCAGGCAGGAGGAGTTATTGACGGCACTGGATAAGCTTGAGGTGTTTTCTACTAATTTTAACGTGAGAAAATTAGCCGCATGTACCAAACAGAAAGTCAACACCTTTTATATCCTTTGCGGCTGGATGAGCAACCGGGATGCGGCCGCATTTCAGAAAGAGATCTCTAACGATGAAAAAACTTTCTGTATCGTGGAGGATGACCATAACAAGATTTTGAGCAAACCTCCCACCAAGCTTCAAAATCCGAGGCTTTTTAAGCCCTTTGAGATGTTCATACAGATGTACGGCCTTCCGGCATACAATGAGATCGATCCCACCATATTGATCGGCATCACCTATTCCTTCCTCTTTGGCTTTATGTTCGGCGATGTGGGACAGGGAATATGCCTTCTGCTTGGAGGACTACTCCTCTACCAACTGAAAAAGATAAATCTGGCGGCGATTATATCCTGCTGCGGTGTTTTTTCAACCATATTTGGATTCCTGTTCGGCAGTGTTTTTGGATTTGAAAATATCATACAGGCCGTGTGGCTCCGTCCTCTGGAGCACATGACTAACCTGCCCTTTATAGGGAGACTGAATACCGTATTTATCGTAGCGGTTTCCCTTGGTATGGGAATTATTTTGTTGACCATGGTCCTTAACATCATAAACAGCATCCGCTTTCATGACCCGGAAAAGACTCTGTTTGACACAAACGGTGCGGCAGGACTTGTCTTCTATGCAAGCCTGGTGCTCACCATTGTCCTATACATGACTAATAATCCTATTCCGGCCGCCATACTCCTTGTTATTATGTTTGGCATACCGTTGATCGTCATGTTCTTTAAGGAACCTCTCACCAACCTGGTGGAAAAGAAAGCACAGATCATGCCAAAGGAAAAGGGCATGTTTGTGGTTCAAGGTTTCTTTGAGCTGTTTGAAGTGCTTTTAAGCTATTTTTCCAACACCCTTTCCTTTGTCCGTGTAGGGGCCTTTGCTGTCAGCCACGCGGCCATGATGGAAGTGGTCCTTATGCTGTCCGGTGCGGAAGCAGGAAACCCTAACTGGCTGGTTGTTATTCTTGGCAACTTATTCGTCTGCGGCATGGAAGGCCTGATCGTTGGGATCCAGGTTCTGCGTCTGGAATATTACGAATTATTCAGCCGTTTCTATCGCGGAACCGGCCGTGCATTTAAACCATACGGGAAGAAAATATAAAAACCAAAACGGAGGTAATATTATGTCAACCTTAGTAAAAATTACATTAGCAATTGCATTAACCTTAAGTATCGCCCTGCCCTTCGGAGCCTTTGCCATGGGCGCAAAAACAAAAGGCCGGTATAAGACCGCTCTTGGTATCAACACCCTTTTATTTTTTGGTACCTTAATCGTATCCAGTGTATTGATGTTTAACGGTCAGGCTGCCGCTGCAGAAAGTGCCGCAGCCAGCTCAGGCAGCATTGCCGGAATGGGTTATTTAGCAGCAGCCCTTTCCACAGGTCTTGCCTGCATCGGCGGCGGTATAGCCGTTTCCGCTGCTGCCAGCGCCGCTCTCGGTGCCATCAGCGAGGATGGCTCCATACTTGGTAAATCACTGATCTTCGTAGGGCTTGCCGAAGGCGTGTGTCTGTATGGCTTGATCATTTCTTTCATGATCTTAGGTAAGCTCTAATCCATGAAAATGTATTTGATCAGCGACAACGTGGACACCTGGACCGGCATGAGATTAGCCGGAGTTGAGGGCGCTGTCGTTCATGAAAAGGCTGAACTGAAACGTGAACTGGATAAAGTCCTGGCCGATAAGGAGATCGGGATCATTCTCCTGACGGAAAAGTTCGGAAAAGAGTTTCCGGACATCATCAATGATGTGAAGTTAAACCGCAAGCTTCCATTGATCATAGAAATCCCTGACCGCCATGGTACCGGCCGCAAGCCGAACTTTATCACAGATTATGTTAATGAAGCCATCGGATTAAAACTATAAGAAAGAGGTGGTCATCTTGACGACTGAGGAAAAATTACAGCATTTCCTGGGATTTTGCATGGAAGATGCCAGAACCCGCAGTGCAAAGATGCTTGATGAATATACAGCTGCCTTGGAGCAGACCTTTTTAGAGCATCAGGAAGATGCAAAGCGAAGGGCCGCACACCAGGTAGCTTTGGAGAGCGAACGGATCGAACGGGAAATCAACAAAAAGCTTTCCTTGGAGCAGATCGGCATGAAACGGATCTTTGGAAAAAAACAGGATGAGCTGAAAGATAAGCTGTTTTCGGAGCTTCGGGATAAGCTTGCCACATTTATGGAATCTCTCGAATATACAAAGCTCTTGGAAAAACAGATACGTGAAGCAAAAGCCCTGGCAGGAAAGGAATTCATCACCATTTACATCGATCCTGCAGATGAAGATAAGATCAATGAACTGGCAATTTCAGGCGGCTCTGACATCCAGGTGAGCGAATACTCCTTTCTGGGAGGAACCCGGGCTGTTATCCCTTCCAGGCATATATTAATCGACAATTCATTTCAAACCAAGCTGGCGGAGGCAAAACACGACTTTCGCTTTGATATAAAGGATCTGATGGGAGGTACGGCTAATGACTAATACAGGCACCATTTCCGGCATTAACGGCCCTGTCATTTATTTAAAGGGTGATTCCGGATTCCGAATGAATGAAATGGTCTATGTGGGCGAGGACCACTTAGTCGGTGAGGTCATCGGCCTTACAGACCGCCGCACCATTGTTCAGGTATATGAGGAAACCAGCGGCTTAAAGCCGGGAGCAACGGTTACCTCCTCCGGCTTTCCCGTATCCGTCACACTGGCCCCAGGCATATTAAATAACATCTTTGACGGAATTGAGCGCCCTTTAAGCGAGATCGCAAAGACTGGAGGGGCATATATTGACCGGGGGATTCATGTGGATTCCCTTGACGGCGAGAAGCTCTGGAAGACCCACATAACAGTAAAAAAGGGTGATCATCTGTTACCGGGAACCATCATTGCCGAGGTTCCTGAAACACCGGCCATCGTCCATAAGGTTATGATACCCCCTGATATGGAAGGATATATCCTTGACGTGGTGGAGGATGGTTCCTATACCATATCTGATCCACTGCTGACCCTACAGCTTTTAGACGGGTCCGAAAAGAAGATTACCATGACCCAGAAGTGGCCCATCCGCGTGCCAAGACCCATATTAAAGAGATACCCGGCCGGAAAGCCTCTTATCACCGGGCAAAGGATCATTGATACCCTGTTTCCTCTTGCTAAGGGAGGTACCGCATGTATCCCCGGCGGTTTTGGTACAGGAAAAACCATGACCCAGCACCAGATCGCCAAATGGTCTGATGCGGATATTATCATCTATATTGGCTGCGGGGAACGTGGCAACGAGATGACCCAGGTGCTTGAGGAGTTCTCTGAGCTCGTTGACCCCCGTTCCGGAAATCCTCTGATGGACCGGACCACACTGATTGCCAATACTTCAAACATGCCAGTAGCCGCCCGTGAAGCCAGCCTCTACTCCGGCCTTACCCTGGCGGAATACTACCGGGATATGGGATATCATGTGGCGATCATGGCGGACTCCACCTCCCGATGGGCCGAGGCCTTAAGAGAGTTGTCCGGGCGTCTGGAAGAGATGCCTGCGGAAGAAGGTTTCCCGGCTTATTTGGCCTCCCGTCTATCAGCCTTTTATGAAAGAGCCGGGATGATTCAGAACATGAACGGAACCGAAGGCTCAGTCACCATTATCGGAGCCGTATCCCCTCAGGGAGGTGACTTCTCTGAGCCGGTAACCCAGAACACCAAGCGTTTTGTCCGCTGCTTCTGGGGCCTGGACCGAAACCTGGCAAACGAACGACATTTCCCGGCCATTCACTGGCTCAGCAGTTATTCTGAATATCTGACTGATCTGGCACCCTGGTACGTGGAAAAAGTGGATAAGAAATTCGTAGACTACAGAAACCGTCTGGTCTTCCTGCTGACTCAGGAAAGCAGCCTGATGGAGATCGTAAAGCTGATCGGCGGAGACATGCTTCCCGATGACCAGAAGCTCATACTGGAAATCTCAAAGGTGATCAGGATCGGATTTTTACAGCAGAACGCATTCCATAAGGACGATACCTGTGTCCCAATGGAAAAACAGTTTAAAATGATGGATCTAATCCTTTATTTATATAAGAAATCCCGTTCCCTTGTTTCCATGGGAATGCCTATGTCCGTATTAAAAGAGGATCCGATCTTTGACAAGATCATTTCCATTAAATATGATGTACCTAACGACAGACTTGACATGTTTGATGACTACAAAAAGCAGGTAGATGCCTTCTATGATTCCGTCATCGAACGCAATGCATAGGGAGGAGGCAGGCTATGGCAATCGAATATTTAGGACTTAGTGCAATCAACGGTCCATTAGTTGTTTTAGAAGGCGTCCAGAATGCTGCTTTCGACGAAATTGTGGAAATGACCGTAGAAAAAAAGACAAAGAAGCTGGGACGTATCATTGAGGTTTACGAGGATAAGGCGATCATCCAGGTGTTTGAAGGAACCGATGGGCTTGCCTTAAGAAATGTTCACACCCGCCTCACCGGACACCCCATGGAGCTTGCTGTATCCGAAGACATGCTGGGACGCACCTTTAATGGTATCGGAGAGCCTATTGACGGGCTTGGAGACATCAACTCCGATATCTGTCTGGACATTAATGGAAAACCCTTAAATCCTGTTACCAGGGAATACCCTAGAGATTATATCCGTACGGGAATTTCAGCCATCGACGGGCTGATGACTCTGATCCGGGGCCAAAAGCTCCCCATCTTCTCCGGAAACGGCCTTCCTCATGACGAACTGGCAGCCCAGATCGTACAGCAGGCCTCTCTGGGAGATGACGCTCTTTCCAGCGAAAAATTTGCTGTGGTGTTCGCTGCCATGGGTGTGAAATATGATGTGGCGGACTTCTTCCGCCGTACCTTTGAGGAAAGCGGCGTTTCCGACCACGTGGCCATGTTCATCAACCTGGCAAACGACCCTGTGGTGGAACGCCTGATCACTCCGAAGGTGGCGCTTACACTGGCGGAATACCTGGCTTTTGAAAAGGGAATGCACATACTTGTTATTTTAACCGATATGACGGCCTATGCGGAGGCTCTCCGAGAGGTTTCCTCCTCAAAGGGGGAGATCCCTTCCAGAAAAGGCTATCCCGGCTATTTATACAGCGAGCTGGCATCCCTTTATGAACGGGCCGGCATCGTAAAGGAGAGGCATGGCTCCGTGACCCAGATTCCCATACTGACCATGCCGAATGATGACATCACCCATCCCATCCCAGACCTTACGGGATATATTACAGAAGGACAGATCGTTCTGGACCGCAGCTTATACGGCCAGTCCGTTTATCCGCCTATTAACGTCCTTCCTTCCTTAAGCCGTCTGATGAAAGACGGAATAGGAGAAGGCTTTACAAGAGCTGACCATCAGGGCCTGGCAAACCAGCTATTCTCCTGTTATGCCAAGGTAGGAGACGCCAGAGCTCTGGCATCGGTCATCGGAGAAGATGAACTATCTCCTATTGATAAAATGTATCTGGTCTTCGGCAAGGAATTTGAAAACCGGTTTGTGGGGCAGGGAAATCATGCCAACCGGAACATCATCGAAACCCTTAGCATCGGCTGGGAGCTTTTAGGCCTTCTTCCAAGGGCCGAGCTGGACCGCATCGACACCAAGGTCTTAGACCAGTATTACAAGTCAACCACCATTGACGAACGGTCAGAATAGGAGGGATATCCATGAATCCCAATACATTTCCCACCAAGGGAAATTTAATCCTTGCGAAAAGCTCTCTGGCCTTAGCCAGACAGGGCTATGAGTTGATGGATAAAAAACGGAACATTCTCATTAAGGAACTGATGAGCCTGATCGACGAAGCAAAAGGAATTCAGTCTGAAATCGATGTCACCTTTACTTCCGCCTATAAGGCCCTTCAAAAGGCAAACATTGAACTGGGGATCAACTATGTGCAGGACATTGCCATGGCAGTCCCTGTGGACAATTTAGTACGAATTAAGACCAGGAGTATTATGGGAACGGAAATCCCCCTGGTAGAGCATGATGAAATGCCTTTAAACCTGACTTATGCCTATTACAACACCAGGGAATCTCTGGACGAAGCCCGTTACCAGTTTGAAAAGGTGAAGAAGCTGACAGTAAAGCTTTCCATGGTAGAGAATTCTGCGTACCGTCTGGCAAACAGCATCAAAAGGACCCAGAAACGGGCCAACGCCTTAAAGAATATTACGATTCCCAGGTATGAGACACTGACTAGGAATATTACCAATTCACTGGAAGAAAAGGACAGGGAAGAGTTCACCAGGCTTAAGGTTATTAAGAGGAATAAGAATGGAATTTAGCGGCTAGTTACAACGGCAGCGGTATGCATCTGAAATCAGAAAGTTATATAAGCCATAAGGATCGGAGCCCCGTCTCCGATCTTTTTTTCATATTTATTAAAATTATACGATTAAAAATGAACCAATTGGCACTTCGATGACTCTTATAATCAGATGCATCGAAAAAAGGAAAGGAAACAGGTTATGATGGAAGAAAAAAAGGCTTTGGTGGAAAGCATGATAGATGGCAACGAAGCAGCATTTGACGAACTATACCGTTCCTATTCCGGAAAGCTATACCGTATGGCGTATTTTATTACCGGCAACCAAGGTGACAGTGAGGACATTTTACAGGAGACCTTTGTTAAATGCTTTCTTCATAAGTCAAAACTGAAACAAGCGGAACGCTTTGAGTCGTGGCTGTATCAAATTCTGGTCAGGACAGCCTGGCGGCTTGAACGGAAGAAAAAAGGGAGGGCTGAAATCTCTTATGAAGGTATTTTAGAGAATGAGGAGGAAAAAAAGAGTGCGGAACACATCCGGGAAGATAAGAAAGCAGATGGACCGTTGGAATCTGTTTTAGAGGCAGAGACAGCAAAAGAAATCCAGGCAGCACTCATCCATCTGGATATAAAATACCGTACTGTGATTCTTCTGTACTATTATAATGAATTGAGCACCAGAGAGATTGCCCACATTACAGGAACCATGGAAGGGACGGTAAAATCCCGTCTGCATAAAGCACGAAAACTGCTGAAGGATTTATTAAAAGCTGACGGCACTGAAAAAACAGAAATGGAAAGGGGTATTTGCCATGGATAACTTTAGGGATGACAGATTAAAACAAATCATAAAGACCGGGTTGGATCAGATAAAGCCGGATGTGCAGGCAGAGAATCGTTGTCTTAGAGAAATTCATAAAAAAATAGAAATGAGGAATGGAATTATGAAATTTAATAAAAAAAGAATGGTGGCAGCGTTGGCCGCAGTGTGTACAATAACAGTAATGGGAACTGTCACGGCAATTGCAGGCGGTAAAATTACAGGTCTGTTTAGCTCTGTATCCCGAGATGATATGGTCCATTCAAAAGTTGAACTGGTCCAATTAGCTGAAAACCAGATGGGAACCGCTCCAAAGCTGGTAGATACTTTTTCAAATGGCATTTCCTTTAACGAAGGCTCTATAACTAAGATAGAAGGAAGGGATGAGAACCAGAATTCACTGATCTCCTTTCTGGAACTTTATGCAGGTTATGGGAAAAATAATCGTGTAGCACTTGACATCCATGAACATCAGGATTTGATTCCTCAAGGATCTTCTGCTGTGATAAAGCAGGACGTTTATCAGGATATCACTTTAAAAGCCTTCGAAGATAACTATCTGTTTTTACCGCCAGATGCAAATCCATCTGCGGAAGATTCAAAGCTGGAGGAAGATGGCAAACTGATGATCAGCTACGGAAGCGACAAAGAAGAGCGTAAGATATTTCGTTATGTAAACTGGAGTGAAAATGGTATGGAATATTCGCTCAGTTCCTTTGATGATTTGAGCTGTGATGATTTAATTAGTATGGCGAAGGAAGTTATAGACGTAAAGTAAAAGAGACAGCAGCTCATCTGCAAAAATGAAGCACTAAGAGGCTTGAAGTATACTTCTTAGTGCTTCATTTCTTCTTTAGCCATACTAACACTGCCCTCTGAAAACTTATATGTTCGCTTAAGTTTCTCCATTTCGGATACTTATATATTTATAATCGCAGGAACCTTCCGACTCTGCATTCTCCCGCGCGCACGCCCACAGACAGGGCTTGGCTCCCGTCCAGGTAGCCCGGCAAAGCTTAAATGAAGGATCTGTCTCCAGAAATTCTTCTCCATCCCAGGAAAAGGAGAAGCGATATGTTTTATTCTCCAATACACGAAGCTTCAACCATATTCTATTTCCATTTCCTTTGAGTTTAAGAACGCATTCCTCGTCAGCTTTTCCTTTGAACATCTTGTCCATAACAATTCCTTTGTAGCATCTTAGTTCTGTTCCAGCCTCCGTCTGATATAATCCCATGTAGGAATAGATGTGCCCTATCATGCCGATTCCCCCGAAATCACCTGTCTTTTCTCCGTGCAATACAAGCTCAGCCGTCATAGTAAAAGACTTGCTCTGTGGTATCTGAGTTAGCGCATTCGGCGCATACCACAAAAGATTATCTCTTGTAGGATGTTTCCGGCAATACAGCCTCAGGCAGCCCGGATTGGCACTAAGAGAATAATTATTGGGATTGGGGTTTGCCTGCCACTGCCATTGGAGCCCAAGTACCTCAGACTCGAACTCATCTGATTGAAGGACTTTATATTCAGGCATGTTCTCCACAGGCATTCGCCACTCTTCCACCGGTTCTCCAATTCCATCACCATCTTTGTCCTGGCCGATAAATGGCCAATCTTTAAGAAAACACATGGGCTCCAGATGTAAAATTCTTCCCAGCTCATTTACATCCTGGAAATGAATAAACCAATCCTTCCCATCAGGAGATGTAATCCAGGCACCTTGATGAGGGCCATTAACTTTAGAATTACCCTGCCGCATGACAATCCTGTATTCATAGGGGCCCCAAATATCCCTGGATCTCAGACATGACTGCCAGCCGTTTTCCACACCTCCTGAGGGCATTAATATGTAATAATATCCATTCTTTTTATACAGCTTCGGTCCCTCTGTTGTTGGCGCTATCTGTTCCCCGTCAAAAATCATCTGAGGTTCTCCTATCAGATACCTGCAGTCCGCATTAATCTCTACCAGCATCAGACGATGTTTGATTCCAGCCCTGCTGCCTGCATACGCAAACACCATATAGGCTTTCCCAGCCTCATCCCAATACGGACAGGGGTCTATCCAGCCCTTTCTCTCACAAAGCATATTTAATTGAAATTCACCATAAGGATTATCGCTTCTGGCAACCAGGATACCCTCATCCACCAATGGAATAAATACGATAAATATTCCTTCATGAAAACGGATGGAGGGAGCCCACGTTCCTGAACCATGGGACGGTTCCTTATATTTTTCAAAAGGAAGCGCTTTTACACAGTAATTAATGATCTCCCAGTGTACCAAATCTTTAGAGTGAAGAAGCGGAACTCCCGGAACATAGGAAAATGAGGATGCTACCATATAATAATCGCTGCCGACTTGGATCACATCCGGGTCGGAATAATCCGCATATAATACTGGATTTCTATAAGTCTTCATGATTCCTCCATTGTTACGTTCAACTATTTACTATCACTACCCCTTCATACCCGTTGTGGCAATCCCTTCCACGAAATATTTCTGCGCTGCAAAAAATAATATGATCAGTGGTATTACTGAGACCAAAGCCATAGACATAACCTGATTCCATTTGATATTAGAAGTTACATCAATACTGACTCTCAGCGCCAGAGATAACGGGAATTTAGCCACAGTATTAATATAGATATTAGTATTAAAGAAATCATTCCAGGTCCACAAAAACTGGAACAGCCCTGCAGAAAAGAGTGCAGGTTTTAAAAGAGGCAGCAAAATTCTGATAAAACACTGAAACGGTCCGCAGCCATCAATATAAGCGGATTCATCTAAGTCTCTGGGAAGCCCCCTTAAGAACTGTACCATCATAAAGACAAAGAATGGATAGCAGCCTACGGCCGCTGGGGCAAAAAATGTCATGTAGGAATCCAGCCAGCCAAGCTTATTAAACAGTGCATATCTCGGTATAATGATTACTGCATTGGGAAGCATCAGAGTAGCTATCAGTATCATGAAAAGAAACTGGTTTCCAGGGAAATCAAATCTTGCAAAGCCATAGGCCACCAGTGAACATGACACCAGAGTCAGCAGGGTGGTAGGGATAACCAAGGCGAAGGTGTTGATAAAATATTTTGCATAGGTATAGGTACCCGTTGTTTTCCAGCCCTTAATAAAGGCCTCCGGGCTCCAGCTCTCTGGAAGCAGAGCCAGGCTTCCGAATATTTCATTATTGGATTTAAAGCAAGCGAAAAACATCCAGATTACCGGAAACAGCATTACAATACCAAATATTCCCAGAAGTACATATGTAATTCCATTGTTAATTTTTTTGTGTTTCATTCGGTCTCTCCTCCCTAATTATCGTAATAGACCCATTTTTTTGATGTCACAAACAGGATCAGGGTCATAATCATAATGATGATAAACAAAATCCAGGATGTGGCACAGGCATAACCCATCTTAAAATACTTAAATGCATCCGTATATAGTTTCATGCCCAACACGTAGGTGGCCTTATTAGGCCCGCCATTTGTCACTACAAAGGCTGATGTAAAATTCTGTAGAGCTGTAATGAGCTGCATAATAATATTGAAAAATGCGATGGAGGTAATCATCGGTAACGTTATCTTAAAAAAGATCCTGATCTTTGTGGCTCCATCTATCCTGGCCGCTTCATAAAGCTCCCTCGGCACCTGCTTTAAGGCAGATAAAAACAGTACCATGGAAGAGCCAAACTGCCAGATCTCCAGCATACAGATGGTAACCACCGCCATACTGGGATTTCCCATCCATTTTACAGGCGGTATATGTACGACACCCAACAGACTGTTGATAAAGCCGTCGTTCATGAAAAGCACCTTCCACAAGATCGCCACAGCTACAGAACCGCTTAATAGAGAAGGAATATAATACACAGTTCTCATAAAGTTGATCCCTTTCAATTCCCTGTTTAGGATCATGGCGATAATCAAAGCCAGAATTACCTTTCCAGGAACTGTAATAAAGGTATATTTTAAGGTAACTGTCAGGGAATTCCAAAACTCCTTATCCTTTGTAAATAGCTTGATATAGTTATCTAAACCTATGAAGGCAGGCTTATCAAAGATATCATAAT
This sequence comes from [Clostridium] celerecrescens 18A, assembly GCF_002797975.1. Taxonomy (NCBI): domain Bacteria; kingdom Bacillati; phylum Bacillota; class Clostridia; order Lachnospirales; family Lachnospiraceae; genus Lacrimispora; species Lacrimispora celerecrescens. The sequence continues at coordinate 4,427,063 of NZ_PGET01000001.1, read as the reverse complement.
CCGTAAAGGAATAGATCAGAGAACTAATAAAGGGGTACATCTGAAATAACAGGAATCCAAAAATCCAGATGCATACATACATAAAACCAATCTTGTTTCTCTTGGTCCATTGGCCGCTTTTGGGCTTTGTTTTGACCTTACCATTAACCATTTATTTATTCCTCCCGCCTTTTAAAAGGGCTGCCGCAAAATGAAAGTTCATTTCCGGCAGCCCATTACGTACTCTTATTTTAAACCGCTTAAGTAATCATTGATCAAATCAATCGCATTATCGGCAGCATCTTCCGGTGTACTCTGTCCATAAGCAACACTTTCAATCATATCTTCCTGAATGGCATAAACTTCCGCACTGGTAGTATACCCCTTGTCACTCTTGCCATTTAACCCTGCTGCCAGATCTACTGCACTTACAACAACTGGATTTAACAGTTTCTTATCTGCACAAAGGTTTCTTGCTGTAGAGGTCGGCGGTACACTTCTGACGTCTTTTAATGTCGCCTGAGCTTCCGGATTGTTGTAGAAATAATCCAGAAATCTCACTGCTTCCTCCGCATGCTTGGAGTTCTTGTTTACTGTCATGTACTGGGGTGTATCTGCAAAGAATCCGTCATTAACCCTATCTGCAGATAAGGGCATCTGCACCACCGTACATTTGTTATCTGGAATGGCATCCATCAGCAGATTGATACTGGAAGAAGGACCATAAGCAAATACAAATTTCCCGTCCATCCACATAGGATTGGTATGAATCTGCCCCTTAAAGGTTGCACTGTCTTCTGCAGGCTCGAAAACACCGACCTCATAGCAGTCTTTAATATATTGAAGCACTTCTACCAGCTGTTCTCTTGTAAAGCTCATCTTCTTTTCGCCATCAATAATAAAGGGCTGTCCTGTCAGCTGACGAAGATATGGTCTTAACACATATTCACACAAAATTCTGGTATCCGTATTCATATAAAAATACTCAGGGTTCTGTTCATGAAGCTTTTTCCCGTCTTCCAGCATTGATTCCCAGGTAATCTGCCTGCTTAAATCAATTCCGCAGGTTTTAGCTGCATCTTCATTGGCCACGGTGGCTAGACAGGACATCCCGGTGGGGATGGCCAGAAGCTTGCCGTCAAAGGTTCCGAACTGGCCGATGAATGACTTTTCAAAACCTGAGGTATCAAATAAATCAGGGTAATCATTAAAGTTTACGAAGAAATCGCCCCTGGATATAAAGTCAGGGAGAGAGTCCACGTTCTGCTGCATGATATCCGGTGCGGTTCCGTTGGCCAGCATGGTGGATACCTTATCAATATAACCCTGGTCGGAATTCATCTCTGCCTCAATCTTTATTTCCGGATGAAGCTTCTGATATTGTTCAATCACTGCCAATGTCGCCTCATTTCTGGCGTCACCGCCCCACCACATGAAGCGGAGTGTTATCTGTTCTGCAGATGATTTTCCTGCCGTTGTCTGATCCGCTGCGTTTTCTGTCTCCACTCCGGAAGACGTGGCTGCCGGTTTATTCGTGCAGCCTGTCAAGGCGGTTGCTGCCATTATTCCTGTTAGAAGCAGGCATGTCAGTTTCGTTACTTTTTTCATAATCTTTACCTCCGTTTGCTTTTAACTGAATCATTAACTATGATTATTGTAACTGAAGTTTTATAAAATAGTAAGAAACTTACACGATAGAATCGTATCATTTTCTACTAATTTTCCGGACAGAGTATCATTATGAACTAAATTTCTTCATTTTCAACGATCCGACCAATTCCTTAAAAATAAAAGATGCTTTTTTATTTTTTTTCTTTATAATAAAATTAGATCTTTAGTGAAGGGAGTGTTCATAATGTATCAAGTGATCATCATTGATGATGAAGCCAAGATCCGCAGCGGCCTCTTAAACCTGTTTCCCTGGAACCAACTGGGCTTTGAAGTAGCCGGCTGCTTCGCCAATGGCAAGGAAGCCTATGAATTCATACTGGGAAATCATGTCGATCTGATTCTTTCCGACATCCGGATGCCTATTATGGATGGACTGGAACTGTCAGAAAAACTTTCTTCAAAGAGGAAGGTCCGGATTATTTTTTTCAGTGGATACCAGGATTTCGACTATGTCAGACGGGCTCTGCGCAGCGGTGCCATTGACTATCTTTTAAAGCCAGTCAAATACGAAGATCTGGTTGATTGCCTTACAAAAATCAGGGAAAATCTCAATATTGAAAATCATCGTTCTCCTGCACCGGAAGAAGAGAATTTGAGCTATTATGAAAAGCTTATCAGCATGGTTAAGAATTATCTGGATACGAATTACCAGAATGCCACGCTGGAACAAGCAGCCAGACTTGTGGAATTAAGCCCCAATTATTTATCGAAGGTCATGAAGGAGCACTCCAATATAAGCTTTTCCAATTATCTGCTTAAGACTCGTATGGATAATGCAGCCAGAATGCTGAAAGATATTGGTTATAAACAATATGAGATCGCCTACCGGGTGGGGTATGACAATCCAAAGAATTTCTCAAGGGCTTTTCATCAGTATTTCCATATGACGCCATCGCAGTACCGGCAGAATCACTGCCCCCCTCACGGAGAATGACATGAGAAAACGAAATTTTATTAAACGATTCTTATATTATACAGGCATCATCACGCTTCCCATCATTACCGTTTTTATGATTTTTCTCGCTGCCATTGTGTATGGAAAGCAAAAGGATATAGAAGCCGAAGCCATCAAGTCAGCCCAGGCCGTCAGAGACAGCTATTCCCTTGTTCTTGACAGCGCTGCTACTCAATATGATATGCTGGTCCGAAATCCCAGGATGTCCATTTCGCTGCGCAATTTTATATCTCATAAGCAGCTTGGTTACATGGATGTGATCCTCACTAACAGTATTTTCTCCAATTTTGCTTCTCTGACCAGTAATGCTTCTTATATCTCCTCGGTATATTATTATCTGGATGGATATGATTCCATCCTTACCTCTTATACCGGAGGTATTGCCCAGTTGTCACAATTTTCTGACTTAAACTGGATGGAATCCTATAAAACCTCAGACAAAAGCGAGTGGATTGAGAAACGGAATATGACCTTATATTCCTACAGCCGGCCTACCCCTGTTCTGACTTATTACAGAAAGCTCAGCATGTTCCAGGGCGTCATCCTGGTCAATATCTATGAAGAGCAGTTAAAGCAGCTTCTCAATTCTGGCTCTAATCTGGATCAGTTTTTTATCATTGACTCACAGGGCAATTTTCTTTTACAAGGAAACGGGAACATGCCGGAACTAGGCGACCACGACAGGGAGGCCATCGTATCTATGGTAATGGCTTCTTCTGACCAGCCCTACCAGGACTGGATATCTTTTAACCACCAGAACTATTATGTCAGAATCATACCGGCCGATTGCGGTACCTATATCGCCGCATGCACCAGCAAGTCTAATTACTATCTGGCGCTGTACACGCTGCTTTTCCAATTACTTATGGTTCTGGCAGTGGTGATTTGCACAATGGTCTGGATTGCTTATACCATTACCAAGAAAAACTTTCAGCAGATCGATTACTTTGTTACTGTATTCTCCGATGCAGAACGCGGTACCTACAATCAGGAGAAGCCAAGCTTTATCAAGGATGAATATGATATTATTTTGAATAATATCGTCCGGCTATTTGTTCATCAGACGTTCCTAAAAAATCAGCTGACATTAAAGAAGCAGGAACAAAAGCTGGCGGAAATGGCTGCTCTACAGCTTCAAATCAATCCACATTTTCTCTTTAACACTTTGCAGACACTGGATTTTAAGGCCATTGAATTTACCGGTGAACCTACGTCTCTGAACAACATCATTGAAGCACTCTCCGATATTCTCAAATATTCGCTTCAAAATACCACCTCCATGGTAACCATCAGAGATGAGGTTGAATATCTGAAGAAATATGACAGTATCCAGAGATACCGATATGAGGATAAATACATCCTGTACTACGATTATGACAAGGCAGTGGAATCATACCCCATCATGAGGCTTATCCTGCAGCCACTTATTGAAAACAGCCTGTATCATGGCATCAAGCCCCTTCCAGGTTCAGGCTTTATCAAACTCAAAATAGCTGAGAAAAATCTATGGCTTACCATTACCGTAATAGATACAGGTGTTGGCATGAGCAAAGAAGAAGTGGCTGCCCTCAAGGAAAAAATCAATCTTCCCAGTCAGGAAAACATCGGCCTGACCAATGTTAACAGCCGCCTGGTAATGCAATATGGAAACACTTCTCAATTAAAAATACTTAGTAAAAAAAATATGGGAACCTGTATATCATTCAAAATCCCGCAATACCGGAAAAATTAAATTATTATTACAAGAATTAATGTAAATAGGATCGAAGAGAGGAACAACATCTAATGCGTTCCCTGTCTCCGATCCTATCTTTCCATATCTCTCTATAAGTAGGTAAAACCAGTCAGAAATTTCCTTACCGTGCCAGCAAGGTGAACACCCTGGCTTCATTGTCCGCCTTAATAACCGGCATAGGCAGTCCCGCGTACATCAGTGCTGCTCCGGAAAGCTTAATACCAAGCTCCAGAATCTCATATACAGTCTGTTCCTCAAGCCCCCGTAGCTTTAAGTAGATAATTCCCTTATTCGCCCCGGAAACCCTCTGCACATATCCTACGACCGCCTCTTTCTTATCTTTGGAGACCGACATAAACGCCCCATACTCCCGCTCTTTTTCCGGGTTGGTCAGCCGGTAATAGTCTCCATGGGCGGACACAAGTCCGTGTTCCTGATAGTATTTTACCTGCCTGCGGACCGCTTCCTGTTCTTCCTCTGATATTTCATTTAGATCAAGCTCATACCCAAAGGTCCCAAAATAGGCAAGAGCCGCTCGTGTGTCAATGGAAACCGTTCTTCCGGTCTGCTGGTTGGGGCACTCCGAAACATGGGAGCCCATAGCAAAAGGCGGATAAATCATGGAAGTTCCGTACTGAATATGAATCCTTTCTACCGCATCCGTATCATCGGAGCACCAGATCTGGGGCATGTAGTAAAGAACCCCCATATCAAACCTTCCTCCGCCTCCGCTGCAGCCTTCAAACCGCACGTTTGGAAACGCCTTTGTCATCTTATCCATCAGCTTATAAAGACCCAGCACATACTTATGGCAAACCTCTCCCTGCCTGTGGGCCGGAAGAGCCCCAGAATAACGGTCCGTCATGCTCCGGTTCATATCCCACTTGATGTAATCAATCTGTGCATCCTTAAATTCCTCATAAAGTTGATGAAAGATAGCCTCCACCACTTCATCCCTGCTGAAATCAAGGATCAGCTGATATCTCTGGCGGGTAGGTTTTCTTCCCGGAATCATGATACACCAGTCGGGATGCTCCTCATAAAGCCTGGAATCCTCATTGACCATTTCCGGTTCGATCCAGATGCCGAACTTTAACCCCATATTATGAATTCTTGCAGAGAATCCAGGTATTCCGCTTGGCAGCTTACTTAAGTTGCACTGCCAGTCCCCAAGGCCCCTGTATTCATCGGTCCTTCTTCCAAACCAGCCGTCATCCATGACAAACATTTCAACGCCCAGTTCCTTAGCCTTTCCGGCAATATTCACCAGCATTTCTTCGTCAAAATCAATCATGGTTGCCTCCCAGTTGTTGATGAGAACCGGACACCTCTCATTGACAAACTGACCGGGAATCAGATGATGCTTCACTGTCCGGTGGAAATTGTGGCTCATTTTGGACAGGCCCTGGGAACTATAGGTCATGACTGCTTCCGGTGTTTCAAATACACTGCCTTTTGATAACTCCCAGTAGAAAGTTTCCGGGTTGATGCCTGCCACCAGTCTGGTCTGTTTAAAATCGTTGACCTCTGTGGTGATTGCAAAGTTACCGCTGTAAACCAGGGCAACTCCGTAGCAATCCCCCCCAGCCTCTGTTGCTTCAGGGCTGCAGAGGATGGCCGAAGGGTTCTGATAATGGCTGGAGATGCCTCTGGCGCTGTCCACTGTGATCTTCCCGTGTCTCACAGAAGTTCTCTCAGCGCACCGCTCATGGCCCCAGCTTCCATAGAAACTGATGATATCCATCTGATCCGTAGGGAAAGAAATACAGGTGGAATGAGCTGTATTTACAAACATGGTCTTATCTCCCGCATTTTGAATCCTGGCACATCTAGTAATGATGTCATACTCTTCAAGAATGCCGTAAACAAGAGTCACCTCCACCTGGGTATAAGGGTCCCTCATCAAAACCTCCAGAGTCTGCCAAGTGCCGCCATTATCCCGTAAGGATGGCATCTCTTGTAAGCGGTATTTTCCATCTGATACCTTATGTGATACATACCTTAAATCAATGCAGTTGGAGCCATCCCCGTTAATCACGCTGACTGCAGAAACACGGAAGTCTGAAACTCCAAACCCCGGATATTCCTGCTCCAGCACATCAAGGCAGAGGGTCCTGTCCTTTTCCGACTCATAGGGATTGGCTTCAAACCCATGGCGGATTCTCACCGGAAGATAATCCGCTGCATCAGATATCCTTTTTCCATAGTACAGATGCTCTAAAAATCCATATTCCGCCACCCGGAACTGGTAGCTTGTATTCTTTGTATTTAATAAGAATACCTTCTTATCATCAATATATCGTACACTCATCATGAACCTCAATCTTTCAATAAATTTTAGAAAAAAAGCGGAAGTCTCATCCGATTCCCGCTTTTCTTATCTGAACCATATTTAGTTAATATCCAATTACTTGATCGCGCTGTCCACCATGCCCTGGATAAAGTATTTCTGTAAAAACAGGAATACTGCAACCATGGGAAGGATTCCAATAAAGGCAGCCGCCGCCGCTCCATTGACATTGGCCGAGTCTGCGGAAAAGAAGCCTGCAATGGCCAGTGTGATAGTCTTAATCCTGGGGGACTGGAGTAAGTATAAGGCAAACTGGTAATTATTCCAGCAGTTCACACCGGTGATGATGATAACAGAAGCTGTTACCGGCTTCAGCTGAGGCATAATGATCCTGAAAAATGTCTGGAACGGTCCGCAGCCGTCGATTGCCGCCGCTTCCTCAAGGGCAACCGGAATGCTGGTAATAAAGCTGGAAAACAAAAAGATGCTGGTGGGAAGCTGGAAGGTGATCAGGGTAACGATCATGCCCCAGTAGGAATTAATACCCTGAATTTTTGCCATAAAAGAATACAGAGGAACCAAAATACTTAAGGGTGGAATCATCATGACACCCATAATAAACCCTTTCACCAGATTATTAAGCCTGCTCTTATTTCTTGCAAGAGGATAAGCCGCCATAGCTCCCACAACCACAATGAACAGAATTGCCATGCCGCTGATGATCACCGTATTTTTAAGGGCCAGTAGCATCCCTCCCCGTTCCAGTGCGGTGTAAATGTTTTTTAAGTAAAGGTATCCCGGAAAGGCCCACCTGGAGGAATGGTCATAAGGGGATTTAAACGCAATGGCGACCACCATATAAATGGGTACAAAGTGGACTGCAATGATGATGAGAGCCAGTATGTACTTCCAGGCATTGGAAACTCTTGATCCTTTCATTACGCATCCACCTCCTTCTTGTCAAAATACCCCATGACCACATTGCTGATGATCATAATCAGCAGAAATGAAAAAATGCCGATTGCAGAAGCATATCCTGCGGACTGAGCGGAAAAATACTGGTTGGTAACCAGAGTGGACAGGGAGTGGGTGCTGAATCCCGGCCCGCCGCTTGTAAGCGCCATAACCAGGTCAAAAAGCTTTAATCCTCCAATCAGGTTTAAAATAGTAGAGGAAGAAATGGCCGGCATCAGCAGGGGAATGGTAATGTGCTTAAAACGTTCCCAGAAGGTAGCTCCGTCGATCATGGCTGCCTCATAATACATGTTGGGAACATTCTGAAGGCCTGCCAGGTAAATGACCATGGCCACTCCCACAAACTGCAGGGAATTCACTAAAACGATGATCCAGATGGCTGTTCCTGAATGGACCAGTAAATCCACCGGCTCCATGTGGAGGGCGGTCAGAATGTCATTGACCGCACCTCCGTCATACTGAAAGAAGAAATACATGATATAACCCATAATCAGCGGAGCAATCATAACCGGCATATAGATAATCGTTCTGACAAGGGAACGTCCCTTAAATTTTGTATTTAAAAATAAAGCGTAGCCAAGACCCAGTATGTTTTGGATCACGGTACTCATAACACCGTAAATAAGTGTATTGACCAGTGCTGTCTTTACATTTGCATCCTGAAACAATCTGGCATAATTTTTAAATCCAACATATTTCATGGTCTGGGAATATCCATTCCAGTTGGTAAAGGAAAGCCGGATACCCTGGGCAAAAGGATAAATTACAAAAACCAGAAACAGTGTCACTGCCGGAATATAAAAAAGATTGATTGCTGATTTTTTTTGAATCTTCATGTTTACTCCTGTGCTTTCTTTTCCTCATAGCTTGTCTTCATCTGATCCACTGCGACGGTAAGGGAATCTGCCTGTCCCGAAACAATGGCTGCACCTGTTACGCAGAGGTCGTTCCACATACCGCTTGGCAGATATTTTCTGTCAAAATACGGAATATTTAAAATGGAACTGTCATTTGCATATTTATCATAGTAAGGAGCCAGTCTTCCCGTATCACTTACCACATTGTCAAGTCCGGAAGGCATACCGCATTTGGTTGCAAGGTAAGAACAAATGTCTTCCCGGGCAAGGAATTCCATAAACTGTTTTACTTCCTCCGGATGCTTTGTGGTCTTTGACATGCCCACTGCAAAGTGCTCCCCTGTCATCAGGGACTGTTTTAACCCCTCTTCTCTTGCAGGAAGAGGCATAAAGCCCATTTTTGTATCCTGGTTCTGAACGTAGGTTTCTGTGATTCCGCTGGCAGCGGTGAACATGAAAGCTGCCTTATCGGCCGCAAGAGCCTTAATGCCAGTCATGAAATCTGCTGTAACTGCATCTGTATTGAAATATCCCTTCTGTCTCCAGGAATCAATCTGATTTACAACCGTATTCCACTTGCTCCAATCAAAGCTGCCGTCTAAAAGGGCAGACTGATTGGCCTCATCCTCGTTTGTGATCAAAGTTGGTGCCACGAAATCCATCATATTTCCCATGGTGTAGCTGTCTTTTCCGCCAAGCTGAATTGGGGTAAGTCCTGCTGCCTTGATCTTCTCACAGGCTGCCTCAAAATCAGCCCAGGTTTTGATGTCATCCACATTCACACCGGCTTCTTCCAGAACATTTTCATTGTAGATCATTCCGGTTAAATCCATGTCAATGGGTAAGGTATAAAGGTTTCCTTCTCCGTTAGTGATCTGCTCCTTAATGCTTGGGGCAATGTGAGATGCAAATTCAAAATCATTCAAAGGAGATAAGTATTCTGCATATCTTGCAACTGCCCAGCCATGGGTTGTCCACACATCAGGAAGCTGGTTGGAAGCCATTCTGGTCTTCATGATATCAGAAAAATTACTCCCAGGCATGACCGCCTCCACACCGATTCCTGTTTCCTCTGTAAACTGCTTGCAAACATCCTGAATGGCATCGCTGACAGACTCACCATTTAAGTTATATAAAAATTCAATGGTAACACCTGTGGAAGCTACTGCATTCCCTTTTGATTCTGTCTCTTTTACTGCTTGTGCAGCTGTGGTCGTGGTTGTCTCCGCAGGCTCTTCAGGTGCCTTGGAGCAGCCTGACATGCTGACTGCAATGAAACCTGCCATCGCGGCAAGTGCTAACTTCTTCATAAATATTCTCCCTTACATTCCTATTAGTTTTTAGCCGGCTATTTTGTATCCTTAGTTTATCATAGTCCTTTGGAATCCGTAAGATACTCAAATCTACACTTTCAGGCTCATTTCCATCATTTTCCCCATGGGGGATTGAAAATCATTGATAATATGGATACAATATAGGCCCAGGAGGTGACTCAACATGAAAAAACGCCAAAGCTTTCAAAACCGGTTTTTGGCCCTGTTTCTCATCAGTATTGTTATGCCTATCATCATCATGGCCACCATACTTGCCTTTTACTTTCAAAAAAGGATATACAGGGACAATGAAAAGTACTTTTCAACCTCCCTTTACTCTATTTCAACCAATTTAAGCACCTATGTATCCGACTTAAAAAGGCTGGCTCTTACCCCTTATATTTATGATGATATTCTGAACTTTTTTGCAGCTGTTGAAAATGGAAAATATACAAAGGACGGTTCCTCAGATTACCGGATCGAGCGCCACCGGCAAAATTATACCACTTCCATGCAGCGTATTTTAAATACCGCCAGGGAGGATATTCTGGCAGTATCTTTCATGCCTGTAAACCCGGACAACCATATCATCGTCACTGCAACAAAAACCAGTGATCTTATCAATACCACAGACTACCCTTACCAGCTGGAGCCCTGGTATCAGCAGGTTTTACATTCAGCGGACCCTTATTATTTTATGGTTTCAGAACCTCCCCCTTATATCCGTGCTGAGACAACGGTCATCTCCGCCCTTCATACGGTCCGCAACGTGTACACCAAACGGAAGCTGGGCGTCATACGGATCGATGCCTCCGACAAAATCATTAAGGATATTTTCAGCAGTGTAAGCTTAAGCGAAAATTCAGGCTTTGTGATTGCAGGTCAGGACGGAACTCCTGTTTACCAGGTTGGAAAGGTGGAAAAATGTGTCCTTGAAACGCTTTCTTCCCCGAAACATAAAATCCAGACAGACTCTGATACGTACCTTCTGTATAAAAGTGATATTTCAGGAATGCCCTGGCAGCTTATTTTTGTCTCTTCCCAAAAGGATATTTTTAAGCAGGTATCCATTGTGTGGAGCCTGGCTGCTGTTTTAAGCCTTTCCTCCATTCTGGCTGCATTCTCCATTTTCCGCTCCAACTCAAAAAAGACTGCCCTTGCTTTAAATTCCATTTTAAATACCATGAAAAAGGTGGCACGGGGAGATTTGGAGGCATCTGTCCCTGACACAGACCTTTTGCAGAACGATTCCTTTAACACGGAAGAATTGTCCCTGATTGCGGAGAATCTAAATGAGATGATCCAGAAGCTGGAGCTTTACATTGACCGGTCCTATAAATATGAGATTGACCGGCAGGAGGCAGAATACCGGGCTCTTCAAAGCCAGATCAACCCCCATTTTCTCTACAATACCTTAAACTGCTTTCTCACCATGAACCGGATCGGGATGAAAAAAGAGCTGGAGGACAGCATTATCCAGCTCACCCGAATATTCCGCTATACCTGCAGCGATGCAAAGCTGACCACGGTTGAAGAAGAATTTGAATTCTGCATCCAATACTGCAATCTCCTTAAAATACGCTATGATGAACGGCTGACCTTTATAAGCTCCATGGAAGAAGAGGCGAAGAACATTTCCATTCCAAGGCTCCTCATACAGCCTCTTGTGGAGAATGCCTTAAAGCATGGAATGGACGGGGACGGTATTTCCATTATTATCTCTATCTCCGCCTCCATTGAGGACCATACCCTGATCCTGGAAGAAAAAAATAACGGAATTCCCATTCATATTAAGGAAGTATACTCCGATGGAAAGGTTGGTATAAGAAATGTGGAAAACCGGGTAAAAATCTTTCATCCCCGTGCATCCTTTGAAATAAATCTGGCTGGAGACATTACTTCCATGACAATCAAAATACCTTTGGAAGGAGGAATTTCTTTATGAAAATTTATTTAGCTGATGATGAACGCCTGATCCGGCTGGGATTAAAAAGCATGATTGAGGAGCTTTATCCCAACGTACACCGGTTTTTTGAAGTGGAAAACGGAGAAAAGCTTTTAGAACAGCTGGAAAAGGAGACGCCGGACCTGATATTCCTGGATATCCATATGCCAATGCTCACCGGACTGCAGGCACTTTCCCGGTTTCATGAGCAGCAGATCCCTGTGGTCATGCTGACCGGATATGCCGAGTTTTCCTATGCACAGGAAGCTTTAAGACTGGGGGCCATTGACTATCTTTTAAAACCGGCCAGTCTTGACGAGGTCCGGGCTACCATGGAAAAAGCAGCTTCTCTTTTTGGAGAGCGGGAGCTTTTACTGAAAAAGGATTATGAACTGGAATTTGAAAAAATTCTCGACCTCTACACATCCATCCGGTTTTTACAGACTCCAAGTTATGTTCTCCCCCCTTACACGGCTGTTCTGTTTTATGTTGACCATTACCATAAGGAAACCTTTAAAAACGATTTGGATGAGCTAAATGCCTTGCTCTCTTCCATCTCCTCCCGCCACGGTGCCAGGTTTACATTGACATTTCTTCCTACAGGGGAAATCTGTTATCTTACCAGTACAGCGATTCCCCCTAAGGAGTTTAAGAAAGATCTGATCCGGTTTCATCAGACCAGCGGATGTGTTGCAACCGGATTTCACATTTCAGCCGGTGATCTTTCTCAGCTGTTTGCACAGTTTAAAGCAGTTCAAAAGATGGAGAGCCTGCGCTTTTGCGTTGGCCTTGGGTCGGTTTTATCAGAGAAAGAACGTCTGGCGTTTTCCCCTCTTCTCCCTTTTTCAGATTTGATGGAGAAGCTTTTGATCGCCCGCCAGACTGATGATATGATAGGTTTTCAGAATCTACTCCACACACTTTCCCTTTTTCCTCATGAAAAAGAGGTCTTTGAACTTTGTGATGATTCCTTAAACCGCATTCTTACCATGGAATCCGGAACAGCCGCCGGTATTGACTCCGTCAGCCGGCTCGTAGACTTTTTTAAGCAGATGACTTCCCAAAACCAGAGCATTGACTTAATTGATAGAATCAACGTTTATATTGAGGAGCATTATATGGACCAGATCGGGATCAATACCATTGCAGATATGATTGATATATCACCCAACTACTTAAGCAAAATCTATAAGATGAAAACCGGTGAAAAGTTTGTTGACCACTTGACCGGGGTCCGAATAAAAAAGGCAATGGAACTTATATCAGGGGGACATACTGCCACGGTACGGGATACGGCTGAACGAGTGGGATATTTCAGCACCAGGTATTTTACCAAAGTTTTCTTAAAAAGTACGGGAATCTCACCTTCCGAATATTTAAAGAGCCATATGCTGAGCGAAGGGAAGCCCACTTATCCGTAAGAGAACTGTTATTTATACATCCACCATATGGATGCTGTTGCAAAAAATTCAAAAAAAGATAAATTTACTTATATTGACCGAATCGGTTTATGGTGCTATAATCAAGCCATGAACCGATTCGGTCAAAACTAATTCAGAAGGTGGGAACAATGGAAAAATTTAAAGAACTCTCAGAAGAAAGGCAGCAACCCATTATTGAGGCGGCATTAAAGTGTTTTGGAAAGCATGGATACAAAAAGGCCTCCATGGGTGATATTGCCCAAAACAGCGGCGTGTCCAAGCCAATGCTGTTCCATTATTTCGGCACAAAAAGAGATCTGTACCTGTACCTGTCGGAATATGTGAGAACTGTTATGCTTGACGCTTATAAACGCAGTGAAATCAATTCATATGATGATCTGTTTGAACGCATTATTACGGCTTCCAGAATGAAAATGGGCATACTGGAAAGGTACCCTAATATATTGAAATTTATTATCAGCATGTTTGATGAAACCGATGATGCAGTTACGGATATAACAAAAAAAATCATGCCCGAATCCCAGCGTTTTTCCTATGACCTGGTGTTAAAAAAGGATGATGCTGTTAAATTCAAGGAAGGCGTGAATATTGATGAAGTCATGCGCCTGATGTTTCTAATGGCCGAAGGATATGCCCACGAAATGTCCGATGAGCGGTGCAGCCTTGGGGAAATAACAGAAGAAATGGAAAGAATCATGAACATGCTGAAAAGCAATCTGTATAAGGAGGAATACCTGTGATGTATATACTGAAAATCCTTGATAAAGAAGCCGCTTCCCTTAAGGTATCAGGAGGAAAAGGCGCCAGTCTTGCAAGGCTGATCCAGCGGTTCCCGGAAAGCGTGCCGGGAGGCTTTATTATTACAACAGAATTTTTTAAAGCATATATCCTTCCTGCTGTAAACCATGCCCGGGACGATGCAAAATCCGCAGTTTCCGGGCTGACCCTGCCCTCCGAAGCCAGGGAACTGATACGATCCGCCTATGACGGCCTGGGGGATAACCTTTCCGTTGCAGTCCGTTCCTCTGCCACAGCCGAGGATCTGCCGGATGCTTCCTTTGCCGGCCAGCAGGACACTTATTTAAACGTCTCCGGTTTTGAAGCCGTAATAAAAGCGGTGATCAGCTGCTTTGCATCCCTGTATAACCAGCGGGCAGTTTCTTACCGGGCAAAAAACGGGTTTGATGAAAGCGAAGTTCAAATGGCCGTAGTCGTTCAAAAAATGGTAGATGCAAAGGCGGCAGGGGTCATGTTTACCGCCGATCCCATAACCTCAGACCGTTTTACAACTGCCATTGAAGCGGTGGAAGGCCTTGGAGAAGAGCTGGTGTCCGGACGCAAGATCCCGGTTACATGGACTGTCAAGAGCGGCATCGTAAAGAAAAGAAGCGGCCCAGAGCCATGTCTGACCGAAACCCAGGTAACCGCCCTTTCTGCCATGGGAAAAAAGATCGAAAAGGAATTCGGCAGTCCCCAGGACATAGAATGGTGCTTTGACGGGAAGAGGTTCTACATTGTACAGTCCCGGGCAATCACCACCCTTTTCCCCTGCCCCTCCTCATCCGACGGCTTTAAGCGCTGTTATATCTCCGTCGGACACTTACAGATGATGACCGATACCATGCTGCCCCTCGGCATGTCCCTTTGGAAATTGATGTCAAAAACCGTGAAGATCACGGAAATCGGCGGGCGGCCTTATATGGAGATCACTCATAACTTAAACAGCCCCGTCGGCAAAGCTCTGGTACGGCAAAAACTGTCCAATTCCGATGAGCTGATGAACAACGCATTCAATCAGGTCCTGGGAAGAAAGGAATATTTAAAATCCATTCCAAAAGGCCAGAAAAGCGACTTTGCCATTCCAAGGGATGTGGGCAAATGCATCACTGCCGGATTCAGAATCTACCGGAAAAACGATCCTGCCATCATTGACGGTTACAACCGCCGCATGGAGGCAGCAGTCCAAAAGACAAAAAAGGGACTTGACCGTCTGACCGGCAAAGCGGTGATCGATTATATTGTTAGCGACACGGATAATCTGATGAAAAGCCTGTTTGACCCGGATGGTTTAGGGCCTCTTATGGTCGCCTTCTACCTCACAAAGTCCATTGATAAAGCAGGAAAGCTCCTCCTTGGACGGGACAATATAAGCGTTGATGTGTCAAAATCCATAAAGGGGAATATCACCTCAGAAATGGGATTTTACGTCAGCCGCATTGCAGACACTGCAAGAAATTACCCGGAGGCTGTAAAATACCTTGAAACAGCAGGGGATTCCTTTTCCGTTGACGAATTGAGGAAACTGCAGGGTGGTGAGGGAGCTGCAAAGGCCTTTGAAGAATTTTTCTCACGGTTCGGAATGCGCTGCCCCGGGGAAATTGACATCACAAAGCCCCGGTTTGCAGAGGCACCGGAAAAGATCCTTCCCACCGTGCTGGCCGACATAAGGCTCCCGGAAGGCCATGCGGAGCAAAAGCTCCTTCAGGGGAAGAAAGAAAGCGATGAAGCAGTAAAAACCATGGTTCTGGCTGCCAAAAAGAAATGGGGAGCAGGGAAAGCAAAGAAGCTGGCAAAGCAGCTTTCCTTTTACCGGAATTTCTTAGGACTGCGGGAATCCCCGAAATATTACTGGATGAAACGGTACTGGGAATACAGGCAGGCGATCATCCGGGAATCTGAAAAGCTTGTGAGGGAAGGCAGGCTGAGAAAGGCAGAAGATGTGTTCTATTTAAGCCTACCGGAGCTGGCCGCCTTATTTGCCGGAGAACAGGAACCTGATTATTGGAAAATTGATAGACTGCGGGCGGATTATGAAAAGTACGCCTCTTTAACACCGCCCCGCCTCATCTTCTCTGACGGAGAAGTGGTGGAAGGGGAATACAAACGAAAGGTTCCAGGCGGGGCACTGCCGGGGCTTGCCGTATCAGGCGGCGTGGCAGAGGGCCGGGCCAGGGTCATCCTGGACATTAAGGAAGCAGACAGAATAGAAAAGGGTGACATCCTGGTGACTAAATTCACCGACCCAAGCTGGACACCTGCCTTTATCTCTGTGAGCGGACTTGTCACAGAGGTTGGCGGAATGGCCACCCACGGTGCAGTCATCACAAGGGAATACGGCCTGCCTGCAGTAGTGGGCGTGACCGATGCCACAAAGCACATTAAGGATGGGGACCGGATCCGTGTAAACGGCAATATGGGGTATATTGAGTTTTTGGAATGAGAAAGGAGACTCATCAGTGAACGCAATTCATATTAAAAACCTTACCAAAAGCTATGGGGATCACAGAGGCATTGAAGATGTAAGCTTCTCCGTAGAAGAAGGAGAGATCTTCGGCTTTATCGGGCCAAATGGAGCCGGTAAATCCACTACCATCCGCACCCTTCTGGCACTGATCCATCCCACCTCCGGAAGCGCGGAGATCTTTGGCAGGGACTGCATCAAACAGGCTGCTGAAATCGCAAAGGATGTGGGATATCTGCCCGGAGAATCCTCCTATTATGACAATATGACGGTCCGGGAGCTGGTAACGTACGCAGCGGATTTGTACGGCATAAAGAACGATGGAAGAATAAAAGAGCTTTCCAGGCGCCTGGGTCTGGACTTATCCCGTAAAATTTCCGACTTGTCTCTGGGCAACAAAAAGAAAGCAGGGATCCTGTGCGCACTGCTCCACTCTCCCAGACTCATTATATTAGATGAACCCACCAGCGGCTTAGACCCGCTGATCCAGCAGGAGTTTTTTACAATTTTAAAAGAAGAAAACGAACGTGGCGCGACGATCTTCTTTTCTTCCCACGTTCTGTCGGAGGTACAGAAAGTCTGCGACCGGGTGGCCATTTTAAAAGAAGGAAAGATGATAGGCGTACAGAAAATCAGCGAACTTCGGGCCAACAGCCATAAAAAAATCAGTGTTACGGCAGAGGAACTACCGTCAGGCTATTTTGACCTTACTGGAGTTACCAATTATCATCAGGAAGGCCATACTGCCTCATTCATGTTTATGGGGAATATGGGAGAGATTCTGACAAAGCTGTCTGCCTTAAAGGTCCACGACCTGTTTATCGAGGAACCGGCGCTGGAAGAAATTTTCATGCACTATTACAGGTGAGGTGATGGGGATGACCGTATTTAAGTATGAACTGAAACAGTTAAAGAAAAATATCATCATCTGGTCTCTGTCTATGGGCGTGCTGATCTATCTCATGCTGCCCACGTACCTTGGCTTTATCTCAGGGACAGATGCCATGATGGTTGAGGCCATTAAAAACAATCCGATGTTTGAAGCCTTAGGACTCAGCGCCGCCTTTGTCATGACTCCCCTTGGCATGTTCAGCTTTTTAAACAGCTTTGCCATGACAGCGGCGGCAATCCATGGAATGAGCATTGCCTTTTCTTCCCACACAAAGGAATATTTGAACAAATCAGCAGAATTTCTGCTGACAAAGCCCCTTTCCAGGCGCAGGGTCTTCTTTAGCAAGCTTCTTGCCTGTACGACAGACAGCCTGATTGTGGGAGCCGCCTATATCACAGGAGCAGCACTCGCTCTTCTGACCGTTAAAGGCATTTCCGTTGATTGGAGGGCTTTTTTTCTCATAGGAGGATCCCTTGTGCTTCTGGAGCTGATGTTTGTGACTTTCGGAACAGCTGCAGGGACGTTTTTCCCCAATGTGCGGACGCCTGTTCTCGTATCCTCCTGCATCATGTTTGCCTTCTTTTGCTTAAGCTCCATGTCAAAGAAGATCCAGGAACCGGTACTGGGCTATCTCACCCCCTTTGGCTTCTTTGACCCCGTCAGAATCGCTGAAGCCGGATTTTACCAGTGGAATTATGTGGTGTGGTATGTGATCCTGAGCGGGGGGCTGCTGTTTGTCAGCTGCAGAATATTTCTAAAAAAAGACGTTGTGTTTGGAGGCTGAACATGAAGACGATTTATTTAAAAGAGCTGAAATTGACGAGAAAACTGTTGATTATATGGCTGGTGCTGATTGTAATGCTTACAGGATTTGCAGCAATAGAATTTGTGGTGCTAAAGGATGCAATGGGGGAAATCGCAGAGCTGGCAGATGGCTTCCCAAAAATCATATTGATTTTATTCGGGCTTAATGGAGTGAGAATTGACACTCCCCTGGGGGCCTATCAGTGCATGGTATTCTGGACCGACTTACTTGCCTTCTTTTATGCGGGATTTTCTGGGGTATATGCCGTTTCCAGGGAAGAAAAATTTGGCACAAGCGAGTTCCTGTTCTCAAAGCCTTATAAGCGTTCCGCTATCATTTGGGCGAAAATCGGAGCGGCAGTAACAAATCTTGGGATATTTTCCCTCACGGTGGGGATCATGTCATATTTGTGTATCATTCTTCCCCTGGGTGACAGGAGCATCGTGGGCACGCACTTGATCACAACGATAGGAATATTTATCACGCAAACTGTGCTTTTTTCCATAGGGCTTTTCATTTCGGGCCTTGCGAAAAATTATAAAGCAGCAAGCCTTATTACAATGCTTACGGTCCTGACATTTTACGTAATCAGTTTTGTGCTGGATTATGCCGGTACCATGGACTTCTTAAATGCTCTGACACCGGTGAGTTATTTTGATGTGGTGTCGGTCTCAGAACACGGACTAAACCCTTTCTATATCCTGCTTTCATTCGTGATCATTTTGGTCAGCTGTTTTATGGCAGGCCAGCTTTACACAAAAAAAGATTTGCGCCCTTCGTAAATAGCAAAATAACGGAGCTGGGTTTATCAATAACCCAGCTCCTCATAAACAGAAAACTGAAATGATTATTCCGGGATTCCCTTTTAATACCCCAATTCCTCATTTACGATAATTACCTTGATCCGTTCCTTCACAAATTGTCCTGCAATCAAAACAAAATCATTGCAGATCCTTTCCTTGTGTCTGCAGTCAATACAGCGGTCAAGAGCCGTACAGGGAGTTGCCTTATTAAGCCGCTTTGCATCCAGGGGAGCCGCAATCTGCCTGGCTCTTTTCACTGCCGCCTGGGCATTTTCTGTTATTTTATTCGTCCCCACAACAACAATAACCTGCTTGGGTCCATACAGCATGGGGGCGACCCGGCTCCCATTGCCGTCAATGTTAAAAATCTTTCCGTCCATGGTGACGGCATTGGCTCCGGTAACAAACGTATCAGCAGAAAAGTTTTTTAGGTATATCTCACGTTTTTCTTCCCGGGTAAGGGCCGGATCAAATTTATCCAGAAAGTTAATCTCACGTTTTCTCAGATCATCAAATACTCCCGTCTGCTCAAGGGTAACCGAATCCCCGCAGCCTACGGTGGTTCCATCTGCTATAAACGTCCTCAAAAGACTCAGAAGCTCCTTTTTATCCCTGACATGGAAACCTGCCATGTTATTCTGATGAAGGCTTTTTATCAATGACGGAATGTCCCCCCCTTTTTGGGGCAAAGAAAGACTCATAAATTTTCCCTCCAAAGTTATAAATAAGAATTCCTGACAAAATGATGGTCCCGCCGGTCAGGGTCGCCTTGTCCGGGACCTCATTTGCCATAAGAAAACCAAAGATGCTCGTTAAAAAAGGGGTCACAAACATATAATTGCTGACCTGTGACATTTGCTTTGCCTTTGCAAACGCTTTTGACCAGGATACATAGGCGATAGCGCTGGAGCCTATGCCCAGAGTCACAACATAGAATATCTGAATTCCGGGAGCGTATAGCACCTCATTGACAGATGTCGGAAGAAATACGGCAAGAAACAGGGTTCCAAAGAAAATACTGAAGGCACTGGACTGAAGCGCCGGATAAGTTTTCGTCAGTTTTCTCTGCAAAAGGTTGTAAATGCTGACCAGAAAAGCCGCCAGGAACAGCCAGAACAGGCCTGGGTTAATAGAAAATATCCCATTCATCAGGGTCAGGACCAATACGCCGATGAACTGGATCCCAATGGCAGCCCACTGGAAGCCCAGCAGCCTTTCCCCGTAAATGAAACGGGCAAGAAGCGCGGTTATGACCGGAACTGTGGCAATCACAACGCTGCCAGTGGAAGCCGTTACCATTCCCTGCCCTTTGTTAAAAGCAATCATGTAAAGGAAAAAACCGGCTGCTCCGGAAGCCATGAACCATAAAACATCTCTCTTACCTGGCAGCTTCATCCTTGTAAAGAAAGCTACTGTGGCCAGGGCCAGAGACGCCACCGCGTACCGAAGAAATCCAAGGGAAAACGGGGAGAAGTACCCAAGCGCCAGCTTTGTGAACACATAGGCCAGTGACCAGAAAATAATGGTTGTGGCCGCATAAGGGTGAAAGCTATCTTTCCATTTCATATATGTACCTGCCTTTTCGCCGTTTGTTACGGTTGTCTACCTGCTACCCTATAATTTACCACGGAAATGTTGTAAAGAAAAGAAACAATCCTTTATGCTGCGCTTTCATTCCCAGAGTCTTACAGCAACAGAGAAAACGGAAACACCAGAACCAGCGCCGGAAGAATGTTAAGCACCCTGGTCTTCTTAATATTGGAAATCTTAAGCCCCACGGCAAGGGTGATGATCCCGCCGCAGGCCTTGAAATTTGCCAGCATGATATCTGTCACCAGGGGCAGGATAAAGGAGGCCCCGTAAAACAGTAAGGTCCCTATCATAAGCTGGGGAACCGCAATAAATCCCACCAGATACCCGGCGGTTGTGCCGAAGATCATGGCCGTAAAGAAATCCATGACAGACTTTGCATAAAGAATGGAATGATCCCCTGTCATACCGGAATTCATGGCTCCAAATATTCCCGTCCCGCTGAAACAGAACAGAATAATCAGGCTGATGAGAACATCAAGCTGATCCTCGTTTAACTGGACCGGAAGTCTGGCCTCCAGCCTCCGAAGTCCGGTCAGCAGACGGTCTTCCAGGCTCAGGAGTTCACCGATAACCGATCCAATAATCACAGCAAGAACCACCGCTGTCAGGCTTTCCAGCCGGATGATCAGGTAGATCCCCATGGTGATCGCCGACAGCCCGAATATATTGGGAAGAGCTTCGGCTAGTTTTTGCGGAAAATGGTTCTTTAAAAAGGCACCCAGGATCCCTCCCAGAAAAACAACAATGCAATTAATTATGACTCCCTGCGGCATATCTTTTGTCTCCTTTAACAATTCATTCTGATGGTATCATGTTTCTGTGTATTTTAGAAAACAGTTCCAGAAATTCTTCTCTTTTTTCTTGTGAAATGCCTTCAAAAGTCTCTTCTTCCAGTTTTAGAAAGATTTCATGTACCCTTTGCTCCAGCTTTTGCCCCTTTCCTGTCATAAACACATGAAAGGAACGCCTGTTTCCATTCAGACGTTTTCTTTCAATAAGACCCTTTGCTTCCATCCCGTTCAATACGCTTGTAATGGTCGCGGCTTCAATATAACATGCTGCTGCGATCTCTTTCTGGGTTGCTCCATCATGGTCTCTTAAATAATCCAGAACCTTTGGCTGACCCGTGGTCAATTCCGTATCCTTCAGGACTTCCATGAGCCTCCTCTGATAAATCGCCTGATTTGCCATCAGCAGATAGTGAAATGTCATGATTCGTCATCCTTTGAATAGTTAGATTTCTAATTATTATATTTCTAATCTTTTTTATTGTCAATCTGATTTCATCAAATCAAATTCCGAGAACAATAATACCAGGAAAAACGTGTTTTCCTGGTATTGCCAATATAAAGCCTTATTTCATTTTACTGCCCACTGACTCAAATTCCTGATAAATCTCTTTGGAAGGCTGAGATGTTACCAGTGATACGATGATTATAGCCGCACATGCAGTGGTAAAGGCCGGAAGCAGCTCATAGATATTCCATATGCTGCCCAATGGACGTACTGCATATTTCCAGATAAACACCATAACACCTCCTGACACCATACCGGCTATGGCACCCCATAAATTGCTCCGCTTCCAGAACAGGGCAAAAAGCATCACCGGCCCAAAGGAGGCACCAAATCCCGCCCATGCAAAGGATACTATGGTGAACACCGAGTTGTCAGGATCCCAGGCCAGGATCATACCCACCAGTGCGACTCCAATAACCGTAAGCCTTGCTACCATCATAGATGCTTTTGTGCTCATCTTAATCTTTAAAAAGTCCTGCATAAGATTCTGGGATACACCGGAAGCAGCAGTCAGAAGCTGGGAATCTGCGGTTGACATGGTACATGCCAGGATTCCCGCCAGAACCACACCGGCAACAATGGCTAATAAAAATCCGCTTTTCCCTAAAAGATCTGCCAGCCTGATGATAATGGTTTCTGCCTCAGACCCGGTTGACAGCATGGGAATATGGCCGGCAACTGAAACACTGTATCCGATGATTCCAATGAGAACCGCAACAAACATGGAGATAACCACCCATACAGTAGCAATCCGGCGGGAAGTCCTAAGCTTATCTTCATCATTGATAGCCATAAACCGCAGCAGGATATGGGGCATTCCAAAATAACCAAGTCCCCAGGCCAGGGTGGAGATGATGGAAAGAAACCCATAGGGAGTGGCGCTGCCATTTGACAAGTTGTGAACCTGGACCATGCTTAAATAGCCCTCGAGAGACCGGGCATTATCCATAACATTGTTCCAGCCGCCAGATACCAGTATTCCGAAAAAAACAATGATAACCAGTGCAATGCTCATGACAATGCTTTGGATTAAATCTGTGGTCGACACGGCCATAAATCCGCCCATTACTGTATAGCCCACAATTACGGCCGCACCTGCAATCATGGCTCCATGGTAATCAATCTGAAACAGGCTGTTAAACAGCGTGCCTATTGCCTTGAATCCGGATGCGGTATAAGGAATGAAAAAGATCAGAATAATGACAGCAGAAATGCACATCAAAATGTTTTTCTCATCCCGGTAACGCCTTGAAAAAAAATCCGGAATGGTAATGGAATTGCACACCACCGAATACCGACGAAGGCGTTTTGCGACAAGCAGCCAGTTTAAATAGGTACCCACAGCCAGACCAATGGCAGTCCATCCTGCATCTGCGATTCCGGTTAAATAAGCAACTCCCGGAAGTCCCATAAGCAGCCAGCTGCTCATATCGGAGGCTTCCGCACTCATGGCAGTAACCAGCGGCCCCAGCTTCCTCCCTCCCAGGTAGAACTCATCCGCAGAATCACCGCCCCCCTTTTTGCTGTAATAAAATCCTATGTAGACCATACTGACCAGATAAATGATGATGGATAATAAAATCCCCGCCTGCCCTATGCTCATAACTTCCCTCCTGTTGTCGAAATGTTTAGACAGCTTTTTATGTAAACATAATAAGCCATAATGGGGGTATTATAGCATGGGTGGAAATAGAACGCAACGCAGAACGAAGTATAGACTATATACTAGACGTTTTATATTAAATATATTAATATTCTTTATTTTAAAAGGATTTTATACAATACGGTATCTTATAATAAATCTAAGACAAGTCTTATTTTCAGTCATGATTCCGGTAGAAAACCGCTTAAAAATGAAGGCAGAACACATGCACTGTACTGGCGGAGCGAATATTCTCCGCCGCATAAACACCAGTCATACATGAGGGACCTCTCACACAGGGCATAAAGCTTGACCATTTCACTAACACTGAAACGGGTACCTATCTCCCCCTTTTCCTGTCCCTGTGCAATAATCCTTCGAAGAAGCTTATAATAAGTCCTGTTATGGTCCAGGAGGTGTTTCTCTCCGTTGGTAACAAGCTGGGTAGATAGAAGCCTTGCCAGCAGATCAATGGAAATACTGTTTTCAATCATACCAAACAGCTCGCGGTTGAGGAGCAGCAGCTTTTCCATTGCCGGTAATTCCGGTTCAATGATATTGGTCAGCTCTTCATATTTATCGTCAAACAGGACGCTCAAGGTGCTTAGCAGCGCATCCTTTCCATCAAAATAATGATAAAAAGATCCTTTGGAAGTCTGGGACAGTTCAATGATTTCTTCTACCGTAGTATCCTCATATCCTTGTTCATAGAATAACTTCCAGGCCGCATTCACGATCTTCCCCCTGGTATTCCGAACATTCTTTTTTGCCATGCCCGGCCCTCCTTGCATTCAAGCATTTTGATCTTCGGTTCTTCAGCAAGTATAACACAGGATAGGGGATGCTGTCCATTTTTCTATGACAGCTTAAGGCTCATCTTACTTGAAAAAAGCTTTATCCAGGATCCAGTCAAAAGCCTGCCTTCTGACCTGTAAAATTCCCGATAATTGCTGACTACCCGTAATGCCTAATACTTGGGAAAAGAATAATCTCTCTTGTCCCTACCATCCAAAATATTCCCTTACATTTTTATAACATATTGATTCGATCATCTCTTTTATATATATTTCATCAGAGAAATATTCCCCTCGCTCCACCAGCTCTCCTAAATAACTGCAAAGAACTCTCCTGTAAAGCTCATGACGGGGATAGCTTAAAAAGCTCCTGGAATCTGTCAGCATACCTACTGATAAACTGACCGGATAAAGATTCCCCGCCGCATAGAACTGGCGCTCAATCCCATAGGACTGATCATTAAACCACCATGGAGCACCCAACTGCACCTTTCCCTTTACCTTACCATCGCAAAAACCAGCGGCCAGAATGGCAAAGGACTCCACCTGTGACGCATGAAGCGGATAAAGGATTGTCTTTGGCAGCTCATCCATTTCCGTCAATCGGTTAAGAATCGCACCCACAGACCGGACAGAGGTGGTATCATCCACACAATCAAATCCAGTGGACTGTCCGATTTCTTTCACCTTTTTTTGATTGGCATCCAGGTAGGTCCCGATATGGAGCTGCATAACAAATCCATACTTTTTATAAAGCTTTGCCATCTCAATGACAAATGCAGACTGATACTGGTTTATTTCTTTCGTTGACAGTTCTTTCTGCTGCAGCGCTTTATCAAAAGCCGCTTCCACCTCTTCCATTGTGTAATCACACCATGTAATATCCGCCATACCGTTATCGCTCACTCTGGTCCCAAATTCTGCGAAAAAAGACAGGCGCTGTTCCAGAGCACTCATCATGGAAGAAAAACTTGTTATTTCCTGCTCTGCCGCCTGAGAAAGCTTTCCCATATAGTTCGAGAAGGAGGACCATTCGCAGTAAAATGCCTGATCCGGCCGAAAAGCTGTGAGGATCCTGGTCTTAATGGCCGGATCCCGCTTCATCCGGATATGATAATCCAGAGTATCCACAGGATCTTCCGTTGTGCTGACAATCTCTACCTTTGAACGTTCCATACACCATCTTGGCGTCATATGGCGTCCTTTGATCAATTCCTTTGTTTTCTTATAGATCTCTTCCGCATTATCCGGCCCCAAAGGCTCTTCTATGTCAAAATAACGTTTCAGCTCCAATGCACACCAGATGTAAACAGGATTCCCGATCAGCCTCGGCAGTATCTCTGCAAATTTTAAGTATTTCTCGTAATAACCGGCTCCTCCGGTGATGTAAAATTCATCGATCCCAAAAGTCCTCATGGCTCTCCATTTATAATGGTCGTGGGCAAGCCACATTTCACCCAGGTCTTCAAATTCCTCATTTTCATAAATCTCCCTGGCAACCAGATGGCAATGATAATCAATGATGGGCAGGTGTTTGGCATAGGTATGATAGAAGTAACTTCCTGTCCGATTTGTTAAAAGCAATTCCTCCGAAAATAGATGGTTCACCGTGCTACCCCTTTCTTTGTGTGCCTCATTAGAATCCGATCAGAGCGCCGCCGTCTACAGGAAGGCAGGAGCCTGATATATAACCTGCCGCATCACTGGATAAGAATACAGCAGCCATACCGATATCCAAGGGGTCACCTACTTTATTCATGGGAATCCTTCCAAGAATCTTATTGCGTCTTACTTCATCCTCATCCGTTGCCTTGTGATACATGGGCGTATCGATCCAGCCCGGAGCTATGGCGTTTACCCGGACTCCGTAAGAACCGCCTTCTGCCGCCAGCGTGTGTACCAGACCAAGATAACCTGCCTTGGCTGTCGCATAGCCTGCCACCTGAGGCTGGCCGATAAAACTGGTCATACTGGCCTGAAAGAGGATGCTGCCTTTTTTTTGTTCTTTCATATGAGGGAATAAT
Source organism: [Clostridium] celerecrescens 18A (assembly GCF_002797975.1). NCBI lineage: Bacteria > Bacillati > Bacillota > Clostridia > Lachnospirales > Lachnospiraceae > Lacrimispora > Lacrimispora celerecrescens. The sequence continues at coordinate 4,400,811 of NZ_PGET01000001.1, read as the reverse complement.
GCCTTTGTCAGGGCAAATGCGCCTACCAGGTGAACGTTCAGCACGCTCACATAATCCTCTACCGTCATTTCCTCAATAAATTTCTTACAATGGTTTCCTGCATTATTCACCAAAATGGATACAGGCCCATGTTCTGCAATAATACGATCCACCATCTCCTGGGTATGGTCTGTATCCGTGATATTAAAATGATAGAAAACAGCCTTTCCCCCAAATTCTTCCAGTGCTTTCTGTCCCTGTTCCCCGCTTTCAAAGCTTAAGACAACCACCTTCGCTCCGGCGCCCACCATACATCTGGTAATCGCAAGCCCCAGTCCGGTAGAGCCCCCTGTTATAACAGCGGTCTGACCTTTCAGAGAAAAATATTTACCTGTATCAAACATGGCTCATGCCTCCTTGCATTTTTTTACAACTTCTGTGTTCTGGTATTTATAAGGGATGAAATATTCCTTATGCCCCAGTGCCTCACTCTTGCTTTGTTTTCCTGCTGCCACATCTACAACCATTTCGAGCAGTTTTTGTGCCATCTCCTCCAGGGAACATCTGCCTGCCAGAACAGGACCGGCATCAAAATCCATATCCTCCTGCATTGCCGAATAGGTGGCCGAGTTTCCCGTCACCTTGACGCAGGGAGATATGGCTGAACCTACCACGCTTCCCCTTCCTGTAACTAAAAATACCACATGACAGCCACATGCAATTAAATCCATCAGACCTTCATTGTCATTGGGATTCGTGATCCCAAACTGCATCCAGTAGGGATCCGGTGTGGAGTCTAAAAGCCACAACCCCTTATCAGGCGGTACCTTCCCTACTTTTAGGACGCCCTGTATGGGTTTGCTTCCGCTCTTTACAACAGCACCCATGCTCTTTTCCTCAATGGTGGAAAGCCCTCCGGCAAAGTTTCCGGGACTTACAGAATACTGTCTTACGGATTTGCAGTATTCCAGAGCCTTATCATAAGTGTCAGAGATCTCCTCCGCAGCCTTTTTATCTGCCGCACGTTCCAGTAAAAGCTCTTTTAAACCTATGGCTTCCACGATTTCCTCAAAAACAGCGGTTCCTCCTGCTTCAATAAGGCGGTCATTGAAACGTCCTACCACTACATTACCAGCCAGACCACTGGTATAATCAGAGCCGCCGCATTCCGCGCCTATGATTAAGTCCTTTAAGCCCATGGGAGCCCGTTTGGTCTTCTTTAAGGTCTCCTGCATCCCGCGAACAAGCTGCACCCCTTTTTCAATTGTTTTTCTGGTACCGCCTTCATTCTGAATGAACATCCAGGCGGCTTCCTTTCCCTCTTTTTTTGCAATATCCGCCAGCCATTCCGGCTGAACGTATTCACAGCCTAAGCCTACCGGAAGTACTGCACCTACATTGGGATGACGGATCAAGGAAATCAAAAGGCGCACTGCATATTCATTATCCGTACAACCGGAAAATCCCACCACTTCTGTTTCCGGGTCATTGATCTTATGTACAATTTCCTTAGCTACAAAGGAGGCGCACTCTACCGTATAGATGACCAGGACCTTATTCCGGATTCCCATGGTGCCGTTTTTCCTCACATAACCCTGCCAGCTGCATTCCAGCTTTTCACCTGACATCTGACCCCTCCTATTCATACTTTGTATCCTTAGGTGCACCGGTAAACACATCCAAATGGCTGGACCGCTCGTCATATACACTGTGGATATTATGGAGATGCACCCATTCTCCGGCTTTAATGGCCTGAGTGGCTTTGCCGATCCGAATCCCATATTTTTTTATATCTTCTCCGGCTTCCATATCCTTAAGAGATATTTTGTGCCCTTTGGGCACATCGGTTACTGCGGTTATCTCACCCAAAGAGGTATCGCCCAACAGGCTCACGATTCCCGGAAGGATGCCCTCCAGTGCCGTTGCCACATTATCCGTATCCACGATTTGGAATGCCTTCTGTTCTTTTTCCATAGTGACCTCCGGTTCTATAAAATCCCAAATTTTGCAAAGGCAGCGGTTGCGCTCATGCCGCCTTCTATTGCTTTTCTTACCACCTTTTCCCCTGCCGCTTTTTCCAGCGCTTTTTCAAGGACCTCATCCGCCACATCTTTGGGAATGATCAAAACACCATCCACGTCACCGAACACTAAATCTCCGTCATGAATGGTCACCTGGCCAATTTCGATATCACAGCGGTAATCTACCACCTGGGTCCGGACACTGGAATCCTGGGCATAGCAGCCGTTTGAAAATACCGGCCAGTTCTGTTCCAACACCTGGGGAGTATCCCTGTGCCAGCCGTTTACAACCGCACCCACGGCTTTTCTGGTGCGGGCGGTTGCCGTCAGAAGCTCTCCCCAGTAGGCGCAGCGCTTGCTTCCCCCTGTGGCCAGATAGATATCATTTTCCACAAGCTGATCCAGGGCTTCTGTTAAATAGCCGAAAGGTTTTTTCTGGGGACCGAACACATCGATCATAAGCACGGGCATAGCTTTACCTGCCAGTTTCATATCATCCCTTAAGGGACGGATATCCTGGGGAAGAAACTGATGGTAATATCCCATACCGTCTAGAATATCACCCACTACAGGCGTGTATAATCTTTCTTTCATCAGTGCAAACTTCTCATTCTCATCATTCCATAATTTCATATTCGCCTCTCCTTTATCCGCTTAATATCCAAACGCCAGAGCTCCCCCGTCTACTGCAAAATCCTGGCCCGTAATGTACTCTGAGCTATCTGACACAAGAAATTTTGCCATCTCTCCGATGTCTCTGGGATCACCAAACTGATGGACCGGCATTCTGGATAAGATTTTTAACTTCCGTTCTTCATCCATGACATTCCGGCTCATTTCCGAGGGAAACCAGCCTGGGGCAATGGAATTAACATTGATCCCGTCACCGGCCCATTCAACTGCCAGCCCTCTTGTCATGGAAAGCACAGCTCCCTTGCTGGAACAGTATGGCACTACTTCCGAAAATCCCAGGTGGGCAGCCATGGAGGTAATATTTACGATCCTGCCTTTGTGGATAGATTTGGTTAAATAGGGAAAACACAGACAGGACAGCTTAAATACACTGTTTACATTGACCTGATGGATCCGCTCAAAGTCGGAATCCAAAAAATTTTCCGCACGGCATTTCACGGTAATACCGGCATTGTTGATCAAAAAATCAATTCCATGCTCCATTCCAATCCTATTTACCAGCTCTGAAAGCGCCTCATAATCGCAGACATCAGCTGCCAGATGAATGACACCGGGATGACCTTTCTTTCCCTGGATTTTAGGTTTTCCGCTTCTGCTGACGGCATAAACCAGCGCCCCTGCTTCAGCAAGCACATTCGCTGTTGCAAATCCGATTCCGCTGGATCCGCCTGTTATGATTCCGGTTTTTCCTGTTAAATTCATGCTTCCAATACCTCCGCCCGATGAGAAACGGAAAGCTTCTCTATTAATTCCCAGTCAAGTTCTGCTCCTACACCAGGACCTTCCGGTACTTTGATCACACCCTGTTCATCAATGGGCAGCAGACCTTTCATCGGGAAAGAGAAATCCTCCTCCGGAACAAAGTATTCAAAATATTTGCAGTTTCGGATGGCACAGGAAACATGCAGGTTCACCAGATCCATATAATTCATCGTTGTTGTATGTATCTCGCACTGCATACCAAAGCTTTCCGCCAGGTGAGCGATCTTCAGTGTCCCGGTAATACCGCACTTCCAGGATACATCAGCTCTGACGATGTCGGCTGCTTTCTGATTGATCACCTGGGCCACGCCCCAATGGCAGCCGCGGGTCGTCTCTGTAGCTGCAACAGGAAGATCAAGAGCAGCACATAAACGGGAATATTTATCCAGTTCAAAATCCCGGAATGGCTCCTCCAGCCACTCATAATTAAGTTTCTCCAAATGCCGCCCCACTTTGATTGCCTCTTCCAGAGTATACTCTGCCACCGGATCACTCATGAGCTTCATATCAGGCCCTACGGCATTTCGAATGTTCTCATGAATTTTCATATCCAGTTCATAAGGTCCCGATGGATGAGCCTTATAGCAGTTGATCCCTTTGGACTGGTAGTACAGTGCTTCCCTCACATATTCCTCCGGATCCTCATGGAACAGGCCGCTGGCATAAACGGGAAGCTGGGTTCTGTATGCTCCGATATATTTGTACAACGGCAATCCGGCAGCCTTTGCGCAAATATCCCAAAGGGCCACATCCACGGGCCCCGGAAGGTAGACCGGAAAAAAGGTGAGGTGACGGTCTATGTTCCACAGCTCATGCCATATCTTTTCCCTGTCATAAGGGGATCGTCCTAATACAACCGGTGCAATATTATCATGGAGATAGCTTTCCGTAACCTGGCCGGAACGGGCCGCAAGGGCTGTTGCTATCCCCTCTGTTCCGGTGTCCGTGGTCAGCTTTAGCACGACCACGTCCCAATCCATATTGCTTTTGCCTTTTCTCTTCTGATCAAACAGGCATTTATCCCGTTTGAGCCACCACGTTTCAAATTTTATGATTTTCATAAGCTGTCCTTATCCTTTCACTGCTCCTGCCATAATACCTTTGATGAAATATTTCTGCATGGACAGAAATATGATCAGGACAGGAATTAATGACAGAATGATCGTAGCCGTTAATGTACCGTACTGCCAGGAAGCGGCCTCATCCCTTAAAAATGTAATTCCAACAGCCAGAGTCTGGGATCTTGCTGTTGTGCACAGAGTCCTTGCATATGTAAACTCGCCCCACACAGTAATAAATGTCATGATAATCACGGTGGCAATTCCGGGCTTTACAATCGGCAGCATGACCCTGGAAAAAGTTTGCCAATGGGTCGCGCCGTCAATTCTGGCGGCCTCCATCATCTCATTTGGTACACCATTGAACTGTCCCCGCATGATAAATACGGACATGGGCAGGTTCGTAGCGGTATAGGGAAGAATCAGTCCCAGTCTGGTATCGATTAGATCAAACCGTGACTGCATAATGTAGATGGGGATCAGATAAATTACATATGGAAGAGTGATGATCAGCAATACAAATCCCAGAAAAAAGTCACGTCCCCAATACTGAAACTTGGAAAAGGAATATCCCAGGGTCGAGGCCAGCAATACATTCAGAAAAACACTCCAAAAGGATACGATCACAGAATTTGAAAAATATTTTAAGAAATTCCCCAGCTTCGTGAATATTCCCGTATAATGCCCTATATAAAATTCCTTAGGAAACAGGGTCAGTGCGGCTGAATAAATTTCTTCATCCGGCTTTATTGAAGTAAGAAATGTCCATAAAAACGGAATGATAAAAACAAATGAGGTGATGAATAACAAAACAAATACAGCGATATTACTTACACTCTTCTTTTCGTTCATGCTTTCACCTCTCTTTTCTTTGATCTTTTTCCTTTTACTTCATCCACATCCTTATCCCTGTTTAGATACATGTTAAGGGCTGACAGAAGCAGAATAATAACTCCCATAAAATATGCAATTGCCGAAGCATAACCCATTTCATAGTATTTAAACGCATTCATCCAGGTATATTGGTAAAGCACCAGAGTCGCCGTGCCCGGACCGCCGTTGGTCATAACAAAAGGCTGCTCAAACACCTTTACAGACTGAATGATCGCCCATAATCCGCAGATGACATAGCTTTCCTTTAAATTCGGTAATATGATCAGAAAAATCCTCTGGTACGCATTGGCGCCATCGATCTTAGCTGATTCGATGATATCCCCCGGAATTGCGGCAAGACCTGCAATAAAGAATATCACAAGCATTCCCATGTTTTTCCATAGACTGACTACGACAATGGAGACCATGGCCCATTTCCCTTCTCCCAGCCAGTTATGGGCCAGGAAATCCAGCTTAAACACCTCCCTTAGTACGGTGTTTAAAAGTCCGTACTGGTTATTTAAAATCCACTGGAAGATAATACCGGTGAGTGATAAGGGAACTACCATGGAGAGAAAGATGCAGGTTCTGAAAACACCGGATCCTCTGACTCCCTTGTCTAAAAGCATAGCAATGATCAGAGAAAAAATCATAAGGGAGGGGAAAAATAAAGAAGAAAATACTGCTGTATTCCTAAGGGAATCCATAAAATAAGCATCTGAAAACATCTTTGTAAAATTAGACAGCCCCCAGAAAACCGGATTTTTATCAAATGCAAAATTATATTTTGTGAAACTCAAATAAAATGACCGTATGAGGGGATATCCCATATATATGGCTGCAAACAAAATACCGGGAGCCGCAAACGCATAACCGGGTATCATCTTTTTTAATCTTAAGCCAAAACTTTTTTTATGCCCCATATTTTACTCCTCTACTTATATTTAATCGGAAAGCCGGAACAATGGCTACAAAGGCAATTGACCCGGCTTTCATCCGTTTCTTATTACTTCTTCATTCCTGACTCTAAGTCAATCGTAGTCATAAACTTACTCATATTAGTAGAAAATTCATCTGCTGTAGAGCCTCCGGTCAACATTTTCTGAAGCTCAATCTGCATATTGGTATCCAGCTTTGTGTAATCCTTATACAGAGGCGGAGTCGATGCTTTTTCTGTAAACTCCATAACTTCAGGCCAGTATGGATTCTTTAAGTTCTCATAGTGTGCCTTTATGGGTGACATCTTACCATAAGCGCCCATGGAATCCATCTGGAACTGCGCCTGAAGCAGTTTATCCTTAATAAACTTTATTGCAAGCTCCTGTTTATCGGAAGCCTTTGGAATTACCGCACCATGAATATAGGAAATGGATCCATTGGTATCTGTTCCGGGTATGGGCATGATGCCTACATTATCTGAACCTAAAATCTCACCAGCCTCGATCCAGCGGGAAGCCGGAGCAATATGCATGGCAACATGACCGGCTTTGAAATTCGTCCTGTTGGCCTCTGCGTCCGCAAATACATCAGTGGTGGTATAGCCGTCCTTTACCAGGTTCTGCCATACAGAAAGCATACCCTTCACCGGTACTGCTGTGAAATTCAGTGTCTTTCCATCGGACTCATACAGATTTCCATTGACTCCCATGACACAGGCGTCATAGGCCTTTACTGCCATATTATTACCCCAGTCAATGGCAAGGCCTGTCTGACCGTCTTTTGTCAAATTCTTTGCATATTCATACATGTCATCCCAGGACTTTGCCGGAAGGATCTTCCCGTCTGCATCTACATATCCGGCCTCTTTCATCATCGGAATATTGACAACGCAGCCGAGAACTTCGCCTAACAGGGGAATCATGTACTGCACGCCGTCTGCATTTCCGCTTTCTAAGAAAGAATCTATAAACTTATCTCTGGTAAAATCTCCGTTAAAAAAATTGTCATCTGTGAATTCTACAACGTAATCGTTGGCCGCATAGGGAACTGTCTCTGAGCGGTCACCGCCGAGGGCTAAATCACAGGTCGTTTTTCCCTGGGACCATTCCAACATGCTGGTTGTAACGTCCACGTTATCTACCTGATTGTATACTACCTTGACTCCAGGATTTTCGGCTTCAAACTCTTTTGCAATTCGTTCAAAATCATATTTGCCCATCATCCATGCCTGAACAGTAACCCGCAATGTCTGATCCCCGCTTTCAGGTGATTGCTGTGCCGCCGTGTCTTTTGTAGTCACAGACTCCGTTTTCTTACTGGCAGTGGAAGGCGCCCCACACCCCCACAGCATGGATGCTGCCATAGTAGCTGCCAACATAGCTGAACATAACTTCTTTGATCTCATAAAAAACCTCCTGCATATAGTTTTAAAGAAACGTTTCCCTTGCTTTATGTTCTGATGCTACCACGTTTATACGCAACTGTCAATATTTTTTTAGGAAAACATTTCCCCATTTTGTCTTATTCACACAAAAAGCAGCTCTTTAAGCTGCTTTTTGTGTGTAATAAATTCCAAAATCATCCCTTAGATCAAAATACCTGTCAGCACTTTTCATATTTCAGACAGGATTTAACATATTACCGGCGCTGGTGAAACGTTACCCTTTTATGTACTTTTCCAATTTTTTCTGCAGCTACTCATAGGATCGTTATACTTCATCCAGATACTGATGCAGAAAGTTAAATCCCCAGCCCACGCCTTCCCTCGGCCTGGCGTAGCCATTGTCGATGACCATCTTATTGTCTATGATCCCGTCGATCCAGTCAAAGGATTCCGCACCGTAAGGATTTCTTACAGATGCCAGAAGAGGTACGTCGTAATCCTTGTAGTAATGTGGCAGCACCGGAATATGAAATGCGTTTGCCAGTGCTGCCGATCGGGTCCACTCCTCTACACCTCCCAGTCTGATGATGTCCGGCTGCCATAAATCCAGAGCCCTTCTCATGATCAGTTCCCGCAGGGCAACCGTATTGTATTCCCGCTCTCCCATTGCCAGGGAAACCCTGGTTTTTGTACGGATTGCGGCATACCCTTCAAAGTCTGTATTAACAACAGGTTCCTCAAACCAGTGGATGTTCAGATTCTCTACCGAATTTGCCAGTTTTACTGCCGATGGAACATCCATTCCCTGATTGGCATCCATCATGATCTTTAAGTCATCGCCCACTGCTTCTCTTACCTTTGTCAGACGCTCCAAATCCTGGTTCATTTCCGGAGATCCGACTTTAATCTTCACCGCCTGGAAGCCTCTCCTTTTGTAATCAACCACTTCTTCCACCAGTTCCTTCTCCGAATAAGAGATCCAGCCACCGCTGCCGTATACCGGAATCTTTCTTGTATGGCAGCCAAACAGCTTCCAGATAGGCTGCTTTAAAGTCCTGGCATAAGCATCCCAAAGGGCGATATTCAGCGCGGCCAGAGCCCACCGCTGCAGTCCCGTGATACCAAAATACTCTGATTCCGTTTCATAATCGTTCTGAATATCCTGCGTTTGAAAAATGCTGTAATCCCTGCTCTCAATAAACGTTTTAATATCCTTCAGTGCACCTTCGATCCCATTGGGTGAGTAATGAAACGACAACAAATATCCCTGACCGGTTACCCCGTCCGTACTTTCTATCTCCACCACATAAAATGCAATTTCTGATATATCATGGGTTGCATCTGCAATGGGTTTTGAGATTTCCGATAAGGCTTTATAAATCCTCATCTCCCTGATTTTCATGTCGCTTTCCTCCTTATTGTTTCTGATATATTTATATTCAACTTTATCATTGTCTGATATATCTGTCAACGATATATATTCATATAATATTAAAACTGATTGAATTTAATTCTAAGCTGATATATAATAACTCTGTCAGCACGGTTTAACCGTGATATATCTAAAAATACAAACTTAAGGAGGCAATCATGATTTTCAAAGATGCATCCCCTCATCGTACCCTGTCTCAGACCCAACTGGCTTACAATTATCTTTTAGATAAAATCCTTTCCTGCCAGTATCTTCCCGGACAGGATATTTCCGAAAAAATGCTGAATGAGGAACTGTCTTTCGGAAGAACCCCCATTCGAGAAGCGCTTGTGGCTTTAAAAAGCCAGAATCTGATTATGATATACCCCAGAAAGGGTATGCAGGTCCGCTCCTTTACCCAGGAATATATTAATGAGATATATCAGATTCGGAAAATTGTGGAACCTGCCATTATCACACAGTTCAAAGGAACTTATTCCAAAAACACAATTTTAGAGCTCCAGAACCAGATGCAAAACAGCTCACAATTAAATGACATGGAGTTTTATAAAAAAGACATTCAATTTCATATGTACTTCATCGAAAGAACGAAGAATGAATCACTCATTGCTTTTTATGAGAATATTATGATCGAGACCTACCGCCTGGCCGTATTTGCTGCAATCCATCACTGCTCCTGCCGTGAAGATAACCTTCCCCAGCATCAACAGATCATTGAAGCATTGATGACAGAAAACGACGAGCAGATTGCCATGGCGGTAAACAGGCACATCAATCACTCGCTCATCACATTGTCAAAAGCCCTTGAGGGCATACCGGGCGAGACATTTCAGGAACGGAATACTGAAAACTCTTAACAGAAAAAGAAGATGGCTTCCAGGCGCCCCCGGATAACCATCTTCCATTTATTTCTATAATCTTAAATACTGCATATCCTCTATATTCTTCCAATAATAATTCACATTGCTTTTAAAAATAAGGACGATTTCCACCTTTCGAACCCTGTCTTTTGGTTCCATATCCTTAAGCAGATACTCGCAGAGCATCTTCATTGCCAAGTACGCCTGTTTATAGGGATCCTTAAAAACCAGATTCGTGAACGTACCGTCTTTTAAAGCCGCCACATTTTCATCAAACACATCATTTGCAATTACCGGAAGCTTTCCTGCCAAGCCGCTGGATTTAAGAGCCTTGTATAAAACTGCACTTCCTCTGGCGAATACGCAGCATACCGCATCCGGTGGATTCTTTGTCAGGGTCTGCATAATACTTTCGTCCAGCCTGTCCGATTCGTAATAGCCAAACAAATCCTCTATGGCATATTCCACCCGGGTCTGCCTGATATACTCGTGAAATCCCTTTGCAACCAGATAGTGAGAATCCTTATACTGATCTCCTGCCATCAGAAGAATGCGGCTTTTTTCTTTCAGAATATTGCATATCTGCTCTGCCATAATCTGACCTGCCGCATAATAATCTCCGACTACGGTACCCAGCCTGCCGCATTCATCGTTATCGCCTGTAACGAACACAACACATACGCCCTTATCAGTGAATTGCCTGATCACATGAATTCCTGCCTCATCTCTGGGAGGTGCGGTCAGCAGACCATCCAGCTTGTCGCTGCCCTCACACTCTTTTTCCAGCTGTCTGAGTGTTTCCATAAGATTTCCTTTTTTATATGGAATCTCAAGAACCTGAATATTCAAGTCCCCCCACTCCGCCATATACTTCCTATAACCCTGCCAGATATAACTGTAAAAATACTTGCTGTCCTCATCCAGTTCGGGAAGGCAAACTGCGATTTTAATATTTTTCCGCTTAAGAAAAGAAGCCATGGCATTTAATTTATATCCATTGGCATCAGCGTAATCCATTATTTTTTTCCTGGTAGCCTCACTGACTCCCGGCTTCCCGGCAATTGCCTTATGTATCGTGTTAAGCGATACCCCAAAGTGCCTGGCCATGTCCTTCATCGTAATCTGTGACTTCATTGATTCACCCCGCGTTTCTACAGTCTATAACCTGCAACCTGATATATTATATATTAAACAATCTATCCATAATTTTCAATCACATTTTCCATAATACTTCTCCGGATCTGCTCTGTTTTTGTTTTGGGTACAAAAAACAAAGCTGTCCGTTATCAAACGGAACAGCTCAGAATGTAAACAAGGTATCGTCAATCAATGATTGAAGTAATTCAACAGTTTTTTACAGGCATGGACTTTGCATATTTGGGGAAATTCATTACCAAAAACACTCTTTATTCCCGGTTACCTGCGTTCGCCGGCCACCCACTCTTTCTTTATACACCAAAGCCCGGCCTGCATATCTTCAAATACCAGGAGGCCTTCACTTTTGACCTCACGGTCAAACCGAAACAGATTGGTCCAGCTTGCAGCCAGTTCTCCCTTTAACTGGGGGTAAAAAGGAGTTTCATAAACATCCCCTTCATACTTTATTCCGTATTTCTCAAGCTTCTCAAAATATTGATCTTCCTCGTCCTTTGTCCTGCCAACGTATCTTAGGTTCAACACCTTATTCCAGTCGGACATCCGGAAAAATACGGCCTCCTCCACCGGCACCTTAAGCTTCATCACCGTATAACCCGGATGCCAGTCTGTATATTTTTCATTGACAAACGACCATACCGCTGATTCCGCCTGTTCCGGCTTATCTACGATAACGGCCGCCTGGCGGACATACCAACGGTAGGCATTTAAAAAAACACCCTTTACTTCTCTATATTTATCCTCAATGTATTTCATCTTTACATAATGGCAGTGACCGTCTTTTACAGAGTCTGCAATCTCATTTAATTGAACGGTATAAAGCTCTATGAATCCATCTTTACGATCCATTCCTTTTTCACCTCCCAGATGATTCCTACCCTGGCAGGGCTCAGTTGGATTTCCGCATCAAAAAGCCTTTCCCAGCTTTTCCTGATCTTATTTTTCACACTGGGATAAAAGGGGGACATGTATGCCGTGCTATCATCGATGCCATATCGTTTCAATAGTTCCTCATGCTCCCTGGCATCCTCCGGATCCTTTGGAATATACATATAATTCACGATATACCCCCACTTTTCCAGGTCCATGATGAACAGTTTCTCTGCATCCACCAGAATTTCCAGAAGCACATTTCCATCGCTGTTATTTATCTTTGATTCTTCTGTAACAGATACCCATATAGGGTATTTTGCATCCTTTGGTATTTCCATGAACTTAGAGGCGGAATGATACAGCCAGTTGTAAGTATCCAGATATATCCCCGCATGCTCTTCCATCTTATTGACGATATACTCCTTTTTTACAAGATATCTTCCATTTTGATCCAGGTCATTTCGTATATTTTCATGCTGCTTTGTCCACACTTTTATTTTTTCAGTCATAGTTATTCCTCCTTCCGATCAAGTGATCATTAAGAGTACAAGCCGTTTTCTTTCGCTTTTAAAGCTTTGTAACCGCCTTTAAATAAGAATCCATATGAGCCTGAAATGCGGATAAGGTTTTTTCAAGAGATCCGGTACGGCATGCTTCAATAATTGCTTTATGCTCGGCAAACTTCTCTTTCATGGAACCCAAGGTGGAGAGGTCCTGATTCATGGCTATCAGCAGTTGAAAATACTGATTTTCCAGGATTTCAGCCCTTCGGAAGCTCCCTGATTTTTCCCAGAAAAATTTATGAAAAGCCATATCGCTTGTATTTAAAACAAAGGTCTTCTCCTTATCTTCAATGTCACTGTCACGTTCCGGCTTAATCATGTTTTCATTTAAAGCCTCCAGATAATCCAGATCCTGTTCCTTCAGCAGAGATTTTTCAAAAATAATGGTAAGGGTCTGCATTTCCAGGGGAATCCGGATGGAGAAAACCTCTATAATATCTTCATAACCCATTTCAAGGATCTGACTGCCCTTTTTGGGAGAAAAAGTAAGGATCCCCCGCATATTAAGCTCTCTTAAAGCTTCTCTTATCGGAGCTCTGCTGATTTGCAGCTCTTCCGACATATCTGTTTCCACTAACCGGTCTCCGCTTTTCAGTTCTCCTGTCAGGATCTTATTTTTTACATAGGAAACTACAATTTCACTTAGATTTGCCTTTGAATATGTAATCATATGGCTTAATTTATCGTAAGAATCAATGACCATAATATCCACCTTTCAATATAAACTCTATCTAACAGAATATTATACTATAGATGGAAGACAAATCATATAAACAATTAAATATTCTGATAACAATTCTTTGCATAGGTTATAAATAATTCTTGGGCAGGCGTTAATATCATGTCCTTTTTCTGTACATAAAAGATGTTTCTGCTTAACAGCTCTGAATCAATTTCCACCACATTGATCAGATCCAGCCGGGTATAAATCTTTGCTGCCGCCTTTGAAACAAAGGAAATACCCATTCCCTGAGAAACAGCTTCCACAATTCCCTGAGTATTGCCAAAGTAGGCAACCGCTTTTAATTCTTTTTCCGAAAGGCCGTACCTGGTTAAGAACAATTCCATTTCCGCTCTGGTACCTGAACCCTGTTCTCTCATTATGAAATTTTTATCCGAGATAAACCTTATGACTTCTGACGCCTCCCGGCTGCCCTCATACTTCATATCCCTAGGAAGTATCAAAACCAGCTGATCCTTGCACAAAGTGGTCAGAGTATAACGGCAATTCTCGCTTTCCGTACCTACAAACCCGATATCATACTGATATTTAATCAGCTCTTCAAATACTCCGCCGCTGTCCTTCTGGTATAGACGAAAGACAATATTGGGGTATTCCTTATTAAAATCAGCGATCAGCTGAGGCAAAATATACTGGGCGGGAACACTGGAAGCCAGAATGTTGACCTCTCCCGTACATTCCTTGGAATACTTGCCCATTTCATACAGAGATTGATCCCTTAAAGCCAGCATTTTCTGTGCATACTCGTAAAAATCAATCCCTGCCTTGGTGGGAAATACCCTCTTTGTGGAACGGACAAACAACTGGGTTCCAATGTCTTTTTCCAGCGCATTGATCTGACTGCTCAGTGCAGGCTGAGTTAAGAATAGGGATTCGGAGGCTTTTGAAAAACTTTGAAGCTTGGAAATCTGTACAAATGCTTCTAACTGTTTAAATTCCATATGATCTCTACTTTCTTATGAACATAGCCAGACAGCGCCTGCTGTTTTATCATAAACAAAAATGCAGGCGCTTTCAGCTGTATGGTTGAAAAAATCATTATTATGCCTTGAGTTTGTGAATCAGCCGGTTATACAATCTTATCCGTTTGATTTATCAATGAACAAACAGTAAACTTTTATTCTTTTTTAGGCGCTTTGGGCTTTTCCTTCATCAGTTCCTTGATCAGGCACACGCAGCATAAGAGCATGATGATAGCCAGAGGGAACGCTGCCACAATAGAGCAGGTCTGAAGCGCTCCAAGGCCTCCCGTCATTAACAGTACCAACGCCAGCAGAGCCTGGATCACTCCCCAGAATATCTTTTTACTGTTGGCCGGCTCCATGTCGCCATTGGAAGAAAACATGGATAAAACAAAGATCCCTGAGTTTGCCGATGTGATAAAAAACGTTCCCAAAAGGCAAATTGCTATGATGGAGAAAATGCTTCCAAGTGGATAATGGCGGAATACTACAAACAATGCGGTTTCCGTTGTTTCAATTGCCTCAGAAATAATGCCTTTATCCAGATTTAAACCAAGGCTTCCGAAAACGGAGAACCAGATAAAGGATACTAAGGATGGAGCCAGTATTACTCCGAAAACAAATTCCCGGATGGTCCTGCCCTTAGAAATTCTGGCAATAAACGTACCTACAAAGGGGCCCCATGCGATCCACCATGCCCAGTAGAAAATAGTCCATGAACCCAGCCATGATTTATCCCCAAAAGGATTTATGGCAAAGCTGTCCTTTACAAAGTCATTCACATAACTGCCGATGGAATTTGTAAAAACATTTAAAGTCAGAAGCTTGGGGCCGACAAGAAAAGCACCGCCCAGAATTGCAATTGCAAGTACAAGATTAATGTCAGACAACAGCTTAATACCTTTATCAATTCCGCTTACAGCCGTCCAGGTATAGATGACCATCAAAACAATGATGATAACGATCTGGACCAAACGTGTTGTTGGAACATGGAACAGGAAATTCAGTCCGGAGTTGATCTGCATGGTTCCCTGTCCAAGGGAAGTGGCAATTCCAGCTACCGTAGCAAAAACCGCACAAATATCGATCAGCTTTCCAACCGGTCCTCTGACTCCCTTTTCACCGAGTATGGGAAGAAAGATGCTGCTGATCAGGCCGGGAGCATTTTTCCTGAACTGGAAATATCCCAGTGCCATACCGATGATCGCATAGGCTGCCCAGGGATGAAATCCCCAGTGCATAAAGGACTTTTTCATTGCAAAGTTTGCAGCTTCTTCTGTTGCTCCAAATGTTATAAAGTGATTCAGTGGTTCCGCAACGCCCCAAAAAACCAACCCAATCCCCATTCCTGCCCCAAAAAGCATGGCAAACCATGACCGGTTGCTGAATTCCGGAACGCAATCATCCGGCCCCAGTTTAATATTCCCGTATTTGCTGAATGCAATGATCAAAGAAAATGCAACAAATACAAACATGGAAATCAAGTAAAACCAGCCAAAATTGTTGACAAGAAAATCATTTGCCGCTGTTGTGGCCTTTGCAAATGGCTCTGGAGCTACCAGACCAAATGCAACAATTGCCATGGTAATAAGAAACGATATGTAAAAAACCTGATTCTTCTTCATGTAATACCCTCCTCTTTAAAATATAATCGTTTGCTGTTTTTTTGCAATCCGATTTTTACATGACAGGATAAATTATTATCCTGTCATGTAAAAATTCTTCTTTCAGAATAACGTTCAATCATGTTTTACGCTGACGGCCTGCGGCATTTAGGGGAAGGTATTTTTTGCACGCCGGCCTTCAGGTTCTGTTATAATGAAATTTAAATTTTAACTTTAAAGAGATAAGGTTCTTTTATATCTGTTGTTAACGCATCCAGAGCAACTCCCACTCTGTGATAACGAAGCTTGAACTGCTCTTCCTTCGGTGTTGCAGGATCTCCAAGCGGATATGGAATGGATATGGTGGGAACAAGTCTGTTCACTCCAACTGTTTTAGCTACAGGAATCAGGTTCGCCATCTGAACGATGGTGATGCCTTCTCTTTCAATTTCTCTTGTCATCGTTGCACCGCAACGTGTACAGGTCCCTCATGTGGAGGTCAGAATTGCAGCTCTGATTCCATCCTTTTTCAATTCTCTTGCGATTTCTTTTCCCATTCTCGCAGCTTCGGCCTGGGTCGTTCCAGTACCAACAGTGGAGAAAAAGTATTTGTATACTCCGCCAATCTTTCCTTCTTTCTGATACCGTCTCATGGCATCCAAGGGAACGATTACGTCAGAGTCATTGTTGGCTGCTGCCGGATCAAAACCAGCGTGAATGGTCATATACTCACCCTTCACAAGGTCATCCTTTTCAGAGATGTCATATTTACCCCACTTGGTTGCTGAGGCTGACTGAATGCGGTCCGGATTTCCTACCGGAACGATTCCTCCAGAAGTAATGAGGGCAACCTCCAGCTTGCTAAGCTCTTCCGGAGTGATGGCCGGAGCAATTGCCACCCGGTCAGACTTTGGAATGGCAAGCTCTGTCTCATATGGTTCTTCATGAACCTTCTTAAGGAGCATGTCAATAACACGGTCAGCTGCCGTTACCGGAGGATCCAGCCAGATCTGATCCCTGACTCCCCTTCCAAAATAACCTTCCTCTGCTGCCGGCAGTAATTTCTCTCCCTTTATCAGCTTAAGGGCAAACTTTGCCATGGCCTTTACATCCTTTTTCATGGCTGCGGCGCTGGCTCCGCCTTTAAAAACATACATGTCCTTTCTGAACATTTCAACCCCAGGGTTTTCATCGTTCATAGAGGTGAGAACGGGCACTCCGAACTCCTTTTTAACAGCGTTGCAAATGTGGCCGCAGGCTGATCCGTAACGTCCTGCACGGAAAGCCGGTCCTGCAAAAAATACATCCATCTCTTTTCCCTTCAGCATGGAAAGGATGATATCTACGGCTTCCTCTGTATTGGAACCCATATAGTTATCGCCGCAGATGATGGTATGTGTTATTTCTACTTCATCGCGTAATTCCTGCTGCAATGCCATGGCCGGACCAACAAGGCCTTCTCTGATTTCCGGTTTGAAATCAGCCAGTTCTTCTCCGCCGATCTGCCCAAAAAACTGATTTAAGTATAAAATACCTTTCATTTCGTCCCTCCTTCTAGAATTCTACCATCCTCTTGGTTGACCAGCCTACTACCTGGTCTCCGCAGAACATGGCGTTGTTTTCCATAATAATTGAACCATCTTCTTTTACAGAAGCCCCTAAAATCTCATCATTGGACCAGCCTCCGGACATTCCGTCCCTTGCCAGAGCCTCTAACTCTCCAAGAACCGTTTCCATCTTTGGAAGTCTGATGAGTGTAGATACGTTTCCGCAGGAAACGATGGCATCCTCTTTTTCATCTAAGGAAACCAGCGGCTGGCTGGCACCGTCTCTTCCCGTGCACTCGTTTGTAAGTCCTACGGTCTTAACGCCTGCATTCTCCAGTGCAACGATACATGCCGTAAAGTCCGCATCCGGGTTGCCGTATCCTTCTTCTGCAACAATGGCAGAATCCGCGCCCAGGCTCTTAGCCATCTGCGCCACGAATAGAGCAGCTCTTTCCTTCTGATCCAGGGCAACATTTAAATTGGACATGATCACTCCAATGAAATTAATGGTCTTTCCATGCTCCTTATAAAGACTGCGGATCATGGGAAAGTTCTGGAAATCATAGGTTGCCCACTTGGAAGAGCATGGCATAAAGGATCCGCTGATCATCGCTCCATCCAGTACCTCATTGGGATGCATGAAGGTTGGAAGCATCCGGTTGGTATCCCAGCCATAATTTAAGTCATTATAGCCGCCTTCTTCCATCTGGGACTGGGGCTGAAGCACCAGTACCACGCTTGGAAGCTTATTTACTTCCTCGCTTCTTTTTGTAACTGGTTCCAGCTCAAAGGTCTCCACCTCATCCGGTGTTAAATCCTTTGTTGCGGCACCGATGTATTCGGCAAGGCGCATGCCTGCCCATCTTAAGGCCCTGTTCTTCTTCTGCTGTTCCTTCTGCTCAAAAACCTCATCTGAATCAGCAACCAGAACCAGATTCTTTAACTGTGAGAAGTAGGTGTATTTGGCACCTTCTCCGCTCATATCAATCAACCCATCCTGGAAACCGCCGTAATGTTTTCCTACTACCAGAACGCTCATATCCTTCAGCGCATGGGTGGTTCCATTTCCGGCCTGCATTAGTTCTCCGGTCACTCCCGGGAACACCGGGCCTCCCCCTACACGGTAGCGGGGCTCAATAGCCTCTTTTACAGGAACAAGCCTGACATGATCCCCAGGCGATACAATATAGAGTTCTGCTTCCGTGATATGCTCATCTTCTTTAATTACTGCAAGAGCTTCTTCTTTATTCACGGTAAGAAGTCCGTCTTTTAAAGAAGTCTGATCGCCGAAGCAAATATCTTTCACATAAAAATTTCCCAATTCCAGCTTCATTCCATATCTCCTTTCAAATTAATAGTTAAAAACCGTTTAAGTTAAGCGGTTAAAAAAATCCGCAGCCACGAAAAGGTCTTCTTCACTCATGGTCCTTACATCAAGGAGTACCTTGTTTTTCCAGATCCTTGCTATGATAGGAACGGAGTTATTTCGAAGCATGCTTTCCAGCATATCTGCGGATACCTGTTCCACACTTATCCCAACTGCATAAGATGCAAGATTAACCCCCGGCATGGTTCCTCCGCCGATCTGCCCTTCCGTTTCCAGCACCTCAGCCTTTACCCCCGGCTGTTTCACCAGCAGGCGGTATAAATGCTCTGCTTTTTCTTTTAAACGTTCCAAAGGCTCTGTGATCATTTTTAGGGTAGGAATCTGTTCTATCGCCGTATCCTGGGACAAATACTGCCTGAGAGTTAATTCCAGGGCGTTCAAGGTCAGCTTATCAATCCTCAGCGCCCGTAGCAGATGATTTTTCTTCATCTGATTGATGTACCGGGCGTTCCCTACTATGATACCCGCCTGAGGTCCTCCAAGGAGCTTATCTCCGCTGAAGCATACAATATCAGCCCTTTTTTCCAGACAGTCTTTGACCGTTGGTTCATCACCGATCCCATACGCCTTTAAGTCGGCAAGCAGCCCGGATCCCAGATCGTATATCACCGGAAGCCCGTGCCTTTCCCCCACCGCCTTCATCTGCTCCAGAGATACCTCCTCTGTGAAGCCGATGATCTTATAATTGCTGGTGTGAACCTTTAATAATGCCCCGGTATTTTCACTGATGTTATCTTCATAATCTCTTTCATGGGTCTTATTGGTGGTTCCCACCTCCATAAGACTGCATCCGCTGGCTGTCATGATTTCCGGAACACGGAATGCTCCGCCTATCTCCACCAACTCACCCCTTGAAACGATGACCTCTTTTCCCTTTGCCATGGAATTCAGCACCAGATACACGGCTGCCGCATTGTTGTTGACAACTAAGGCTGCCTCTGCGCCGGTCAAAAAGGTAAGAAGCTGCTCCACATGGTCGTACCTGGAGCCCCTTTCCCCTGTTTCCAGATGATACTCCAGGTTGGAGTAAGATCCGCTGATTTCCTTCATGCTTTCCGAAACCGTCTGGGAAAGCCTTGCTCTCCCCAGATTGGTATGAAGCACGATGCCGGTCCCATTGACCACCCTTCGTAGATGGGGTTTATTCTGCCTTTCAATTTCAGCCTTGATCCGTTTGATTAACTCATCCTTTGAGAGCTGACAGGATTCTTCGGATAAAATTTTTAGCCGTTCCAGCTCAATTTCCTTTTGACAGGCAAGTTTTATTAAAACCGCCGGAACATCAGTGATTCCTTCTAAAGCCATGGAACGCATCATTTCATCCACTTTAGGCAGCTGCCTCATGAGACTGTTTTTATCTGTCATTTTTCCGAACCTCTCAAATTATTTTTCAAACCTTCCAAGCTGTCCTCCGGCTGGGTCAGCCGATAAACTGATTGCCGGAAAGAATCTCCCTGGCCTTTTTAAGATTGTGTTCTGTGATGAGAACCACGGGCCCTGTACAGCCCATTCCGCTCTCCGCATAAATACCGGCAGCCCATAAACAGGTAACCGCGGCTTCCAGATCCATGATCTCAATTCCAAGGATCTCCTCTGTTACAACTTCCTTTGGAGGCGCTTTTACTTCCTCAGCCGGCTCTGAAGCTTTACCGGGCTTTAATTCCTCCAGAATCTCTGTAAGGCCTGCCTTCTTTGCCTTTGCAAACTCCTCAGCCATAACCTTATGATAATTGCCGTCAAGGAGTTCCTTTGCAAATTCAATGGCCCCTGTAACCAGAGGTGTTCCTGATGCCCTTGATACAATGAGAATCAGCTTGTCAAACCCTTCACCGATTCCCGGACCGTATCCAAAACCAACCGACTCGTAGCTGCCTCCTGTGGTATAAGCGGAAAACACCTTTGTTAGGACATTTCCGGTGAGAGAATCCATGACCATTACATCTGCAGAGCCTGTCAGTAAATCATTGCCCCTCATGACAATGCCCCCATCAGCTCTTTGAGAAATGGCAAACCGGATGTCATAGCCATTTTTCAAAAGCTTTTGCAGAGCAATCTCAGTCTGTCGTGCTCCATCCACATTTAAAATACCTACGGCAGGGTTTTCCACCCCGCTGGCCTTTGCAGCAATAATTCCGTATATGGCATTCTTTACCATACTTTCCACCCGGTTCACAGATGACGTTCCTGTTGTGGATGCAATATACATCTGTTTGCCGGCGGCCGGAGTAATCACCCGGCCGACTGTAGATACCCCGATTGGGAAAGGATAGTGCATGGTTACTGCCGCATAAGCTTCCTGGTTCTTAAGCATGTCATCCATCTTTTTATGGCCATCTTCTTCCGAGGCAGCCGGTATGACCTCCAGGTTTTCCGCTTCCATTGGCATGGTTCCGATTACTTTTACAGATATCCCCTTTTTTGCCGCTGCACAGGCTGCCTGGTAAATGGCTTCTTCCCCGTGCTCACTGCCTATGGCGGTAACTGCAATAGGCGTTCTTTTACCGGTCTGGCCTGTCTCAAGCATGTGAGCCATATCCAAAAAGGTATCTGCGATTATACGTTTCATCTTACCCTCTGACATTCACTCACCCCTCGTCTTCCTGTAGATGCCTTGCAAAGTCCTTTAAGGCTGCTGCGATCAGCTTTTTGATCCTTTCCTCTGACACCGTTTCCTCCTGGCCTGCACCGCTGTTCTGCTGCAGGATAAAAGATACTCCGTCAAAGAGATTGGTCATCCTTCCAAGGAACAGGCTTCCCTTTCCAATAAACATGGCTCTGGTGATTTTTTTATCCATTAGCTCCTGTCTGGCAAATCCAAGATAAGGAACCGCTGAGGGAATATGTCCCTGGGTCGGCGCCCAGCCCACCATTCCGTGCTTTGATACGAAATCTGCCAGCTGGGATTTTTCTATCTCTTTCCGCATGGCGGCAAGAGCTCCTATCATCTTATAATTTGCCTCCGGCACATTGCCGGCTCCTGCAGGCTTGGTAATATCCGGATTCTGCATTTCCACGGAATACTTATCAATATCCGTCAGCATCAGCCCTGCTTTTTCAAGAGCTGACGCCGTCAAAGAAGAAATGACGTTCTGTGGGGAGGATCCGGTTCCCACCGTATGCCTGCCCACAATATCCGTATTGATCTCCGGGCTGATGCCGTCGTTGGCACTGATCAGCACGGCAAAGCCGGCCACACAGTCTTCCAGAATGGGCATCCCCTTATTAACGTGATCCTTTCCATTCATCCCAAGCTTTGCGGTAGATCCTCCGGCAGCAACGATCACATGTTTAAAGGTACCTGCCTTTACAAGAGCCGCTGCGTGGATCAGGGCGTGGGCAGGGCCTGCGCAAAATCCTCTTACATCAGAGCCTGTGGCATTGGTTAAGCCTGCGATTTCAGACGCTGCCTTTGCAAAGTTTCCTCCGCCTCTCTGGTTCATATCACCGCATGCTTCTTCCGAACACTCGATCACATATTCAATTTCTTCCTTTTTGATATCATTCTTATCCATCAAATGCAGTAACGATAGAACGCAGGAAGCTTTTGAAACGAGATTTTCAAAAATGACGTGGGCCGAAAGGGAATGGTCAATATCATGGGCCGCTTTGATACAGCCGACAGTGGTTCCCTGGTAATACAAAGGCTCCCCGTGTTCGTCTGTGATCAAATGGTTGATTTCTGATAATTCATAGCTCTTATCAAAGGCTTTTAAAAGCGATGGATCAATAAGGTTGTGAGATTCTAATTTTTTCTTCACAGTATCAGCAAACTGAACTTCCAGTTTTACAAGATCAAATACATCGCAGATTGCGATCAGACCGATGAATTCATCCTCCGGCATGATTTCTCCAAACCTGCCTTCTCTCTGATCATAATCGGATTTCTGCTGATACCATGGCTGCGCATAACCGGCCAGCTCCTCAGGCATAACATTTCCTATGTAAGTCTGGTTCGGCAGATATGCCTTACACTCTTCATAAGAACGCAGACTCTTATCCAGATTTTTTAAATACTCTGAATCCGGATCAATGGTTCTCTGGGTCGTCTGTGTTGTGCCATTATGAATTACCATATCCGGCGTATGGGCAAGGATGTAGCTTGCCCCCTTTAAGACGCTGTACATATTTTGCCTCCTACTGAATCAAATTGACAGGAAGCCCTGTTCCTTTGATTTCCAAATTCAAGGTTGAAAAATGTTTTCACCCCTGCACCTCATATTAGGTCCTAATAATAAATCAATTCCTGCAAAATGCGGTGCCAATATACCATTTTTATACAAACGGAAAAACTGGGTCACCATTTCACAAGAATTGATGTGTGAAGGGATGAATGTTAATATTTACAATGCTCGTCCCTTATTGTTGACATTTCTTTTCGGATATCATCAACATCCAATACCATTTCCATCATACTGATCTGCTCGTCATAGACATCGCTGTCCACTTCATCTTTGATTTCCGGCTCACAAGCATGGTATACTTTTAGTCCCAACTGGACTCCTGCCAATGGTCCTGCATAAGTAGGGTCTCCTGCCGTAACAGTTTCAGCAGCAAGGCCTGCGGCCTCACCTTCTGCAGCTCCTAAAACAACAATAATGTTTTCAGGGCCGTACTGCTCCGCCAAAGTTTTTACCCTCTTTTGATTCTCCAGGTCCATAGCACCCGCAGCCGTTCAGACAAAGCATTCTGTTGACGAAAATACCACATCCGCGCCAGCTGTTTTGATACACTGTTCAATTGCCGGGCCAGGAATGCCGTCTCTGTCACCGATAATGATGACTTTCTTGTCTTTCAGCATTTTATTACCTCCTTTTTTCATATATTATAACGTGTGCCCCCAAGGCAGATGGCTCCGCTTTGCAGACTGAAAACATCATATGTTCCACGCTATGTTCCAAATGATTTAACAAAAAAATCTTAAACCGGTGAGGTCAATGCATACTTTTTTATCATTTCCTCTATTCTGTCAGGCGTTGCATCGTCTTTTACCAGTTCTTCCACCTTCTCACCGTTTCTATAGATTGCCATGACCGGAAGCCCCAGAATCTTCTGGGATATGGCAAGCCTTCTGGCCTTTGTAGTATTTAGCTTTGTGAATTTAATCTTATCACTGTATTCCTCAGCAAACTTCTCAACATGAGGAAGCAGAGCCTTGCATGGCTCGCACCCATCTCCGAAAAAGTCTACAAATACCACTCCTTCCGCTTCCAGCACTTCTGATCCAAAGGTATCCTTATCCACTACCAACATTTTAATCTCCTCCTTTAATTTTCTATGTATTTCTCAGCCATAACGGCTGCAATGGCCCCATCCGCACATGCGGTGACAACCTGTCTTAAGCTCTTCACCCTGATATCTCCGGCGGCAAAAACCCCTGGTATATTTGTTTCCATGTTCTCATTTGTTCTGATATAGCCGTATTCCATATCCAGGATGCCTTCAAAGCATTCTGACTGGGGCAGGTATCCGATAAATCCAAAGATCCCGAAGGTACCGTCAGCCTCATCTGCAGACACCTCCGTCACTTCTCCTGTCTTTACGTTTTCCACGGACATGCTCTGGACCATTCCGTCTCCGTTTATTTCCTTTACCACGGAATCCCACATAAATTCGATTTTAGGATTTTCAAATGCTTTTTCCTGAATGGATTTAGCGGCCCGAAGCTCATCTCTTCTGTGGATTATAGTCACCTTCCGGCCAAATTTCGTTAAGTAAAGGGCCTCTTCAACGGCTGTATCTCCGCCGCCGACCACATAAATATCAAAATCCTCGAAAAAGTTTCCATCACAGGTGGCACAGTAAGATACCCCCTTTCCGATCAATTCCTTTTCACCGGGACAGCCGATGGGCTTTGGAAAGGCTCCTGTGGCAATGATTACGGCTTTGGCATGATATTCCTTATCTTTTCCTTTTAATACCTTGATATCTCCGGAAAAATCCACTTCCTGAATGCAGTCCGCAGTCCGGTCAATCCCAAACTTCTCCACCTGCTTTGTCATCCTCTGCACCAGGGAACTGCCTGATTCCTCAGGAAGGCATCCCGGATAATTCTCGATCTCTGAAGTGATAACGATCTGTCCTCCATCCTTTTCCTTCTCGATCAGCAGTGCATTTAACCTGGCTCTTCCTGCGTAAAGTCCTGCGGACAATCCGGCAGGCCCTCCACCTATTATTACAACATCGTAAATCTTCAAGACGCACCTCCATTTATTTTTTAGTATTTAATATCCTGTCATCTCCCTGGCGTCTGGTGAACTTCTCCTGGTCAAACCGTTCCAGAAGCATTAAGGCAAATTTTCGGCTGGTACCTATGGAATCCCTGAAATCAGGAAGCTTTAGCACCCCATTTTCACGGAAAAGCCTTTCCGCTGCTTCCTTGGCCTTTTTATACTGGTCTTCCGCCAAAATATACTGTCCGGGAAGGACCATGAAACCGTCCTGCAGCATGAATTCAAGCACCTGCTGCTTTTCCCTGACGTTTTCCGTAAGTTCTACTGCCGTCAGAAACGTATAGCCGCTTTCCAGAATCCTTTCAGCCAATTCAGCCTTTTCCTTCTTTTGCTCTTCTGTAAGAGCAGGTTTAAAATCAAAGCGGGAAACCAGATTCTGGTCAAGCCTCACGAAGTTCTTTCCGGCCAGATACTTCAGCATGGTTTCACATTGCTTCTTATGGGATAAATCCAGTTTTTCCAGCAGTTCCGCCTTTGGAATCCCTTTTCGCAGCCGGTTCTTCTTATGATAATCGCTTAGGATGTCCTCCACCATATACCTGTAATGCATGAGGTACTCTGCATGTATGTACTGCTTTTCTATAAATAATATAGCTTCATCCGTTTCCAGCTCCTTTAGTTCCTCTTCCTTAATATCCTTATTTAAAAAGGCAGCAATCTGATCAAAAGTGGAAAATGGGTTGTTTTTAATATATTCTTCTATAATCTCCTTAGAGGATGCAGAATCCTTCATCTGTAGGGACCGAAGCCGTTCCTCAGGATTATTTTTATATTTCGCTGCTTTTGGATCTATGATGATCCCTCCTCCAATGGTTGTGACCGGAGAAATGGTTCTGAGCACAAAACGGTCGCCCTTTAAAACTGCTATTTCATGATCCAGAAGAATCTGGCCATAGCCTTCATCCCCTGCCTTTACCTTTTTATGGGAGATTGGCACAAACCTGGCCACTTCCTCCGCCGCTCCCACATAGAGCTTTAACTTATAAAACCTTCCCATCTCAAGCTTTGTTGTCCTTACAATGGAAAACCTGACATCAATCCTGTCTGTAACGAACACGCTGTCCTTTGTTGCAACTGTATTTCCTCTTTTTACTTCATCCACTGCAACATTGGATAAGTTGATAGCCGTCCGCTGCCCGGCATATGCAGATTCCACGTTATGTTCATGAACCTGAAGGTTCCTTACCCTGACCGCAATCCCCTGAGGATAGACCACCAACTCATCCTCAGTCTTTAATACCCCTTCCATCAGTGTTCCGGTGACTACGGTTCCGTATCCTTTCACAGAAAAAACCCGGTCAATGTTCATCCGGGGTTTCTTCGTAAAGCTCCTCTCCCGGATATTGGAAGTCAGGATCTCAAGCTCCCTTATCAAGTCGTTAAAACCCTTCCTGCTGACAGAATCCACTTCAACGATCTTTGTCCCTTCTAAAAAGGTCCCCTTTATAAAAGATTGGATATCTTCGATCACCAGTTCTTTAAATTCCTCATCCACCAGGTCAATTTTCGTGAGCACGATTAAATATTTTTGTATTCCCAGATAGCTGAGAATGTCCATATGTTCCCTGGTCTGAGGCATGATGCCCTCATTGGCCGCAATGATAATGAGAGCGGCGTCAATGCCAGTGGCTCCGGCCAGCATGTTCTTAATAAACCTTTCATGCCCCGGAACATCAACAATGCCAAGAGTACGCCCATTGGGAAGAATAAAGCCGGTAAATCCAAGATTAATGGAAATTCCTCTTTTCTTTTCCTCCGCCAGCGTGTCTGTATCATGGCCTGTAAGGGCTTTTACCAGTGCTGTTTTTCCATGGTCAATATGCCCTGCAGTTCCTACAATTATGCTGTCCATACACCCCTCACCCAGATTCCAAGTTTGATAAATTTTTAACAATATGGTCACAATTTATGTTAATGGAAATTATTTTTGGCGGAAGCATATGGGAATCGAACCCACCCACGACGATTAGCCGCAACACGGTTTTGAAGACCGGTAGGCACACCAGTTACCTGTCTGCTTCCATAAATATTTAGATTGTAGATTGTCTACAATCTACTTTTATATTATATCATTTTATTCTTTTATATCAATAAAGTGTTTTTTATATTTTCAATACACTTTATTTCATTTTTTTATAGATCTGAAAAATTTATAGGTAAAAACTCATAAAATATCAAATTACCAAAAACATTTTTAGATTAATTCTTACCATAAAAAAAACACAAGCTTAGGATCACTTGTGTTTTTGCATATTCATTAATTCGATCTTTTTATCTTCCTCATCTTTGGCCCTTCCTATGATATAACCCTTCTCCCCGGCATCCTCAAGCCTTTTTAATAGGATGTCGGCCTCTTCTTCCGGAAGGGAAATACACAGACCTCCTGAGGTTTGGGCATCAGAAGCAATATCAATCAAAACCTGGTCCACATCTGGCATAATTTTAACAAATGATTTGATATAATCAAAATTCCGGTAAGCCCCGGCTGGCACTAAACCGGTACGTGCCATTTCCTCTGCCAACGGAAACAAGGGAAGTTTATCTGCAAAGACGGATATGGTGACCTCACTGCCTGCCGCCATTTCGTAGAGGTGACCCAAAAGACCAAAGCCTGTGATATCGGTGCATGCGTGAACGGAAAGACCATCCATGGCGGCCCCTGCCTCCTGGTTCAATGCGGCCATGCTCTCAAACATGAACTCACAATCCCTCGGCTCTATAAATTCTGCTTTCAGGGCGGTTAAGAGAATCCCTGAACCGATAGGCTTGGTCAGAATCAGTACATCTCCTGGATTTGCACCTACATTCTTTCGCACCTTTCCCGGATGGACGAATCCTGTAACGCTTAACCCGTATTTGGGAACGTTATCCTCAATGGTATGGCCTCCGGTTATGATACACCCTGCCTTTATGGCCTGATCCGCCCCTCCCCGCAGGATTTCTTTTACCACTTCATCTCCCAGACAGGGGTTTACGCAAAGAAGGTTTAAGGCTAACTTGGGCACCCCACCCATAGCATAGACATCTGAAAGGGCGTTAGCAGCCGCAATTCTGCCGAATAAATAAGGATCATCCACCATAGGCGGAAAAAAGTCCGCCGTCTGTATGATCGCCATATCTTCACTGATCTGATAGACACAGGCATCATCCGCCGTATCAAAGCCGACGATCAGTGCCGGATCTGACTGCTTCGGCAAATCGCCGATAATATTCGAAAGAGCTCCCGGCCCTAATTTGGCCGCTCATCCCCCGCCTGAAACGAACTTCGTGAGCAATCCCTTTTGCTCCATATAAAGCACCGCCTTTCTGTACCCCGATGACTTTTATCATTTTGTACCTGCTCCCGGGCCATAAAGTCAAGGAAAGCCTTTCCCTTACCTGCGCCGGATATTTTGTGGTCCAGTATAGCACAGGATAGAAATGCGGACAAGAAATATAAAATACTTTTATGAATTCTTAAAACTGTCACTGTAAATTTTATTTTTAAACATGGGATCATGCCGCCGGGTCACCAACATACCGCTGCAAAGCATGTTTTATCTCCCTGGCTTCCTATCTGTCTTCCAGGGGCATATACTCTTCTTCCTGCATCACACTGATATAGGCCGGACGGATGATCTTATCCATATTGATAAGCTCTTCGATCCGGTGGGCACTCCAGCCTACAATCCTTGCAATGGCAAAGATCGGGGTAAACAACTCATTGGGAATATCCAGCATGCTGTACACAAAGCCG
The DNA here is from genome assembly GCF_002797975.1 of [Clostridium] celerecrescens 18A. NCBI lineage: Bacteria > Bacillati > Bacillota > Clostridia > Lachnospirales > Lachnospiraceae > Lacrimispora > Lacrimispora celerecrescens. The sequence goes on along the minus strand of NZ_PGET01000001.1, from coordinate 4,372,011 downwards.
CTGTAAAAGTCCACGTTTGCGCTTACGCCCTTATAGATCTTTCTTTCATCTGCAATGACTTCAGGGGCCAGGCGCTCGATCATGGAGTAGAGGTTAAAATCATCCAGACGCCCTTTTTCCTCTGACAATTGCTTAACAAAACCTTTAAAAATTTCTGCACGGGGATCAGACTTGGAATAAACCGCATGTCCCATACCATATATAAGACCTTTCCGGTCAAATGCTTCCTTATGAAGAAGCTTTCTCAAGTACTTCTCCACTTCCTCTTCATCCTTTAAGTCACGTACTTCCTTCCGCAAATCCTCCATCATTTCCACAACCTTAATGTTGGCGCCGCCATGCTTGGGGCCCTTTAATGAGGCAAGCGCAGCCGCAACCACGCTGTATGTGTCCGTACCGGAAGAAGTGACCACATGAGTCGTAAAGGTGGAGTTATTTCCTCCTCCATGCTCCATATGAAGGATAAGGGCCAGGTCAAGAACATGGGCTTCCACCTTGGAATACTTCATATCCGGCCTTAATAGCCTTAAAATATTTTCTGCCGTGGAAAGCTTCTCATCCGGCCTGTGGATATACATGCTTCCCCCTCTCTCATAATGGTTGAATGTATGATATCCATAAACTGCCAGCATTGGCATGACGCTGATTAACATCAGACTCTGGCGGAGTACATTGGGAACGGATATGTCACTGGCCTTATCATCATAAGAGGACAGAGTAAGTATACTTCTTGCAAGGCAGGACATCATATCCTGGCTCGGCGCCTTCATGACCACATCTCTGACAAAATTGGTAGGCAGAGTCCGGCTGTAGCCAAGAGTCTTTGTAAAGCGCTCCAGCTGGCTTTTGTCTGGAAGATCTCCAAAAAGAAGAAGGTAGGCAATTTCCTCAAAACCAAAACGGCCTTCCCTGACAACGCCGTTTACCAGGTCATGAATATTATATCCCCGGTAAAACAGTTGGCCTTCACATGGGACTTTTTCTCCATCTACGGTCTTGTTTGATAAAATCTTTGATACCTTGGTTAATCCTGCCACAACGCCATCGCCGCTTTTATCTCTAAGCCCCCGCTTTACCTCATATCTGTCGTAGGCTTCCAGGTCAATTCTTTCGTCATTCAAACAGATATCAGACCACTCTTCCACATTTTTCATAAATTCTTTCTGGTTCATCAGGCACACCTCTTTCTGAAATCAGGTTGTCTAGTTCCACTTCGTTTTTCCCATTGTTCTTTCTAAGCCAGCGTCATCCCCTTTCTTCTCCTGCAGAATTTAATCGTTAAATTTTCAACTTTTCAATATAATATAAAATTTTATAAAAAAAAGCAAGATATATTTATTTGTTGTGCTGAGCCCGGAGTATATAAAGGCATGATATATTGACAAATACCCTTCTAAATCTTATACTTGCCTTAATTTCCTATTGAGGAATGTACCGGAGGTTGTTCATGAAAATAGAATTATCCCTGTTTTTCTTTATAGAAGTCATCGGAACCATAGCCTTTGCATCATCTGGTGCCATGGTTGCCATTAAAAAACAGCTGGATCTGCTTGGAGTCATTGTTTTAGGTGTTACCACTGCCGTAGGAGGCGGAATGCTAAGGGATATTATCATAGGAAATGTACCTCCTGCCCTTTTTAAAGATCCAATCTATGTATTGCTGGCCTTTATAACGGTTATGCTTTTATTTATTATAGTAAGGCTGAACCAGAAAATCCTGGATGGACGTTCCATAGAAGCCTATGAAAAGGTGATGAACATATTTGATGCCATCGGACTTGGTGCTTTTACCGTAGTTGGAATCGATGCTGCAGTGCTTTCCGGCTATGGAGATTACCATTTTCTTATCATCTTTTTAGGCGTCATCACCGGAGTCGGCGGCGGCATTCTGCGGGACATTATGGCCGGACAAACTCCTTATGTCCTTAGAAAGCATATTTATGCCTGTGCATCCATTGCAGGCGCCATCATTTATGCCTGGCTTTTGAACTGCATTGATGGCAATATTGCCATGCTGATCGGCGCCTGCTCCGTCGTTTTGATCCGCCTACTGGCAACCCGTTTTTGCTGGGACTTACCTACCGCAACAAAAAAATAATTCTCCCAAGGAGGAATCCAATGAACCGTTTGCTCCAATATACCGCTGGAATCATATTTTCTTTCTCCCTTATGATCGTGCTTTTATTCACCTCCGTGGAGGCAGCCGTTTACTGGGTTCCAGGATACTTTGAAAAAGAATATAACAAATATCAAGTGACTCAGGCAGTCTCCATGACAATGGAGGATCTCCTTGATGTTACCGGTGAAATGATGTCTTATCTGCGGGGAAATAGGGACAACCTTCACGTAGATACCACCATGGGAGGCGTAGAAAGGGAATTTTTTAATGCCCGGGAAATTGCCCATATGGAGGATGTCCGCGGACTGTTTCTAGGCGCCCTTTCCATACGGAGAGGCTGCCTCATGGTCATGGTCTTATGCCTCATCGTTCTTATTTTATTAAAGACAAGTTTTACGCGAACCTTTCCCAGGGCCGTATGCGCAGGAACCGGGATCTTTTTTATCCTGTCCGCAATCATAGCTTTCATTATTTCCACAGATTTTACCAGATATTTTATCATGTTCCACCATATATTCTTTAAGAATGACCTATGGGTTCTGAATCCTTCCACAGATATGCTTATTAACATCGTTCCGGAAGGCTTCTTTCGGGACACAGTTATCCTCATCGGCTTTATCTACCTTTTCTCTATCCTGCTTATCTTAGCTGTCTGTCTTTTTCTTATGGATAAGGTTAAAAGAAAACATCTTGCAGCTTAAGACCGTAAATCAGCTGGATATGTAAGCATAATCAGCTGGTTTTTTCGTATATAAATGCGGGAAAAATAGCAAATAACCTTTACTTGTTATAGCAAATAACCTATACTGTAGATTGAAGTATTGTCTGAAACCGAACGAAAGCTTATGGAGAGATTACTCAATATGACTCAATATATAAAAAAGATTTGTATTTTTTTTCTGTGCCTTCCTTTTTTTGTCTCCTCTTTTACCGGGACTTCTCTGGGGGCCGCGGACTGGCCTTCCGGCCCGTCTGTTCAGGCACAGGGAGCCATTCTGATGGATGCAGACACCGGAACCGTTCTGTGGGGCCAGAACATACACAACCAATATTTTCCGGCCAGCATTACCAAGGTCATGACTGCGCTTCTTGTCATTGAAACATGCAGTCTTGATGAAACCGTAACATTTTCCCATAATGCCGTATTTAATGTAGAATCAGGAAGCAGCAATGCCGGGATCAATGAGGGGGACAAGTTGTCTGTCAGGGACTGCCTCTATGCCCTTCTGCTTAAATCAGCCAATGAATCAGCCAACGCTCTTGCAGAGCATGTGGCAGGAAGTACCGAAGCTTTTGCCGATATGATGAACGTACGTGCCAAGGAGCTTGGATGTACCAATACTCATTTTTCCAATCCCAGCGGTTTAAATAACCCGGAACATTATACTTCCCCCTATGACATGGCCCTCATCGCAAGAGCAGCCTTTAACAATCCAATTTTTGAAGATATCGACTCCTCAACCTTTTATAAGCTTCCGCCTAACTCCATTAATAAAGAAGGGCTTACCATCTATCCTGGTCATAAGATGATGCGAAAAAGTACTCCTTTCTACTATCCGGGTATCATCGGCGGAAAAACAGGCTATACCACACTGGCCGGAAATACTCTGATAACCTGTGCGGAAAAAAACGGGATGAAACTGATTACCATAATTTTAAAGGGATCTACTCCCCAGTATTGGACAGACACTAAAAATCTCTTGGACTTTGGTTTTACAAATTTTGTGTCCTTAAAAGCTGCAGATTACGAAAAAACCTACAGTTCCATTACCAGCGATTTAAATTTCAGCGGTTTGTCAATCACCAGACCTGAGGCCCTGATTCTGGATCCTGACAGCAGGATCATCCTGCCTAAAACAGCTGATTTTTCCGATGCAAAGGCGGAACTTAGTTATGATATTTCATCAGGTGACCCTCCAAATTCCATTGCGAAAATAAATTACCGATATAATGACCGGGTCGTTGGCTGTACCTTCCTGGAGGTGAATGACGCATTATTCCAGAACAAGGAAGCGGAAACCTCAATCGCCACCGCTCCCCAGGCCGAAACGTATTCCGGATCCGGTGAAGCATTAGACCCGTCTGCTGCCCAGACTTCCGTAACTCCTTCCGGAAAACGTTCGGAGAAAGAAACGGAAGATTACCGGGAAAAGGCTCTGAGACCCTTTGAGATCCCTTTAACCGCCTGGCTGATATTAGGAAGCGTGGGAGCAATCACTGTAATAGGATGCGCAGCTGCCTTTTTCATTTATTGGAAACACAAGGAAGCGCAGGATTTCCTTATCAGGCGGGAACAGCGCATGAAACGCCTTCGGGACTCCGGTGTTTCAGCCGATGAATTCAACAGTATTCTGGAGCAAAGGCGCAGTTCCTATTCATCCAAACGGAAAAGACGGCGGGGAGGCCGTTTCAGATGACCTTAGACAGCAAGGGGTTTTCTATGAGGAAACAAAAACAAATATCCAAAAAAGATCGGCTTCAAAATTGTATTATTACCTTTATTTCCCTCCTGCTTGCCACCATCCTTTCCTACATGATGCACATACTGGGAGGATATACTAACAATGTAGGAATCATCTATATGATGGCAGTGGTTGTGATTTCCCGTTATTCCAACGGCTATATACCAGGAGTCATTGCTTCTTTTATTAGCGTAATCTGTGTAAACTATGTGTTTACTTACCCATTTATGGCGTTTAATTTTATAATGGAAGGATATCCCGTTACCTTCCTTGCACTGCTGATCATTTCAACCATTACAAGCGCAACTACGACTAATTTAAAGGAACAAAGCCGTATTTTAAACGAACGGGAAAAGCTGTTAATGGAAGCAGAAAAAGAGGCCTTGAGAGCAAACCTTTTACGGGCTATTTCCCATGACCTCCGGACTCCTCTCACAGGAATCATCGGCGCCAGCAACACGTACCTGGAAAATACAAACACTATGGCTGAGGCAGAAAAAACCAGCCTGGTCTCCAATATCCGGGAAGATGCCAACTGGCTTTTAAATATGGTGGAGAATCTTCTCAGCGTAACCAGGATCCGGGATACCGGAGCTCAGGTTCTAAAGCGCCCGGAGCCGCTGGAAGAGGTAGCTTCCGAAGCCATTGAACGCTTTCACAAAAGACTGCCAAAATCTATTGTCCGTGTGACTGTTCCTGATGAGTTCATCATGGTTCCCATGGATGCTACTTTGATTGAACAGGTTATCATAAATCTACTGGAAAATGCTGTCTATCACTCCAATTCAACGGATCCCATCAGCCTGTCGGTCTTCATACAAGATGGATATGCCTGGTTTCAGGTCCGGGATCAGGGCGTGGGAATTTCCCCGGAACGGCTGAAGACTTTATTTGACGGTTACACCTCATCGCCCAACAGCAGCTATGATTCCCATAAAGGAATGGGAATCGGGCTTTCTATCTGCAAAGCCATTGTTACTGCCCACGACGGGAACATCACAGCCGCCAATGAAGAACATGGTGCAGTTTTTACATTTACATTACCATTAGGGGAGAGTGCTTATGAGTAAGTTTACAATCGTCATGATTGAAGACGAAAAGAATATCTGCAACTTTATTGAAAGTGCATTGGAAAGACATGATTATAAAGTAAATACCGCCTACAACGGGCGGGATGGGCTGGCTTTGATCAATTCCCTTTGCCCTGATGTGATCCTTTTGGACTTAGGGCTTCCGGACCTGGACGGAATCGATATCATTAAAAGCGTCCGAAGCTGGACTTCGATTCCGATTATCGTCATCTCCGCCAGGACCCAGGAGCATGAAAAAGTATCTGCTCTTGATTTCGGTGCTGATGATTATATAACCAAGCCCTTTGGAACCAGCGAGCTTTTAGCCCGGATCCGCACTGCCCTGCGTCATGGGAGACCTACCGTCAGCACCGTGGATGGTTCTGTCATTCCCGCCCCTTACAGCAGCGACGGACTGTTTATTGATTTTGCCAAGCGGTTGGTCACACTGGATGGACATAAGATCCATTTGACTCAGATCGAATATAAGCTGGTTTCCCTTCTTGCGGAAAACTCCGGCAAGGTCCTGACCTATGACTACATTATAAGTCATATCTGGGGACCTTACGCAGACAGCAACAATCAGATCCTCCGCGTCAATATGGCGCATATCCGCAGAAAAATAGAAAATAATCCGGCAGAACCAAAATATATTTTTACGGAAATCGGGGTTGGCTACCGAATGAAGGAAAGCGAAATCTAGGAAAGGGGGGAATCCCCCTTCTTTTTATTCTGCTTACTGGTCTTCGTCTTTTGCACCCGTTTCTTTTTGGTTTCTTCCTTTTTCTCGTAAATCTCCCGGACGTCTTCCTCTCCCACCAGCCTCATGGTCTTAACCACGTAGACACGTCCGTCATCGCTCCGCCTCATGCGGATCTTGCCTTTTACATTTCCATGCTCAGGACATAAACCAAGAGCTGTATAAAACTTCTGGTTCACAGAAAACCATCTGATCTTTTTTCTAAGCATCCGGTTGCACTTGCAGCAGATTAAATCGGTAACGGTTTTATCCTCAATGGCATCCTGCTTCGTCTCAAAGGGCCTTGAAATGTATTTAGAATATCCGGGAAACACCAGATATACCTCTTCCTCTTCATTTTCCGGCAAGCGGTAATAATCCGTGGACAAGTATTCCCGGACCTTATTAAAATCCATTTGATTCATAACCCGCCCGGTATAATGGGCATCGTCAAGGGCCCGGTGAAATGGCCGCTCTTCCATGATCTGCAGTTCTAACACTGCAATGTCAAGGGATTGCCTATCCTTGCCGTCCCCGTAAAGCAGGCTGTAGAGTTTCTGTACATCATAGTAGAGAAATGGCTTGGGAAATGGATTTAGAATTCCATAAAAAGCAATGTTCCGCTGCAGCTCCGTTAAGTCCATGGAGCCCCACGTACAAAACATGGCTTCCTCCCCGCACCACATGAGAAACTCTTTTACAGCTTCCTCAAAGTCGCATCCCTCTTCCATCAGGGTCTTTTGATCCATGTGGGTCACTTCTAATATCTTTTCATGAAGCTCGGGATAAATTCGAGGCCTTATCAGCCGCTTAAATTCCCCTACTTCCTCCAGGGCCTCATTAAGCTTCACTGCCCCGATCTCTATGATTTCAAAGGGAAGGTGTTCTACCGTCTCCTCCTTCCCTCCGGCGCTCTGGTTCCATTCCAGATCCAGTACAATATAATTCTTCATAGTTTGCTCTCTTTAATCCTTTATTCTGTCAGCCCTCTCAGCTTTTCACGAATCCTCTGCCTGCGCCTCTCCGTCTCTTCTTTCTCAAGTGTCCACGTCCCTTCAGTCTCTGTAAGGATATCTCCCTCTCTTACACCTTCCGGCAGTTCAGAGGCCTGAACCTTTAACATGTCTCCGTTCTCATCCTCACAGATAATTACCGTTTCCCCGATTCTGTCTATGGTATACTTCATAACCTTTTCCCTTTCTGTGCCAGGCTAAGGGTTGCAGCTTTGGCACGGCTCATATCCCATCTGTATCAAATTCTCTCTGGAGCCATTATAGGATTTCCGGTTCTCTTCCTTCATGGAAGCTGCTGACTTGCAGTCCGGCCGGTGAAATTTATTGGTATTGGTATTTATTACATAATCCTGGTCTGCTGACGTGCTTTGTGTCCCGTCTCCATCGGTTCCTTCCGTGGTTCCAGGGAAGGTGACTTTTGATCCGTCGCTCACCGCCACTATGGTTCCAAGCTGGTCTGTCCGTAAAACCTTAATGTTCCGTTTTTTTAACATATCCAGGATTTCCTTGTGAGGATGGCCATAATCATTATTTTTTCCGCAGGAAATCACTCCATATTCAGGATCCACCAGATCCATAAAACCTTCCGATGATGAGGTGGTGCTTCCATGATGGGAAAGCTTCAGCACATCGGCCTTTAACGGAAGGCCGTTTGCTATCATATCCTTTTCCCCATCTTTTTCTGCATCTCCGCATAAGACAAAGCTGTTCTTTCCATAAACAAGGCGAAGGCCTATGGACCAGTTATTTAAATTATCCCCATAGTCCCTGTTGGGAGCGATGATCTGGAAAGATGCATCTCCTAAGGAGTAGCTTTCCCCAGGCTTTGGAAGGGTTATTTTTAAATTTTTTTCCGCTATGGCATCAAGCAGGCGTTCATAAACCTTTGTGGTATGTTCTTTCTCTGGTAAAAAGACCTTTTGAACATCAAATTTCCGTATGACCGTCTCCAGCCCGCCGATATGATCTGAATGGGGATGGGTTCCGATCACGTAATCCAGTTTCTTCACTCCCTGTTTCTCCAGATAAGAAGCGACTGTCTCGCCCTGATCCCGTTCCCCTGCGTCTATCAGCATATAATGACCGTCTTTTTCTACTAAGGTACTGTCTCCCTGGCCCACATCAATAAAATGAACCCTTAGATCCGTCCCAGCCTCATTTCCTATTTCTCTCTGGGGTAATGGGGAAGAGCTTGCAGTTGGGCTGCATCCTGCCACACAAAGGGCCAGAAGGATTGCCGCCGCTATCAATACCCGCTTATAAAATTTTCCTGTCTTTTTCACTGTCATTTCTGTCTGCCTCCGCCTTGTTATTATATGATAGAATCTTTAATCCTACAAGTATTTTTCAAATGGTCGGTCTCCAGGCAGTAAAAAAGGCGGACCGCTAAAAGCAGCCCGCCATTTTTTATTCTAAGGAAGTTTCGCTCCATCGGCTCCAACATTAGCCCCATCAGGTGTTATGGTGTTTGCCAGCATCTGCCCTCCTGAGAGATCGCAGTAATACTGTTTTCCGTTCCATGCAACCCAGCCTGTAGCCATATAGCCATTCTCATTGAAGAAATACCACTGTCCATCGATGTTATTCCAGGTGCCGACCGGATAACTTCCGTCGGGATTCACATACCACCAGCCGGTCCCGTCTTGTTTCCAGCCGCCGCCGCTTTGGGAGGATGTACGGTTTAGCTCCGCCTCCGCCCCATCAACATAATTGACAGGAGACTCCACCCATTCACCTTTATTCTCAGTATTCTGCTTGTTGACCGGACGCACTTTAAACGTGTAGCTTCCAGTCTTTCCCATTAACAGCCCGAGATCCAGACTCGTCCCCACGGTGGTCTTTACTCCTCCCGTGTTCTTTCCGTCACGGAATACCTTTACTTCATAACTTCCCGCACCGGCGGCAGGACTCCACACAGCCATAGTTTTAGAACCCCATGCTGCGCTTTCTATGGACTGGGTAAACTCACTGACCTTCGGAAGATCTATGGTCACCGTCAGGGTCTGGCTGAAATCTTCCCTCGTCTGCTTTACGTAGGTTCCTCCATCAATTGTGAAGCCGGATTCTGCAACAGAAAAATAATATCCTTCCTGCGCATACAGCTTTACTTCCAGCCTTGGTATATCCTGTTCAGACCACTGAAATCCGCTGTTAGTAAATTCGCATTCTCCCACATCGATCTTGCTGTTTTTTGTGGTTATCTCAGCCTGCTGTCCAAAAACAGAACCGCCCGGCATAATGTCCGCTGTCACGGTTAAGTTTACTGTTGTGATTTTCTTTCTGGTTGCTGCCATGGAAGTCATACAGCTAAGCCCTGTTGCCATTGACACAGCAAGCACCAGAGACAAAATTTTCTTACCATTCATAAACAATCCCCATCTTTCTATATCATTTCTGATTGCGGTGCAATAGGCTTATTATACCCCATCCCCGAACGTTTGTGAATAGCCATTCGGGTTTCGTAAGGTTTTGCGGCTATTTCTGACGGCAGAAGACCGAATCGGCAGCTGGATAATCTACCCAGTTTTTGAAAAAGCAAGCCGGCAAGATACTCCAATTGTGTACTAAGTATATTTTTATACCTCTATCACTCCAAATTTTTATTAAATTTAATTCATATTTTCACTTGTTCGTTAATAATATATCAAAATATTACCAATTATCTGGTTAATTAAGGCAAATATATATTGCATTATAACAACTTATATGATAAACTAACGTCAATGAAACATTTGCTAGAGAGCAAGAGAAATCAGACGTTACATTTCCGCCATTATCTCTAAGGCGAAATGAAATGCTGATTCTTTTTTTCTTTTTAGGAAAAGGAGGATAATTTTTTCATGAAAAAGAAGCAGTTTTTCCGGGCAATCGAGCCTTATCTGTATTTGCTGCCCGCCATGTTTTTCTTCTCGGCCTTCCTGTTCTGGCCGTTCCTCAAAACCATTTGGCTTAGTTTTGCCATGACGACTCCCCTTGGGGCAGTCTCCTCCTTTGTCGGCCTTGGGAATTATCTTACGATCTTCACCTCTCAGGCCTTTCAAAACAGCCTTCTGGTATCCTTTCAATATGCAGTGATGACCGTGGCCTGCTCCATTGTGATCGGATTTATCCTGGCAATCATAAGCAATGAGGATATTAAGGGGAAGAATCTGTTCCGGACGGTTTACGCCCTTCCTATGGCCATTTCTGCAGCAGCGGCTTCCGTGGTTTTCATGTTTATATTTCACAGCAGCCTTGGCATCATCAACAAGGTCCTGGGAACCCACATCGGATGGCTGACGGATCCCAAATACGCCTTAAGTGCGGTAACCCTTGTGACCGTATGGATGAACGTCGGATTAAATTTTATATTCCTGACCGCCGCCTTACAAAGTGTTCCTGTGGATCTTTATGAGTGCGCAGCCATTGAAGGAGCAGGATTTTTTGCCAAGCACAGGCATATTACCATCCCATGCATATCCCCTACCCTGTTTTTCCTTTTGATCATTAACGTCATCAACGCCCTTCAGGCTTATGCTCAGGTCAAACTGATGACACAGGGAGGCCCTTCCGGAAGCACCAATGTCATTGTGTACCAGATTTACCAGGAGGCATTTATGAACAGCCGGTTCGGCATGGCCTGTGCGGAATCCATCGTCCTGTTTATTATCCTGATGGCCTTGACATTGATTCAATTCAGACTGGAAAAGAAGGTGACCTACTGATGAAAAACAAACTGGTAAAATATCTACTTTATGCATTAAATATCCTTTTTGCAGTCATCATTATCTCACCAGTGGTTTACTGTTTTAACGTCAGCATGATGACCATGAAGGAAGTGTTTTCCGGGGGCTTTTGGCCCAAACAGCTGATCCCGGACAATTACATAAAAGCCCTGCAGCTGGCCCCGTTCTTTACCTTCATCAAGAATTCCCTGATCGTATCCTGTACCGTTACCTTTGGGCAGATCGTTACCGGGGCTTTGGCAGCCTATGCGTTTTCCATGATGAAATTCCGGGGTCGGAATGCCCTGTTTTTATTGATGCTTGCAACCATGATGATCCCAAGCCAGGCCATCATCATTGCAAATTATTTAATCATCTGCGATCTGGGGCTTAAGAACAGCTATACAGCCCTGATCCTTCCAAACGTGGCATCTGCATTTGCAGTATTTAACATGAGACAGGCATTCCTGCAGCTTCCAATGGAGATAAAGGAGGCAGCGGATATTGACGGTTGCGGGAACTTCCGTTTCTTCTGTTTCATTGCCCTTCCCCTTGTAAAGCCTTCCATGGGCGCTTTGGGGATCTACACATTCCTTCAAAGCTGGAATCACTATTTATGGCCGCTTCTCGTTACAGATTCGGTAAACATGCGAACCGTCCAGATTGGTCTTGGAATGCTTCAGGGAGCGGAATCCACAGACTTCCGCCCGGTCATGGCCGGATCCATGATCATCCTCGTCCCTTCGATCCTGGCATTCATACTGGGACAGAAGCAGCTGATTTCAGGCCTCACCTCAGGTTCCGTAAAAGGGTAAGTATTTCATGCATGCCCAAAGGGCACTGTATAGAGATAAAACTATATCATTTAAAGGAGGATATCTATGAAAAGAAGAAAAAGGTGGCTTGCGGCGATTATGGCTGCTGTCATGTCCATGACTCTTGCTGCATGCGGTGGAAGTGCTACTTCCGGGGGAACCACAGCGGCAGGTTCCACGGAGGCTGCTACCACAAAAGCGGCGGCTGACGCAAAAGCTCCGGCAGAGGGTGGAAAAACAGTCATAACCCTCTGGCATGCTATGGGAGGTGTAAACGGAGAGGCAACCGAAGCTCTGGTTAAAGCCTTTAATGAGTCCCAGAGTGAGATCGAGGTAAAAAGTGAATATCAGGGTAACTATGATGACCTGATCACCAAGCTGAAAGCAGCCATGCAGAGCGGCAGCATGCCGGACGTATGCCAGATGTACGACATCGGAACAAAGTTTATGACTGATAGCGGTCATGCCATTCCGGTACAGGATATGTTTGCCTCCACAAACTTTGATCCTTCTACTGTTATGAATATCATCACCAGCTACTATACGGTAAATGGAAAACAGATGTCCATGCCATTTAATGTTTCCACACCAATGCTGTATTACAACAAGGACGTTTTTAAGGCCGCTGGTCTGGATCCTGAAACCCCGCCCAAAACATTTGACGAGGTATTGGAATTCTCCAAAAAAATCGTTGAAAGCAAAGCAGCTCCCGTGGGCTATGCCCAGGCCATCTACGGCTGGTTCTTTGAACAGCAGATCGCCGGCCAGGGAAAATTTTATGCAAACAATGAAAACGGGCGGAAAGCGCCGGCAACCGAAGTGGATTTTTTAAACAACGGAGCTGGACTTAAGATTTTTGAAACATGGAAAAAGCTCATGGATTCCGGTTATGCGGATAACTACGGCAGCACCACCGCGGATACCCAGACCGCATTCTTCTCGGGCCAGACAGCCATGATCATTGAATCCACGGCAATTCTTAAAAATGCTACGGCAAGCAGCGATTTTGAGATCGGTACCGGATTTCTTCCAAAAGTCGATGCATCTGCTGCCGATGGCGGTGTCATCATTGGAGGTGCATCCCTGTGGATGATGGACAATAAGGATGAGGCGAAAAAGAACGCTGCCTGGAAGTTCATCGAATTTACCACCACACCGGATTCCCAGGCCAACTGGAGTATGTCCACCGGATACTTCGCAGTTAACCCGGATGCTTATGAAACTCCTGCCATGAAGGATTTCATAGCTCAGAACCCCAACTTCACCACTGCCATCAACCAGTTAAAGGCTACCCCTGTCAATGGATACACCGCAGGTGTATTATCCGGAGTAGCAACCGAGTCCAGAAAGATCTTTAACGAAGCAATGGAGAAGACCTATGACGGCACATATACTCCGGAACAGGCGGTAAGTTTCCTGGCTGAAAAAGTAAATGCAGCCATTGCAAACTATAATTCATCTACAAAATAATGTTCAAAAAGCCTTCGGCACAAAAGCCGGAGGCTTTCTTTTTTTCTGTCCCTTTTCAGAAATCCTCATTCTTTATCAGATCGTGAAAGTAGTCTTCACAGTTAAAAAAATAACAAGTGAATTCTTATGATTAGCTCTATAGTTCCGATATATAATATGACGCAATTTCCAATCTATATATTCCGGTTAAAAAATCGGGAAAGGAACGATAAGATGAAAAAACAGAATACAAATGCCGATGATTCCGGCAAAGAAGCAGGCTCTCTGATTAAAAACTTATCTGTCGGCAAAAAACTGATTTTAGGTTTTGGCATAATACTGCTGATCATTATAGCATCCACTTCAATATCCGCATGGAATACGAAAAATCTTGGCTTCCAGGTGGAACGCTATTACCGCTATACCGTACCAAACTCCAACAGCACATGGACCATGAGATCCGGGCTGGCCTCGGCACAAAAATATCTTCTTCAGGCAATTCTTGACGATAATATCCAATCCGTACAGGATAGCCTTGCCAAGGCCCAGGAACAGGAAGAAAGCGTTTCCAGCGCATTGGAGGCATTTGCAGGCAACCAGTCTTCCAGTGCAAGAGATAACGATATCGCACAGATAAAAGATTTGTTATCAAAAACCAAGTCCGCCAGAGAAGAGATTTCAGGGCTGCTTCAAGCTTCCACCAAAGGAAACAGCAGCAAGGCCTATGAGTCTTATAAAAACAATTATTCTCCTGCTATTGATCAGGCCGGAGAAATCCTGTCAGGTTTTTCAACGATCCAGCTGCAGTTTGCTGCTTCCCAGAAGCTGGAAGCACAGACCTACATGAAATTAGCCTGGTTCTCCCTTTCCTTGTCTCTGTTGATTTCTCTGCTGTTTACCCTTTTCATTACCATGATCATCAGAAAATCTATTTTGGATCCTGTGAAAGAAATCGAACTGGTTTACAAAGAAATATCAAAGGGAAATTTACAGGCCCAGATTACATATGTAAGCAAAGATGAGCTGGGAAGCATGGCTGAAAACATCAGAAATACAAATGCTGCCATAACCTCCTATATTCGTGACATTACGGAAAAGCTGAATCTTCTGTCTCAGGGAGATATGCGTTTCTCCATGGATTTAGACTATGTGGGAGACTTTGAAGCCATTAAAAAGGCAATTATAAAAACCGTTTCCTCTTTAAATCATACCCTCATTATGATCGATGTTGCTGCGCAGCAGGTAAATACAGGTACAGAACAGGTATCGGCAGGAGCACAGCAGCTTGCAGCCGGTTCCACAGAACAGGCCGCTTCCGTAGAGGAACTCTCCTCCTCCATTGCAAGCATCACGGAACAGGCTGCAGAAAATTCAAAAAATGTTATAAAAGCAACCGAATATGTGGTTCAAACCAGCGATAACGTTAAAAACGGCGGTGTACATATGAAGCAGCTTACAAAAGCAATGGATAATATCGCCATCTTCTCCGATCAGATAACCAACATAACAAAGGTTATTGAGGACATTGCGTTCCAGACCAATATCCTCTCCCTCAATGCTGCCATTGAAGCCGCCAGGGCAGGAACTGCAGGAAAGGGCTTCTCCGTAGTAGCTGACGAAGTTCGTAACCTTGCCGCAAAATCTGCGGAGGCCGCGAAGCAGACAGCGGAACTGATACAGAATTCCGTAAATGCGGTACAGGAAGGAACTGAAATTACTGAGAAAACCGCCCAGATTCTTGATGATATTGATAAAACCACCGGCTTTATCAATGATATCGTCAATAAGATCAACCAATCGGCTTCTGAACAGGCTTCTTCCATTGATGAGATCCGCATAGGACTGGAGCAGGTATCGGCAGTCATACAGGCAAATGCAGCAACAGCTGAGGAAAATTCGGCCTCCAGCGAAGAAATGAGCGCCCAGGCTAATACACTGCGGGATGAAGTAGACAAATTCCAATTGGATACTGAACAAAAGACAGTGATAAAAAGCACAAAAGAGTACGAATATGAGGCCAGGACAGAATCTTCCTTTGAAAAGTATTAATTAAAACAGAAATCCAGAATGCCATATGAAAGGGCGTTGATCTATTAAAATCAACGCCCTTTTTTTATGTCAATAGCAATGGTACTGTTTATCCTTTTTCTAACAATCCCCGCTGGCGAATTCGGAAAGGACCTTATTGAATTCGTCCTTTTGGTCATAGAAGGTCGCATGACCGCTGAATTCAAAGGATTCCAGCCTGGAGTTTTTAATGCACTGATGCTGGATCTCACCCAGCTCATAAGGGACAACCTGATCATGGATCCCATGAATGATCAGAGTTTCAACATCAATTGCCTCCAGATCTGAAAACAATACCTCTTCAAGCCAGGTATTTGCAATAGCTGCCGTCGCCCAGCCTGCTGCCTGCAGACCAAGCTGGAAAAACCATTGAGAGAACGGATAAGTAATATGCTGGAAGAAAAATATATCTCCAAAATTATTTAACATGTTGGGACGGTCGGCGTAGGTTCCGTTAATGATTTGAGTTACTACGTCTTTATCAAGCCCATAGGGGAAGTCCGGACGTTTCACAAGGCTTGGCGCTGCGGCAGCGAATAAAGCAAGTTTTGCTACCCCAAAGCCCCTGTGCCTTGCCATGTACCTTATGGCAATCGCCCCTCCGGTGGAATGTCCTGCCAGGGTAATATTCCTAAGATTCAGTACATCTATGACCACTCTGACATCATCGGCCAGCCGGTCATAATCGTACCCGCAAAACGGCTTGTCAGAATCCCCGAATCCTCTTGTATCAATGCCGATACAGCGGAAGCCCATGGCAGGAAGCACATCAAACTGGTATTCAAAAAGCTTATGGCTTCCCGGCCATCCATGAAGAAATAAAATGGTATTTTCGCAATCCGGATTAAGATCCTCTACGTAAATGTTTACATTCTTTTCAACGGTTATATAGTATCCCATGATCTCGCTCTGCATAATATGTTTATTCTATGTTATTCCCTCTCCTTAATCATCATTCCAATTTTCAAATAAATACCCAATGCAGTACGCAAACAATTCTTCCTGTTAACCTTCTTTAAGAAGCAGATGAAGATTACAGTGCCGGTGTAATGAATTGAGGCCCTGCATAATAAAGTTCCATGTCTCACGAAAGTCCCCCGGCACAGCAAAATCATTCGATGAAATAAAAGCCTGAAAGCCTTTCTGATCGGAACCATACTTATCTGCAAAAGCATCTGCATAATTTATCTTTTCATCGTCAGTCAGATTCCCATTATTGTTGTGAAGCACATGCTCAAGATTCCGGGAAAAATAAAAAACAGAATACGGTATTTTACCGACGGCATCGGCCGTACAAAGCCGGTACAGCACCTGGGACTTTCTTGAATTCCGGTCAATGACTCCCTCAGGATCTGCTGATTCGATGCGGTCATCAAAATATTGGATTGTCCCCGTTGTGCTTTGTATGACCTTGTCCGCCGGAATAAACGCCCCGTCAATGTCAACAAGATGAATTACCTTAAGAATGTCCTTTTTATCAAAGCCATACCGCTTTCTTTCCACCTCTATATGCTCATAAACCGTTTTAACGGCATTGTTGCCTGATACCGACCAGTTGCTTGTCATATCGCCATGAACCACATGGAAACGGACATCTTCTCTCTGAAATGCTTTTTTAAGAACCGGACTTAATGTCTCCTCGTCAGTGGGTCCTTCTACGATAAACAGGATTACTTTTTTAGTCTTGGCCGCCATCCCTTACCGCCTTTCCGGCACGCCTGAATGCACGGCCAATTTCCACACTGTCTGTCTCTTCATAAATAGCTTCTTTTTGACCGCCCAATACGATACTCCGCAGATACATATCACGCAAATTATGATTGCTCTTTATGTTCTGCAGACGGATATACCGGTTGGAAGGATTTGTGGTGGAAAATACAATACTGCTTTTATTGATCATTTCCAATGCCCGCAAGTTATGTGATGTGAAGATCAGCTGCCCCTTTGCTCCTTTTTCAAAGACAGAAAGAAGTTCCCCTAAAAGATATTCATATACGCCTGCATCCAGCTCATCAATAATCAAACACATGGAGGCGTTGTTATAAACGCACATGAGGGCATTTAGAACGGAAATGATCTTAATGATTCCTTCCGACTCATATTTCAGGGGAATTGTAATTTCTCCCCGATTTGAAATTAACTCAACCCTGTGTCCTGTTTCCCCCCGTTCAAGAAGCTGCTCTCCAAAGTCAAAAATTCCAATGGAAAGGCCGGGGATCATGGCGTCAAGAACCACATTCATCTCACGAAGGATCTTCCTGGCCATTTCAAAATGTTCTTTACTGATCACGGATGGTTCATCAAGTCTTATAAGCAGATCACCCTTTGCGATCCTCTCACCAAGATCAAGCCGGAACGCAAACGGGATCATAAAATCCATACTGATTGCTCCTGCACGGGCATTGGAAATTACGAACAGGTTCATGCCTGCATATTGATAAAGTGATTGGATGATATAAGCGTAATCCTCAGATGCTCCTTCAGAAGCGGATAAAAATACCCCTCTGCCTTCCGGGCCGAAGATAAAAGAAACCAGATCCTTCCGGGCAATTTTTTTTGCAACGCTTAAATTTACTTTATTTTCATCATTCTCACGGATTAAATCTTCCAGCCGGTATTTCGGCGTAAAAGTTGGCCCATCTGAATGCAGTCCGTAATCGATCAATGTTTTTTTGCTTTCAAATTTTTCTCCGGTCCATGCAGCGGAACAGAGGGCTTCGTGTACGATCTCAAACTCGCTTTTGGAAATCCTTTTTAACTGGACAGAATATTCAGCCATGGTTTTTTTACGGTCTGTCTGGATTATAAACTTAACAGTAATTGTACAGGTTTCCATGTCTTTGGAAATATAATGAACCACTTCCCTGGACAGGGGCCGCCCCGTAAGCAATGTCTGAACGAACTCCATCGCTTCAATAACCGCTGTTTTCCCCGAACCGTTCTGCCCGTAAATGCCGAGAATGTCCGCTGCTTTTGAGAAATAATCCTTATTTCCTGCTGACGGCATTATAATTCTGCCGTACTGGGTATTCTTAAATCCTTTTAATTCAATCTCACTTATGCGAATCGTCGTCTGAACCTCGCCCATATCAGCTCCTTCCCTGATCCACAGGATCAAATAGCCCTTAAAACCTGTAAATATTTTTACATAACGGTACTTTTTATTCCAATATTAGATATAATTCTCCAGAAACATGAGATATATTCGGCGATTCCTTATTCTTCCCCTTCGATTGTGATTACCACCCGGTTAGGCAGACATACAATCAGTTCCCCGCTTCTGTGGATCTTGCCCGTGCGGACACATACCTTATCAGGGCAGGAAGCTTCCGTAATGCTGGCATAGCCGTCTTTAATAATCAGATGATCCGTGCCGCCATACCCATCAATAACCATGTCAGCATCTTTATGAAGATCCAGGGTTGCCACGGTCTCTCCGTCTACAGTGACCACCACCTGTTCCGCCGGCTTTCTGTTTTTGACATAAAATAACCCGGACAGCAGTCCTGATATCACCAGAATGGCGGCAATCAGGATCAGCTCTCTCTTTTGTATTACTGTTAAATTTTTTACAAATTTCATCTCTTACCTCTTATTTCTCTTAAATGTAAATATCCTGAGATTTTATTATAACATAACTGTCTTGTTTATAAAATAATAATTAGTTCAAAATCATTATAGAAAACCTTGCATTTCCGGCCCGATTCCCTCATTTCATGGATGCCTGGAAACGGATGGCCGGCTTCTTTTGACAGGCAATTCTCTATATATGTAATAAGTTACAAAAAGTGGAAAAAGTGATCGATTTACGATAAAATTATGGTAAAAATCATTCCCATATGTTATAATAATGTCAAAGTGGCATTTTGCGTGCCGCTATCATACAAGGAGGGGAAGACTTGAAAAGAATAGTAGTGTTAGGTGCCGGTTATGCCGGTATTTTAACTGCCAAAAAATTGGAAAAAAAATTCCGCAAGATGAAGATGGAGGATGAGGTAAGTATCTCCATCATAGACAGGCATCCGTTCCATACCATGCTAACAGAACTTCATGAAGTGGCCGCTGGAAGGGTTGAGGAAGACAGCATCCGCATCAGCCTGAAAAAAGTATTTGCCGGAAGGAATGTGGAAATCATTACTGACACCATCAGTCAGATTTCCATTGAAGAGAAGAAATTAACGGGAAACAAGGGCGAATACGATTATGACTATCTGATCCTGGCCGCAGGCTCTAAGCCCACCTATTTTGGTGTGGAAGGTGCAGAGAAGAATTCTTATAAGCTTTGGTCTTATGAAGATGCTGTATTATTAAAAGAACGGATTCACCATGTATTCCGCAAAGCTGCCTGTGAACCGGATGAGGCAGAAAAACGCCGCCTTTTAACGTTCTACGTCGTAGGAGCCGGTTTTACCGGTGTGGAAATGGCTGGAGAGCTGGCGGAATATGTGCCCTTCTTATGTGAAGAGTATGAAATAGAACCGTCTCTCGTCTCCATGTATAACGTAGATGTTTTAAAGCGGGCAGTGCCCATTCTTCCGGAAAAGCTGTCCGGCAAGGTAGAAAGGCGCCTGACAAAGATGGGCGTAAAAGTAATGATGGAAACCGGCGTAACCGCCATTGGCGAGGATTTCATCGAACTGAATCAGGATGGCAGGAAAAACCGTTATCCATCCGGTACAACAATCTGGACGGCCGGTATTGAAAGCGCAGATATTACCGGAGAAGCGGCCAAGACGCTTGAATCCGTAGGGCGTGGAAGAATCCAGGTAGATTCTTTCTTAAGAGCCAAAGACCATGAAGAAGTTTACGTAGTAGGCGACAACATGATGTATGTACCTCAGGGAGAAAATGCACCTGTTCCCCAGATGGTAGAAAACTGTGAGCAGAGCGCTCATACAGCCGCCCATAATCTGGTATGTGCCATTGCTGGTACAGGAGCGATGGAGGAGTATAAACCGTCCTTCCATGGCGTTATGGTTTCTGTAGGCGGCCGCTACGGAGTGGCACGGGTAGGTCTTCCCAATCTCATGTTTAACCTGTGTTCCTTCTTTGCCATGCTTTCCAAACATTTTATCAATGTTATATATTTTATTCAGGTGTTGGGTTGGAATAAGGTCTGGAGCTATGTGTGCCACGAATTCTTTACCGTGCGCAACCGCAGAAGCTTCCTGGGAGGCCATTTCTCCAACAGGACCCCAAGCTTCCTGCTGATGCCGCTGCGCGTATGGCTTGGTGCTGTATGGGTATTTGAAGGCGTTATGAAGATTGTTGAAGGCTGGATGGATCAGCCCATGCTGAGCGGATTCTTCGGAGGAGCCAATCAATTCTTCAATAACATTTTGGCTCCCTACGGGATCAATGGAATCGGAGGAGCTGCTCCTTCGGCCGATGCGGTTTCCAGTGCAACTTCGGCAGCTGCAGATGCGGTAGCCAGTGCCACTGGTGCTGCTGCTGGTGCTGCAGATGCAGTTTCCAGCGGTGTAGCAGTTTTCTCCTATCATATTTTAGGATTAATCGACGCTACTCTTGTCAGTTCCAAAGGTATCTCTCATTCGACTCTGTCTGATTATGCCTTTAAACTGGATTTTGCTCCTATGAACTGGTTTGTGAACACTGTGATCCTGCCTAACGGCGGACTTCAGCTGTTTATGCAGCGCGGTATCGTGATCGCGGAGATCCTAATCGGTCTTGCTTTAATGGCGGGATTATTCAACTTCCTTTCCTCAGCAGCCTCCCTGGTACTACAGTTCATGTTCGTGTGCACGACTGGTCTTTACTTGAACACGTTCTGGATGATTTTCGCCGGTATCGCAGTATTAGTCGGCGGCGGCAGAACCCTTGGCCTTGATTATTATTTCATGCCCTGGCTTAAGAAAAAATGGAGAAAACTTCCCTTTATAAGGAAGTGGTATTTATATAATGACTAATAGAGAATTGTTGGAGGATGCAGACAGCCTGCGGTATGGTTTTGAAGAAGCTTTCCAATTAATGGCATCGGCTGTGGAAAAGCATTTATCTTCAGCGCCTCCTGTCATCAGGACTTATACAGCCCATCTGGCAAAGTCCACAGGTAAGTTCATCCGTGCTTATGGGCTGATGGCCTGTTCCATGGATGAAGAGGATAAAGTTCCTGCAGAAGCCATCACTCTGGCCTCTGCAGTGGAACTGCTGCATTTGGCCACCCTGGTCCATGATGATGTAATCGATGACGCTGATACAAGACGGGGGATCGACACGCTTCAGAAAAGATTTGGTAAAAAAGCGGCGGTCATTTGCGGAGATTACCTCTTATCTCTGGCACTTAAACTGGCGGTTTCCATTCCTAAAAGAAACGAATACGAAGCCCTGGATATGTCCAATTATCTATGCAGGATCTGCATGGGTGAATTACGCCAGGAAATCAACAATGGGAACCTTGATCTATCCGTTTACCGCTATCTAAGCATCATCAAAGGAAAAACGGCGGCGCTTTTTGAAGCATCCTTTCACGGCGGCGCTATGCTGTCCACATCGGATGAGAGAAAACTCCGCATGTACCGAAAGGTCGGCAACGATGTGGGCATGATTTTTCAGCTCATGGATGACTGCATTGATTATGAGATGGACGAAAGTGATGCTAAGAAAAACGTCCGGTCCGATTATGAAGAAGGAGTTGTCACCCTGCCTCTCATTCATGCCATGAAACAGGATGAGAACTTTTTAAATCAAGTTAAAAACGGCCTTGTTTCCGCGAAGGAACTCTATGACAGAGTTTTGGAAGCCGGCGGAACCGCTTATACAAAAGCAATGGCAGGCAGATACTATACAAAAGCAGTAAGCACCATCGGAACTCTTAATTTATCCGAGGCCAAGATGGTCAGGATCATGACCGTGGTGGATAAATCTTATTATGGTATTAAAAAATAATAATATAAGCAACATAAGGAGGAGTTTTATCTATGAAAAAACGTGTATTAGCTTTAGGCTGTGGTCTTATGGCGGCAGCAACTATCCTGGCAGGATGTTCATCCAATTTAAAGCAAGCACCAACTACTGCAGCACCGACAGAGGCAGCAACAACGGAAGCACCTACCACACAGGCTGAGGCCAC
Organism: [Clostridium] celerecrescens 18A; assembly: GCF_002797975.1. NCBI lineage: Bacteria > Bacillati > Bacillota > Clostridia > Lachnospirales > Lachnospiraceae > Lacrimispora > Lacrimispora celerecrescens. The sequence continues at coordinate 4,349,483 of NZ_PGET01000001.1, read as the reverse complement.
CACAGAAGCTGCAAAGACTGAAGCAGCAGGCGATGCTCTCTCTACCGGTTATGCCGCAATTTCTTCTATCGGCAAATCCACAGATGCTGGCGAAAAAGATGGTCTTGCAGAAGTAGATACCATGTTCGCAGCTGTATTAGTAGATGGCAGCGGTAAGATTGTAGACTGTAAAATCGATTCCGTTCAGACCAAAGTGAATTTCTCCAAAGAAGGAAAACTTCTTACAGATCTTGGTACCGTTGTGGAATCCAAGAATGAGCTGGGAGAAAAATATGGTATGAAAAAAGCTTCCGGTATCAGCAAAGAGTGGAACGAGCAGGCTGATGGCTTTGCTAAGTATGTAATCGGAAAAACTGCCGATGAAGTAAAAGGAATTGCCGTTTCTGCAGATGGTGTTGCAGATGATGCAGACTTAAAGGCTACCATTACTGTTCATATCGGAGACTTTATCAATGTAGTTGAGCAGGCTGTTGCAAATGCTAAGAGCGCAGGCGCACAGACAGGCGACAAGCTGGGTTATGGTATCGTAACAGGCATCAGCAAGTCCAAAGATGCAGCCGCAGATGCTGACGGCGTGGCTCAGGCATATTCTACCTACACTATTGCAAGCTTTGGCGCAGACAGCAAGATTACAAGCTGTGTGATTGATGCTTCTCAGGTCAATGTTAACTTCGACGCAGCCGGTAAGATCACCAGCGATTTAAAAGCTACTGATTTCAAGACCAAAAATCAGTTAGGTGAAGCTTATGGCATGAAAAAAGCTTCCGCAATCGGAAAAGAATGGAATGAGCAGGCTGCTAGTTTCGCAGCTTATGCAACTGGCAAAACAGCCAGTGAGATCACAGGTCTTGCAATTGATGAAAAAGAAGGTGCTCCTACTGATGCCGACTTAAAAGCCAGTGTGACCGTTGGTATTGGTGATTTCCAGACGGGCATCTCCAAGGCAGAAGCAAATGCAAAATAAAAAAGCAGTAAAATTTTTAATAATTGCCGGAACTCTGGCAGCGCTTACTATGGCGGCGGTTAATACCGCCGCCATAGGAGCTAAAAAGGATCAAAGATTTCACGCCGAATTCTTAAAACTCTTCGATACCGTTACCCAGATCGTCGGTTATGCAAAGAACAAAGAGGAATTTACCCAGATTGCCACGGACGTTCATGATGAACTGGAGACGTACCATAAGCTATATGATATTTACAATGATTATGACGGTATAAACAATATTAAGACCATCAATGATAATGCCGGTAAACGTCCCGTGAAAGTCGACCAGAAGATCATCGATATGTTAAAGGTTGCGGAAGAAGCCTATGCAAGAACCGATGGCAAAGTAAATGTAGCCATGGGAAGTGTTCTGTCCATCTGGCACGATTATCGCTCTAAGGGCATAGATAACCCGGAGACCGCCCAGGTTCCCCCAATGGACAAACTGAAAGAGGCAGCCCTACATACGGATTTTTCAAAGGTCATCGTAGATGAAGATGCCTCCACCGTTTATCTGGAGGATCCTGATATGCGCTTAGACGTGGGAGCCATTGCAAAAGGCTACGCCACGGAACTGGTAGCAAGATCTCTGGAGGCCAAGGGGATTGACCATGTTCTTCTCAGTGTAGGCGGCAATATCCGTGCCATTGGTATCCGGGGAGACGAAAAGCCCTGGAAGCTGGAGATCCAAAATCCGGATCTCGACAGTGATAAAAAGGCCATTGATGCTTTGGATTTAGACGGCTTTTCTCTCGTCAGCAGCGGTGATTATGAAAGGTATTATATTGTGGATGGGGTGAGATATCACCATATTATCGATCCTGAGACACTGATGCCTGCAGCATACTTCCGGGCAGTTTCCGTTGTTTGCAGGGATTCTGGCTGGGCAGATGCACTGTCTACCGCCATATTTAATATGCCCTATGAAAAGGGACTGGCTATGATTGAAGATATGAAGGGTGTAGAAGCAATGTGGGTTCTGCCGGATAGCACCATCAAAACCAGCAGTGGCTACGAAGCGTATCGCAGCCATGACCGTTAGGAGGCCATATGTCATACCGAGGACTACAGGATTTTATTCATAAATTAGAAGAGAGAGGGGAACTGATCCGGGTGACGGAGAAAGTATCCCCTCTCCTGGAAATAACAGAGATCACAGACAGGGTCTGCAAGTCAGAAAGTAACAGTGGCAAAGCGCTTTTGTTTGAACATGTGGAGGGCTCTCCCTATCCGGTGCTGATGAACGCCTTTGGCACCGATAAGCGGATGGCCCTTTCTCTTGGTGCGGATAGCTTAGATGATATCGCAGCGGAAATAGGAGCCTATCTGGATTTTGGGAATTATACATCGTTACTAAAGCTGATCACCTTTGCACCAAAGCTCCTGCGCCTGTTATGCTGCTTTCCTCTCAGGAGCCGTTTTCATATCAGAAGGCCCAGCTGCCAGGAGGTTATAGAGAGAGATCCAGACTTAGGCAAGCTGCCGGTTCTGCATTGCTGGCCTCTTGACGGAGGGCGTTTCTTTACACTTCCCCTTGTCTTTACAAAATATCCTGATACAAAGCTTCAAAACATAGGCATGTACCGGATGCAGGTGCTGGATTCCAAGACAACGGCCATGCACTGGCAGAAACACAAGGATGGAGCCGGTATTTACAAAGCATACCGGAAGAAAGGCTGTCCCATGCCCGTATCCGTTGCACTTGGATGCGATCCGGCCGTGACTTATGCTTCCACAGCACCTCTTCCGCCGAAACTGGATGAGATGATGCTGGCCGGATTCTTAAGAAAAAGGCCGGTGAAAATGGTGAAATGCATCACCAACGATCTCTATGTGCCGGAGGACGCAGAATTTGTACTGGAAGGCTATGTAGATCCTCAGGAAGAACTGGTCTGGGAAGGACCTTTCGGAGATCATACCGGATATTATTCCCTGGCGGACTGGTATCCCAAATTTCATGTTACAACGATTACCCGTAAAAAACATCCTGTCTATCCTGCCACAGTAGTTGGCAAACCTCCTATGGAAGACTGCTATATGGCAAAGGCTACAGAACGAATCTTCCTTCCTGTATTAAAAACTGCGATTCCCGAACTGCAGGATATCCATTTACCATTTGAAGGAGTCTTCCATAACTGCGCAGTGGTCGCGGTAAAGCCGTCCTATCCGGGAGCTGCCAGAACCGTTATGAATGCCATATGGGGCATGGGACAGATGAGAACTGCAAAGATGATCGTGGCGGTCGATGAAACCATAGATCCAAGCGATGTGAACGCTGTCTGGCATGAAGTACTGCGCTATGCCCATCCGGAGGAGGATTTTGTGGTCAGCAAAGGACCGTTAGATGCTCTGGATCACTCTTCCGATTATCCTTTGTATGGCGGACGGCTTGGCATAGATGCCACCAGCAGAGGGAAAGAAGCCTTTACCGAAGGAGTACTTGAAATCGTTCCTTTCCGCAAGGATCAGCCCTGGGGCGGAAGGCAAAAAGCCCTTGCCATGCTGGAAGAAAAAAAGGCTTCCCTTATTTTAGTTGTGGACGAGGATGTGGACCCGTCGGATCATTCCACAGTCATGTGGCGGGTATTCAACAATATTGACGTCACCAGAGATATGTTTACGGATGGCAGGCGGGCGGCTTTCGATGCTACAAGAAAGCGTTTGGAGGAAGGACTTTCCCGCCCCTGGCCGGAAGATATCGTGATGACGGATGAAATCCAAAAAAAGGTATCAGCGAAATGGAGTGCTTATGGGATCGATCATTGGAAAAATAGTAAATAAAATGAATGAATACGGGAAGCTGGTCATGTTCAGCCATACCATCTTTTCCCTGGCCTTTGCCGCAGTAGCCCTGCTTGCAGTTTCCGGCGGCCGGCCGGATCCAAAAGTCGTATTCTGGGCTGCCCTTGCCTTTTTAAGCGCCAGAACAGGTGCCAATGCCCTAAACCGGGTGGTGGATGCCAGAATCGATGCAAAAAACCCCAGAACAGCAAGCCGCCAGATTCCAAGGGGACAGATCGGAATAAAGGAAACCCTGGTCCTGGTGGCAGCCTGCTTTCTGGTTATGGTGTTCAGCGCCTCCCGTTTAAACCTGCTATGTCTTCTCCTTTCCCCTCTGGCTTTGTTCCTGATGACAATCTACTCCTACACGAAACGATTCACCTGGACATGCCATCTGGTTCTGGGTATCACATGCGCCTGCGCTCCTGTAGGGGCCTGGCTGGCGGTAACGGGGAAGTTTTCCCTGATACCGCTTTTCTTTGGTGCTGCCAACTGCCTCTGGACTGCAGGATTCGATATTATCTACGGCTCTCAGGATTATGAATTTGATAAGGCAAACGGACTCCATTCCATTCCTGTGCAGTTTGGCGTGAGAGGCGGGTTATGGATCAGTACCCTGTTCCATGTGGCTGCACTGCTTTGTCTGTGTATTGCCGGTGTACTGCTCTATCCTCAGTTTGGTGTTCTCTATGGAACAGGCCTGGGGATCATCGCAGTCCTTATGGTGATTCAGCACCGGCTGGTATCACCGGATCATCTGGAAAATGTCAATATCGCGTCCTACAGCATCAGCCAGATCACCAGTATCGTGCTTCTGGTTTTCGGAACTCTGGATGTATACTTATAATGCAATAGAAAGGGAAAGAAGCAGACTATGAAACAATATGTAGTTGGAATTACAGGCGCTAGCGGCAGCATTTACGGACTTCGTACAGTAGAAGCCCTGCTGGAAGGCGGAGCCAGAGTACGGCTCCTCCTGACGGGAACAGGGGAAAAGGTCGTGGCCTATGAAACCGGACGAGAAGCCGGAGAATGGATCGATGATTTTAAGAACCGTTTTAGAGGTCAGCTTATCCTGGAAGATAACAACGATCTGTTTTCCGCGGCGGCCAGCGGTTCCCATCTGACGGATGGAATGATTATCGCACCATGCTCCATGTCAAAGCTGGCCCACATTGCGGCAGGAATTACACCTGATTTAATGACCCGGGCGGCCGATGTGGCGTTAAAGCAGCGGCGGCCTCTGGTGTTGATGCCCAGGGAAACGCCCCTGTCCCAGATTCATTTGAAAAATATGCTGACTCTGGCAGAGTGCGGAGCATTTATCGTTCCCGCTATGCCGGCCTTTTACCAGAAGCCAAAATGCCTTGACGACATGACGGATTTTATGACCGGCCGGGTACTTGATTGCCTGGGGGTGGAAAATCGTCGGTACCCCAGATGGAAAGAAGAAGAATAAGAAGAAATAAAGCGATTGAATAAACCAAAGGAGAATTTATGAAAAAATCAGGATTTGCTAAGAAACATTATTTATTGGGCCGTATGGGTATTCTAGGGGCATTGTTTGGCTGTACAGCGGCGGTTATCCTGGGCGGATGCGCCAGCAAGACAGAGACCCCCGTCGATACCACCGTTCATTTGGGAGTCATGTATTCTTCCGATATTGTCCCCCTTACCATCATCACGGAACAGGGGCTTGACAAAAAGTACGGAATCCAGCTGGATATGCAGGTATTCTCTTCTGCAAAGGACCGGGATGCAGCTCTTCAGGCAGGGGAATTAGACGGGGTCTTTACGGACTTCATCGGCCTGTGCATGTATCAGAATGCGGGGCTGGAAGTAAAGGCAGCCGGATGTACTGACGGGGATTATGTACTGCTGGCTGGTAAGGATACTGGAATCACTTCCCTGGAAAAAGCAGCGGGAAAAAGCATTGCAATATCGGAAAACACGCTGATCGAGTATTCCCTGGATTATATTTTAACGAATGCCGGGTTAGATGATACATATTTGGACAAGCAGGTAGTACCGCGGATCCCTGACAGGCTTGAAATGCTGCGAAATGGCAAGATCGATCTGGTTCTTCTGCCGGAGCCATTCTCTACCCTGGCGATCAAGGATGGAGCGGTAGTTCTGGGAAGTGCCAATACCGACGGTCTGTATCCGGCCGTATCAGCATTTACAAAGAAAGCAATCGACGAAAAATCCGATACCATAAAAAAGATGTATCATGCATACGATGAGGCGGTTGATTATCTGAATACCACGCCGTTAAATGAGTATGAAGCCACGGTCATCAAAGCGGCAGGCTATCCGGAAGAACTCACCGGAAATATTAAGCTGCCAGACTACCGGAAAAATGAACTGCCAAAGGTGTCTGACTTACAGGCCGCTGTGGAATGGGCCGCTAAGAAGGGATTATGCAGCCCGGATTTAAAGCCTGATCAACTGATCGGAGAATTGAATTAGATACCTTAGAAGAACGGAGGGAGCCAGATGCTGAAAGTAAAAGATATCTCTGTAACATATGGGAAAGGCGGGATGCATAAGGTCATTGACCAGGTGTCCTGGCAGCTAAAGACCGGAACGGTCCTGGCTGTCGCAGGTCCCTCCGGCTGCGGAAAATCCACCATGGTTCACGCCCTGGCAGGTATACTGCCCTTTACGGGCTCCATCACCCTTGACGATAACGGACTTGACCCTAAAACGTGTTCTATCGGGCTGATCCCTCAAAACTACGGGCTGCTACCCTGGAAAACGGTAAAGGAAAACTGCCTGTTTACAGCCAAAATCCGTGGAAAAACCCACGATCTGGAAAGGCAGCTTTCCAGCCTGTGCAAAGAGCTGGGAATTAACGGACTATTAGAACGATATCCCGGAACATTAAGCGGCGGCCAGGCGCAGCGTGTGGCTCTTGCAAGAGCCTTTCTTCTTAATCCGGAACTTCTCCTGATGGACGAGCCTTTCGCTGCTCTTGATATTGCTGCAGCTCTGGCAGCAAGGGAACTGTTTCTGCGGGTCTGGAAAGAAAAAAAGCCCACTACAGTCATAGTCACCCATCGGGTGGAAGACGCCCTTTACCTTGCCAATAACATTGCAGTTATGAAACGGGGCGGTGGCTTCAATCTTTTCAGTGAAAATCCTTGGCAGGGTGTAAAACGTCCCTCAGATGCAGAATATGCGGAACTTGAACAGTTGATCACAGAGAAAATCATAAAGGCGGATGAGATATGAGAAAAAAATTATGGGTCTTTATAAAAGGATTTTTACTTGTAAATCTGTTCTGGTTCCTTCTCGCCGTCCTCTTGTCCACCTCTGTGCTTCCTGGGCCACTAACAGTCTATGGCAAGTTCAGCCAGGTAATAAACGGGGGGCTTTGGCTTCATATAGGAGCCAGCTTAGGCCGTGTGGCGGCAGGCCTCTCCCTTGCCCTCCTCATCGGCGTACCTGTTGGGATTTTCATGGCCTCCTCTGCCATCGCTAACCGCATCCTACACCCTCTGGTGTACTTTTCCTACCCAGTTCCCAAAACAGCGCTGCTTCCGGTCTGTATGCTGCTTTTAGGGCTTGGCAATGGCTCTAAAATTCTCATCATCGTCCTGACCACGGTCTTCCAGATCATTGTGGCCGTCCGGGATGCCGCGGAGCATATTGATCAGGGAATTTATTATGTGGCCAAAAGCGCAGGCGCCCGCAAACGAAGTATTTTAATGGATATCACCCTGCCTGCGGTACTGCCGGAGCTGTTTACCAGCATTCGGATTGGAACAGGAACCTCCTTAGCCATCCTTTTAATTGTAGAAGCTTATGGAACCCGCTGGGGGATGGGTTACTACATTCTGGACGCATGGTCCAGGATCAACTACATTCAGATGTACGGCGGCATTGTCATTATGTCGGTGGTAGGAGCCGCATTATTCTGGATTTTGGATGGAATTCAGTGGGCGTTGTGCAAGGGAATGAAATAACGCTTAAACCTAGTATCAGCTTCAGAGATCTGCCGCAGGATATTTCATCCTGCGGCTTTTTCATGCCCCGCTCCCAGCCCCTTTTCCGCCTGTTCCTTGTCCTGAAATTTTGTGGACTTGATTATAATGCCGTTGGACCAGACTAAATTCAGCCCATGTCAAGCGTGTAGTGCTATCTGCAGTGTAGGTTAAAAATTAAACTCATCTTCCCAGTGAAAGGTTCCTGATTTTTCCAAACTCATAGGCCAGTGGCGGCACCATTCCGGTACACCAGGAGTTTCCACCCTATCCAGGCTCGGAGTATATGGCTTTATATCAAGTACAGGCGTGCCATCATTTGCATCAATATACGCAATCTGAATAATGCCCGTTTCATAGTCTATATGAATAACTTGTACTGTTGACAGAGCAAGCGGATTAGGGCGAACCGGCGATCTTGTAGCGAATATGCCCATTACTGCAGGAGATTTTTTATAAGGCTGCGGGGTTTCAATGGTATTTCTCATTTGTTCGTTATCAAAGCCGCTAAACCACCAAATAACACTAAGATGGCTGAACCCATCTAACGCCTGCAAGGCGGGAATATACTTCGGTTCAAGCTCGATGAACATTCCATCTTCGTTGACAATTACTTTACCAATAGGGTTTACATGAAAATTTTGCATTGTACGTTCCTCCACGTTATTTTTATTTTACCTGTAAATCCAATGTAAACCCTCACATCATGTGAGGGTCAATATGAAAAAAAGCGTCCTGCAAATAATTTTGCAAGACGCTTTTTTCTATATTCTTTCCAGCGGGATTTGTATTTCAGTCAAGTATGATTCAGGGCATTCCTCATTCCACGGACCACGGTGAACCATTTGCCTGCTTTGCCCGATCATTTTATACTGGTTATGTTCCTGCAGCCAACTTGCAAAAGCAAGAAATGCCCCCCCAATATTTTCAAAAGGACCATATACCATGGTACAAGCCATATTTTGAACGGGTTCCGTATTACGAAACACAAACCCGTTTGTATTTTTCCCCATCCGTGCCACAGGCGCACATATTTCCATATCTACATCTTTCTCTCTGTAATCCATATCATGATATATGGTAAATGTATCGTTCGAAACAGGAATGTTATTTTTATCTGCAAAGGCCGACATTTCTTTCCACAGCTGCCCCTCTGCATAATAATCGGGAACAATGCGTCTTTTTGATAGCTTCTCCTGTTCCGCTTTAATTACATTCTCGATTTCCAGACGCTTATTCTCAAGCTGCTTTGCAATAAATTCATCATCCCAATGATTAAGGGCTGTAATTGGTGAACCTATCGGTTGCTGCAGGCGTTAGCAGACCTGTTTCGTCGTAATACCTTAATATGCGGATTGATACTTGCGTTAATTTAGAAAACTCGCCTATTTTAAACATTCGACCACCTCTATATTGAAATTATATCGTGTATATCCTTAAACTGCAAATAAAAAATGGCCGAAGGAAACCCAATAAAAAAAGCGTTCTGATGGTGGTCAGCAGGATGCCTTTTTTAATTATCTATCACATTCTCTTTAAAGTAAACTGATTTGCCAGACCGCTGAGTACCCTTGCCTGCGCAGACAGCTCTTCGCTTGCAGCGGCACTCTCCTGAGCGGTTGCTGAATTGGATTGAACCACTGCGGAAATCTTATCCACACTGTCGGTGATGTGGGACACAGAAAGACTCTGCTCTTTAGAGGCTGACTGGATCTCTCCGATACCTGCTGCAATTTCTCTGGCATCCATTAAAACAGTGCTTAATATCCTGGCCATAGAGTCCGTTAAATCCTTACCCGTTTCAACCGACCTGACAGAAACGTCTATAAGCTCCGAAGTGTTTTTTGCTGCCAGTGAACTCTTTGCCGCCAGATTCCTGACTTCATCTGCCACTACGGCAAATCCCTTACCTGCCTCACCTGCTCTTGCTGCTTCTACCGCTGCATTTAAAGCCAGGATATTGGTTTGGAATGCAATGTCCTCAATGGTTTTGTTAATCTTAATAATTTCCTCTGAATTTTTCTGGATCCCTTCCATTGCCTTTAGCAGGTGCCGCATCTGCTGCTCACTTTCATCAAGGCTCACACCCATTGTTTGGGCTTTGGTGTTAAAAACACTGGCGTTTTCCGTGGTATAGTCTATTTTTGTTACAATGGTTTCTACGGCATGAGACAGATCATCAATCGCGCCGTTCTGCTCTGCAGCTCCCACAGCCAGAAGCTGAGAACTGGCCGCAACATGCTCTGCACCTGCAGATACCTGTTCGGAGGTCTGGTGCAGCTGGTCCAGGGTCTCTGATATCTGTGCGGTAAAGGTTTCAATGGAGTGCCCGATATTGGTAAAATCTCCAATATACTGCTGGGAGGGCAAATCAAAATTACCCTGTTCCATCTGCTTCATGGAATCTCCAATGCGGGAAATATAGTCGGACAGTGTATGAATGGACGTTCTCATGCTGTTTGCCAGCATCCCCAGCTCATTTGTTGATGTATAATTGATCTCGCTCTTTAGATCTCCCTGTGACAGGCGCTCCATTCCATCTTCCAGGGTTTTTACCGGAATCAGGATCTTTCTGCGGATTATCATCAGAATAAAATAAATGGAAATCAGGTTGATTACCAAGGTAATGGCGCTTATGGCCTTAAGCTTTGTAATTCCCTGGGCGGTGTATTTTTCAGCCTGAGAAACAGCTGCATTGCTTTTGTTAAAAAGCTCCTCACTGTTTTCTAACAGCTTATCATTCTGACCATCATTTAAAAGGGGCAGAATCTGCTCTTTCCAATATGTACGGATCTCCTGCATCTGTGTAACCAGTTCTTTGTCTCTTGGCACTGGAAGCCCAAGCTCTTTGTCGCCTGCGATGATTCCATCCATGGCTTTCTCTACCTTTGCGATCTGCTCTTCCACCGGCTGATCAAGCAAATGAAGCTTCATAATTCGCTGTGTTGCACCTCTGACAACACCGCAATAATTTACAATCGTTCCGTTGCTCTGGTTTTGATCCAAAAACAGAAACATCAGGCCAGTACTTAAAATGCTTAGAATAGCGAGGCAGGCCATTATGTTGTATATAAGTTTTTTAATGCTCACGTTCTTATCTCCTTTAAGATTAGTAAATGCGTTATTTAGCAGACCATCATATGACACTCTTTGGCTCTAAAAAATATGTCGCATTTTGTCAATTATGGAGATATCTTACTCTAAATAATATAGCTAGTCAAGCAGATTAAGGACCCACATAAAACGAGCCTGTATTATTATAGGCAATGAAACATAAGTTGTGTATTTTACACCTTTGTGTGATATTGTCGGATTTACATTTATAACCCCCGCAGCTAAAATGTAATTATCAGATAAACCAGTGAAACACCAACAGGGAGGAGAGAATCACATGAAGAAAACAGTAAAGATTTCAGCAGTTCTATTAGCCATGGCACTGGCAGCCACCGGCTGCAGCTCCGGGAAACCGGCAGATAATAACACGTCGGCAGATACCGGAAAAACCGAAGCCGCAGCTCAGACAGCAGGGGAGGAAGATCCTGTTCTGGTCGTTTATACCGCCCGCGGCGAATCCTTAAACAATGCCGTGATTCCTGAATTTGAAAAAGACACCGGAATTAAAGTCGAGGTGGTCGTCGCAGGAACCGGAGAGCTGTTAAAGAGAGCTCAGTCAGAAAAAGCCAATCCGCTTGGCGATATCTTCTGGGTCGCTGACCAGACCATGTTATCCGCATCCAAAGACCTGTTCATGGAATATGTATCTTCCGAAGACGGCAACATGATCGATGCTTTCAAAAATACCACCGGTTACTTTACCCCTGCTTTTGCAGATCCAACTGTCATGATCGTGAACAAGGACTTAAAAGGCGATATGAAGATCGATGGATTTGAGGATTTATTAAATCCTGAATTAAAAGGAAAAATTGCATTTGGCGATCCTGTAAACTCCAGTTCTGCATTCCAGTCATTACTGGCTATGCTTTACGGTATGGGCAAAGACGGTGATCCCCTTTCAGACGAAGCGTGGGCCTATGTAGACAAGTTTATCGCCAACTTAGACGGCAAGATGTGCAACAGCTCCAGCCAGGTATATAAGGGCGTGGCTGAAGGGGAATATGTGGTTGGCTTAACCTGGGAAGATCCTGCTGCCAACTATGTTAAGGAAGGTGCCGCAGTAGAAGTTGTATTCCCGGTAGAAGGAGCCATCTTCCCCGGAGAATCCGTACAGATTCTAAAAGACTGCAAACATCCGGAAAATGCAAAGAAATTTGTGGATTACATGCTGTCTGAAAAGATTCAGAATGCAGTCGGCTCCACACTGACCGTAAGACCGCTGAGAAAAGATGCCACTCTGGCTGATTATATGAAACCTCAAAGCGAGATTAAATTATTTGATAACTATGATGAAGGATGGGTAGCAGAACACAAATTAGAGATCACCAATCTGTTCAGTGAGCACATGGAAACATCCATGGATTAATAAACTGCATTGATCCAAACAAAAGACTGCCTGAGACTCAGTCAGGGGCAGTCTTTTTGTACAAAAAAATACGGAGTACGTTAGGAGAGAGGAACTATGGGAGTAGCAATCAGTATAGAAAACGCAGTAAAGCGATTTGGAAAAGATACCATTATCAATGGATTATCCCTGGATATTAAGCCAGGAGAGTTCTTCACCCTGTTAGGACCATCCGGCTGCGGCAAGACAACCCTGCTTCGAATGATCATCGGCTTTAACAGCATCGAGGGGGGTGAAATCAAGGTAGACCAGAAGATAATCAATGACATCCCCACCAACAAACGAAACATGGGTATGGTCTTCCAGAACTATGCCATTTTCCCCCATATGTCAGTCAAAGATAATGTGGCTTTTGGATTGAAAAACAGAAAAATACCTGCATCACAAATCGATGTCCAGGTGGATGAAATCTTAAAAATTGTTAAAATCGATCATTTAAAAAATCGTATGCCCGCCAAACTGTCAGGCGGCCAGCAGCAGCGGGTTGCCTTAGCCCGGGCTATCGTCATCCATCCCGAAGTGCTTCTGATGGATGAGCCGCTGTCAAACCTGGATGCGAAACTTCGTGTGGAGATGAGAAATGCCATTAAACGGATTCAGCAGCAGATAGGCATCACCACCGTTTATGTAACTCATGATCAGGAGGAGGCTCTTGCTGTATCAGACCGTATCGCGGTCATGAATGGCGGTGTCATCCAGCAGATCGATACGCCAAAGAACATTTACCAGCGACCTGCAAACCTGTTTGTATCTACCTTTATCGGCTTATCCAATATCCTGTCCGGAATAACATCGGTGAAAAACGGTGAAACTTCCATTCAGATTCAGGATTATACCGTTCCTATGGATCAGTTAAGCCATGAAGTAAAAGACGGTCAGAATATTAAGGTATCCGTTCGCCCTGAAGAATTCATCATCAACCAGGCAGACGGCGGCGGCATCCCTGGAACAGTAAAAAGCAGTGTATTTCTTGGCATTACCACTCATTATTTTGTTACCCTGGCAAACGGTCAGGAAATTGAAGTCATCCAAAATTCCGATATCTGGGATATCATTCCGGATGGATCTGACATCCGTCTTGCTGTACAGCCTCAAAAGATCAACGTTTATACCGAAGACGGTAATAAAAATCTTGTGGTTAGGAGGGATCAGGTATGAGATATGCCGGCGAAAAGAAGTTCAATATCTGGGTAGCTATGGCACTGGGGATTCTCGGTCTTTTTCTCATCTTCGTAGTCTACCCCTTAATTCTGATATTATATAAGAGCGTACTATCCGAGGATGGTTCCTTCAGTCTTGCATATTTCGGTAAGTTCTTCGCCAGAAAATACTACTGGAGTACCCTGGTAAACAGTTTTAAAGTCACCATTGTTTCCACCCTGCTGGCAGCTGTTCTGGGTCTGGTTATGGCTTATGTTTTACGAAGTGTACGAATCAGAGGAAGTAAGTATTTAAATATCCTGATCGTCATGTCCTATCTTTCTCCTCCATTTATCGGAGCTTATGCATGGATCCAGTTACTGGGGCGCAATGGATTTATCACCAAAATCTTAAACGATCTGTTTCATGTAAAGTTAAACGGCATTTATGGATTTGCAGGAATTGTACTTGTCTTCTCTCTTCAATCCTTTCCACTGGTTTATATGTATATCTCAGGTGCTCTTAAAAACCTGGATAACTCCTTAAATGAAGCCGCTGAAAGCCTGGGCTGCAGTGCCATGCAGAGGGTGGTTCAAGTAATCGTTCCACTGGTCATGCCCACCATGCTTGCCAGCTCCTTACTGGTATTTATGAGAGTCTTCTCCGACTTTGGTACTCCAATGCTGATCGGTGAAGGTTATAAGACATTCCCGGTCTTAATGTACAGCCAGTTTATGGGCGAGGTCAGTACCGATGACCATTTTGCTGCTGCTCTCTGCGTCATTATCATCGGCATCACCCTGCTGTTATTCTTCTTCCAGCGCTATCTGGGAAACCGCTATACCTATTCCATGACCGCATTAAAACCAATGGAAGCAGAACATTGCACTGGTCTTAAAAATATTTTATCCCATTTGTTTGTATACCTGGTGGTTCTTATCGCCATTCTTCCGCAGCTGACCGTTATCTTCACTTCCTTCCTGGCTACCGGAGGAGGAAGCGTATACACCGGAGGTTTCTCACTTGATAACTACCGAAACACACTGTTTTCCAAGAATAACAACGGCGCCATTTTTAACACCTATTTATTCGGACTGTGCGCCATTGCTATCGTCGTGGTGCTTGGAATTTTGATCTCCTATCTGACTGTACGAAAAAAATCAATTTTAACCAATATCCTTGATACGGTCACTATGTTCCCTTATATTATACCAGGCTCTGTACTGGGCATCTCATTTTTATATGCTTTTAACACAAAACCGTTTCTCCTCAGTGGCACCGCCCTCATTATCGTCATCTCACTGTCCATCCGGCGTATGCCCTACACCATCCGTTCCAGTACTGCCATCATCGGACAGATCAGTCCCAGTGTGGAGGAAGCTGCCATCAGTCTGGGCTGTTCAGAAACAAAGTCATTTGCAAAAATTACAGTTCCCATGATGATGTCCGGTGTATTATCCGGTGCTATTATGAGCTGGATCACTTTGATCAGTGAGCTGAGCTCTTCCATCATCCTCTATACAAGCAAGACCCAGACGCTTACCGTGGCTATTTATGCAGAGGTCATTCGAAGCAACTTCGGCAATGCTGCTGCTTATTCTACCATCTTAACTCTTACAAGTATCCTATCGCTGCTATTGTTCTTCAAACTCACGGGCAGCAATGATATAAGCATTTAGCGAAAGCAATGAGCAGTGGGAAATAAGTCATGAAAAGATTTTCTTATGTGCTAGCACAACGAAAATCTTTTCATGACTTATTTCATAGGGCGAATGCCCGTTAGCTCATAAAACCGCAGGTTTTATGAGCTACACTGCGGACTTATGTTATAATACCTATAACCCCACCCCCCAAACCACCTCACCAATTAACCAACCACATTCGGAGGCCCCCATGAAAAGTAATCAGTACAAGGACTATATCAAAAAATCCTTTATGAAATACGCACTTTCCATCATCTCCCTACTATTCGTACTGGTCCTTTTATTCCTGTTAATCAATGTACAATGGATTATTTCCGGTCCAAATAAAAGAAATCATATTCAGCTATCCGGCATCCTGGATCAACAGCTCCTGCTCTATCAACAAGGCCTTATCGAGCTAACCCAAAATCCAGTCCTGCTGACCGCACTAAACAGTACAGACCCTGCCGCCATCACTGCAAATAACCGGCTTCTTTATGACTTCACCAACACCCAGACTATCCGTTCATCTTTTATACTCTTAGACCAGAACGGAAGCATCGTCAGCAGCAATCTATTTGCCGGCAACCAGGAGATTTTCCATGAAAGTGATATCTTTCGCCGCATGACCAGCCAGATGCAGGAACAGCCGGAAAAGATCTTCACTCTGCCAAGCCGGTTAAACTATTCCAATGAACAGGCAGGTGATTTAATTCTTGGCAAAGCTGTGATAATGGACGGATCACTTACCGGCTATCTGTTTTTTGACCTGCTGGATACCTACCTTTATGAAATCATCCGCGAATACCCTCTTGATGACGTTATCATCACGGACCGATATGACAATCTAATCTTTTCGATCAGCCGCCAGCAGACTGACCCCATAGACAAATACCCTTCCGGAAAATATCGGATGGACTGGCAGGAAGGAAGTGTAGTAAAGGTCAATGGAAAACATTATCACATTCAAAAAAGCTCACTTCCCGGAAGTTCTCTGATCTTATATACACTGGTTTCCACCGAATATCAGAAAGACCTCCTGCTATACGGCTTCGTATTCATGCTTATCGTAGGCATTCTTCTGGTCATTATTTCATTGCCGGTAACCGAACACATTACCCAGAAAAACCTTCTGGCCATCAATGAACTCCAGAAATCCATTGAACAGATGGGAAAAGGAAATATGGACTATCAGCTCCGTTCTAAAGTATTTGATGAATTCCAGAAGCTGGATGATGCATACCGCCACATGGTAATACAGCGGGAAGAGCTGCTTAAATATAACAGTGAACTGTCCGAACGAAAACGTACCATGGAAATCAAGCAATTAGAAGAACAATTTAACCCTCATTTTATTTTTAATGTTATGGAGACTCTCCGGTATGAAATTATGATTGATGCGGCAAAAGCCTCTGATATGGTTCAGTCTTTCGCCAGACTCATGCGCTACAGCATCTATTATGGCAGCACCATAGTTTCCCTCAGAACGGATATTGAATATATCAATGATTATCTCCTGTTACAAAAGATGCGCTATAACCGACGCTTGAAATATCATATTGATATTCCGGAGGAGGTGCTGGAGTACCGGATACCCAAGCTGCTGCTACAGCCGGTTGTGGAGAATTCCCTAGTTCACGGCATGAAAAATACCCACTCCATCTCCATTACGATCACCGGGCGAGTGCATGAAGGCCTGCTGGAGCTGTGTGTGGAGGATGACGGAAGCGGGATTGATGGTGAACGCCTTGCCAGTCTGCGGGCCGGACTGGAATTGGAGGACGGATATAAAGAGCATATTGGTCTCTATAATTCCCATCGTGTTGTCCGTCTGTTATATGGTCCTGGATACGGTGTGACCATCGAAAGCCAGCCAGGTTCCGGAACACGGGTCACAGTTACCATGCCGGCAGATATGGAGGATTATTATGTATAAGGTTTTACTTGTAGAGGATGAAGATATCATCAGAAAAGGTCTGATGTTCATGGTAAATTGGCAGGAAATCAACTGCGTAGTTGTAGGCGAAGCCATAGACGGAGTCGATGGCATTCAAAAGATCAAAGACAATGAGCCTGACATCGTAATTGTAGATATCAACATGCCCATCATGAACGGTCTGCAGATGTTGGAAGAAAGCATTAAAGAATATGGTTATGAAGCCATTATCGTATCCGGGTACAGTGAATTTGAATTTGCAAAAAAGGCGATCCGCCTTGGTGTCACAGAATATCTTTTAAAACCCGTGGATTTTACGGAACTTTATGATGCGATTCTAAAAATAACCGAGAAGCTGGAAGCGAATACACGGATGAAAGGATACATCCGGCAAATCGATCTGGAAAAGAAAAAGCTGGGCATATTAGAAACAGATATTTCTGAAACCATCACCTTTAAAAATAAATATGTAAGCTCCATGGTAAAGTATATCGAAGAGCATTATTCTTCCCGCCTATCCTTAACTGATTTAAGCGAAGAATATAATCTTTCCTGTACCTATCTAAATACGAAATTCAAAAGCGAGACCGGCTATACCTTCAATGATTTTTTGAACCGTTACCGGATGCAAAAAGCTGTGGAGCTTCTGAAATCAGATCAGTATAAGGTTTATGAAATCGCAGAGATGGTAGGATTTTCTGAATATAAGTATTTTATTAAGGTGTTTAAGAAATATATTGGATGCTCTCCGGCTAAATTTATGGAGGTAGGGGACGTGAAGTAATGGTTATCTCCTGCTGCCGTTTCCATAGGAAAACGGATCACAGAAAATTCTTCCGTGGTCCGTTTTTTTATAACATTCCCTGTGATGTCTGAGCTCCATGTAAACGTGCAAAGATTCCTCCCTTCGCAATCAGCTCGTCATGGGTGCCAATCTCTGCAATACCGGTCCCCTCAAGCACTACAATCAAATCAGCCTCACGGGTTGTAGAAAGCCTGTGTGCAATCATAATGGTCGTACGCTCCTTTGAAATCTCATTCAAAGCCGCCTGTATTTCTTTTTCTGTTTTTGTATCCAAAGCAGAGGTTGCCTCATCCAGGATCAGGATTGTAGAATCTCTTAAAATCAGGGCAGTGCACTCTCTATCAGCCCAGCCTTTAAGAAAGCCTTTATTAAATTATCTGATGACAAAGGCAGACTGTTAATTCCTACTCCGGTTGCATGTAAAACTGCGTTCCGGACCGCCGGAGCCTGGGGGATCAGAGGCGGCTCACCCAGAGCCTTATTTCCAAATGGTCCGGTTGGCTCATAAGTCTCAACAAACGCTACTTCAATGGGTGGGATATCCATGGATGTAGGGATCTTATAATCTAACAGGTTGTCATTGAGCATCTTTCCGGTCTTCCCATCAAAAAGCATCTGCTCACTCAACGCATAGCCCAACCCCATGGCAACTCCTCCATGCACCTGTGCACTGGCCAGCTGTGGATTTAAAATTGTCCCGCTGTCATGAACGGCCACTACACGGTTTATTTTGATTTTTCCGATGGACACATCCACTTCCAAATCCACAAAGCTTGCCCCGAAGGAAAAAGCGTTGTTCCGCATGGTATATGTGGATTCGGCTGTGATATGTTCACTGTCTATTTTCATATCATTGGTATACTGCATCTTTAAGGCGACATCAGCGATGGAACCCAGAATTTTACCGGCGTCTGTCACCACATTCTCATAAGTCAGGCTTAGCTTATTCTCCTCCTCTCCATACAGCAGCGCTGCCCGATTTAAAATCTTCTGCTTCAATATTTCAGCCGTCTGCTTTACTGCGCTGCCAGATACATATGATTGCCTTGAAGCATAGGCGCCTGCATCATGGGGAGATATATCCGTATCCTGTTTACTCATTACAAAAACTCTTTTTTCTGGAATGGTTGTCACTTCCGAAACCATCTGTGCAAATACCGTATCAGACCCTTGCCCCAACTCCGTTGCACTTATCTGGACCTGGGCACTTCCGTCCTCATTTAAGAGAATTCTGCAGGAAGCTGTTTCCAATTGAATCGGATATACGCCTGTTTTATAAGCGAAAAGGGCCATCCCCACCCCTTTCTTTATGCCGGCAGATGTCTTGTTGAATTCATCGCAGGCCTTTCTCCGTTCCTTCCAGTTTATCATCTCACAACCCTTGTCAATACATTCTTCCAGTCCATTGCTTGCACAATGGAAGCGGTCAAATGGATCTAAGAATCTCTTCCCCATCATGTTCTTTCTCCTGAACTCAACAGGATCCCAGCCATGTTCCATTGCAATATCATCCATCTGACATTCCATGGCAAAATCCACCTGAGGGATTCCATATCCCCGCATGGCTGCAGCCGACGGCATGGTTGTGTACACAGTAGCTGATTCTCCTACCTGTTTTTCAAGAGCCGGATACAGCTGGAAATAGTTCGTTACCGCATAAGCAGTAATTGCATGCCCATTACTTCCATAAGCGCCGCTGTAAGAGTTAATTCTTAATCCTTTTTTTGTGATTCTCCCCTCCTCATTAACCGAAGTTGCTGCCCAGAGATCCATGGCGTGACGAGTCCGGCTATTTACAAAGGTTTCTTCCCTGCTCATCGCAAAGGATATACAGCGGCCTCCCAGCCTCATGGTCAGGAACGCTGCCAGTGGTTCATAATATGTATCCTGCTTATTTCCGAATCCCCCGCCCATATATGGCTTTACGATTCGTATATTCCCAATGGGCAGGCCAACTGCCTCCGCAACATTTCTACGCATGGTATGGGTCGCCTGGTTTGGTGATACGATAACGATTTTTCTATCACTCATATAGGCAAAGCAGCAGATATTTTCTATATGGCAATGCTGCTGGGGCGGCACATAGAATTTGGTTCCTTTTAAATCTTTATGTCCTCCGATGTAAGGATCTGTGGAAAATGTCCCTTTATAAAAATCCACCTTACCTTCTGGTGTAATCTGGAAGTCCATTCGCGCCAGCTCATTCCTGGGAGACTGGCTATGAAGCTCCTTATCACTTTCCACTGCCGCTTCCGGAGTCAGCACTGGCTCAAAGACCTTGTATTCCACTTTTATTTTTTCCAGTGCTTTTTGAGCAGCCAGATGATCCTCCGCAACTACTGCCGCGATCTCATCTCCATAATACCTTACTCTGCAGGTCAATATAGTCTTGTTTTTTACATCAGCATGGGATGGGTCCAGCGAAAACGGATGTCCGCATGTGGCATATTTATAATTCGGAACATCAAAACATGTGACTATATCCACCACTCCTGGTACCCTTAATGCCTCCTCAATATCAATGGATACTACGATCCCATTTGCAATCGTACTATGCAGGGTCTTACCCACCAATGCGTTGGCAGGTATCAGATCCTCTGTATATTTTGCAGCTCCAGTAACTTTTTCTACTGCATCTAACCTTATAACATTACTTTTGATTCCCATAATCTACACCTCCATATGTCTGCTATCTGAATATAATCTCCAATACGAGATATAGCATAAAGACCGCCGAGAGTATCCAGGTTGGTACTGATAATTTCTTTGCGTTTCCGGCAAACACCTGTCCGCCTGTATACGCCAGCAAACCAAAGAGGATACCATATGCGATATTAAAAGTAAACGCCATAAAAGCAACACAGATGAACACCGGAAATGCAATCTTGGTATCCCCAAGATCCACATGCATCAATGGCTCAATCATGAAAATACCAACCATGACAAGGGCCGGAGCCGTAGCAATTCCCGGAATCATTAAGAACAGCGGTGTGAAAAGCAGGGACAGAAGGAAAAACACGCCTATAACAATTGCAGTCAGGCCGGTTCTTCCGCCTTCTGCAATTCCGGTCGTACTCTCAGCTCCGAATACAGTTACAGTCTGCGTTCCGAATATTGCACCTACTGCAGCTCCTGCGGCTGAAACGAACAGAGCCTTGCCTGCTCCCGGCAGTTCTCCTTTCTCATTAACAAAACCAGCCTTAATACCTACTCCAACCAAGACACCGATACTGTCAAACATATCTACAAATAAAAAGCTGAATATTGCAAACAGTACGCCAATGGTTGTAGCCACACCCCCTTCAAACAAACCTTTAAAGGTCAGCTGACCAAAGGTAGGCGCTAATGCCTTAACGGGATTTTCAATCGCAATTAATCCCTGCCACTGCGTATATGCAACCCCCGTGTCTGGATTTTTAAAGAGAAGTCCCAAAAACGTTATACCAAGGATTCCGATAAGAATAGCTCCTTTCACCCGCTTAATTACCAGTCCGGCAGTCAACAGAATCCCTATCAGTGCCAGAATCACCCCAGGGTCTCTTAAATTACCAAGCTGTAACAGATTATCCGGATCATACATAATAATCCCTGCATTATGCAGACCTGAAAAAGCAATAAAAAATCCAATTGCCGCTGATATCGCCTGTTTTAAACATTCCGGAATCCCGTTTACAATCTTATCCTGCACACCAATGACGCTTAAAATACTGAATGTCACACCCTCAACAAACACACAAGCCAATGCATTCTGCCAGGACAGTCCAAGGGCTCCACAGACTGTGTAAGCAAAATAAGCATTTAACCCCATGGCCGGTGCCAACGCAAATGGGAAATTAGTAAGCAAACCCATTGCGAAACAGGCGATCGCTGCTGAGATCGCGGTAGCCCAAAGTACCGCCTTAGAATCCATGCCCGTGGAAGAAAGAATAGCCGGATTAACCGCCAATATGTAGGTGCATGTTAAAAATGTGGTCAGGCCCGCAATCACCTCTGTCTTCACATTCGTTTGATTCTCCTTCAAATGAAATTGTCTCTCCAGGAATGAGCTCCCTCTCCCTGCTTGTTTACCCCTCTCCATAATAAACCCCTTTCTCTTCTTTGATGATACCTATTTGTATTACTTATTTGTAGTACTTTAATAGTAGCAAATTTATAAATGATAATCAATGTATTTTCTCATAAAAAAAGAGAGTCGATTTTGTCGAACTCTCACAAGAATTATTATGAAACAGCCTATATTTTCTTTCTTAATATGGTATGCTTCAAAATTCCATCCGCATAGTGTTCTTTGGAGTATAGAATTGGCTGTCCAACAAAGTTATAACCAACTTCATCAATATATAATAATGGGCTTCCCATCTCCACACCAAAATATTCCGTCATCTCAGCATCCGCTGCTACCGCGCTGACTTCAGACAAATCCATGTAAATTTCTGTATCACAGTATTCCTTAATAAATTCAAACACCGGCTTCTTAAGCAGGTTCATATCATAATCCCTCACAGCTATGCTGCGCTCTGCTATGTAATCGGAACAGTGGATCGCAGGTTTGCCATCTGCTGTTATCAGCCTCTTACTTACTACCACACCCTCGCCGCTGTTTATGCGAAGTTTTTTAGCAACCTGTTCATCAGCTGCTTCATGACTCACATGAACAAACGCAGTATCCGCCTCATATCCTGCTCCACGGATCATATCAAGAAACTCCTGCTCCAGATCTATCCGGACTTTCACTTTTAGAACATGTTGATTTATAATAGTACCAACACCGTGTTTACGGCTTATAAATCCCTCTCTCTCAAGAATTGACAGGCAGTCTCTGACCATGGTTCGGCTTATCCCGAACCGCTTCGCAATGTCCGGCTCTGATGGCAGCCTGTCCGCATGGGCGTAAATCCCCGCCTGGATTTCATGGAGGATCTCCTGTGTATAACGATCTGATAACTGCTTTGGTTTTTCCATCTTCCCCCTCCTTATGACCTTCATATAATTCATTGATAGTATAGCATTTCGAACCGTAATCTGCAACTTGGGAGATCGATTCCACATCAATTAACAGGAATAAATTTTCTTCTGATAGAATGGTCCTCCTATACCTGGCGCACACGGATAAGGCCAACTACCGACAGCAGCTGGCCTTAAATACATGAATCTTATAAAAATACAGATAAACACGATCCCTAACTTTCTATTTCTTTTCCAGCCCGGCTACTTTTTCAACCGCATTAAGAATATTCTCATATCCTGTACAGCGGCACAAATGACCAGAAATAAGCTTACGAAGTTCATCCCGCGTGTATTTTTTTCCTGATCCCACAATCTCAACGGCCGTCAGGATCAGTCCTGGTGTGCAGAATCCGCATTGAATTGCAGCCTCATCTACAAAAGCCTGCTGAACCGGATGCAGGTTCTCATTCTCCCCTTTGATTCCTTCCACAGTGACAATGTCCCGTCCTTCTGCCCACACCGTAAGATAAATACAGCTGTTGGTGGCCTTTCCGTCTATGAGCACGGTACATGCACCGCACTCACCGGCCTCGCAGCCTTTCTTAACGCTCGTAAGTCCTAAACGGTTTCGAAGGGTATCCGTCAGACACTCCCTGTCATCAACTCCCAGCTCCACCTGTTTTCCATTAACTTTCATATGTATGACCTTAATCAATGATAGCACCTCCCGCATTCTTAACAGCACCTTCCGTGGCGCGCTGGCTTAATTCCCTGATTAATTGTATTCTAAGTTGTTTGGATGCTCTCCAACTGTCTCTGGGATTTACTTCTTTTAGAACTTCATTCCCAATGAATTTCAAAGTTTCCCTGGATAAAGGAAGCCCCTTTACCTTCCCCTCGATCTGCGTACAGCGTATCGGAGTCGGAGCTGCAACACCAAATGCAATCCGAAAGTCTTCAAAGGCATTTTGGGATTCATTAAGAGTCACAAATACTGCACAGCCCAAAGTAGATATTTCCAACGCATTGCGGGTTCCAAATTTTATATAATAGCTTCCGCTTCCATCGGGAGGCGCCGGGATATTAATTGCTGTTAATAATTCTTTACCCTTCTCTAATACGGTCTTTCCAGGCCCCGTGAAAAACTCCCTGATTGGTACATTCCGCCTGGAATGAGATAAAACGTTTTCCGAACCTTTATGAACGTCATCATGTTTTATATTAGTTAATTCCAGTTCGGCGTTCATTACCAGAAGGGAAGGCGCACTCTCAGCGCTGACAGCCCCATTACAGACATTGCCTCCTATCGTCGCAACGGTCCGGATTTGCGGACTTCCTACTTCATCGGATGCCTGCCATAGACAGTAGCAATATTTCTCTATCACATTGTTGCCATGAATGTCTTCAAAACAGGTTCCCGGGTAAATTATAATATCATTAGATGATTCATTATATGATATCCCCTGTAATTCTTTTAGATTATGTATGCTGATAAGCCTGCATTCTTTAAGCTTACGTTCCTTCAGCCTGATTAAAACATCCGTTCCGCCGGAAATAATGATTCCATCCTGATTACCTGCCATTATGTCAAGTGTCTCTTGTAAATTGGATGGCTTGTAGATTTCCTTAATATCATACATAATATAGTCCTCCCTTTATTTAGCTTCCGAAATAAATTAAACACCCATAAAAACTGTAATTAACTTTTAAAGTTACTTTTTTCATGGTAAGAATAATCTTATCCCCCTTTAATGAAACATAGATGCAAACATCTGTACAATTTTAGCGCCGAATACTTGTATTACATATTTGTACTATCAATATTATCAGACTAGAAACTAACTGTCTATATGAATTTTATACAGCAATTAACATATTATTTATGACATATTACTAATCAACTGCTTTATCATATCCTCATGATATTTCTTGCTTTTTTACCTTACTTCCTCCTTTATTCCAAGTTAACCTTCAAACGGATATTATAAAGTGCTGACAGTACTTTTCAGTCTTTAGACGAATTGGTATCAAGGCTGAAATGAACCATCTGATTTTTATCTGCAGTTCATCTAAATATCCGGGATACTTCGGGCACACCAAATGAATTAAACTCAGCGAAATGAAAACAGGGCAGAACCAACCGATTCATCGGAAAGTTCTGCCCTGTATTTGTTTATAATTTACTTACCGGCTGCTTAATAGCTAAAGTCTTTCTTTTACCGGTTCTCCCTCTTGTTCCTGCTGCTTAATGCCGCATAAGCTGCCAGAAGGAATCCTGACAATAATGCTACAAGTCCCTGTACATGCATTTTGTCACCTGTCTTTGGCAGACCTGCTAACGGAATATTGCCGTCATCAATTATCAGAAGGCTGGTTTCTATGTCATTCTCAACCGGCAGATTTGATAATGGTACCGCATCAGGGGTGATTGTCAAAAGGTTATCACCCGGACCTCCCGGTACAAAGGGACGATTCTTATTCGGAGAGGATCCTCCGCTGTTACCGCCTCCTCCGCTGTTACCGCCGCCACTGCTTACATAGGTCACTGTCAGTCTGCCTGCAACGTAGGTGATCTCATAGTTCACCGTTACATCAAGGTCCCCGGATGTAATCACCGCATCGCTGGCGATATTGTCACTGCTGCCAACCGATTTCTGAGCTCCTGTCAAGAGAACGCTCTTCAAGCTTTGGCCCTCTGCCAGCTGTCCATGGGTGATTTTAGCAGTATTGGCACTTAGAACAGTTCCATCATACCTCTTTTCCGCACTGTCCGCAGCAATAGTGACCGGCCTCCTGTTAATTGTCACCGTACCTTTCACAACATCTGTTTCTGCATAGTTTGGATTTTGGGCTTTTACATATACAAAGTAAGTTCCTGCATCTGTAAAGGCCGGCTTTTTCTCGCTGAACGTTACCTGGTCCAGAGAGTATAATAAGGTCGACCCAGCCTTTAGCGCTGCTGCATCATTTAAGCCGTATGCGTGGCCGTCATAGGTCACTGTCTGCCCGGCAACACTTACTCCGTTATTATTCGCAGCATGGATCTTCAATTCCCCGTTAATAACAGTAACCTTGTAGTTTTCATTTGTGTTATAAGAAGCTGTTAATGTTATCTGATCAGAGGCATCTTCTTTCTTTTGGTCTGCCTCAAGCCTGTGATAATGAATCGTTCCTAAGTCCCCTTCCGTAACCAGACTGTCAGCCTGGCCGGTAAACTCCGGATCTGCCGTACCGTACTCCTTGCTCTTATTGTCTACCCGGATGGTTATATCCTTTGCTGCCACCCTGATGCTTACGGCTTTCGCTTCCAGATCCACGTATCCAGGCCGAGTTGCCTTTATCTGGACAGTTACAACTCCTTCTGATACATTGGTTACGCTTGGCGGGGTTTCCGTCCATTCGCCGTCTCCAGTCTTGTAGAATGTTGTGTAACCAGGTGCATTCTCTAGGGTCGACCCTGCCGCATGGGGAGCTCCGTCATATTCCCAGGTACCGCCTGTTCCTGTTAAGGAAGCATTTTCAAGCGATGCTGTTCTGATCTCAAAGTTTCCATTCTTCGCAGTTACAATATAATTGCTATTCTCTGTATACACCGGTACAATGACATTCGGATAGCTTCCTACCGCCTCAGCTCCATTGCTTCTTATATAAGTGATATTTCCCAGATCCATCTGGCTGATCAGGCCATCCACCGTTCCAGAGAATTCAGGATCTGCATCATCATAGTACTTAAATGTATGATTTGCTGTGATAACTGCATCTTTTGCATTTATTTTCAGCGTCACATCATCTGCGGTCAAATCCTCGTAACCGACTCTCACTGCTTTCACAGATACTGTCACCGTTCCATCTGATACATTGGTCACCCTTGGCGGCGCGGTACTCCATTCACCGTCTCCGGTCCTGTAATAAATGGTATAGCCATCTGCATGATTCAATAAGCCCTTTGCTTCATGGGAAACTCCGTCATAAGTCCATTCTCCGCCTTCTGCTGTAAGGCCTGCGCCTTCCATAGTTGCGGTCTTGATCTCAAAATTGCCCTTTACAACGGTTACGGTATAGTTCATATTTTCTGTAAACTCAGCATCCAGAACTCCCGTGTATACAGCCACGTCATTCTCCTTGTTTGTTCTGATATAGCTGATTGATCCCAAATCTCCTTCATTAACAAGGGGATCTACGGTTCCAGTAAAGACTGGATCCGGCTGATCATAAAACCTGGAGCTGCTATTCACATGAATGGCAATTGCTTTGGGAATGATCTGAAGTGTTACATCATCTGCGTTCAGATCCTCATAACCGTTTCTCGTTGCTTTTACAGATACTGTCATTAGCCCTTCCGATACGTTGGTCACACTTGGTGGTGTGATGCTCCAGTCACCTTCACCAACTTTGTAATAAATGGTATAGCCATCTGCATGATCCAATAATCCGTTTGCTTTATGGGCCGTTCCGTCATAAATCCACTTGCCGCCTTCTGCCGTCAGTTCAGCACCTTCCATGGTTGCCTTCCTGATCTCAAAATTTCCCTTAGTAACAGTAACCGAATAATTGGGATTCATATCATACCTGGCATCTAAAACTTCCTCATAATTCCCTGTATCTTCCGCATGATTTGTTCTCACATAGCTGATCGTCCCCAAATCTCCTGCATTAACAAGTTCTGGTCCGGGTCCGCCAAAGGCCGGGTCATCGCTGCCATAATATTTCCAGGCATCTGCTACGGCAATGGTCACAGCTTTGGGAATAATCTTTATTTCTACCGGCTCCGCAGTAAGGGTCTCATATCCGGGCTTTACAGCCTTCACAGATACGGTTACAGTGCCTTCCTTAACATTGGTTATGCCCGGAGGTGTTGTCGTCCACCCTTTATTTCCTGCCTTGTAGTAGATTACGTAACCGTCCGCATTCTCTATACCGGCAGTTATTGCATGTGAATTTCCGTCATAAGTCCATTCACCGCCTGCAATACTTACTTTCGCACCTTCCATGGAAGCTGTTTTAATTTCAAAGGTTCCCGGAATAACGGTTACCTCATAGTTGGCGTTCTCTGTGTATTTTGCATTCAGAACGCCCGGATATACATCGACTCCTTCTGCATCATTGGTTCTCACATAGCTGATTGTTCCCAGGTCTCCCTCTGTCACAAGACCATTTAAATTTCCTGTGAACACCGGGTCCGGCTGGTCAAACGATTTAGAAGAATCATCTACGGTAATGGTGACTGCTTTGGGAGTGATGCTTAGGGTTACTTCATTTGATACTAAGTCCTCATATCCAGTCCTTGTTCCTCTGGCAACCACTGTCAGGGTTCCATCATCTACATTTTTTACACTTGGAGCATCCCCGGACCAGTTCTCACCTTTGTCTATACTGTATTCGATCTTGTATTTCTGCAGTTTCGTCAGGATTCCATCGAATACATCCAGTGATGCCTTGTGAGCCTTTCCATCATAGGGCCAGCTTCCGCCTTTGATTTTTAAAGTCACATCCGGATCCTTGGCTGACCGGATCTCGAAATCGCCTTTATTAATAGTTACGTTGTAGTTACTATTTGAAGTGTATTGAGCACTTAGAACCGCTTGATACTTACCTACTCCCTCATCATCATTGGTTCTGATATAACTGACTATACCCAAATCTGTGCTGTTCACAAGACCGCTTACCTTACCGTCAAAAACCGGATCCGTCAAGTCAAAGTATTTCCAGTTATTATCAACCTTTATAGTTGCTTCCTTTGGCGTTACCCTGATAATGACTGGTTCTGCTTCCAGAGTCACATATCCCGTTCTGACTGCCTTTATATAAACGGCTAATGGACCATCGGATACATTGGCTACGCGTGGTGCTGTTTCTGTCCACTTACCATCTCCCAGCTTATAGAAAACAGTATAGTCAGGTGCATTCTTAAGCTCTGCTCCTGCTGCATGAGACGATCCGTCATACACCCACTCTCCTCCGATTCCTTCTACGGAAGCGTTAGGAATTGATGCTGTCTTGATTTCAAAGTTCCCATACTTCTCAGTTACAATGTAATTGTTATTTGCAGTATAAGCCGGTACAATTACATTCCCATAAAATGCTACGCTTTCTTCCCCCTCATTACTTCTTATGTAGATGACATTTCCAAGATCGTTCTGGTTTATCAGACCATCTACCATTCCTGTGAATACAGGATCCTTTTCACCAAAGTTCTTGGAGGAATTATCTGCCGTGATGGTTACTGGCTTTGCATTGATCTTAAGAGTTATATCCTTTGATGTCAGGGGTTCATAACCGGTTCTTTCCGCTTTCACGGATACGGTAACCAGTCCATCGGATACATTCATCACGCTTGGTGGCGCGGTACTCCAGTCACCATTTCCAGCCTTGTAATATACGGTATAACCATCCGCATTGTTAAGCTTTGCTTCAGCCGCATGAGGGGCTCCGTCATACACCCAATCTCCGCCGGCTCCTACTACGGAAGCGTTGGGAATCGATGCTGTCTTAATTTCAAAATCACCCTTTGTTATAGTTACGGTGTAGTTGGAATTCTTTGTAAATGCTGCGTCCAGAACTCCCGGATATTTCTTTACATCTTCCCCATTATCGGTTCTCATGTATATGATTTCTCCAAGATCTCCGGAATTTATAAGGCCGTCTGGTGTTCCGGTGAACGCAGGATCTGTCTCTCCATAGAATTTCCAGATACTATCTACCTTAATGGAAGCCTCCTTGGGATTGATCTTAAGAGTCACATCATC
Source organism: [Clostridium] celerecrescens 18A (assembly GCF_002797975.1). Taxonomy (NCBI): domain Bacteria; kingdom Bacillati; phylum Bacillota; class Clostridia; order Lachnospirales; family Lachnospiraceae; genus Lacrimispora; species Lacrimispora celerecrescens. Next base: position 4,319,956 of record NZ_PGET01000001.1, on the reverse strand, counting down.
TGCAATCAGATCTACATAGCCTCTCTTTACTGCCTTAACAGAAACAGTTACCGTTCCCTCGGACACGTTGGTCACGCTTGAAGGTGTCATGCTCCAGTCGCTGTCTGGGGTTTTGTAGTAAATGGTATAACCGTCCGCCTTCTTTAACAAACCCTTTGCTTCATGGGCCGTGCCATCATAGATCCACTCGCCGCCTTCTCCTGTCAGTTCAGCACCTTCCATGGCTGCAGTCCTGATCTCAAAGTTTCCCTTAGTAACAGTAACCGAATAATTGGGATTCTCCTGGTACCTGGCATCTAAAACTTCCTCATACTCCCCTACATCTTCCGCCTGATTAATTCTCACATAGCGGATCGTCCCTAAATCTCCTGCATTTACCAGTTCCGGCCCAGTTCCGCCAAAGACCGGATCAGCGCTGCCATAATACTTCCAGGCATCTGTTATGGTAATGGCCACAGCCTTGGGAATAATCTTTATTTCTACCGGCTCTGCAGTAAGGGTCTCATATCCGGGCTTTACAGCCTTTACAGATACGATTACGGTTCCTTCCTGAACGTTTAATATGCTCGGTGGTATTGTCGTCCACTCTTCATTACCTGCCTGGTAGTAGACTACGTAGCCGTCCGCATTCTCTATGTCAGCGGTTATTGTATGTGAATTTCCGTCATAGGGCCATTCACCGCCTGTAATACTTACTTTTGCCCCTTCCATGGAAGCTGTTTTAATTTCAAAGGTTCCCGGGATAACAGTTACTTCATAGTTGGAGTTCTCTGTGTATTTTGCATTCAGAACGCCCGGATATACATCGACTCCTTCTGCGTTATTGGTTCTCACATAGCTGATAGTTCCAAGGTCACCATCTGTCACAAGACCGCTTGAATTTCCTGTGAACGCCGGATCCGGCTGATCAAACGGTTTGGAAGCATCTTCTACGGTAATGGTGACTTCTTTGGGAGTGATGCTCAAGGTTATTTCATTTGATACTAAGTCCTCATATCCAGTCCTTGTTCCTCTGGCAATTACTGTCATGGTTCCATCATCTACATTTTTTACACTTGGAATATCTTCGGACCAATTCTCACCTTTGTCTATACTGTATTCAATCTTGTATTTCTGAAGTTTCGCAAAGATCCCATCGAATACATCCAGCGATACCTTGTGAACCTTTCCATCATAGGGCCAGCTTCCGCCCTTAATCTTTAAGTCCACATCCGGATCCTTCGCTAACTTGATCTCAAAATCTCCTTTCATAACAGTTACAGTGTAATTGTCATTTGGGATATAGTTTGCATTTAAAACCTCTTGGTACTTACCCACCCCTTCTTCAGAATTGGTTCTGGAATAAGTGACTGTACCTAAGTCTGCGTCATTAATAAGGCCGCTTACCATACCTTTAAATTCAGGATCCGGCTGGTCAAATTGCTTGTAGCTGTTTTTTACCTTTATGGCTGCTTCCTTCGGAGTTATCTTGATCGCTATATCACTTGCATACAGGTCTACATATCCCGTTCTTGCCGCCTTTACTTGAACGGTTTTCACTCCCTCTGATACATTGGTGACACTTGGAGCGGTCGTAGTCCACGGTCCAGCTCCTACCCGATAGAAAATAGTATAACCAGGTGCATTCTCAAGTGTTGCTCCTGCCGCATGAGGTACTCCGTCATATTCCCAGGTACCGCCATTTCCTGTTAAGGAAGCATTTTCAAACGATGCTGTCTTGATCTCAAAGGATCCATTTTTCACTGTAACGGTATAATTGTGATTCTCTATATACGCCGGCACAATGACATTTGGATATCTTCCTACTGCCTCAATCCCTGGATTACTTCTCGTATATAAGACGCTGCCAAGATCATTTTGGTCGATCAGACCGTATACGGTTCCGTTGAATATGGGATCTGAGGTTCCATAGGGCTTGGAGGCATCGTTTACTTCAATGGCTGCTGTCTTCGGTTCAATCGTCAGTTTGCCTGAAACCGTAGTAAACTTAAACTGATTTGTTACATTATTTCCGCTATCATTCAGGATCTTGGGACTGCCGGAAAGGATGATGGGATAACCGCTGTCCTTTACATCCTTTCCCGAACCCACTGCCGTAATACCAGTCAATGTATAACCTGCCGGAAGACCGCTTGTAGTGAAGGAAGACCCATCAACAGACTGCTGCAGGCCGTTGTAAGTTTTAATCACTTGATCCGCAGTAATAACCACTGTGGTCTTAGCCTTCCACTGTGCATAAACAGTCTTATTCTCAGATACGATCGTTTTTTCCGTCAGAGCGTCTCCTTTTCCATCAGGAGAGGTATTCCAACCCATGAAAATATAGTCATCATCCCTTGTCGCCTTAGCAAGCTTATCTCCAAGTGCTGTATCCCTCGGAATTGTAACAGTGCTGACAGAAGGAGTTCCTCCATTTCCGTCAAATGTTACCGTAACATCTGAAATTAACTGATAGCCAAAATATAGATTAACGGCCTTATTCTGGGCGTTTAAGCTGACATCGGACGGATTGGGTGATCCATTCTTACCAGTACCTGCACTGGCGGCAACGTACTGATATTTGCTGTCTTCATATTGAATCTCTGCCGGAGCAGAAACAGCGTAGGTTCCAAAAGGCAGCGAATCGCTTTCATATAAATCGGTTCCTAATACCACCCGTTTGTTAAAGTCAACGATCTGGCCTGATGCTTCGGTGGAGCTGATAGGATATCCATCTTTATTTACCAGATAGTAATTCCTTGTGATATTTCCTACATCTCCCACTGGTAAACGGGGGTTAGGTATATTTTTCGTTTTTATTACATAATTGGGATCCTTATAAGTCACATCCGCATTCTTATTCGTATACGGTGATGTGCCGCCCTGTACGTTTTTTTTCACTCGGATATAAATCGTCAAGGTTTCCATATTTTCTGAAATATTTCCGAAATCCCATGTAACGGTACGGCCGTCCGCTGATTTGGCTGCAGTTCCTGTAGACGCATCATACCATGTACCACCATTGTAATCTGTGACAATATCAAATGCGTCTGTATTGATTACGTCTGTGATCACAGCATTTGTACCTGCTATTTTAATGGAGCTTGCAATATTGTTATATACGTCTGGAAGCTGGTTAATATCTTTAATATTTTTAGCATAAGTGTTCTTCGGATCGCTGGCTAATGGCATGATAAAGCGGTTAAAAGCTAAATTTCCAATATCAAGTCCCAGAGAATAGATCGTAACACCATCGTTTCTCAGCCTTTCCGCTCCTGCTTCTCCTGTACGGTAAGGGCTCCACTCATTATCCCTTGGTTCCCCATCACTCATAAATACAACATACGCAGGCCTTGATGAATCACTGCGCCCATTAATTGCCTCTTCTGCTTTTTCAAAAGCTACATCATAATTTGTACCGCCTTTAGCAGACATTCTCGAAGCCAAGACATAATTCGTAAAATATTTAGCAGCAGTATACGTCGATTGATTGACCCTGATGGTATCGTCTGCCTTTATGAAAGAATCTCCGGATCCTGATGGATACCTTGCCGCACTGGAATCAAAATCAACAATCGCCAAGCGGTTATCTGAGTCTACACCATCTTGCGGCTTATATAAATTCGTGATAAATGCTTTGGCTGCATTTACGGCCAACGTCCACTTTTTACCAGACATACTTCCGGAACTGTCTATTACTAATACAACATCGCTGCCCTGGCGAATTGGATTTCCAAATATGGAAAATTCAATTTTTGCGATTCCATTGTTTTCATCTACCCATTGAGCAGTTTTTGTTGGAAATACCATTCCAGGTGTTGTACTGTCTTCGCTAAGAAGGCTGAAAGCGGATCTGGCTCTTAAAGCCGAATAGGATTTGGGCTGCACCACCACATCTTCCTCTTCCTTATCCGGAACAATTTCTTCATAATAAAGATCAAGCTTGTTCTCTTCCTGTTCCCCGATTATGATATGATCCTGGGGACCTCCCAAATATTCTAACGTATCCTTATTCCAGCTATAATCTTTGGCAAAGACCTCTTCTCCTGCCTCAAATCCTGTTAAGGTCTCGGTTTCCACCTTCTCCTCATCATTATAATAAGCGTGATGATTAACGATAAGTGTAAGACCGTCTTTTTGAACTGCCGTTAAGTCCTTTAAGGTTACAACATAAGCCTTAGCATAATAAGAGTCATCCACGATAACACTTCTGTATTCTTCTCCCTTAGTTGCTTTATTTGTGTTATTTTGAGAGTCAGATTCGTTTTTCTCCCCTTCCTCCACTGTTTCGCTGGCATTACCCGGTGTAGCAGTTTCATCAGAAACAGTATCTCCAACAGGAGCTGTCAATACATGCACCAAATGACGGGACATGGAGATCTGTTCTGCTGCGGCATCCGTATTTTCATCGGCAGGTTCCTTAGACTCACTAACCTCTGAGCCATGGTCAGAATTCTGCTCCTTGCTCTCCGACACTTCTTCTGGCGCTGCGGACACCTCCGTATTCACTTTACTTTCATCCGGAGCTGACGTTTCATCAGGTGTTTCATCCACTGTTTCTTCTGGAGCCTTAGTTGCTTCCTCTGGTACAACGGCAGACTCTGTGTTCTCTTCGGTTTCACTCGGCGCAATTGTTGTATCCGGTATATCATCCGGTGTTTCTTCTGGAGCAGTCGTTTCTTCTTCCGAAGCTCCTTTCCCGGGGGGCTGATTATCTCCCTTTCCATTCCCGCCTGGTACCGCTATTTCCTTTTCCAGTAAAAAAGAATTTCCTTTAACGGAAACTTTTTCTGTTAAATATCCATCAATATCAGTACGGTATTTTATAGTTCCTTCTGAATCATTTATGTACAGAAAGATTATTTTTTCATTTCCGGTAAGCTGATATCCTTCCGTTTGATCCTTCACTTGGATAAACATCCTCAAAAGCGCTCCGTCAGCGGTTTCTTCCTCATCCGTATCATAAGAAGGCATGAATTCATATACGGAACCACCTTCAAATAATTTCTTATATTCCTTTGATGTGCCTTCTTCTGAAGTAATGCCTAGATCATCAAAACCCAGTGTATTTCCTTCATCAACCGCCGCCTGAGCAGAATCCTTTAGATCCTCTCCGGACATTATAAATGTAACATTTTTAGTATCTAACGCATTTCCTACATCCGCCCATGACACCGTATTAAATGATGTAGCGGTTACACAGAAAGCAAGGAAACCTGCCAGGCTTCGCCTGAATTTACCTCTCACTTTTTTCATAAAAAGTCTCCTCCCTAGCTAATATTTATTTATCTATCTTATCCTGGCCTGTAAAACCAGGGTTGCCATATTAAAAACTCCATATTAAATTTATTTTCACCGCTGCTGCCATGAACCTGACAGTAAATCATACCCTGTAAGTTGGAGTTTGCCTATGCAGAATTAATTCAGCGCATTAAGGTTATAAAGAATAATTACAATTAGGACTCTGCCTCTGATTGGTATGTTTTTTCCATTATAAATCTCGTTGGTTACAGAGTGGTTACTTATCCCATATTACTTCTCAACATTCTTAAATATTTTATAATCTTTTATAGGAGTATTATTAATTCATGGGAACAGCAAAAAACGCTGTAAACCCTTAGTAACAAAGGTTTACAGCGTTATTTTTCTAAATAAGTATATTTATATGTTATCAAATCGGGAAACTCCATTAAAAAAAGCCGAATACCTAATAAAATCAGGCGTTCGGCGAAAATTCTGGCGTTCCTGAGCGGATTCGAACCGCTGGCCTTCCGCTTAGGAGGCGGACGCTCTATCCTGCTGAGCTACAGAAACACTTATGAAATTTATTGTGGGGCGAATCCCCTAAAGTGAGCACTCTGAATTCCCTTGGAAGGCATTCACTCGCCCCCGCTGAGTGCGGTCCGACTACTATTATATTCACAATCACACTTTTCGTCAAGACATATTTAAACTTATTCTACAGGCTCTGTAAAATTAACGATGCCCTGCATCCATATTTGTCCCTTAAACCTGCGCCCGATCTCTGGAGTTCCCACCAGATCTTTTTTCGCAATTCCCACGTGGAAAATAAGGTCGCTGCACTCCAAAGTGAAATCATAAACCTCTTCCTTGGTGATCTGATTTTTCTTCTCATCTATCTTTATGATCTCTCCAATAATGGAGTATTGATCACATTCCACACCGCAGGGCATAAAACAGGAATCAATGATGGAATACAGATCCTCGTTCATCACCCTTCTGGAAGCCTGGGAATATAAATCAATATCTTCAATGGTAAGAGTCTCCATCGCGTCTTCATCGCCGTTCTTGGCCGCTTCTAAAAGAGTATTACGGTCCATTGCCGCCACTCTGGCCTTTTCCCTTTGAATCTCTGTTTTCTGAATGGGAAGAAGGACCTTCCCACTTACTGCAAGACCGGAAAGACAGACATCCTTTGTATCCATAGGATGATGATCAATGAACCGTTCCCTGCACTCAAAGGAATTGTCAATATAGAATATGAGGGATATCCCCACCTTAAATTCATCCAAAAGGCCGGCGTATGTTTCCCGCTCCGTGTGACGCTGGATGGAACAGGATACTTCTGATGTCATATCATTGCTTTTCAAATATGGATAATAATAGCTTCTTTGAAATTTACCTTCCCGGTCCATTTCTCCAAAGATAGCAATCCCCATACCTGGAGCCACTTCCCTGCGAAGTTCACAGAGATTGGATTCCTCATCAATCTGAATCCGTTTCAGGCCGGACAAATCTTCACAGAGCTTATCCAATAATTTTTCTATTTCTTTGTCTTTCTGATATTGGCTGAAACCAATGGTTCTCAAGAATTTATGCATAGGATCATCACCTGCTTTCTAATAATCTTAAGGAATTTCAATTCGATGCAGTTCACCGAACGGTTAATTTACTAAACTTGGGCTGCGCTATGCCTACCTTCATTTTAATAATTCCTGGAAAACAATAAGGCGAAGTATACTCCGCCTCAAGCCTTATCGATTATTATATACCAAAAATGATGATAATGCCAGCATAATTTACTTATTTTAAAAATTGGGACCACTTCCCTTTTTAGGGGAACAGGTCCCTTTTTTGCTTAAACGATTCCCTGTGCCGTCATGGCTTCAACAACTTTTTCAAAGCCGGCGATGTTTGCACCTGCCACATAATTTCCCTTTACGCCGTAACGCTCTGCTGCGGAAGCTGCCTTAGCGTAAATATTTATCATAATGTTATGAAGCTTTTCATCCACCTCATCAAAGGTCCAGGAAAGCCTCTGGCTGTTCTGGCTCATCTCAAGGGCGGAAGTTGCTACTCCGCCTGCGTTTGCTGCCTTGCCCGGCATAAAGAGCATTCCGCTTTCTAAGAAGTATTCCGTTGCTTCTCTGGTGGATGGCATGTTGGCACCCTCAGCAACCGCAAAGCAGCCGTTTGCTTCCAGCACTTTTGCATCATCCAGGTTTAACTCATTCTGTGTTGCACATGGAAGAGCAATGTCACATGGGATGCTCCATATTCCTTTTCCTTCCGTATAGACAGCCGATGGATGCACATCCACATATTCTTTGATCCGTCCGCGGCGGACTTCCTTGATTTCCTGAACCAGGTTAAGATCAATTCCATCCTTGTCATAAATATAACCGTTGGAATCGCTTAATGCGATGACCCTGCCGCCCAGCTGCTGAACTTTTTCTGTAGCATAGATCGCTACATTACCGGAACCGGAAATAACCACGTTCTTACCGGCCAGCTCCTTGCCGTTATGCTTCAGCATCTCATCAAGGATATAAACAAGTCCATATCCCGTTGCCTGAGTACGTGCAAGAGAACCGCCATAGGTCAGGCCCTTACCCGTAAGAACTCCCTCATATAAGCCAGTCAACCGCTTATACTGGCCATATAAAAAGCCTATTTCTCTTGCTCCCACTCCGATGTCACCGGCAGGAACATCCTGATCTGCTCCGATATATTTGGATAGCTCGGTCATAAAGCTCTGGCAAAATGCCATAACTTCTCTATCTGATTTTCCTTTTGGATCAAAATTGGAACCTCCCTTACCGCCGCCGATTGGAAGTCCTGTCAGGGAATTTTTGAATACCTGCTCAAAACCCAGGAATTTTAAGATTCCCTGGTTGACGGAAGGATGAAGACGCAGGCCTCCTTTGTATGGCCCGATGGCGCTGTTAAACTGGACACGATATCCTTTATTCACCTGTACCTGACCATTGTCATCCACCCACGGTACACGGAACGAAATGATTCTCTCCGGTTCCACAAGGCGCTCTAAAAGACCCATCTTACGGTATTTTTCTTCATTGGCATCGATGACAAGCTTTAGGGAATCAAGCACCTCATTGACTGCCTGATGGAACTCAGTTTCTCCTGGGTTCTGGCTCACTACCCTGTCATAGACTTCATCCACATATGACATATTTTTTTCCTCCTTTGATTGGTTAATGCATACTTCTCATATATGAAGTATCACTTAAAATGGCAAAAAGAGGCCAGAACTTTTTTAAGTTCCGGCCCCTTTGCCTTGTTATAACTTCTAAAAAATTATAACAAGTTCATTTAATAAAGTCAATAAACAGATTTCCTTTATTTTTTTAATTTTCTTTTTTCTTTTTGCTAAGTGCTGCATAAAGAGCCATCATGAATCCGGACAGGGTCACCATCACCTTACCGGCGGCATTCTGCCGGTCACCTGTCTTAGGCAGATTGGCAAGGGGTACGTTTCCATCGTCAACAAAGAACAGATCCACGGATCCTCCACCGGGCAGGTCTGCAAGAGGCACTGGGTCTGGCACAATCGTCACCGTTTTACCCGGACCACCTGGGTTATCCTTTCCGGAAGGACCTTCTGATGAGCCTCCGCCGCCTTTGATCTTCTCATCCTGAATGGTAATGGTAAAGCTATTGATTCCATCGAATGTCACAGGCGCTATATTGTTGTTGATATAATACCCGGCCGGAGCTTTCGTTTCAAGGAAGGTGTAGGTGTCCTTTGGCAGCCTCTTTATCACAAACTGCCCGTCGCTGTCGGTCATAAACCTTCCTGCTGCCGCCTTATCATCCGTATATCCGGCAAAGGATCCTTGATCCAGCTTTACATATCTTCCGTCAGAAGCCTTTAAGATAAACTCGGCGCCTTTTAGTTTCACATCCGCATAGACCGCATTGGTTTTTACTACAGTGATCTTTGACGGCATATTCTCAATCGCTCCATTTGTTTTTTCAAACAGTCCTGGTTTGGTATACCGGATCTCTTTATTGGAGTCATTGATTGTAAACTCTGCTGACCATGGAGTCGTTCCCAGAAGGTATCCATCCGGTGCCTTCTTCTCGACCAGGCGGTAAGTTCCGTATGGCAGGTTCGTGATAACCCCTTTTCCGTTCAGCACAAAGGTTATGGTATTTCCCATCACCTGATCAGCTGTCCAGGAAACACCCTCTGATGCTACCTGATGGCGGTAGCTGTCCCAGGCTCCCGGAACCAGGGTTGAGAGATTCGACAGCACGAATTCTGCTCCCTCAAGCCTCTTTCCAGTATTTTCACCGTCTACCTTTTCCATTTCCAGATTTCCGGTGCTGATCTTATTCGTCACAGCAATGGTTACAAGGGTTTCATTTGAAACCGTCACTGCACTGCTGCTGTCCTTTAAAATACTTACTTTGCCTTCCTCGTCGATCCTGATATAGAACGGTTCAATGAAATCGTACCGGTCGGTATGGATTTCCCTAATCCGGTAATCCCCGTGCTTCAGTCCCAGGTAAATGAATCCGTCCTCGCCGGTCGTAAACAATCCGGTGTCAGCATCTGCGTCAGTCTTAAACCGGCTGGCTCCAAAAATAGATAAAACTCCATTTTCTTCATACCGTCCTGGTCCTGAGATCTCAAACTGGATTCCGCTGATTCTGTTCCCGAGATTATCAAGTTTCTTAAGCTGGAGCTCAAACTGGGCCCGCTCATTGACTACCGCATTGCCGTTTCCAAGGTCGGCTTCCCTTTGGTCCTCTGTAATGGTAAAATCAAATTCTGCCTTACCATTAAAGCTCAAATAGCCTTTTGGCGCCTTTTCTTCCTTAAGCGTATACGTTCCATATGGAATTCCCTTCATATCAACATGGCCGTTGACCGCTGTAAAGAGGATTTTTCCACCTTCTGTCTCGATGTCACAGATTCCCATTGATTCCAGCTCATCCTGGCTCTTATTTTTCAGGTTTTCTGCAAAATGGTCAAAGGCTCCGTCTACCTGTACCTCCTTCCTTGAGAGAGAGAACCGGGCGAAAGCAAGCGCTTTACCTGTTAAACTGTCAACCTTATCAAATACCAGAGATCCGGTACCATAATCATCGGTAACGAATTCATTTCCGTCTGCCTGGACCGCGAAAGCCTCTTTTTCACTGCTAAGTGTTACTTCATATACTCTGTCGCTTAATTCATAACCGGCAGGGGCTTTTAGTTCCTTCACATAATAAGTTCCCAGAGGAAGCATCTCTGATTCCCCAATGCCATCATATCCAGTTGTCATGGTGCCTGCAAGTGCTGTTAAGTCTTTGTCGGAGTAAATCTCAAATACCGCTCCGTCAAGTCTCATCTCATGGTTGTGGGATGCAGCCTTGTTGATACGTATTTTGGCCTTATTCCTCACATCATATACCATTACGGTTTCTGTATTGCCGGACCGGAGTACGGTAATCTCCTTGTCAGCAGCTACGCCGTAGCATGCAGGCGCTTCGATTTCCTTCAAAATATAGTTTCCTGCCGGGAGACGTTTTACAGTAACCTTTCCATCGCTTCCGGTAGTAAATGCAGTACCTTCCGCCTGGCTTTCCATTATTCCGGTATAAGAGTTGTTATCATCCAGAGCCACATACTTCCCGTCTGTGGTCATCAGCACAAACACTGCACCAGGCAGTATTTCTTCCGTCATCTGATCCCGTTTTTCAATGTTCAGTTCATGAGGCGTATTGACGATTCCATTGCTTCCTGTCAGGTTCACACCTTCGGCACTTTCAATGGTAATATCCTTCACCCATTCACTTCCGGCGCTGAATAAATATCCTTCCGGCGCATTGATCTCCTTTAAGGTGTAGCTGCCGTATGGGATCTGTGTCAAAAGGCCTTTCTTCGAATCTTCGGTTCCATCAACCTGGAACCTGATATAGAGCCTTCCGTTCTCGTTTCCTGTTGATACATGGGATACTCCAAGACCGGTCACACCATTCTGGTAAGCGGCAAATGCTCCGTCAATCACTGAGGTACCGCATAACTCAAACTGTGCTCCCGTGATGGCCTTCCTGGTTTCCCCGTCGATCTTCTCTAAGTCAAGGGATCCGGTTTTGATCACATTCTTTACAATCAGGTTGATCTGGTTCTGTTCTGAGCTGCTTAAAGTAAGCTCGCTTCGTCCTTCCCCATTTAACAGAGAAACGGTTCCATTTACATCAATTCTTACGTAGAATGGTGCTACTGTTTCATAGCCCTCTGCATCAAGCTCCTCTATTTTGTAATCTCCATATGGGAGATTCCAGGTGATACGGCCGTCTTCATCGGTCTGTTTTACTTCATATCCGCTTTCAGACGGATCATTTAACTTAAATTTGTCTTTGCTAAACGGGTTCCATGATCTGCTTTCATATTTTCCAGGACCGGTTATGGCGAACTTTATTCCGGCTACCTTTTCGTTGCCCGCATTATCCGCCTTCTTAAGGCTTAAGCTGTATTCGGTTCTGGTATTCTTAATTAGGTTGCCCGGAAGATTTGAAAGCACTGCCTTCTGCCCGTTGGTTTCAATCCGGAATTCGATATCAGCCTGCTTCTTTGTAATATCATATCCATCAGGCACCCGGATTTCAGAAAGGGTGTAGGTTCCGTATGGGATTCCGGTGAGTGTTACTTTACCAGTTACCGCTTCAAATTCTACCGCACTGTCTGTTGCGGTTACCTTTGTCACTCCCATGGATTCCGGATCTGCCTTTACAGCCTCTATAAATGCCTTCCAGGCATCCTCTACCGCAACATCCTTTTTCTCAATCTTAAATGCTGCTCCTCCTAGCTCTTTTTCCGTTAATCCATCAAGTTTTGTAAATTCCAGACTTCCGGACACATATCCGTTCATAACCGTTATAAAGCTTGGTATTGGGTTTCCATCTGTCTTAAATTCCTTGCTGAGAAGCTCCCAGGCCTTCTGCCCATTTACCTGATAGGAATCCATAGGAACCATATCAGCGGTCTTTGCATTGGCAATTTCATATCCTGCAGCCGCCTGATCCTCTACAACGATATAATTCCGATAATAGAGAAGCTCACCCGCACTCCAAATTGCTTCCGAACCGGCCAGAGCCGTACTGCCCTGGGCAACCGGTTCTCTAAGTACTTCCGTATTCGTAATCCCATTTTTCTTAAACGCTGCCAGCTCCTCGTTCGTAAACGGACCATAAACACTGAAATGAGCACCCTCCACGGGATTTCCGGCTTCATTTGTCTTTTTAATTATTATTTTTCTAAATGGTACAAAACCAATATCCTTTGTCTTATCAAAAACATCTCCCGTCGACCACAAGAAGAAGTCTTCCGATGCATAAGAACCCTTTCTGCCTTTAAAGTTACTGTCAAGGCTCTCCTCGTAATTACTGCCTTCCTTTTCCAAAGTCTCAGGAAGCCTTGATCTGCCGGCCTCCGGATTTTCCCCGGTGGAAAGCATGGTTGGTTTCGCCAGCTTAAGCACCAGGTCTTCATATCCCTGGGGCTTTTCTTTGGTTTTCACAAAAATCTGGTAGTGAGCAGGATCGTCACCCTTTAGCTTTGATACGATTAAAGACTGATTGCTGTACCAGCTGTTTTCCTGATCCTTGGTGAATTCCGATCCCGTGATGCCAAAGGGCTTTGCAGGGGTCAAACCGTCAAACAGGAATCTGGCATCACTTAATCCTACCGTACCATTATCTTCATTGTCACCGCTCTTGCCGTACTTCAGCAGACTGACCTCAAAATACTTGGATTGAAGCAACGGAAGCAGATCCGTAAGAAGATGATCATTTTCAATGCTCTCATCCTGAATTCCATTATTGTTATCGTCAATCCATATCCGTCCTGATACCTTTACTTTACCCGGAATTAAAACTACCTGAACCGCATTGCTGGTCTGCGCTTGGATGAACTTGATCTCTGAAGTATCTGATAAGTTTTGCTTGTAGCTGTAGGAGGTTGCAAAGTCATTGACCGCATATCCGTAAGCCACGTCATCCAACTCCTTTTTGTCCGTATAAGGAACAACCGTTTCATAGGTCACTACCAGATTTTCTCCCGGAGCCAGATAGAAGAAAGGATCTGTGATCTTAATGCGGATAGCTGATGGATCATTGGAATTTTTGTTCCAGAATCCATCGCTGTTGTCCTTAAGCATGGAATCCTTCCCTGCTTTTGCAGTAGCCGCATCTTTAAATACTTTATCAGAGTAAGTCACTTCATAGCTAAAGCCTGAAACCTTCCGTTCAGAATCTTGATCCATTCTGTTTTCAATAGCAATGGACTGGATACCAACATACTTCAGCCGGTAGTCACTTTTCCGGTCAAACCCGCCGGTACTGTAATCTCCCGGTACCGGAAGAATATCCATGAACTGCAGCTTGGTAATAAAGTTGCTGGTTGAATCATTGTTTACCATGAGCCGATATAATATGCTTCCGTCAGAATTGGTAAGGTCCGTATCATCTGCACTCTTTTCCACCGTTCCTACCGTTGTACCAGATACGAATCTGGTGTCTAAATTTCCTTTGACCTCCTTATGAAGAACAAGCCCGGTACCGGTGCTCATGGTGTTCTCCGCAGAATCCGATGCGTATCCATAGCTGCGGTACTTTTCATCCGGCAGCTGCACCTCCATTGGAAGGTCTGGGCTGGGCCATTTGCTGCCAGAATCCGTTTTGATCATAAAGGAGGCACCTGTCTGGTTTAATGAAAATGCAGGCTGCAGAACATCACTGGTAACATAAAGCTCATTGAGAATGTTCTTTCCATAATTAATAACGCTGCTTGCAATCTGTGCTTTTACTTCTACCGTAACAGATTCGCCTTTAGCTAAAGCCCCACTGAGCTGGATAAAAAGAGTCTCCCGCCCGGTATCCTTATCAACCTTTCTGACCGTATCTTCAATCGTAACCCCATCGGGAGCCTCCTTTAAGGTCACAGCCTTTAACATATGGTCTTCACCGGCAGATTCCCCTGATACGGTAACTCCAAGAGGTACATAATCAATGAGAATGGGCCTTTGCATTGGAACAATGTCAGTATCATTGCTTGCGGTATCATTCTTTACATAAAGCGTATAAGTCAGGATATCACTTGGCTGTATTCCTTTAATGGGATCAACACTCTTTTTCACCGAAATCGACGGCGCCTGGCTCTGAATCACCTGGATATCCCATTCCTTTTCTGCCTGGCTCTTTTCCTGATTCTGGGCCAGGGTTCCGTTGACATCCCACGTTCTAAAATCCATAGCCACATCGGCTACGTTGCGGATATATTTAATTTCTTTCTTATAGGTTCCGTCGGGCAGCTTTGCATCCTGGCGGTTTAACTTTACCGTAACCTCTATGCTTCCCGGTACAAAATCATTTCCAATGATATAATGGTTATCCGTAGAGCTTTTTAACGTGTCATCCCGGTAGCTGATCTGGAAGGATTTTACCTTTTTGCCGCTTACCGGTTTAACCAGAGCGGTCTCTCCGTCACCGGATACCGAAACGCTCTGTACTTCTCCTACCTGGCTTCCGTTAAAATCATAGAAGGTTACATCCGCCATAATGGTACCTGTTTGTGCGCCCTTGATGCGGTTCTGCTCCGTGGCTTTCCCCGGCTTAACTCCGGTGATCGTATATTTTTCATTGGTATAATCAGCCTCTGATAGCACTGATTTTCCTGCATCCAGCATCTTTAAGCCCGTATCTGTTATTACAAACCGGTCAAGAGGTATGCTGTTGACCACATGAGGTGTCAGGGTATAGGTCACTGTCTGGCCCTCATTCCACCATAAATCCTTTAATGTGGTTGTAAGAGATGTTTTATCCAGTGTTACTCCTGTCTTCTGTTTTACATTTGTAAACTCACAGGCTTCTGGAATAATACCCTTTGTAATTTCTATTTCTTTCCTGTAAATGGTTCTGGTATTATCCTTATTAATCACATAACCCAGGCTGTTCTGGGTCACTGCCGTCTCTTCGATGACATAGGTTCCCGGTAAGAGTAAAACCGTAGTTCCCGTTTCTCCATACGGTACGGTAACCATATCTCCAACCTGTTTTCCTGTTTCCTTTTCTGTTATTTTCATGAAAACGGCAACAGAACCACCAGGATTATCCGATTTATTTACATCGTTCTTAATGAGTCTTAAAGGCAGCGCTTCCTGGTTATGGGCTTTAAAGCCATATACTCCTGAAGTTACGGTATTGTTTCCTGTCAGAACATAAAGATCAAGACCGTTTTTCATTTCACCGTTCTTTATTACATCTGCGGTCGTGGGAAGGATGGTTCCCCCATCCCCTTCAAAGGAAGCCATGCGGAATGTTTCCAGGCCATTTTCCTTCTTTGTCACCTCATAAACCCCGTAGGAATTTTCTGCCGGAAGATCAAGCCCCCGGAAGGAAAATTTCCCCTGGGAATCAGTGGTTCCTTCTGTAACATAAGTCCAGTTACCTCCGGCTGATTTTCTGTAAAGCTCAAAGGTGATTCCAGATTTAAGAGATTCCAAACCACCGTTTCCGCTGTATTTGGTAATCTGTAAATCAATACCGCCCTGATTCTGCACGGTAATCTCTGTTGTTTTTCCTGTTTCTGCTGCCAGGCCCTCCGCCGGTATGGCCGTTGCAATTGCAATATAGCCTGCAGGAGCATTCACTTCTTTTATATAATAGGTTCCCGGGCTGTATACCTTGGTGGAAAATACAATTTCATATACTCCGCTCTGCCCTATCTCAGTAAAATCTCCCACCGCTTTTGTCAGCTCCGGATCGGAATAAAGCTTAAAAGCTGCTCCCGTTAATTGATTGGACGTATCCATTCCGTCTACCTTGGTCAGGCGTATCTTAGCCTTGGCATATTGGTTGTTCACTGTAATGGATACCGGGCTCTGGGAGGTAAAATCTGACTCTCCTCCTACCTTGATATAACCATCTGTCTGAAGGGTCCCGTTATCTTCCACTCCTAAGGCCGAAAGCACCCAGTCAGAGTTTTCCTGCTCCTTTAAATAATAGGCGCCGCCCGCCGGCTTCTGAGGAAGGAGTACTGTTCCCTTTGCCGTATAGTAACCATCCTGAGCCGCAAAACCCTGTATCTTTACCTGTACCGGTTTGCTGTTTTCATCTAACACCTTTTTATAGGCATAATCGGAATAGGTGTAAATATCAAATACGATTTCAGCCGGGAGCTTACCAGCAATGTTTTCGTCATACTTAAACCCGTCGCCAAAGAACAGCTTCTTGATTACAGTCAACTCCGCTTTCTTTCTGTTTTCAAAGGTCACAGAAAGAGTACCTTCGTATCCGCCTGACATATCCCCCACCACGGCTACAATCATTGGTTGTGCGTCAATGGTATAACCTGCCGGAGCCTTCTGTTCAGTGATCCGGTACCAGCCAGGCTCACAGGCCTTCATGGTATAGGAACCGTCTTTGTTATCAGTCAGAGTTCCCTTAACTGCAAAGCCCTGATCTGGTTTCTTATATCCTTCATCTGTGACATTCTGCAGAACTCCTCCGATTAGATCCGTGCCGGAACGGAACTTTAAGTATTCTACTTTAAAGGAAGCGCCTGCCATGCCAGAACCACTTGCCTTCGTTTCTGCATCTGTCTTATGAATGACAAGATCAGACAGACGCGGGTTCTTAATTACAGCAGTTGCAAGCTTTCCTTTCACGCCGTTTCCTACCGGAACCAGGGATACCTTTTCTCCGTTCGCTTTTGCCTCATATCCCACATTCACTGTCGCCTTTTCAAAATATCCGCTGGTCACGGCTTTTGCCGCTTCACTTCCTAAGGCCTCCGCCTTTATGGTGTAAACACCGCTGTCCAGGTTATGAAAGCTGGCAGCATATTTTCCATTCGCCAGTTTTATGGTAGCAGCATTCATCTCCCTGCTGCCTTGCTTTTGAATGGTAAAGATGATTCCGCCAAGATCTATGAAAGGATTTCCTGCCCAGGTGGTCTTTTCAATTACCAGTTCCGGCTTCTCCGGGTTATAAACGTTTACTGTGGAAGGAGTGCTTCCGACTGTAAAGTATCTCCAAAGATCGTTCTCACCGGTATACATGGTAATATAGTTCTTCTCCTGGTCTACGGTCAGGGTTTCTTTTAGCCTATACCGTCCTGCTTTTAAGCCATTGGGTATCTTTACCTGGCCATTGCTTTCCGTGGTATAAGTTCCAATCTTTACATAGTCATAACTATTGTTTTCCCACTGATACTGCCAGATTTCAAACTGTACGCCGCTTAATGGAGTTTTTCCAATATTTTGAACATTCAGTTCCTCATCGGTTTTGCCAAAGGTACTGGTATCCGGTACGTATCCGTATTTTGCAAGAGTTACCGGATATTGATCCAGCACTGTGTTTATCAGTCGGTATTCCTCAGATTTTCCCTTCTCCCAGAAATACTGGGAATCAATGATATCCTTATTTTTCGGAATCTTCACTTCCAGGTAGTGAAGAGTCGTGTCCATCTGGATCTTGGAAGGCGCATATACCTCTTCCAGTCCAAAGAGAACTTTTACCTCTTCATCCTCAAGTTTAAGAATCCTGTCTATACCGGCCTCATCATATCCCTTGCTTTCAAGCTCAGCTTTAAGTTTCCCCATGCTGATCATCTTGGAAAGGGCATAGCCTGTTTTGTTCTCACTGTCAGATTCCAGACCGGTTTCAACCACTTCTACAGGAAGCAGCTTTTCTTTACTGACCGGATCCAGAAGCCATATCTGGAATTTTGCTCCGCCTAAAAGAGTTGGCTCCGCATTCGGCTTTCCGGCCTCCTTTAACCATTTGTTTAATGCAATCTGGAAATAGTATGCATCAAGGCCTCCAGGCCCATCCCCATGCTGATTTTTCACCACAGCGATTTGTTCATTCCGCCCATTCTCATATAGAAGAAGCATATCATTATATCCTGAATAACCGGAGTCTTTTGGTGCAAATACTGCTACGATCTGCCGTCCTCCCGGCAGCTGATATCCTGGTGCTGCCTGAACCTCGACCAGCCAGTATACCTTACCGGTTTCCAAAATAGCGGTATCAAATTCTCCGTCTGCCCTGATTCCTGTCTTCGGATTGATCCGGGTGCCGCTCTCATAGCTGTCTACCTTCTCAAACAGGCTTTCATCAGCCAAATCTTCTAAACGGATTCCTGACAGGTCTTTCTCATCCCCCATCATCTTATAAAGGGTAAATTGGGCTCCGTTGACATTTTCCGCTGAATGAGAAGTTCCGTCAAATGCCTTTCCATCACAGGTTTTTAATATATTAAACTGAACCCATGGCTTATAATTATAAAGTGGATCGGTATTCTGGATTAAAGAGTCTGCTGTTTCTGCAAGATCCTTACCCGTATATTTCACTGCATTGTACGTACCTGCTTCTAAATCTGAAACAGAAAGGGTTTTTGGCGGTTCGCTGTTACCTTCTGCCAAAGGTGTTTTATCCTTCATATTCAGATCAAAACCAAAGCCGGTCTCTTCCTTAGTGGGAACCCGAACCTCAATCACATAGTAGGTATCATTCCGGTTAATATCATAGAAGGTTGCAATCCCGTCATAGGTATTGGTGGTTTCTGTTTTCACGTAGTCTGCTGTGATGCCGTCTGCATTTACTTTATAGAGGGCCAGTTTTACATTTCCAAGAACATGATCCACCGGATAGAATTGATAATTCCATCCATCTCTCCAATATTTCTGGGTGCGGATGGTCAGCTTGGGTTCGTTCTTAATAACAAGCGGACTACCGTTTGTATCGCCATTGACCGTAGTGATGACTTTGCCTTCCATTAAAGTAGTCGTTAAAATTTCATGGGAGGGCAGATATCTGTCCGGCGGTGTTATTTCAGCAATAACATAAGCAATCCTGCTCCCATCGGTGTCGAAGATCTTAAGACTTGTGCTGTCAAAGGTTGCCTGACCGCTCCCGCTGGTAGTTGCCGTCTGAATCGGATTCTGAATGCTATTTTCCCAATTATTTACATCAAACCCTTCCGCTTTAAAAATACCAAAAACTGCCCCGTTCACAGTGATATCCTTCAGAGCATCTTTTTTGGTGACCGTTACTTTTCCATGATCCTTATAATTTTCTAACGGCTTATTTGTTTCTGCCAGATAGAGATCCAGATTCTTTTCGTTGCTTTTAGATGCTGCGGTTATGGTGACCGGTCCATAATATACATCGGTTCCGGAAATCTCATAACCAGGATCACCTGGATGGGTACCTTGTGCTTTCCCAGCGTCAGAAAGCAAATAATAAGGATTGATATTACCACTTGGAACAACTTCTTTAAAGTAATACGATCCAGGAGCAAGCTGAGTTGAAACACTGGAATTTAAACTGCCTGCAATTGTAAAGACACTGCCGTTCTTTACATAGACATCAAATGGTATTACTGCACTTTTATTTGCCGTTCCGTTTTCATCGTATTGTGTCTTCTTGATGGAAATGGATTTATATGGCTTATTTTCAAAGGTCCGGCGAGTCTCCATGTTTCCCTGGGAAAACCACCGTTCCAGATCTGCTTTTAGAACAGGCCCATTTGGAGTTGTTATCTTAATGTCATTTCCTTTTACAAAATTAACAGGAGCTGCTGTCTCTTCGATGATATAGTCTGTTCCGGGATCAAGAATAACATATGTCCCCTTATTGGATACCGCACCGTTGAAAATCACTTTCTTATCGGCATCTCTCGTAATTTTAAATTTTGCTGTTATTGGATTTTTATTATCTGTGATATCAACCTTGTAAAGCCAGTAAGGAATCTTCTGAGGAATGTTATAGGCCTTTACAGTGGTATCACTTTCTCTGGTCACCTTATAAGGACCGATGAAAACCTGATTCTCTAAAATAACCGTCTTAGCAGAATCCTCTGGTTCCAGCCTTCCGCTGCTGTTAATCTCAGACCAGTAGTATTCCTTTGTAACATCAAGGCCTTTTACCAGAATTTCTCCATTGCCATCTGTTGTATAGACCTTTTGGGGCAATACTTCAGTAAAGTCATTCCCAACTTTATAATAAAGGTTAAACTGAAATCCGCTTCTCGCAGCATTCTTATTCAGGCTATTGCTGTTAATGGACCAGGCTTCCTTTTGAAGCTTTAAGGTACCTCCCTTATTATTTTTTAAATCTAGCTGAGTCATCTTTAAAGCTTCAAGAGAAAATGTCTTATAAATGTAAGTCTTATTCTCCTTCGTTTCCTGTGAAAAACCGTCTTTGTTTCCATTTCCGTCGGTATACCCTTCGGGAACTGCCTCTACGACGCGGTACTCAATTATTTGGCCGCTACCATCGCAAACTGGAAGAGTCGCAGTAAACTGGCTTGCGTTATCAAGAGAGTATGTAGTTTTAGAACCAATGCTCACTTTTTTCCATGCTCCGCCCACATTCTCCTCAAACCAGAACTTATTGTTAAAGTCTCCTCTGTAGGCCCCAGGTACTTTTATATAATCACCCTTGTCATCCTGCATCCACTTTGTTACATTTACCTTTGCTTCATTTAACGTGTTGATAAGGATGTTATTCCCGGTTTTTACAGGTGATGTCTTACCAGCCTCTACGGTCACTTGATAATCATGATTGTCAAGGATATAACCATTGGCACTTTTTTCTCTCACAATGTAATCGCCAGGCGTAACAGGCTTAAACAACGCATATCCCTTGTTATCTGATTTTACGTTTTTAACCGCTGAAAGACTTCCATCTTCGTTCTTTTGATAAAGAGTGAATTCTGCTCCATACAAAGCAGCTAAATTTGATTCACTAAGATCTGCGCTGGTCCAGGTACGGGCCTTCTTATAAAACTCAATAGCTCCTTTTCCAATGACTTCGTTTACTACCGTGATCTCTGTTCTTTCATCAGCCTTTAAGGTGACCTTAATATCATCTCCACTCACAACGGCATTTGTTCCCACCTTTGCAGAACTGAATTGTGTTCCAACAGGATTTGACTTCTCTTTGATCACATAGGTTCCCGGATCCACCTGGATCTGGATATAGCCATCGTCCCCCGTCGCGTAGTATCCGCTTTCCGTTTCTTCGTTTGAAGGATTGACTGCAATGTTATTATTGTTAATTTTCTTACTATGACTGTCTATCACCGTATAATTATCATAATGCGTTAAGCTGTTGTCAGAATCCAGAAAATAGATCTCGAAACCAGCCAGCCCGGGATATTCTTTTTCCATGGCCAATCCATATTTCTGGGTATAGCCAAGGCCCTCATCAATTTCTTTCTTTATTTTGATAACTGCAGGCTTATTGACTTCATGGACCGCAACATTCACATCAGAATCTTCTGTCACCTGCTGATCTTCTCCCAGCTTTACATATTCCAGATGAGCCTTATTGTTGACGGTAAATACAGACTTGTTCCCTACGCGCTCATCATTGTATTTCAGTAAAAACGGTACATAAGGATAGCGTGCTGTTACCAGATAGGAGCTGTAGGTAGGTGCCTGATCCGACACATAAATATGATCAGCCTCATTTTGTCCCTGGGTTTTAAATCGATCAATGGTAATCGACCCATCCTCATTGTTAATCACATGGACATCAGAACCATCTCCCCATGTTGCTGTTACGGAAATGGGCTTCATGGCCTCAGGCGCATGCTCCGTGAGAATCTTAAGAGAGTCTGTAATCTTATAAGAGTCCTCCTTAAAACCGGTGCGGCCATAAGTCTGGTAAATCGTTCCGCCCGGATCTCTGGATATATCGCCTGAGCTTCCATACATACCTACTTCAATCAAATAGGTAATGTCCACAAATTCAGGGTTTCCTGCGTTGTCTCTTACCACGGTATAAGAGTTATCCGCAGGGCTTACACTTTTTTTAATATGCCATGCATCATCGGACACGAGAGTCATTGTGGTATCCCCCGGCTGCTCCGCATGAGTAATTGTTTCAATATTTCCCGGATAAGTCACATGTTCCTTATCTGTCTTATCCGCTACCTTAACGTCAGCATAGAAAGCCACGCTGTCCTGAGTCAGTGTAAATTCCTCACCAACCGCTCTTTTTCCGTTTCCGTCAATATAGGCATTCATGGTTATACTGTCTGATTTGCCTGAACGGATCACATTCTGCTCATCTCCCACGCTGATTTCATAAACTTTTCCTTCACCATCAGAAGATACCAGCTTAACTTTTCCGGGCTGCTCTTCTATAGCAATGCCGTCAGGAACCGTAAATAGGATTTTTGCATTCTCATAGGAATCAAACAGAGAAAGCTTTCCTCCTGCAGCATATTCATACAGAGGTGCTGCCTGCATGGTATAGGTGATTGTATAGGTATATAAAATTCCTGCCTTTATGGAACCGGTCTTGCTTTGTGAGAGATTTACTTCAACCGCTTCCTTCTTATCCGCAGCATCTGGCCCATAATAAGTCAGAGCCGTTTCATAAGGACTAAGCTTTCCTTCACTGTCCACCTCGGTATTAAGCAGGGTCATTCCATAGCTGTGAACTACCATACCAAAGGATGGCTGGCTGAGAAATGATAATAAATTTATCTTCTTTTCCTCTCCATTTAAAGTGGCCATATCTGTTCCCATCAGGGCTGCCCGTTCCTCTTCAGACAGGATCTTCGTATCCCCTACAGAAACAAGTTCAGCATCATTATTGACGGAATCATCAATATCTGCTTCAGAAGCTGTTGCCGGTGTATTTTCAGTACTGAAAAGCACAGGGACATCATGCCTTGATACGGAGAATCCTTTAATGCTCAGGCTGCTTACAGACAAATCTTCCCCGGATCCTTCAAAATTGGAATCCTCCTCCTTGACTGTATTCTCTGATTTTTCTGTTGCTTCCCTGGAATGCTCTTCCGCTTTAGACTCTTTCCCATCCTCTGTCTTGCTTTGTGTTTCTTCAGCCGTCTCCGAAACATTCTTATCAGCCTCACTGTTTTCCTTAACCTCGGTTTCCTGGATCTCGGTTTCTTCCGGATCCGTCTCCTGAGCCTTGGTCTCTTCCTCTGTTACAGCAGCTGTTTCCTTGGTCCCGGTACTCTGGGAACTCCCTCCGGATTGTTTCCCGGTTGAGGATGGCTGTTCGGAAGTTTTTGAACGTTCCCCTATCACTGCAAATTCTTCCATCTGGGCGTCTGTGATCATAAAATCATCGCCAATGATCCGCAGCCTGAATTCACAATCCCGGTCTTTATAACCGTTGACACCAATAATCTGAATATTCTTGAGGAATAGTTCCTGCCTGATCCGCTCGGATTCATCGGCTTCGAAAAATGGTTCTCCCTCCAGGGTATCGGATACCACCACAAGATACATGGCTTTTCCAATCTTTTTCTGGAGTACCAGAGTCTTTCCTTCAAGTTCTTCATATAATTTTTCTATGACCAGATCCTTTTGATCCCCTTCAAAAGGAATCAGATCTTCCTTTAATTCCGGTCTTCTGTCAAAATCCTTTTTAAGAACCTTTTCAATGGCTGACTGAGTGACTTGGACGTCAATAATCCTTGCCGCTTCAGACGGTGTTGCTTCCGATAGAGTTGCTTCCGACGGAGATGCTTTCCCTGCATTGAAGAAAGATTCACTTCTTCGCTCTGCAGTCTCAGAGGCATATGCAGTAGTAACTGTAAGCTGTGATATATTTCCGGAAACAATCGCAGCTGTCAGCAACCAGGCAATTACCCTTTTTAAGCGATGCACTTTTTTCACTGCACCATTCATACTTTATCCTCCTAATTTATTTCTATCTTCATGTTAAAATCTATAGATAAGCCAAAAGCTGTATTTTCTATTTATTCAGTATATAGACCGTTGGTTACAATTTGGTTATATTATCTTAGTTTTGAAAAAAAATTCTTGTAACCGTTTTTAATTGTTAACCTATAATTAATTAATGGTTGACAATTGATCCAGCATGTGTTACCATGCCAATAGAATTTTATACCAGATAAGGGAGCATGATCTTATGAATACAGCAAAATCGTTTCAAACAAAGAGCTCATCCGCAAATCGGATAACCACAAAGGAACTGGTCCTGGCCGGGATGTTCGCGGCTGTTCTTGCCGTAATATCCCAATTATCTATCCCTATGCCAACAGGTGTTCCCATAACCATCCAGATCTTTGGAGTGGCACTTATAGGAACCGTGTTAGGATGGAAACTAGGCTTTTTAGCAACTCTGATTTACATCCTCTTAGGCGCTGTAGGCCTGCCGGTCTTTTCAAACTTCCGGGGAGGCATCCAATTCTTGCTGGATCTTACGGGGGGATACAAATGGGGCTGGCTTATTATGGTACTCCTCTGCGGCATCAGGCCGAAAACCGGCAGCAAGCTTCTAAACACAATCCTTATATTTCTCCTTCCGATTCTTGGAACTCTCATTGATGAAGCCATCGGAGGCCTTCAATGGGCTGCATTATCCGGAGATATGTCGGTATCAGCCGTATTTTCCTATTCCATAGTGGCATTTGTTCCAAAGGACATTATACTTACAGTTATTGCTGTTATCACCGGAATTCCTATTCGAAAAGCTGTATCACGGTAATGAAAAAGATTCCTGACCGGCCGGCGCCTATAAAAGCGCCGGCTTTTCAGCGTTAACATTTCCTTATGTCTTGACAGGAAACCTTTTGAAACTTAAAATAGTTACAATGCCCCAACACAAATATTCAGAAAGGAAGTTCAGTTTCCATTCGGCTTACTGAACGGTGTTACTCACAGATGATTCAGGATATTTTCCCCCATGTTTTCCATAACGAATTTCATATAAAAACACCTGGCATGGACAGTTATTTTCTTTATTTCCAGGATGGCAGTCTCCTTCTTAATCACAGGACTTCCAAAAGAATCCCTCAGTTTGAAGATTTAAAAAGCCAGAGCAAGGATGCCATGTCCTGCTCTGACTATCTTTTTTCCATTGACCATATGGATTTTTTTCTTATAGATGAAACAGCAGTTACCCTGACAGAAACAGATTCACTTAACTTTTATGAAACAGGCATCATAAGGGATCTAAAGCCTATGTGGGTGTCCTTTGCGGCTATTTCCGCAGGACAGCTGCACCGGTTTTACGGCTCCAACCGGTTCTGCGGCTGCTGTGGCTCTCCTATGATGAAAAGTAAAAAAGAAAGATCCATGGTCTGTTCCTCCTGCGGCAATACCGTTTACCCAAAGATTGCTCCAGCCGTCATTGTTGCTGTCACGTACAACGGAAAGCTTCTGCTGACTAAGTATGCCGGAAGGGAATATACCCGGTACGCCCTGATTGCAGGTTATACAGAATTCGGAGAAACCCTGGAAGAAACGGTAAACCGGGAAGTGATGGAGGAAGTAGGGCTCCGGGTCAAAAATATCCGCTATTATAAAAACCAGCCATGGGGATTCAGCGATTCCATTTTAGTCGGATACTGGGCTGAGCTGGATGGTTCTCCACAGGTCCGCCTGGATGAAACAGAATTATCCACAGCCGACTGGATGGCTCCTGAGGATATCCCTGATGATTTCACTAATTTAAGCCTGACCCATGAAATGATTCTTCTTTTCAAAAATGGAAAGGTCATAAAATAAAAAATCAAAAGGCCGCCCCGAAATTCGGGTACGGCCTTTTGCCACCTATTGAAACTTATTTACCATAGTAAGCCTTTAAATACATTTCCTTGATTTCACTCATAAGAGGATATCTCGGGTTTGCACCTGTACACTGGTCGTCAAATGCATTCTCAACCATTTCATCCAGAGTCTCCAGGAAGTGCTTCTCATCTATTCCGTATTCCTTAATGGTTGCCTTAATTCCTACTGCCTTCTTTAATTCTTCAATCTTAACAATGAATTTCTTAAGCAGATCTGCATCATCCTTACCTTCGATACCACAGAAACGTGCACACTCTGCATATCTAGCAAGGGTATGAGGATACTCATACTGTGGGAAGGTTCCCATCTTCGTTGGAACTTCACAAGCATTGAATTCCATAACCAAGGTGATCAGTAAGGCATTTGCTACACCATGTGGAAGGTGATGATAAGCTCCTAATTTATGAGCCATGGAATGGCAAACACCTAAGAATGCGTTATTAAATGCCATACCGGCCATGCAGGAAGCATCTGCCATCTTACATCTGGCCTCTACATTGGTTCCGTCATTGTATGCGATAGGCAGATAGTTAAATACATTTTTCATTGATTTAAGTGCAAGACCATCGGTATAATCAGAAGCCATGATAGAAGCATAAGCCTCCAATGCATGAGTCATAACGTCAATACCAGAAGCACTTGTAAGGCCCTTAGGCTGGCTCATCATATTGTCTGCATCAACGATAGCCATATTCGGCATTAATTCATAGTCTGCAAGCGGATATTTCACCCCTGTTTCCTGATCCGTAATAACCGCAAAAGAGGTTACCTCAGAACCAGTACCGGAAGAAGTTGGGATTGCTACGAAGTAAGCCTTTTCACCCATCTTAGGGAATGTATAGACTCTCTTACGGATATCCATAAAGCGCATGGCCATATCCTGGAAATCCACCTCAGGATGCTCATACATTACCCACATGATCTTAGCTGCGTCCATGGCTGAACCACCACCTAAGGCGATAATGGTATCCGGCTGGAATGCCTTCATAGCCGCTGCTCCTGCCTGGGCATTTGCAAGGGTCGGGTCTGGCTGGACATCAGAGAATACGGTATAAACAATGCCCATTTCATCTAATTTATCTGTAATCGGTTTGGTATAACCGTTCATGTAAAGGAAGGAGTCTGTT
This sequence comes from [Clostridium] celerecrescens 18A, assembly GCF_002797975.1. Classification (NCBI taxonomy): domain Bacteria; kingdom Bacillati; phylum Bacillota; class Clostridia; order Lachnospirales; family Lachnospiraceae; genus Lacrimispora; species Lacrimispora celerecrescens. Next base: position 4,293,009 of record NZ_PGET01000001.1, on the reverse strand, counting down.
ACTATGAATGCTCTCTTTTTGTTATATACATCCTTTAATTCGCTAAGCGCGACAGGCATACAACCTTTTTTAAAGTAAACCTTTTCCGGATTTCTGAACCACAGCATGTTCTCTCTCCTCTCAGCAACGGTCTTAATATTCAGCAAATGCTTTACCCCAACGTTTTCAGAAACAGAGTTTCCGCCCCAGGAACCACAGCCCAGAGTCAGGGATGGCTGAAGCTTGAAGTTGTAAATATCGCCGATACCGCCGTGAGAAGATGGGGTATTCACAAGTATACGGCAGGTCTTCATAGCCGCTGCATGCTTATCCATTTTCTCTTTTTCATTTACATTGATATAGAGAGAAGAGGTATGTCCGTAACCGCCGTCAGCAACCAGCTGTTCTGCCTTCTCAATGGCTTCATCAAAGGTTTTAGCCTTATACATAGCCAGAACCGGTGACAGCTTCTCATGTGCAAATTCTTCTTCAATATTAACGCTCTCAACTTCACCGATCAGGATTTTTGCGGATTCAGGAACTTCCACGCCTGCAAGCTTTGCAATGGTGTGGGCTTTCTGGCCTACGATCTTGGCATTTAAAGCTCCGTTGATAATAATGGTCTTACGAACTTTATTCAGTTCATCTTCCTTCAGGAAATAGCATCCTCTTGCTGCAAACTCTTTTTTAACTGCATCATAGATAGGTTCAAGTACCGTTACAGACTGTTCGGAAGCACAGATCATGCCATTATCAAAGGTCTTGGAATGAATGATGGAGCTGACTGCCATCTTAATATCTGCCGTATCATCAATAATTACAGGGGTATTGCCTGCGCCGACCCCAAGGGCTGGTTTACCGGATGAATATGCAGCCTTCACCATTCCAGGGCCGCCGGTTGCCAGAATGATATCTGCGCTTCTCATGACCTCATTGGTCAGTTCCAGAGAAGGAACGTCGATCCATCCTATGATCCCTTCCGGTGCGCCGGCTTTGACAGCTGCATCAAGAACCACCTTTGCAGCCGCAATGGTAGAATTCTTTGCACGGGGATGAGGGGAAATCATGATAGCATTTCTGGTCTTTAAGCTGATCAGTGTCTTAAAGATAGCAGTTGAAGTTGGGTTTGTGGTAGGGATAACTGCCGCAACCAGACCAATCGGCTCTGCTATTTTCTTAATGCCATATGCCTTATCTTCTTCGATCACACCGCAGGTCTTGGTGTCCTTATATGTGTTAAAAATATATTCTGCAGCATAGTTGTTCTTAATGACCTTATCTTCCACAACACCCATGCCGGTTTCTTCTACAGCCATTTTTGCCAGAGGAATTCTTAACTTATTGGCAGCGCTTGCTGCTTCATAAAAGATCTTATCCACCTGTTCCTGGGTGAAGGAAGCAAATACTCTCTGAGCCTCTCTCATGGCTTCCATCTTTGCAATCAGGGCATCTACACTATCAATGATATCAGGAATTCTTACCTGTTCTTCTTTCTTTGCCATCATGATTTTCCTCCAATTTTTAAATAGGTTAAATTGTTATATAGATATTTTTATATCGATATTTTTTTAACGATCTATCGTAACTTCATTATATGCCATTGTTATTTTTTTGTCAATGTTATATTTTACAAAAAAATACAAGGTTCAAGCTAATTTTTATTCAAATCTTCTATTTTGACTTTAACATAATATCTCTCCTGAGCACTCTGCTCTTTTTCTTATAAAACATGCTGTCGGAAACAAAAAACACACCTGATAATAGATGGACAGCTATAAAGTAGTCCTTTTATCTTCCCCTGCACTGCAAGCTCATATATTTTATATTGTAAAAACAAAAAAGTTTTTACAATCGGATGCACGGCAGTAAAACACTGCCTTTTATCAGAAATCTGAAAAGCGTTTTCTGATAAGTTATATTCTGAGCATTTATTTCCTGGTTTACTCTGAGAAAAAAGAATGAAATAAGGACTTTGGACGGATTTAAAAACTTGGCAATGCGCATCATGTATGATATAGTAAGCCTTGAACGGCAAGGTTATCTGAGGCGTAATATTATTATGTTACCTTAAGTATAACTTTTTTATAGGTACGATTATATTTTTTATATATAAGAATAAGAGGATTTAAAAATTATGAAAATTACAATTGGAATTGATCTTGGAGGAAGTACCACTAAAATTGTAGGATTTCAAAATAATAAATTAAAAATTCCTACTTTTGTTAAAGCTGATAACCCAATTGCATCTCTGTTTGGAGCACTTGGAAAATTCATCTATGAAAACAACATCCAGTTGAATGAAATTGAAAAGATTATGATCACAGGGGTTGGCAGCGCATACGTAGACCAGCCTTTATATGGAATTCCTACTTATAAGGTAGACGAGTTCACCTGCAACGGTCTGGGAGGACAATACTTTACGGGATTAAATGACTTAATCGTCGTGAGCATGGGAACAGGAACCTCTCTTGTCCAGGTAAACGGAGATAAAATTGTCCATACCGGAGGAATCGGAATTGGAGGCGGAACCATCCTCGGCCTTTCAAGCCTTCTTCTAAAAACCCAGGATATCACTCAGATCATGGAGCTGGCAAGCAGGGGAAATATAAGCAACATTGACCTACAGATACAGGATATCTCAAAAAAGCCCCTTCCAGGCCTTCCTCTTTCTGCCACAGCCTCTAATTTCGGCAAGGTACGCAACCTTGTATCAGACGAGGATATCGCTGCAGGAATCATTAATATGGTACTTCAGGTGATTGGAAAATCTGCTATTTTATCTTCCTTAAACAGCAACATCAACAATTTTGTCATGACTGGGAATCTTGCAAAATTCCCTCAGTGCAAAGGCATCTTTCAATCTCTTGAGACAATGTTCCAGGTCCATTTCATTATACCGGATCAGGCAGAATACGGTACCGCCATCGGAGCAGCCCTTACAGAGGAACGCCATATGGAAATGAGACAGATATTATATCCATCCGATAATAATCCTTTATAGAATTATTGTAAACCTAAATTTACAAAAAACCAGGTACAGCTTTTGCCGTACCTGGTTTTTTTATGAATGATATCCCAATGCCTGCTCCAAAGCATCCTTTTCTTCGCTTCCAAGCAAAACATCTGTTTCTCCTCTTTCCACTTCCTTGATGTAAACATAGCACCCTTCCCGGCTATGAACAGAATTCAAAACAAAACCGGAATTTGTATAATCGAGGATTGCCATTGCAAAACTTAAGTTTCCGCCCATGCCTTTAAACGCATTGTATTTTACAAGTCCGAATTTCTGAAGAGCACTTCTGTAATTCTTATTGGTATTTCGAAGAGAATCCTTATTTGCGCGGTCTTCTGCTTTTAATTCCGCAATATCTTCCATCTGCTCCATAATTATCTCTTCCAGGGTTTCTGCATCCTTCCCCCTCATAAAATAGTCGTATCTGCGATACAGCTTTCTCATCTGAACCAGACATATGATTACAACGATCAGTAATATCATGGTAATTACAGCTAATCCAATGATTAAAAAAGCAGGGTCAACCGGCAACTGATTTAATATACTGTTGTCCATTCTTTCGTCCTCGCTTCCATGATGTTATCTTATGGATTCTATCAACTCTACTATTCTTTCCAATTCTGCCTCAGAATAGTACTCTATTTCCACTCTTCCTTTATTACTGTCTTTCCGATTGATGCTTACCTTGGTTCCCATAGCAGTTTTCATCCGGTCTTCCAGTTCTCTGAAAATCAGGAAAATGCTCTCATCCTCTTCCTTTTTTTCTTTTGGTTCCTTTTTCTTTGATATGGATTTAACAAGTTTTTCCACCTCACGGACGCTGAGATTTTCAGCGACGATTCTTCCTGCAATCTGAAATTGCAATTCTGGATCATCAACAGCCAGAAGCGCCCTGGCATGTCCACCTGTGATCTGGTTTTGAATAAGCATATCCTGGACTCTTTTCTCCAGCTTTAATAAACGCATGCTGTTGGTTATTGTTACTCTGTTTTTGGCCACCCGCGCTGCGATCTCTTCCTGCTTTAATCCAAATTCCTGCATTAGCTTTTGATAAGCCTTAGCTTCCTCAATGGGATTTAGATCTTCTCTCTGAACATTTTCAATCAATGCAATTTCCATTGACTGCTGCTTCGTATATTCCCGTATTACCACAGGTACTTCTTTCAAACCTGCCAGTTTTGCTGCCCTCCATCTGCGTTCACCAGCGATGATTTCATAGAAATCCCCTTTTTTCTGTACTAAAAGCGGCTGTAAAACACCATACTCTTTCATGGATTCCGCCAATTCCATGAGGGATTCCTCCCGAAATTCCATTCTAGGCTGATTATGGTTTGGTTCAATGGAAGATAATTTAAGGAACATCTCTTTTCCGATTTCCGCTTCCTCTTTTTCTGCTTTTGTGTTAGTCTGCTCCGGTTTTGGATGATTTTTCTTTTCCTGTTCCTCTGCCGCAGACTCCATTACTTCATCTCCGAAAATTGCTCCAAGACCTTTTCCTAAACCCGTTCTCTTTGCCATAATTATATCTCTTCTCCTCTGCTTATTACTTCTGCCGCCAGCAACCGGTAGCTCTCCGCTCCCGCTGATCTGGAATCATATAAATTAATCGGCATTCCATGGCTGGGAGCCTCTGCCAATCTGACATTTCTGGGTATAATGGTTTTATAGATATTCTGGTTTAAATTATTTTTAACGCTCTCAACAACCTCCAGAGACAGATTTGTCCTGGCATCATACATGGTAAAAACCACACCTTCCATTTCAAGAGCAGGATTCAGTTTCTTTTTTACCAGATTTACCGTTTTCAGTACCTGGCTTAAGCCCTCTAACGCGTAATATTCACATTGAATTGGTACCAATACGGTGTTTGCAGCTGTTAAGGCATTAATTGTCAATAGATTCAATGACGGAGGACAATCTATGATAATAAAATCATAGTGATTCTTGATTTTTTCAAGATATGTTTTGAGGAGTGTTTCCTTGTTCTCAATTTCCAATAATTCGATTTCCGCTCCCGCTAAATCCACATTAGAAGGAAGTAGATCCAAGTTTTCCTGAACATTGGTAATCAAACATTCTTCAATTTCACACTCTCCTACCAGTAGATCGTATACCGTTCGCTCAATGGAACTTTTTTCGATTCCCAGTCCGCTGGTCTCGTTTCCCTGTGGATCAAAATCCACAGCCAATACCCGCTGTCTTGATTCCGCCAGACAAGCAGATAAATTAATCGCGGTAGTCGTTTTACCAACTCCGCCCTTCTGGTTTGCTATCGCAATGATTCTTCCCATTTTTAATTTTGCCTCCTAATGAACCGATCGGATGTGCTTATTTATCCAGTTAACACCCGTTAAAGCAAGGTGCACTGTGCCCGGTAAAGCGGGGCGCGTTATTCATAAATGAAAGGTTGAAAGATGTTCTTTTTCAACCTTTTCCTGTTACAACATTCGGAAATTACAGTTCAATGTAGAGTATAGCATACTTTATTTTTTTTTCCTATGGTTTCCTGTAAAAAAAATCTATAATTTATAAAAAATGTTTCACGTGAAACATTTTACCAGTCTTATTGCACATATTTGTTATGTTTTTCCAAGTTTTAAGAATAAATTAATATGTTAGACGTTGTAAGTCCATATTGATTATATTATAATAAGAAAAGATTAACCTATTTCAGGAGGTAAAGTATGAAAACAAAGAACAAATTATTGACCTTGCTTATTTTATCAGCCAGTACAGCTGTCACCACTGCTGTCATTAATAAATGTATTAAATATTCCGCCACCTCCAAAAACATATTATCTGATTCAAAATCCCTTTGCTATAAATGGCGCTTTGGCAATATTCATTATACTAAAACTGGAACAGGAAAGCCGCTCTTACTCATTCATGATCTAACGGCTTGTTCCAGCGGATATGAATGGAATCAGATGGTAAATCATTTAAAAGAAGAGTATACCGTATATACGTTAGATCTTCTTGGATGTGGACGCTCTGAAAAACCGGATCTGACTTATACCAATTATCTTTATGTTCAGTTGATCTCTGACTTTATCAAATCAGAAATTGGACATCGTACCAATGTCATTGCATCCGGCTCCTCCTCACCCCTTGCTGTTATGGCCTGTAATCAGTCGCCGGAATTATTTAATCAGATCATGTTGATTAATCCTGATTCCTTACTGACATGCAGCCAGATTCCAAACAAGCACGGAAGAGTTTATAAATTTATTTTGGACTTGCCTATATTAGGGACACTGCTCTATCACATTGCTACCAGCAAACAGGCAATTATGGAGGAATTTTCCAATAATTTTTGTAATCCTTATTCCGTTAATACCTCACTGGTTGATGCTTATTATGAATCAGCCCATCTGGGCGATTCTCCCAAATCCTTATATGCCAGTGTAAGATGTAATTATACTAAATGCAACATTGTTAATGCCTTAAAGAAAATCAATCATAGCATCTATATCATAGGGGGATATGAAATGGAAAATATCAACGAGATGATTCGGGAATATCAGATATATAATCCTGCCATTGAAAGTTCTCTGGTTAGTAACTCCAAATACCTTCCTCAATTAGAAAATCCATCTGAACTATATCGTGCCATTCAGATGTTCTTTGTATAACTAATGGAATAAAAATAATGTTTCACGTGAAACATCCACTGCATCTATGCAGAAATAATACTCTTGGATGTTTCACGTGAAACATTTTATTTTAACGGTTCCTTTGATGGTAAACCTGCTTTTCTTGGATATTTCTTAGAGGTGCCATTATTCTTGGCTATTTTAACCAATGATCGTTCCACGTCAGTTCCTGGCAATAAAAAGGTGTTTACTTCTTTTACACTTCCACCTAATAAAAATATGGCATGCTTTGCCGCTCCCAGCTCTTCCTCTATCTTTCCGGACTTATATGGAATAAAATACCCTCCAACCTTTGCAAAAGGCATGCAGTATTCAGATAATGTGCTAAGATTAGCAACTGCTCTGGAAACGCAGAGATCATACTGCTCCCGATGAAGAGGATCTCTTCCCAGGTCTTCCGCTCTCCCGTGGATGGCTTCTATTTTTTCAAGACCCAAACGACTGATCCCTTCATTTAAAAAATTTATCCTTTTATTCAAGGAATCCATTAATGTTATCCTTAATTCAGGAAATGCGATCTTTAAGGGTATTCCAGGAAATCCAGCTCCCGTTCCCACGTCAATGATCCTATAATCTTTTGTTTCAATCTCCTCTACTGCTTTTATCAGGGATAAGCTATCCACGAAATGTTTTGTAATCACTTCATCCATTTCTGTAATTGCAGTTAAATTCATAAATTTATTCCACTCTACTAATAATTGAAAATAATCATAAAATTGATTTATTTGATTTTCTTTTAATTCAATAGATAATAAATTCAATTCTTTCCGGAGACTTTCTTCAAATGCTTCTGTCATATAAAATTCCTCATTCTTTCTTTTCCAGGCTCTTCTGATAACGAAGCTGTTCCAGAAAAACAAGCAAAACAGATATATCTGCCGGAGACACACCGGATATTCTGGATGCCTGTCCAATGGACATGGGCTTATATAGATTCAGTTTCTGGATGGCCTCTCTTCGAAGCCCCTTAACCGTGGAATATTCAAATTCCACATCCAGCTTTTTATTCTCCAGCTTTTTATACTGAATTACCTGCTGTCTCTGTCTGCGGATATATCCATCGTATTTAATATTAATATTGACCTGTTCTATCACATCGTCAGAAAGAGCAGTCCTGTTCTTATCTATTTTAGTTAACATAATATAATCAAGTTCAGGTCGTCTCACCAGCTCAGCCAGGGTTGTACCGGTCTTTAAAGGAGTACTTCCGTTTTCCTCAAGGAATTCCTGTACTTCTTTGGATGCTCCTATATTAGTGGTTTCCAAACGCCTGATTTCTTCCTCAATCATCCGTTCCTTTAAAAGCAGCTTCTCATACTGTTCATCACTGATTAACCCAATGTCATGGCCAATTCCCATTAGACGGATATCTGCATTGTCCTGACGCAGCAACAGCCTGTATTCTGCCCTTGAAGTCATCATACGGTACGGCTCATGATTTTCCTTTGTAACAAGATCGTCAATCAGAACCCCGATATAAGCCTGGGAGCGATCCAGCACGATCTGCTCTCTCCCCAGTATTTTCATGGCTGCATTTACACCGGCCATAAATCCCTGGACTGCCGCTTCCTCATATCCGGAACTTCCGTTAAACTGTCCGCCGCAATACAATCCGTTGATTGGCAGAGTTTCCAAGGTTGATTTAAGCTGTATGGAATTGATGCAGTCATATTCAATGGCATAGGCATTTCTGACGATTTTCACCTTCTCTAACCCAGGAACTGTCCGGTACATGGCATACTGAACATCCTCAGGCAGAGAACTAGACATGCCGCCTAAGTACATTTCATTAGTATAAAGACCCTCCGGCTCTACAAAGACCTGATGGCGGTCCTTATCCGGGAATTTTACTACCTTATCCTCTATGGATGGGCAATATCTTGGTCCAGTGCCTTCGATGGCGCCTGAATACAAAGGAGAACGGTCTAAATTTTCCCGAATGATCTCATGGGTCTTTTCATTGGTGTAAGTAAGCCAGCAGGATATCTGTTCCTTTTGTAACGTTTCCTTATCAGTAGAAAAGGAAAAGGGCACTACTTTCTCATCTCCCAGCTGCTCTTCCATCCTGGAAAAATCAATGCTTTTCTTATCCACTCTGGCAGGTGTACCCGTCTTAAAACGCAGCATCTCGATTCCATGCTCCTTTAGGGAATCCGTCAGATGATTGGCTGCCTTAAGGCCGTTAGGGCCTGTATACTCGCTTACATCGCCATAGATGCACCTTGCTTTTAAATAGGTTCCCGTAGCCAGTATGGCCGCTTTACAGCGGTATACTGCCCCGGAAAAGGTCTTGACACCTGTGAGGGTTCCATCCTCTACCATTATTTCAGAAACCTCCGCCTGCCTTATGGTCAAATGATCCGTATTTTCCAGGGTCATTCTCATGGATCTGGAGTACTCCTGTTTGTCTGCCTGAGCCCTTAAGGAATGGACTGCCGGTCCTTTTGACTGATTTAGCATTTTGGATTGTATAAACGTTTTATCAATATTTTTACCCATTTCACCGCCTAAAGCATCAAGCTCCCTTACCAGATGGCCTTTGGAGCTTCCGCCGATATTAGGGTTACATGGCATCAGCGCTATGCTGTCCACGCTGACTGTAAACATAATTGTCTCAAGGCCCAGCCTTGCACAGGCAAGGGCCGCCTCACAGCCGGCATGGCCTGCGCCGACTATGACGACATCATAAGCCTCTTCTAAATGCTGCATTTCATTCTCCTTTCGTATCTATTACCATACCTTCTGTATTTATATAGAATACCCGCAAGGCCTGCTTCCATAATAGACATTCCCTGCATATTTTTTACTTACCCATACAGAACTTACGGAATATCTCCTGAACCAGATCATCTCCCACCGACTCTCCCAGGATGGTTCCCAACTGTTCATAAGCATCCATTAAATCAATGGAATAAAAATCCTCCGGCATTTCCTCTTCCACGCTCCGCTCCACCATAGAAAGACTCTTATGCGCTTCCAAAAGTGCATTCTTATGCCTTACATTCGTAATATAAACCTGATCATTAAAATCAATCTCACCCTGATAGAACATTGCCTTTATCTCATCTTCCAGATTCCCGATCCCCAGACGTTCCTTTGCGGAAATGGGAATCACCCGATGTCCGGTTCTCTTTTTAAGCATGTCCTCTGTAACAACAGGAATGAGATCCGTCTTATTTAAAAGGACCACTGCCTTCCGGTCTTCTATAAACTCTAAAATCTCCTTATCATTTTCATCAAGAGGACAGGACCCATCCACCACATAAATGATCAGATCCGCTTCCTTGGCTGCACTTCTAGCCTTCTCAACACCAATCTTTTCAACCACATCCTCCGTATTCCGGATTCCTGCCGTATCAATGATATTAAGGCTTAAGTCCTCCAGCCTGATCTGCTCCTTTAATGTATCCCTGGTAGTTCCTGCAATATCTGTGACAATTGCCCGCTCCTCTCCAACCAAAACATTTAAAAGAGAGGACTTTCCTGCATTTGGCTTTCCTAAAATAACAGTCTCAATGCCTTCTGACAGAACCCTTCCATTATCGGCTGACCTAATTAGAAGATTCAGTTCCTCTTTTAATGGCCTGATTGCCTGCAAAAGACGCTCCTGGTACCCATCCAGAGAAATGTGTTCCGGATCATCAAGCGCTGATTCTATAAAAGCAATATGATAAATAATTTTATCCCTCATATCCTTTATTTTCTTAGAAACAGCCCCCTCCAACTGGCTGACAGAGGACTTTAAAGCATAATTATTTTTCGCATTGATCACATCAATTACAGCCTCTGCCTGGGATAGATCCACTCTGCCATTTAAAAATGCCCTCTTGGTAAATTCCCCAGGCTCCGCAGGTATGGCACCGTACTTTAACACGGTTTCTAATATTCTCTTCGTTACAAGAACTCCTCCATGGCAGTCTATCTCAACCGTATCCTCTGCCGTAAAGCTTCTTGGCCCTCTCATAATCAGAACCAGAACTTCATCGATAACCTCATCCCCATCAAAGATATAACCGTAATGGATGGTATGTGACGGCTCCTCTGAAAGCTTCTTCTCGTTTTTTCCTTTTCCTTTAAAAATCCGATCTATAATCTGAAATGACTCTTCGCCGCTTATCCTGATAATCCCGATACCGGAACTGGACATGGCTGTGGCGATAGCCGCTATTGTATTCATTTTCATATTCAATCACCTAAATAACTTCCAGTTTAAGAAAAGGGGTGAGGTGCCTTCCGACAGCCCCAACCCCTCATAGTTATTTGTCTATTTACCTATCTCTCTTTTTCCTGATTCCGTTCTTTTTTGGAATAATCCTTCTTTAAGGAAATAACAACATGTCTGAATGGTTCCTCTCCCTCACTTCTGGTAACAACAAACTTGTCATTTTGAAGTGCGGAATGGATAATCCTTCTTTCATAAGGATTCATCGGTTCTAAAGAAACCGAACGTCTTGTCCGCTTCACTTTATAAGCGATATTTTTTGCAAGAGTCTCCAGAGTTTCCTTTCTCCGCTCCCTGTAATTTTCCGTATCAAGTTTCACCCTGATGTAATCTTCGTTTTCCTTATTAATAACAAGGCTAACCAGATATTGCAGGGAATCCAGGGTCTGTCCTCTTTTGCCTATTAAAATTCCCATGTCGTCTCCCGACATGTTAATGGAAAGTTCTTTTTCCTTTTCCAGATAAGAAGCTTCCATATGGACACCTAAATTCATAGCGCCGAACATATCGGATAGAAAGGTCATAGCCTTATCTTCCATGGTTTCTTTCTTTTTTGCACGGATGACAGCCGGCTTTGAACCGATAAATCCCAGAATACCATTACTGCCCTTATCAACAATCTCGTACTCCAGCTTATCACTGGTTGTTCCTAATTCGATTAATGCCTTTGTAATCGCTTCATCAACGGTTTTTGCTGAAACTGTAATCATATCCATAGGTCACCCTCCTATTTACTGTGCTTTTCGTTGTACTTCTCGACCATCCTCGCCTTTGATGCAATGCTGCCCGGATTTGAAGCTCCGCTGTTATAATAATCGTTGGAAGCCTTAACCTGCTCCCTGGTCTTCTCAGCTTTAGCATTACTCTCAGCTTCCACTTTTTCATTGGCAGCCTGGAGATTTTTTAAATTGGCGGTAGCATTCTGGGCAACATGCTGAGGAGGAAGCCCCTTCTTTGCACGCTTTTTATTAGCCTTCTCAACATTCCTCTTAATCATTTCATCCATATCAATTGAGTTTAAATGGCGGTTTACCGCAACCTGCTGGATGATCTGGAACACACTGGAGGCAATCCAGTAAATACCAATACCGGATGCAAAGGTGAAGCAGAAAAACACAGACATAAGCGGCATGACCGTATTCATGCTCTTCATGGACTGAGCCATGGCATTGCCCTCATCATTTCCATTTTGAGGCTGGTTTACTGTCATCAGCTTGGTACTGAACCACTGGCTGAGACCTGCCAAAATCGGAATGAGAATAGCAAGACTGAAATGGAAGCCGCCTCCTGGCGGAAACAGTAAGCTGGATGGTGTAGATGACAGATTGATTCCCAGGAAGGAATTCATATGGGAAATCTGGGCTGCATTGACAGCAATGGTATCCTTAATGGTAGGAAATAATTCCTGCAAAGAATTCCATTGGCTGGGATTTAACTGATATAAGAAATCCACCATCCCATTGCTTGTTGTAAGGCTTCCGATTCTTGATACATTGATTTTATTGTCTGTGGCAAACTGTGTCAGCAGCCCTACATGATCCACCCCAAGGGAATTTACAGCTGTCACTACATTCTCAAATACCGTTTTAACGCTCTGTACATAGGCAGGAATATGGTAGATAACCTGATACAGGGCGAAAAGAATGGGCATCTGGATGACAAGCTGCACACAGCCGCCCGTCATGGAAGTTCCATATTTTTCATAAACCGCCTGAACTTCCACGTTCTGCCTTCTCATGGATTCCTGGTCGGTTTTTCCTTTATATTTTGCTTGAATCGCCGAAATTTCCGGCTGCATAACGCTCATTAGTTTTGATGATTTCTGCTGCTTTAAGGTCAGCGGAAACATAAGAAGTTTTGTTACAAGAGTAAATAAAATAATACACAAACCAATATTCTGGATTCCAAACGTACTGGTCAGCTTAAACAGCCAATCCATGATAATACCCAGAACGGTCGCAAACGGCCCCAAGATGCCTCCTACCTTAGTCAATACTAAGAATTCCAATGAACTACCTCCTCATCTGTTACGGAACTGGATCATAACCGCCTTTTGCAAATGGATTACACCGAAGTATCCTCTTGCAAGCCAAAAATGTACCTTTTAACACACCATACTTTGTAAGCGCCTCAATGGCGTATTGAGAACACGTAGGCGTGTAAATGCAGTGAGTTCTTATTTTCAGAGGAGAAAGAAACTTCTGATACCCTCTGATCAACAAAATCATGACTTTCTTAATCATAAGATCACTTCGATTCTTTTTTTAAAATGTTATGAAGTCCGCACAAGTGCAGATATGCACTTTCGATTGTTTTGTAATTTTCTTCCTTTGCCGCTGATCTTACAACGACTACGATGTCTAATCCTGCCTCTACCATTTCCTCATGAAGCCTGAAACTCTCTCTGATTAATCTGGTTATGCGATGCCTTACAACGCTGTTTCCTACCTTCCTGCTGACGGATATGCCGATTCTGGTCTCAGGCCTGTCCGTTTTTCTAACATACATTACAAGAAGTCTGTTGGCAAGGGATCTTCCGGTTTGATAAACTTCTTGAAAATCCCGGCTTTTCTTAATTGAATTAAAATGTTTCATGAAACTTTTTCCTATCTCCTGTCCACGCTTTTTGGACAAAAAGGTATACCTGAAAGGTATTTTCCTGTTTCCCAGGAATTTGAGAAAAGAAAAGGCCACAATTACTTGCGGCCTGGTCCATTAAGCTGATAATTTTGCTCTTCCTTTTGCTCTTCTGGCAGCTAAAACTTTTCTTCCGCCTGGAGTGCTCATTCTGGCTCTGAAACCATGAACTTTGGATCTCTGTCTCTTCTTTGGCTGAAACGTCATCTTCATAATCTACGGACACCTCCTCTTGTTACAATAGTTTATCATAGGCAATATGATGAAACATATTGAGACTATCTTAATTAAACATCGTTTCAATTATATAGAACAAAAGATGGTTAGTCAAGGGAAAAATGTATTTTTTCATTTAAAACCGACACTGCCCCGGCGTTTTTTTGCGGCATTCCAGATACCGGATCTGATGCATATCAGACACTCCTGCCCATATAACGGGAAAATCCGATTACGTCCGTTTTCAATCTACTAATCAATCTATTTATACAGTATAATAAAATTGGAATATATTTCTATTTGATATATGGATAGATATGGGTGAAAATGCGCTTTAGAAAGGACGGTTAGCCAATGAATCTTGAAAAAATCAATATCAGGGACCCCTTTATACTGGTAGACGAGGGGAAATATTACATGTATGGGACAAGGGCTTTAACATGCTGGACATCTGCCACAGGATTTGACTGTTACATCAGCGATGACTTAGAAAACTGGAATGGGCCTTACGAAGTATTCCATAAGCCGGAAGACTTTTGGGCCGATTTAAATTGCTGGGCTCCTGAGGTCCATAAACATAATGGTTCCTATTATATGTTCGCAACCTTTAAAGACAGTCAATCCCTTGGAGGAACTGCAATTTTGAAAGCAGATCATCCCTTAGGTCCATTTATCCCGCACAGTGAAAAACAGATCACACCAAAAGACTGGGAATGCATTGATGGAACATTTTATGTAAACTCGCAAGGAAAACCCTTTATGGTTTTTGTCCATGAATGGGTCCAGATTTCGGATGGTTCCATCTGTGCTGTAGAGCTAAGCCAGGATCTAAAGAAGGCGGTATCCGAACCCATATTGCTTTTTCACGCTTCTGAAGCAAAGGGCTGGGTGCTTCCTGTAAAAAATAAAAGACCAGGTACAAATTATGTAACGGATGGCCCGTTCCTCTACCGGACAAAAAGCGGCCGCTTAATCCTTCTCTGGTCCAGCTTTGGAAAGGAAGGATATACAGAGGCTCTGGCTTATTCCGACAATGGTGATATTACAGGAAATTGGACCCAGGATGACAGACTCCTGTTTGAAAAAGACGGAGGTCACGGAATGATATTTAAGAACTTATCCGATGAACTTTATCTTACCCTGCATACCCCGAATGAACATTTAAAGGAGCATCCTGTTTTTTACAAACTGGAAGAAACATGCGATACCCTTTGGGTTAGGAAAATGTAATACTCTACAACATACCTTTACACCTTAAAAAGCGGAACAAGCTTTGTCTATTAACCATGGGCAGAAAAGAGGAACTATGAAAGAAGTAATTTTTGCAGGAAAATGCGATGGAATCGGAATCAGCCACGTATCCAGGGACTGTGATCTGGATGAAACCATTGGATTTTATAAAAATGAATATCAGATTTATTATATCCTGGATGGAGAGCGCTTTTTCTATACAAACAATAAAAGCTTCAAGATGTCAAAAGGTACCTTATCCTTTATTGATAAAAAGAGAATTCCTTTTACCAATGTGATCGGCGGAAAATACCACGAGCGGATATTAATAGAAATTGAAGAAACATGGTTGATTTCTGCAGGTAACACCATGGAATTAGACTTAAGGGGATTTTTCAATGATTTCCATGGCGTTCTCCAAATGAATTCCAGGCAACAGGAGATGATTGAAAAAAAGCTCCGTAAAATGGAAGATGTTTTGAAGGCAGAAAAACCTTATGCTTCCGCAAAAGTGAAAGAGCTGCTTTTTTCCATCATCATAATGATTTTAAACGGTGCAGGCACCAGACAGGATGAATATCATACCCTGGGCGGTAAAATGATGCGGTATGTTAAGGTAAAGGAAATTATGTATTATATCATGGAGCATTATTCTGAGATCTATGGCCTGGAAGATCTGGCAGGTATATTTTATCTTGATAAAAGCTATTTAAGCCGTATTTTTAAAGAAGTCACCAATTTTACCGTAAATGAATTTATTAACCTTCAGAAAATCGACCATGCCAGAAACTTAATCTTAGATGATTCCCTGTCCATTGAAGACATATCCAAAAAATTAGGCTATGAAAGACTTTCTTACTTTGACCGCGTTTTCAAAAAATACGTAGGAATGTCCCCTCTTCAATACAGAAAATCCAGGAAAACCACTTAAGTCCAGTCAATTTAGTGAAAATTAGGAGGATTTTTTGATGTATTGGCGCTTTGCCCTGTAGATATTGAGATATTTCTTTATTAATAGTAAAATATGTACATACAAAACTAATTAATCATTTAATTATTGTATAATTTAAACATCTTTTCATAAAAAGGAGGTTAGATGGATTGAAAAAGATGAAAAAAATCTGGCAGGACAATTTTATCCCTTATATGTTCCTGCTTCCCTGGCTCATAGGTATTCTGGGATTGACCGTTTATCCTATGTTCATGTCGCTCCGTATGAGTTTTACGGATTACGATTTCACAAAGCCTGATTCGGCCCAGTGGATCGACTTCGGAAATTACATAAGAATGTTTGGTTCATTATTCGGCATCACTGATTTTACGGCAGGTTCAGGCAAAATTATGAGGGTCGACCCATACTATTTAAAATCATTATCAGTAACATTTACCTATGTATTCACATCGGTTCCCTTAAAGCTGATTTTCGCATTGCTTGTGGCTGTACTGATGAATCAGAAACTGCGTTTCGTATCTTTTTACCGTGCCGTATATTACATTCCCACCCTGCTGGGCGGTTCAGTGGCCATAGCTGTTTTGTGGAGAAAGCTGTTTGAAAAGGAAGGTTTGATAAACGGACTTCTCTCATCCATTGGATTTACGAATCTGCCAGGCTGGATCACCAATCCCAAATATGCACTGGGAACTCTGGTGCTGCTTACGGTATGGCAGTTCGGTTCATCCATGATTATCTTTCTGGCCGGTTTAAAACAGATTCCTATGGATTACTATGAGGCAGCCAGTGTAGATGGTGCCAGCAAAGTCCAGCAGTTTTTTTCAATAACAATCCCATCTCTTACGCCGGTCATACTTTTTAATCTTGTCATGCAAATGATTTCGGCATTCCAGACATTTACTCAGGCATACATCATCGGCGGCGGCAAAGGAGGCGTCTTAAACTCAACGCTTTTTTATACACTGCATTTATATCTTCAAGGATGGACTTACCATGAAATGGGTTACGCCTGTGCAATGGCGTGGGTACTTCTGATTATTATCGGTTCATTTACGGCAGTCATATTTGGGTCGTCAAAACTTTGGGTCTCCTACGGAAACGGAGAATAATTATGAAAGCAAGAAGACAACTTCATATCATACTGACACATATTTTTATCATAACACTGGGAATTACCATGCTTTATCCGGTCATCTGGATGGTCGTCAGTTCTTTTAAGCCTAACAATATGATATTCAGTGACACGGGTCTGATTCCCAAAGCAATTACCACTAATAATTATATCAGCGGCTGGAAGGGATATGCCGGCATTTCTTTCGGTAAATTTTTCTTAAACTCCATGCTTTTGTGCATAACAGCAGTGGCTGCAAACTTAATTTCATGTACGATGGCGGCTTATGCTTTCGGAAGGCTTAAATTTTTCGGAAAAAACTTCTGGTTCGGTATTATGATGATAACTCTTATGCTCCCGGCACATGTTACATTGGTTCCCCGCTATATCCTTTTTAACACCTTCGGCTGGGTCGGAACTTACCTGCCGCTTCTGGTTCCCAAATTTTTAGCAACTGACGCATTTTTTGTATTTCTGCTGGTTCAGTTTATAAGAGGACTGCCAAAAGATCTGGATGAAGCCGCCATCATTGACGGCTGCGGAAAGATAGGTATCTTCTTCAGGATCGTTATACCTCTTGCAGGACCGGCAATGGTTACTACCGCACTCTTTACTTTCCTCTGGACATGGGACGATTTTTTCAATCACCTTCTTTACCTTACGTCTCCGGAAAGCTACACAGTATCCCGTGCCTTAAGAACCTTTGTAGGCGATGCGGGAGCCGTATCAAACTGGGGCGGTGCACTGGCCATGTCCACTCTGGCCATGCTGCCGAGCTTTATTTTATTCTTTTCCCTTCAAAAATATTTTGTTCAGGGCATCGCTACATCCGGAATCAAGGGTTGATGCCAGTTCCAATAAAAATAACATGAAAAGGAGAATCCTATGAAAAAATCGATTCAACTGCTGTTAGCCGCCTGCACAGTCCTTTCCTTATGGGGTTGCAGTTCCAAGGCCGTTCAGCAAACAACAGAAGCGGCGGCCACTGCGGCAGCCACAGAATCACAAAAGGCGGTAAGTGAACCGGCAGATACAAACGGCCTTCCCCCATATACCGGTGGAGCGGCTGAACTGCGCTTTAGCTGGTGGGGCAACGATGAACGGGCTTCCCTCACCAATCAGGTGATAGAACGGTTCATGGCCGCCTATCCCGATATCAAAGTTACAGGTGAACCGAATGGTGGTACTGCCGATCACTTCCAGATCATTGATACCCAGCTTCAGGGTAATAATGCTCCTGATCTGATCCAGTTCGGGGGCAATTATCCGGATTACATACAGTATCTCACTCCTCTTAACGACTTTCTCGGGAAACAGCTTGTGATCAATACTGCAGGGCAGTTTGACCAGGTAGCCCTTAATGCCGGTACCCAGGATGGAAATCTTTATGCTGTCAGCCTTGGGACCAATACGCTTGTTCTCGCCTATAACAAAACATTGATCGAATCCGTTGGCGCTTCCGTCCCCGATTACAATTTAACCTGGGATGAACTGATTGCCTACGGAAAGGAATTAAAATCTAAGCTTCCGGATGGCGTGTTCCCCTTTGTTGATAACAGTACCAATCAAGCCAACTACTTTAGCTACTACTGCCAACAGGAAGGAACTCCATTATGGACCTCTGACCAGGGCGGCAAAAGCTATATGACATTGGAGACTTCAAATAAGTGGATTCAGCTATGGGCCGGTTTACGGGAAGAAGGCTTGATACCAGATGCAGATACAACCGCAACCTATGCTGAAACAGGCGCTGACAGTTCTGCCCTGGTCGCAGGAAAAGCTGCAATCGGAATGATATGGAGCAATCAGGTAGCCGGCTATCAGGCGGCGATGACTGACCAACTGGGAGCGACCACACTTCCCGCAGGCGGTGAAAAAGCATACGCGATCCAGATGAGCCAGTATCTTGGAATCAACAAGAACAGCCCGAATGCGGAAGCAGCGGCCCTTTTTATTAATTACTTTGTGTCAAGCCCTGAAGCCGGTGAGATTCTTGGCACGAACCGGGGGATTCCCTGCTCTCCTGTTGTGCGTGAAGCAATCTCCGGTAAGTCCACACCAATTGATGCAGCTGTCTATGCAATTTATGACGCAATCAGTGACCGTTCCATTCCTCAGGGTCCAAATTTGCCAAATGATCAGGAATTCATAAATGAATTACATCTCATTGGACAGAACGTTGCCTATGGCAGTACAACCGTAGACCAGGGTGCTGCAGATCTTTTTGATCTTATACAAAGGCTTATCATAAAATAATAAAACTTAATCAACAGGAGAAACCGCTTGGCTTCTCCTGTTTCAATAACACCTCACACCTGACCTTTGGAGGCAAAATGTGAATATACAAACAAGTGTATCATTTCAGACTTCTTATGAACTTTTGCAAAAGCTCATGGATTCCGCCGAAAAAAAAACATTAAATAATTTGAAACGTTTCGATACCAGGCTTGTACTGATCGAAGGCGGAGGCTACGAAAAAATATGGCTGGAAACCCAACCCATGGGCGGAGAAATGTACGCAAAAAGGAATATGGAAGCCGGACTGAATAACCATCTTTTGTTCATGGAACATCAACGGGAGGATGGCCGATTACCTGGAAGCATTGCTTTTATAGATGGAAAAATCACCCCCCAGTTCAATAAATTTCAGGGATTCTGCTTTCCCTCTTCAGCTCTTAACATGTATTATTTAATAGGAAAAGACCCGGAATATTTAAATCTTCTTTATATTACATTAGAACAATTTGACACTTATTTATGGAATGTAAGAGATTCTGATGGGGATGGCTGTCTGGAAAGCTGGTGTAAATACGATACCGGAGAAGATCATGCCCTCCGGTACGGGGATGCACCGGATTCCTGGAGTAAAGAAGTTCCCCCTAAAAACTGCCGGATCGTTCCCATGGCCTCCATGGATATTATGAGCTTTTCATATTCCTCAAGGGAAACTCTTTCTAAAATTTGCAGAATACAGGGAAATGAAAATAAGGCTGAATTCTGGTTAAAAAAAGCATTATCCGTTCAGAAAAAAATAGAAAATTATCTGTGGGATGAAGAAAAAGGTGCCTGCTTTGACCGGGACCGGCATCACAATGTCATGAATATTATGACCCATAACAATTTAAGAGCCATGCACTGGAACAGCCTGACCCAGCACATGGCCGACCATTTTATTACACGGCACTTACTGAATCCGGAAGAATTCTGGACTTATATGCCGCTTCCATCCATTGCGGTAAATGATCCTCTATTTCGAAATATCACCACCAACGACTGGAGCGGCCAATCGGAGGCGCTCACGTATCAGCGCGCGATCCGTGCTCTTGAAAATTATGGCTATGATCATCTGATCCCATATCTGGGAGAAAAACTGTTTGGCGCAATCGGAGAAACATGCATTTTTGTACAGCAGTATGATCCTTTCACCGGAAAACCCTCTTTAGAATCCTTAGAAGGAATGCAAGATTCCTATGGCCCTGCCATGCTTTCCGTCATGGAATATGCAGCCCGTATGTATGGGATTCATATGGAACATGATAAGATTTACTGGGGAACAACAGGAGGACACGAAAGTCTCTATGAGCAGATATGGGGAAAACATGTATTTAAAATAAAAAATTCAGGCTTCCAGTCAGAAGCCTTTGTTGACGGTAAAAAAATTTTTGAAGCCGGAAAAGACTTAAAGATCATTACAGATATAAATGGGAAACTATTGGATTTAAAACAATTTAATACACATGCAGATATCAGACAAATAAAAACATTTTTATAAGTCACAATATAATAGTAAAAGCCAATGCTCCACAAAATACATGGAGCGTTGGCTCATTTTTTATTAGTGTTTATCCTTTCATAGCCTTAAATAATGCCTGTGAGACCGCCACAGTAAGTATTCCCGCCACAATGGCCTCCGGAATTCCGTTGATGCATATAATTCCAATAATTACGGAATAGATTCCTTCCGTCAGTCCCCTTGCCGCCTGTCCATATTCTTTTCCGAAAAATAAGTAAATCAGATTCATTACCAATAAAGTATTGGTTAATGATCCTGCAACTCCTGCGGCCGCCAAAGCGATGGTCCTCTTTCCGCTTTTTTCACCCAAAGCTTTTAATACCGCCCGGAACACATAATAGGCTACGATTCCTACAAGAATCCTGGGAATCATACAAATGATCAGGCTTCCTATATTCCCCCCGTACTCTCCTACTTTAATAAAAGGAGAAAATACAAAGGAAGTGGGATTGGGCATGTAGGTATTTTTCCACAGACTGGTCAGTCCGAATACCATTCCCAAACATCCGCCATATTTTGGTCCAAGAATAATGGCTCCAATTATGACCGGAACATGAATGATCGTGGCGTTCATAAATCCCAGGGGAATGTACCCAAAGGGCGTAAACGCCATGATGATGATAATGGCAACAAATACGGCTGCCAGTACCAGGCTACGGGTTTTGTTCTCAATATTCATTTTTTTACCTCCTGTGCTACTGTTCTTTTATAAAGATACAATGCATCTGGTTACATGTGCATTATATTATAGAAAGCTTTTATCCGTCAATCCACGTCAGGAAATTTTCGTCCATTTTGTTAATTTACATAAACTTATCAACATTATGGGGATAACTTGTGGAAAACTCTCTGGATATTATCTTGATAATTGTTGTTTTATTCACAGGCCTGTCCTTTCAGCCCATATAATTTCCACGTTCCCGGGATGTGAATAACAGAACTTACCAAATATCCCTTTTTTGTGGACAACTCTCTCTCTGGATGATTATCAACACATCATTCACATGCAATACACATCCTCTGCACACACTTATCCACAATTTTTTTCTATTATCATTGAAAATTGTTTCAAAATAGTATAGAATGAACTGTAGATTGGGTAAATGCGCATATTTGCATTTTTATAAATGTAGGAGACTTACAATGTTAGAAAAGTTAAAGGAAAAATGGGATGATATCTTATTTAATTTAAAAGAAGAACACGAAATTACGGACGTGTCTTTTAAAACTTGGCTTCTTCCGCTAAAAGTTTATTCTGTAAACGGCGAAAAAGTCATCGTCACGGTACCGGATGTGGAATTCTTGGGATACATCCGCAAAAAATACGGGTTTCTTCTAAAGATCACCATAGAAGAAGTGACTGGATTTGAGTGTAGCGTTGATTTTGTTGTGGAAAATCAACTTCCAAAAGAGGCCGCGTCCGCCCCTGCTGGCAACACTCTTATTACCAATACCATAAATCTGGTCAGCCAGTCGGCAATCATTACCGCAAATTTAAATCCGAAATACACCTTCGATACCTTTGTGGTAGGTGCCAACAATAACCTGGCTCATGCCGCCTCTTTGGCTGTTGCAGAATCCCCAGGTGAAATTTATAATCCTCTGTTCATATATGGAGGCGTGGGTCTTGGAAAAACTCACTTAATGCATTCCATCGGCCATTTTATCTTAAAGAATAATCCGGCTGCAAAGGTTCTCTACGTGACCAGTGAGAAATTCACCAATGAGCTGATCGATGCGATCCGTAATAAAAACAACTTCTCTCCTACTGAATTCCGTGAGAAATACAGAAACAATGACGTTCTGCTGATCGATGATATCCAGTTTATCATTGGTAAGGAAAGTACCCAGGAGGAATTCTTCCATACCTTCAACGCCTTATACGAGGCTAAAAAGCAGATTATCATTTCCTCTGATAAACCGCCTAAGGAAATCGAAACCTTAGAGGAACGGCTCCGTTCCCGGTTTGAATGGGGCTTAACCGTGGACATACAGTCCCCTGATTATGAGACCCGAATGGCCATCCTCAGGAAAAAGGAAGAAATGGAAGGCTATAACATTGACAATGAAGTCATTAAATACATAGCAACCAACATCAAATCCAACATCCGGGAACTGGAAGGCGCCCTGACAAAAATCGTGGCCCTCTCCCGCCTTGATAATAAGGAGATCACCGTAGAACTGGCGGAAGAAGCATTAAAGGACATTATATCCCCTAATGACAAGCGGGAAGTTACACCGGAACTTGTCATACAGGTTGTTGCAGATCATTACGGCATTACTCCTCTTGATATCTCTTCCCAGAAAAGGAACAAAGAAATCGTTTATCCACGTCAGATCGTTATGTACCTCTGCCGTGACATGGTTGGAACCCCCTTGCAGATGATTGGAAAATACCTGGGAGGAAGGGACCATACCACCATCATCCATGGGATAGAAAAAATTACCGCAGAGATAAACAAAAACGATACTTTAAATAACACCATTGAAATTCTTAAAAAGAAGATTAGTCCACAATAAGGTGTGTATTAGGTGTTAATACCCTGTGGACAATTAAGAGCCTTAAATCGTTTCTCATCTACTTGTGGATAACCTTAAAGTTTTCCTTCGATTTTGTGGACGTTATTCACACTGTTATGAACATGGAAACATCAACCTTTATATAGGTTATCAAGGCTTATACACAAACCCACAGCCCCTACTACTAATACGACGGAATTTAACTATATCATCCATCTATTTATTGCAATTTCTAGAGCAAAGGAGTTATCAACAATTATGAAACTGACATTTAAACAGGATGCGATCCTAAACGGCATTAACATTGTACTGAAAGCAGTTCCCAGTAAAACAACCATGTCCATCCTGGAATGCATCTTCATCGATGCCAGCGGATCAGAGATCAAACTGACCGCCAATGACATGGAGCTGGGAATAGAAACAAAGGTAGAAGGAACCATCCAGGAAAGAGGAAAAATCGCCCTTGAGGCAAAGCTGCTTTCAGAGATCGTAAGAAAACTCTCTTCTGCAGGAGATTCCCTTGTTACCATTGAAAGTGATGAAAAGCTTACCACCACTATTTCCTGTGAAAACTCCGTATTCCATATCCAGGGACGGGATGGGGAGGAATTTGCTTATCTTCCGTATATTGAACGGGATCATTATATCTGCCTTTCCCAGTTCTCATTAAAGGAAGTGATCCGCCAGACTATTTTCTCCATTGCTCCCAATGACAGTAATAAAATGATGACCGGAGAGCTTTTCCAGGTATCCGGGAACCAGTTAAAGGTGGTTTCTCTGGATGGTCACAGGATATCTATCCGAAATATTGAATTAAAAGATACTTATCATGATATAAAAGTCATCGTTCCTGGCAAGACTCTAAATGAAGTCAGCAAGATTCTTGGCGGAGACAATGAAAAGGAAGTGCTTATATTCTTCAGTACCAACCACATTTTATTCGAATTTGATGATACCATCGTTGTTTCCCGTTTAATTGAAGGAGAATATTTCCGGATTGATCAGATGCTATCAAGCGATTATGAGACAAAGACCGCTGTTAATAAAAGAGAGCTTTTGGACTGTCTTGACCGGGCAACCATCCTGGTAAGGGAAAATGATAAAAAGCCCCTGATCATGAATATCGAAGATCAGGAAATGCAGCTTAAGATGAATTCCAGCTTTGGCTCCATGAATGCCCAGGTTCCGATTCATAAAACAGGAAGTGACATCATGATCGGCTTTAATCCAAAGTTCCTGATCGATGCCTTAAGAATTATTGACGACGAAGAAGTAACCATTTACATGCTGAATCCCAAATCCCCCTGCTTTATCCGGGATGAAGAGGGCAAATATATTTACCTGATCCTTCCTGTCAACTTCAATGCGGCAGCTGTTTAAACTGTCCGTATAGGCAAAGGAAAGATGGGAACAACCATTTATGCCCGAAAATGGGCAATAGAGAGGAATCTATGGAGACAATCAAGTTAAGGGATGAATACATCAAGCTGGGACAGGCCTTAAAGGCAGCCGGTATGGTTGGATCAGGGGTTGATGCAAAATTTGTCATTGAGGATGGTCTTGTGCAGGTCAATGGCCAGGTAGAATACCAGAGAGGAAAGAAATTAAGAGCCGGAGACGTAGTCACTTTTGATGGTAATACCATTAAAATCGAGTAATGCCCATACCTTTATGTCCAAAAGGAATGGACAATAGGAGGAAATAACACCATCCATGATCATTGAATCGATAGAGCTTAAGAATTACCGCAACTATGATGAATTACATATGGATTTCAGTCATGGAACCAATATACTCTATGGGGACAATGCCCAGGGGAAAACAAATGTCTTAGAAGCAATCTATGTCTGTGCTACGACAAAATCCCACAGAGGGAGCAAGGATAAGGAAATCATACAATTTGACAGGGATGAGTCGCATATCAAGCTAAACATCAGAAAGAAAGATATTCCATACCGGATTGACATGCATTTGAAGAGGAATAAAGCCAAAGGCGTGGCAGTAAATGGCGTTCCCATAAGGAAGGCCAGTGAGTTGTTTGGAATCGTCAACGTTGTATTTTTTTCTCCAGAGGACTTAAATCTCATAAAAAACGGGCCTGCCGAAAGACGCCGGTTCGTTGATTTGGAATTATGTCAACTAAACAAGCTTTACGTCCATTCCCTTGTGCAGTATAACCGGATCGTGACGCAGCGCAATAAACTGTTAAAAGATATGGCTTTCCGGCCTGATTATGAAGAAACCCTGGACATATGGGACATGCAGCTGGTCCAATATGGGAAGGAAATGATAGGTTACCGGAAAGCATTTATAGAACAGCTGGATGGAATCATAGGACCCATCCACCGGAAGCTTTCCGGGGAAAAGGAAACTCTGCGAATCCTTTATGAGCCAAATGTAGAGGCGGATGTGTTTGAAGATGTCATAAGGCGAAGCAGGCAGCAGGATATCAAGCAGAAAACTACGCTTACCGGACCCCACCGGGATGATTTAAGTTTCATCATCAACGGAATCGACATTCGCCGGTTTGGTTCCCAGGGACAGCAGAGGACAGCGGCTTTGTCCTTAAAGCTTGCAGAAATAGAACTGGTAGAAAAAACAGTATATGATTATCCCATCCTTTTACTGGATGACGTATTATCAGAGCTGGACAGCAGCAGACAAAATCAATTACTTGCAGGAATCAATCATATACAGACCGTGATCACCTGTACGGGACTGGAAGAATTTGTAAGAAACCGGTTTCCCGTTGATAAAATATTCAGGGTGGTAAGCGGTACCGTAGGAAGTGAAAATTAATTCAGGAGGAAGCGTGCAAATATGAGTCAAGAATATGGTGCAGATCAAATCCAGATATTAGAGGGTCTTGAAGCAGTAAGAAAAAGACCTGGTATGTATATCGGCAGTACATCCACAAGGGGACTTCATCATCTGGTTTACGAGATCGTGGACAATGCGGTGGATGAGGCTCTGGCAGGATATTGCGACAGCATAGAGGTGATTGTCCATCCTGACAATTCCATTACAGTCGTGGATGACGGACGAGGGATCCCCGTAGGTATCCAGAAAAAGGCCGGGATTCCGGCGGTAGAGGTGGCCTTTACCATCCTACATGCCGGCGGCAAATTCGGCGGCGGGGGATATAAGGTTTCCGGTGGTCTTCACGGCGTGGGCGCTTCTGTAGTAAATGCTCTTTCCCAGTGGCTTGAAGTGGAAATCCGCCAGGATGGAAAGATCTATAAACAGCGTTATGAAAAGGGAAAGACCATGTATCCATTAAAGGTCATAGGAGATTGCGGCCCGGATGAGCATGGAACAAAGGTTACCTTCCTTCCCGATGATGATATTTTTGAGGAAACGGTCTATGATTATGATACTTTAAAGATCCGTCTCCGTGAAACCGCATTTTTAACCAAAAACTTAAAGATTATCCTGAAAGATGAGAGAGAAGATAAACGGGAGCACGTGTTCCATTATGAAGGGGGCATCAAGGAGTTTATCACCTATTTGAACAAGGGAAAAACCCCTCTCTATGATCAGGTGTTTTATTGTGAAGGAACAAAGGATGGCGTCTATGTTGAGGTAGCCATGCAGCACAATGATTCCTACACTGAGAATATCTACAGCTTTGTCAATAACATCAATACTCCAGAGGGCGGAACCCATCTGGCAGGCTTTAAGAGTGCCCTGACTACCACCTTAAATGATTATGCCAGAAAGAACAGGCTGTTAAAGGAAAATGAAACCAACTTATCCGGTGAGGATATCAGAGAAGGTCTGACAGCTATTATAAGCGTTAAGATCGAGGAGCCTCAGTTTGAGGGCCAGACAAAGCAGAAATTAGGAAACAGTGAGGCAAGGGGAGCGGTGGATAACCTCTTAAGGGAACAGTTCACCTATTATTTAGAACAGAATCCAAGCCTTTCAAAAACTATATGCGACAAATCAATCCTTGCCCAGCGGGCAAGAGCCGCAGCCAGAAAGGCCAGGGATTTGACCAGGAGAAAGACCGCCCTTGAGGGGATGGCACTTCCTGGAAAGCTTGCGGACTGTTCCGATAAAAATCCGGAAAATTGCGAGATCTACATCGTAGAGGGAGACAGTGCCGGAGGCTCTGCAAAAACGGCCCGTTCCAGAAACACTCAGGCCATCCTTCCCCTGCGAGGAAAAATCCTTAATGTGGAGAAGGCAAGGCTTGACAGGATTTATGCCAATGCGGAAATAAGGGCCATGATTACCGCCTTTGGATCAGGAATCCATGAGGACTTTGACTTAAGTAAATTAAGGTATCATAAAATTATCATCATGACCGATGCCGACGTGGATGGTGCCCATATCAGCACCTTGTTGCTCACCTTTTTATACCGCTTCATGCCGGAGCTTATCCGGGAGGGCTATGTATATCTGGCACAGCCTCCTTTATACAAGGTGGAAAAAAATAAAAAGGTATGGTATGCCTACAGCGATGATGAACTTAATTCCATCTTAAAGGAAATCGGTCGTGACAACAACAATAAGATCCAGCGTTATAAAGGTCTTGGAGAGATGGACGCAGAACAGCTTTGGGAAACCACCATGGACCCGGAACGAAGAGTTCTTCTGCGTGTTATCATGAATGAGGACACCACATCCGAAATGGATTTAACCTTTACCACCTTAATGGGCGATCAGGTAGAGCCAAGACGTGAATTTATCGAAGCCAACGCCAAATATGTACAGAATCTTGATGTTTAATTGGAGGAAATAAAATGGAACCAAATATCTTTGATAAAGTTCATAATGTGGACCTAAAAAAGACCATGGAAAAATCGTATATCGATTATGCCATGAGCGTCATTGTTTCCAGAGCCCTGCCTGATGTAAGAGACGGTTTAAAACCGGTTCAGCGTAGAGTTCTGTATTCCATGATCGAGCTCAACAACGGTCCGGATAAACCACACCGTAAATGTGCCCGTATCGTCGGTGATACCATGGGTAAATACCATCCTCATGGCGACAGCTCCATTTACGGAGCGCTGGTGAATTTGGCACAGGAGTGGTCTACCAGATATCCGTTGGTGGATGGTCATGGAAACTTCGGTTCCGTGGATGGAGACGGCGCGGCTGCCATGCGATATACGGAAGCCCGCTTAAGTAAGATTTCCATGGAGATGCTTGCGGATATCAACAAAGATACCGTTGATTACAGCCCCAACTTTGACGAGACAGAGAGGGAACCGGATGTCCTTCCGGCCCGTTATCCCAATCTTCTGGTAAATGGTACCTCAGGCATTGCTGTTGGTATGGCTACCAACATCCCACCTCACAACTTAAGAGAGGTCATCAATGCGGTCGTTCATATTATTGACAATCAGGTGGAAGAAAACAGAGAAACCACCATGGAAGAAATCCTGGAAATCATCAAAGGACCTGACTTTCCAACCGGAGCAACCATCCTCGGAAAACGGGGAATTGAAGAAGCATACCGCACTGGTAGAGGAAAAATCCGTGTCAGGGCTGTCAGCGATATTGAGGCTATGGCAAACGGAAAAAGCCGGATCATTGTAACCGAGCTTCCATACATGGTTAATAAAGCCCGCCTCATTGAAAAAATTGCAGAATTGGTGAAGGATAAAAAGATAGACGGCATTACTGACTTACGGGATGAGTCCGACCGTTCCGGTATGAGGATCTGTGTTGAGCTCCGCCGGGATGCGAATGCCAATGTAATACTTAATCAGCTGATCAAACATACCCAGCTTCAGGATACCTTTGGTGTGATCATGATTGCACTTGTTAAAAATAGTTCCGGTGTTCTGGAACCAAAAGTGTTAAACATCCTTCAGATGTTAAATTATTATCTGGATCATCAGAAGGAAGTTGTTACCAGAAGAATCCGTTACGATTTAAATAAAGCAGAAGAAAGAGCCCACATATTGCAAGGCTTGCTCATTGCCCTGGATAATATTGAAGAAGTCATCAGGATTATCCGCGGTTCGGCAAATGTCCAGGCAGCCAAGGCAGAACTCATGAGCCGTTTCGGCTTAAGCGATGTCCAGTCTCAGGCAATTGTGGATATGCGTTTGAGAGCTCTTACCGGTCTGGAAAGAGAAAAGCTTGAGAATGAATTCAGGGAACTGGAAGCAAGGATTGCAGAGTTAAAGGCCATCCTTGCCGATGAGAAAAAGCTTTTAGCAGTGATCAAGGAGGAAATATCCATCATTTCCGCAAAGTTCGGAGATGACAGAAGAACCTCCATCGGCTTTGATGAATACGATATGTCCATGGAAGACTTGATTCCCGATGAAAACACCATCGTCGCCATGACAAAACTGGGATATATTAAGAGGATGTCTATTGACAACTTCAAGAACCAGAACCGGGGCGGCAGGGGAATCAAGGGAATGCAGACCATTGACCAGGATTACATCGAAGACCTGATGATGACAACAACCCATCATTACCTGATGTTCTTTACTAATACAGGCCGTGTTTACCGGTTAAAGACCTATATGATTCCGGAAGGAAGCAGAACATCCAGAGGAACTGCAATTGTGAACCTTCTGCAGATGCTTCCAGGAGAAAGCATTACAGCTATCATCCCCATGAAAGAATACGACGATGACAAGTTCCTCTTCATGGCAACCAAAAACGGAATGGTAAAGAAAACACCTATGAGGGAATACGCCAATGTCCGTAAGAACGGCCTTCAGGCCATTGTCCTTCGGGAAAATGATGAACTGATTGAGGTTAAAGCAACCGACGATACAAAGGATATTTTCCTGGTAACAAAAAAGGGCCAGTGCATCCGGTTCCATGAAAAGGATGTCCGTATCACAGGACGTGTATCCATTGGTGTTATCGGTATGAAGCTTAATAATGATGACCAGGTCGTTGGCATGCAGAAGGAGTCCCAGGGTCCAAAGCTTTTGATCGTATCTGCTAACGGTATGGGCAAGCGTACTCCTATTGAAGAATTTACTCCTCAAAGAAGAGGCGGAAAGGGCGTTCTGTGTTATAAGATCACAGAGAAGACTGGTGATATCGTAGGAGCCAAGCTGGTTGAGGATGACCATGATCTCCTTCTGATCACAACCGAAGGTATCGTGATCCGTATTTCTGTCAATGATATCTCTGTGATAGGCAGAAATACATCAGGAGTGAAGTTAATGAACATTGATCAGGATTCTGATATCAAAGTTGCCAGCATTGCCAAGGTACGGGATGACGGAAGCAAGTCCGACGGAGAAGGCCTGGAAGAATTGGATATCCAGGATGAAGTGATTCTGGAAGAAATCACCGAAACGGATGAGGTTCCTGAAGAGGAATAAAATTTTAACACGAATGATATTGTAATATTTAATTTTTTATATTATAATGTTTACCATCAATAATTCAGTAAAAGACTTTGAATGCAGAAATAATAATTTTACTGCATTCAAAGTCTTTTCCTTATTGAAATTTAGCAGGAAGATTCTGCATGGACAAAATGTGTCCTAAAAAAAGGAGGAATACCAGCTTGGACAGTGACCCAGGCGCGGCGCAGATAGCCGCACAGATTTTATTATTAATTGCTTTAACCTTAATGAATGCATTCTTCGCGGGAGCGGAAATGGCTGTTGTATCAGTCAACAAAAACAGGATCCGGATGCTGGCTGACAGCGGAAATAAGAAGGCAGCTTTGATTCAAAAGCTTTCTGAAGATTCAACCGGCTTTCTTTCAACCATCCAGGTAGCTATAACCTTTGCCGGGTTCTTTTCCAGTGCATCCGCTGCAACAGGAATTTCACAGATACTTGGTGGAAAGATGCTGGCTTTGGGAATCCCCTACAGCCGTAGTATTGCCATGGTGACAGTAACCATTATCCTGTCTTACTTTAACCTGGTATTCGGAGAACTGGTACCGAAACGGATTGCATTGCAAAAGGCGGAATGGTTCAGCTTATTCGCTGTACGTCCTATTTACTTCGTATCAAAAGTCATGGCTCCGTTCATAAGGCTGCTTTCTATGTCAACCAATGGAATCTTAAAGCTTCTTGGCATGAAAACGGATAATCTGGAGGAAGAAATTTCAGAAGAAGAAATTCGATCTATGCTCCAACTGGGTCGGGAAAGCGGAGTGTTCAATAAAATCGAAGAGGAAATGATTACTTCTATATTTCTCTTTGATGATAAAAGAGCCAGAGAAATCATGACCCCCAGACAGGATATGGTGGCAGTGGATATCAAAAATCCCATGGAACTTGTCCTTAATGAGATACTGGACAGCAGACATTCCAGAATTCCAGTTTATGAAGAAGAAATTGATAATATTATCGGTATTTTATCCATGAAGGATTTTATCATAGAAATGAATAAGTATGATCAGGCGGGTATTGATATCCGAACCATCATGCAGAAGCCTTATTTTATACCGGAAAATAAAAAGACAGATGATTTATTTCTGGAAATGAAAAAAAGTAAAACTAAAATGGCCATCCTGGTGGATGAGTACGGAGGAGTTTCCGGTCTTATCACCATGGAGGATTTGATTGAGGAAATTGTAGGGGATATCCCTGATGAATATGATGATTGGGAACCGGAGCTGATAGAAGTGGAACCTAATGTATATAAAGCGGCAGGAAGTATATCCCTGTATGATTTGGATGATGTGCTTCATGAAGAAATTGAAAGCTCCTGTGATACCTTGTCAGGATATCTGATCGAAATACTTGGTTTTATACCAAAGAAATCACAGCTTCCTTTGGAGCTGGAGGATGAAAAGAATCTTTATACCATTTTAGAGATGGAAGATAAAGTAATAAAGAATGCCATTGTCCGGATAAAGGAAAAATAATTTAAAACTGCATAAAAAAGTTGTCCAGCTTAAAGAGCCAGGACAACTTTTTTTGTATGCAGCTGTAAAGTTCTGTACTAGAAGGTCACTTCCAGGTTATCAGTCAGCATTTGGATGAAGGTTTCATGGTCTTTGACCTGAATCAGTTTCTTAATAAATTCCCTGTCCGTGAGCATCATGGTGAGAGGCTCAAAGATTTCATTAAAAATATATCGGTCATTCTTGTTAAAACACATCATGATGATCAGGTAAACAGGCTTGCCGTTCCATGAGACAGGAGAATCTGATATCAAAATATTCAGCCCGGTTTTTTCTGCATGCATTTTCATTGCATGAGGGATTGCAAAGTCATGAAATGCAGTAGATGAAAGTTTTTCACGTGTGTAGATATCTTCCCGGAATGTCTCATCAACATAACCTAACCGATGCATTTTACTGGCCAGATATTCGATTGCATCCCCCTCTGTGTTTAAGTCATTTCTTCTTTCAAAGAATTCAGGGATAATCAGAAGCTCCAAATAATTTTTAAAGGTCGCTTTCCTTTTATTGATTCTTACGGATATAATTTTATTTCTGATCACAGAAATATCCTTGTCCGTAAAAAACATTCCGATATGAACGATGTCCACCCCATAAAAGCTATGAAGAGGAACCGTAGACATTATAAAATCGCATTTAGGAACCTGTTCTAAAGCCGTATCATCCGTTATGATGTTGGTTATCAGCATTTCACAGGAAAAGTGCTGATTGATGGTATCTGTCAGACGTATATTTAAATCATAATAGTTAGGGCAGTATAATATAGCAGTTACTTTTTTATTAAGACTTTTTTGTGCTTCCAGGGTGCTCCCCAGGTGAAAAGTGATATAAGCAATTTCGTCATCATTTATGATGATCCCCGTGCGGTCTTTGATGATTCCGGATAAATATACGGATACATCATAAATTAAAGGACAGGATGTTTTAATTTCTTCTGTTAAAGGATTTTTTGAAAACTGCTGGTTCTTCGATCTTTGAAGTAAATTTCTAATATGAATGGCAAAGCGAATCAGAAATTCAGGCTCCGATAGATCAATATAATAATAAGCATTCACAGACTGAATCATCTCCTCCACCAGGTCAAAGCATTCCTTGCCGATAAAGTCCTCCAGATTTGCAGTGGTTATGCTTTTATAATCAATGGTGGTAGCTCTTGAAATCAGCAGCAGGGCAAGTTCATATATTTCCGCCTCACTATATGTGATATGAAAATGATTTTCCAATTCTTTTGTGACCTGGCTTGCCAGTTCATATTCATGATGCCGTATCTGAGCCAGTTCCTGAACATCCTGAGTATTGATATTGTGATTTTTGATTCTGTCAATGGCTATGGTAATATGCAGTACAATATTGATCAGAGAATAGTCGTTAACAAAATATTGATATTTATCAAAAATATTCAGCAATGTATTTTTTATATATTCAATTTCAATATCAGGAAAAACATGCTGAATTGTTTTTAAACTTACAAAGTTAATGTTGGACTCATCGTATAGAATAGAACTGAGCAAACGGCGTTTGTTCTTTTCCAGTCCATCAATGGACAAATTGTCCTTTTGATTCAAAAGCTTTAAATCAAACTGGCTCAGCTTCTTTTTTACAGCTCCCAGTTCATTTTTTAGTGTGGAATAGCTGATATATATGGAATCACACAAGTCGTATGCGTCAATGCCGGCTTCCTGTTTGATCAGAAGGTTGATAATATAAACCATTCTTTCCTGGGAAGACTGGGGGATGTGAGTGCCGGAGTCATTTAATATTTTTCTTCCGGCCTCTGCTTTTATAGCATATCCCTTCCTGGAAGAGAGGATGGTCTGAGGATGGTTGTCATTGATTTCTGAAATATAATTTTTTATACTTCGCTCCGATACCCCCATTTCAGCAGCTAAAGCAGAAGCAGTCATTTCATTTGTGTGCATCAGCAAGATACGAATCAATTTTAATAGTTTTGGCCCCATAGTAAAATCCTCCTTCTGTCTATTATAAGAGTCTGGAAAGGATTTTTCCACCAAAGTTTTGCACGCTCCATGTGCAAATGTCTGGTGGAATTATTAGTTGAAAAAAGTCATAATGAATACATCAAATACATTGTGAGAGCAAAATGATGTTTTCATGATCTCATAAATCTTATTATACAGATAAAGGAGGATTTTATTTATGTTAAATGTATTACTGGTTTGCGGTTCTGGTGCAAGCTCCGGATTTATGGCAGCTAATATAAGAAAGGCAGCGGCGGCCAAAAAAATGGAGATTAATATTAAGGCCAGAGGAGAAAGTGAAATCGAGAACTATATTGATGAAATTGATGCCCTTATGGTAGGACCTCACCTGGCTTATATCATGGATGAAATAGAGGAATATACAGGTGGAAAGACTGTTAAGGTCATCTTAATGAAGCCGGAGTATTATTCCACATTAAATGGGGATATGGCGTTGGAGCATTTGCTGAGTGAAATGGGCTGAGTGAATAAGGAGGAGGAGAAGGATGAAACAGTTAATTCATTGGTTAGAGCATAGTTTCGCACCAAAGATGAACAAAATTAATAATAATGTATGGGTTACTACTTTAAAAGATTCTATTATGCAGGTGCTTCCATTTATTTTGTTGGGATCAATATTCTGCTTTTTAACAGTCCCCGGAGAAGTCTTTGGCTGGGAGTGGTGGCCAAATTTCTGGACTCCGTTTGGCTGGACAA
Source organism: [Clostridium] celerecrescens 18A (assembly GCF_002797975.1). Classification (NCBI taxonomy): domain Bacteria; kingdom Bacillati; phylum Bacillota; class Clostridia; order Lachnospirales; family Lachnospiraceae; genus Lacrimispora; species Lacrimispora celerecrescens. The sequence goes on along the minus strand of NZ_PGET01000001.1, from coordinate 4,258,133 downwards.
TGGGGCTGTTATCATTATTTGTGGCATTTTTAATACCATTTAACTTAATGGAAAAAAAGCGTTTGCGCAGACAGAGAATTATTGCAGCGCTTTCCGGTGTAGTAGCATTTTTAATTATTATTTCACCTCAGGTGATAAAGGATGGGCAAGCTGGGTTCCAGCATGCATCTTTAGGAGCCGGAGGTATGTTTGTAGCGATTACTGCAGGTGCTTTTACAGGTTTTATTATGGGGATCTTCGGAAAGTTCTCATTTTTTAAAGAGGATTCCGTTATACCTGATTTTGTTAGGGCCTGGTTTGATTTAATGCTGCCGGCTGGAATCATCGTTTGTTCTCTATGGATTTTAGTAGATCTGCTTGGGATTGATCTTTATAATATCTTACTTTCAATATTTATGCCAATCTCCAATGTTATGCAGACTCCTTGGGGATTTGTACTATCTCTTTTGCTTGTTTGTTTTTTATATTCCCTGGGAATTTCAAGCTGGGTTCTTACCCCGGTTTACAAACCGGCAATGCTCATGGCTATTACCGCCAATGTTACCATGGCAGCGGCCGGAACTGCTACCCATGAGACACTAAACCTGGTCACTGATCCCACGGTATACTCTGCTTATTTATGGATCGGCGGAATCGGCTGTACATTGCCGTTAGTAATTATGCTCATATTTGCAAAGAGCAATAAATTGAGAGCACTCGGACGTGCCTGTTTCGTACCTGCAATTTTTAATATTAACGAGCCGGTCGTATTCGGATGCATTGCATGGAATCCAATTATGATGATTCCCATGTGGCTGATGGGTATTATACTTCCTACGGTAGTCTGGATTTTTACAAAAGTAATTCCATTTGCACCGATTCCTACCAGGGTGTTTGATATGTGGTATTGTCCATTTCCTATTTCCACATGGCTGACAACAGGAAGTATCAAAGGTGTTATTTTAATGGCTGTCTGTGCATTGATCTCAACTGTCATATGGTATCCTTTTTTCCGTATCTATGACAACCAGGAGACAGAAGCAGAGAAAAAAGCTGAGGAAAAGAAATAAGTAATAAGAAGGGTGATTAAACATGGATGAAAAAACACTAGAATCTGCAATGAGCATCATTATGAATGCGGGAGATGCACGTTTACTGTGCAAAGAAGCATTAACAGCCATTGCCGATCAGGATTTTATTTTAGCCAATGAAAAAATGAAGGACGCGCAGAAAAAGATTACTGAGGCACACCGGATCCAGACAGATGCCATTCAGGGAGAAACAAGAGGAGAAAAAACAGAGTATTCATTGATTTTCGCCCATGCACAGGATACATTAATGACCATATACAGTGAAATCAATATTGCAAAGCAAATGATCAAAATCTTTGAAAGCTGGGAAAAGCGTTTGAAACGCCTGGAAAATCAGGAATAAATTCATAAAATCGGGAAGGAAGGGAGAACATCATGAATAAAGTACCAAAAGGTTTCCCATCAAACTTTATGTGGGGAGGTGCGGTAGCGGCAAATCAGCTGGAAGGTGCTTTTGACCTGGACGGCAAAGGCCTATGCCTGGCAGATATTAACGAGTTTCAAAAAGATCTTCCCATTGAAAAGCGTTCCAATGGGGAAATAACCAGATCGTATATAGAAGAAGCCTTACAAAGCAATGATAAAAATTTCCCCAAAAGGAGAGGCATTGATTTTTACCATACCTATCCTGAGGATTTAAAAATGCTGGCTGATCTGGGATTAAAAACATTCAGAACTTCCATTAACTGGGCAAGAATATATCCAAACGGAGATGATGGTCAGCCAAATGAGAAGGGGCTTGAATTTTATGATAAGTTATTTGATGAGATCATTAAAAATGGCATGGAGCCAATGATCACCATTTCTCATTATGAGATGCCTCTTCACTTAACCACTGCATATAAAGGCTGGTATTCCAGAGAGACCATTGATTTTTTCGTAAAGTATTGCAGAACCGTATTCGACCGGTATGCAGGTAAGGTAAAGTACTGGATTATTGTCAATCAAATTAATTTGATCGGCCATGAGTCCTTTAATCACCTTGGAGTCGCGGAAGACACGGTTGATGATCTCCGTTCTGCAAAATATCAGGCAGTCCATCATGAGATGGTGGCATGTGCCAGGGCCACAAAATATGCACATGAAAAACATCCTGAAATGCAGATCGGCATGATGCTGTGCGGCGGGCCGGAGTATGCTGCCACATGCAAGTCCGAGGATGTGTTGGCAACATTGAAACACAATCAGATGGAGTATTTTTTTGCTGATGTATTGCTCCGGGGATATTATCCCGGCTATGCATACCGTTTCTTTGAGGATTGGAATATTAAGCTTACATTTGAAGACAGTGATGAAGAGGATTTAAAAAATACGGCTGACTTTTTCTCATTTTCCTATTATTATACTCAGATATGTTCAAAGGAGAGTTATGAGAATGGAAATGAGGCATACAGGAATAAGCAGCTGCCGGCAAATCCGTGGGGATGGACCATCGATCCTATTGGACTCAGGATCTTATTAAATGAATTTTATGACAGATATCAAAAGCCTATTTATATAACCGAAAATGGAGTGGGATACTACGATGAAGTGGAAAATGGAGAAATTCATGATTCTTACAGAGTGAACTATCTCCGGGCCCATATTGAGCAGATGAAGGAAGCCATTCGCGACGGGGTAGATCTAAGAGGCTATTATGCATGGGGGCCGATCGATATTATTTCCTGCTCTTCCTGTGAGATGAGCAAACGTTATGGTTTTATTTATGTAGATTATGACGATTATGGAAATGGAACAGGAAAAAGAATTAAAAAGGACAGTTATGCATGGATGAAAAAAGTGATTGCATCGGGCGGTGAGGATCTGGCTTAACAGGAGGTGCTTTGTGAAGCAGTTTGAATTTGTAGTTCAGGATGCTATGGGGATTCATGCCAGGCCGGCAGCAGATATGGCTGCAGCAGCTAAAAAGTTTATCTCTCATATCTTATTAAAAAAAGAAGAGATGGAAGCCGATCTAAAAAATCCTCTTGCTATTATGAGATTAGCAGTCAGACAGAAAGAACGGGTAACAATAACAGCCACTGGAGATGATGAAAACCAGGCGATTGAGCAGTTGAAAGATCTGATAGCAAACATTGGATTATCCCAAGACCGCTGAATTCCATGAAGGTAAGGAAGTACGCTTGACAATGATCCTCCAAATTGATAAAATATAAACTGAAACTATATCAATTACAGATCAAGGAAGTTCGATTCGCCAAGTGGTACATCGAACGGCTGATTTTCTAAGCATCGTCGGCACTATGTTTGACTTCGCTAAGAAAATTATATCTATGAAATAGGGGATTCGTATGACAAGTGAGTTTGCAGTAGCGGTTCATGGAGTAGTTTATTTAAACCAGAGGAAGGTCACCATTTCCAGTGAGGAACTGGCTTCCAATGTATGCACCAATCCTGCCCGGGTAAGAAAGGTGATGGCAAAATTAAAAAAAGCCGGAATAATCACAACGAAGGAAGGGCTGGAGGGCGGCTATCATTTTGGCAAAGATTCCTCAGAAGTAAATTTAAGAAGCATTTGTGATGCTTTGGATGTTACCTTTGTATCCTCTTCCTGGAAATCCGGTAATGTAGATACCCCTTGTATGATTGCTTCTGGTATGTCAGGAGTCATGGATGAAATTTATGGGGATTTAAATGAACTTTGCAGAAGAAGAATGGAAGAGATCACTATAAAAGATATTCAGGAAAAACTAATCAGGAATCGTCATGATTCTAAAGCATGATTTTCTCTATGAAAGAAAATCAGCTGTTGGCTGAACCTTTCAGTAAAACTTCTTTTAAATAAGGCAGGGAATGATAATTAAAGCATTCCCTGTCTTATTTTGTGTTTAAACTTGATTTCGCAATAAGAATCATTTATGATGAAATAAAACAAAGGTGCCTGCAAATCTGGAGGAATGTATGATCAGAACGGTTAAAATTGAAGAAATAACGAATAACGTAAAAGAAATGTGCATAGAAGCCAACCATGTGCTGTCAAGTGATATGGAGAAGGTATTTCTTAAGGCAGTGGATGAAGAAACCTCACCCCTCGGCAGACAGGTGCTCTGCCAGCTGAAGGAGAACTTAAAGATAGCGGGAGAAGATATGATCCCCATTTGCCAGGACACTGGGATGGCAGTTATATTTGTAAGGATAGGACAGGACGTACATATAGAAGGCGGAAACCTTACCGATGCAATCAATCAGGGAGTAAGAGAAGGGTATATAGAAGGGTATTTAAGAAAGTCTGTGGTGGAGCCGGTGGAGCGGATAAATACAAAAGATAATACCCCTGCAGTCATCCATTATGAAGTTGTGAGCGGAGATCAGATAGATATAACAGTTGCTCCCAAAGGGTTTGGAAGTGAAAACATGAGCCGCATATTCATGTTAAAGCCCTCGGATGGATTGGAAGGGATCAAGGATTCCATATTAAACGCAGTTAAGGAAGCCGGACCAAATGCATGTCCTCCCATGGTGGTTGGAGTAGGAATTGGCGGAACGTTTGAAAAATGTGCCCAGTTAGCCAAGCAGGCATTGACCAGGGATATTGAGAAACGATCCTCTATTCCCTATGTAAAAGACTTAGAATCTGAGATGCTTGAGAAAATCAACAAGCTTGGAATCGGGCCTGGAGGTCTGGGGGGAAGGATCACCGCCCTGGCCGTAAATATTGAAACCTATCCGACTCACATAGCTGGGCTGCCTGTGGCAGTTAACATCTGTTGTCATGTAAACAGACATGCACACAGGGTCATATAATGATTGGAGCAAAGAATGGAGGAGACCATGGATCATCACATAAAGGTACCGATCAGCAGGGAAGATGCAAAGAACTTAAGTGCAGGAGATTACGTTTATCTGACTGGGACCATTTATACTGCACGGGATGCCGCTCATAAAAGAATGAAAGAAGCTTTGGACCAAAAGGGAAGTCTTCCCTTTGATATAGAAGGAAATATGATTTATTATATGGGACCATCCCCAGCCAGGGAAGGACGCCCCATCGGTTCCGCCGGACCGACCACAGCCAGCCGCATGGATAAGTACACGCCCCTTCTTCTGGATATGGGAATGGGAGGAATGATCGGAAAGGGGAAAAGAAGCAAAGAAGTCATAGAGGCCATTGTAAGAAACGAGTCCGTTTATTTTGCAGCGGTGGGAGGAGCCGGAGCTCTTCTTTCTAAATGCATCCTTTCCTCTGAAGTAATTGCTTATGAAGATTTAGGAACAGAGGCTATAAGGCGTCTGGAAATCAAAGACTTCCCAGTGATAGTTGTCATAGACAGCAAAGGAAACAATTTATATGAAACAGCCATAGAAAGATACAGGGAGGATTAAAAATATGAATCGTATCTTCTATATGGTAGTAAGAAATCTTTTTCGTGTTCCTGTATGGTTTTACCGTATATGGAAGATGGGCCTTCCGAAGGATACTCATACCGATGAGCAGCGCTATGATTATCTCCGTCATGTAGTGAAAACGGTAAATAAAACAGGGCGCATTAAGGTTGAGGTTCAGGGAGTTGAGAATCTGCCCGCTGAAAATGGTTTTATCCTGTTTCCCAACCATCAGGGATTGTTTGATGTACTGGCTCTTATGGAAGCCTGCCCCCAACCTTTTAGTGTAGTTGTAAAAAAAGAAGCCGCCAGACTTATTTTAGTAAAGCAGGTAATCAAGGCATTAGATGGCTTTTCCATAGACCGCCAGGACATCAGGGCTTCTATGGAAATCATAACTAAGATGGCGGAAAAGGTAAAAATGGGAAAGAACTTTGCAATCTTCCCAGAGGGAACCCGTAGCCGTGAAGGAAATAAGCTGCTGGCATTTAAGGGAGGAACTTTTAAAAGCGCCGTAAATGCCAAATGTCCCATCGTGCCGGTTGCACTGATTGATTGTTTCAAACCCTTTGATGAGAACTCTTCCAGAAAACAAACCGTGCAGGTTTGCTTCTTAAAGCCGCTTTATGCGGAAGATTATCAGAAGATGAAAACCATCCAGATAGCGGAAATGGTACATGACAAAATACAGGAAGAAATAAATCAAAAAATAGGTTGACAAGTCGAATTATATCTTGTATAATTGTCAATGCGTCTGGAAAAGTTTTTACTTGAAAGACCAATCATATGGAAATTATGAACTACGGAGAAATACTCAAGAGGCCGAAGAGGCGCCCCTGCTAAGGGTGTAGGTCGGGCAACCGGCGCGAGGGTTCAAATCCCTCTTTCTCCGCTCATTTCCAAGTGATTATTTTTTACTTCAAGGCAGTGAAAAAAGTAGTTGACATAGAAATAAAGATGTGTTACTATATACCAGCTGTCGAAAAGCAGTGAAAAAATAAAAATAAAAAAAGTGTTGACAGAACAGAAACGCTGTGATAGAATAAATGAGTTGCTGTTAAGAAAGCAGGACAACACGAAGCACCTTGAAAACAGAAGATTGAACAGTATGTAAAACCCTGAAAATTCTAATAAAACAAGCCATGTTTGATGGCTTTGAATGAGAAAATTTCAGAACGAATACAAGCAATTGTATACGAACCAAACAACAAGTAAAACGGGAAATAAATTAGCTAGTTAGTTGATTTTGACCCCGGATTGAACACCATTTAATTTGAGAGTTCGATCCTGGCTCAGGATGAACGCTGGCGGCGTGCTTAACACATGCAAGTCGAGCGAAGCGATTTCAAGGAAGTTTTCGGACGGAATTGAAATTGACTGAGCGGCGGACGGGTGAGTAACGCGTGGGTAACCTGCCTCATACAGGGGGATAACAGTTGGAAACGACTGCTAATACCGCATAAGCACACAGTGCCGCATGGTACGGTGTGAAAAACTCCGGTGGTATGAGATGGACCCGCGTCTGATTAGGTAGTTGGTGAGGTAACGGCCCACCAAGCCGACGATCAGTAGCCGACCTGAGAGGGTGACCGGCCACATTGGGACTGAGACACGGCCCAAACTCCTACGGGAGGCAGCAGTGGGGAATATTGGACAATGGGGGAAACCCTGATCCAGCGACGCCGCGTGAGTGAAGAAGTATTTCGGTATGTAAAGCTCTATCAGCAGGGAAGAAAATGACGGTACCTGACTAAGAAGCCCCGGCTAACTACGTGCCAGCAGCCGCGGTAATACGTAGGGGGCAAGCGTTATCCGGATTTACTGGGTGTAAAGGGAGCGTAGACGGCACTGCAAGTCTGGAGTGAAAGCCCGGGGCTCAACCCCGGGACTGCTTTGGAAACTGTGGTGCTAGAGTGCAGGAGAGGTAAGTGGAATTCCTAGTGTAGCGGTGAAATGCGTAGATATTAGGAGGAACACCAGTGGCGAAGGCGGCTTACTGGACTGTAACTGACGTTGAGGCTCGAAAGCGTGGGGAGCAAACAGGATTAGATACCCTGGTAGTCCACGCCGTAAACGATGAATACTAGGTGTTGGGGAGCAAAGCTCTTCGGTGCCGCCGCTAACGCAATAAGTATTCCACCTGGGGAGTACGTTCGCAAGAATGAAACTCAAAGGAATTGACGGGGACCCGCACAAGCGGTGGAGCATGTGGTTTAATTCGAAGCAACGCGAAGAACCTTACCAAGTCTTGACATCGGAATGACCGGGATGTAACGATCCCTTCCCTTCGGGGCATTCCAGACAGGTGGTGCATGGTTGTCGTCAGCTCGTGTCGTGAGATGTTGGGTTAAGTCCCGCAACGAGCGCAACCCTTATCCTTAGTAGCCAGCAAGTCAAGTTGGGCACTCTGGGGAGACTGCCAGGGATAACCTGGAGGAAGGTGGGGATGACGTCAAATCATCATGCCCCTTATGATTTGGGCTACACACGTGCTACAATGGCGTAAACAAAGGGAGGCAAAGGAGCGATCTGGAGCAAACCCCAAAAATAACGTCTCAGTTCGGATTGTAGTCTGCAACTCGACTACATGAAGCTGGAATCGCTAGTAATCGCGGATCAGAATGCCGCGGTGAATACGTTCCCGGGTCTTGTACACACCGCCCGTCACACCATGGGAGTTGGTAACGCCCGAAGTCAGTGACCCAACCGTAAGGAGGGAGCTGCCGAAGGCGGGACTGATAACTGGGGTGAAGTCGTAACAAGGTAGCCGTATCGGAAGGTGCGGCTGGATCACCTCCTTTCTAAGGAAGAAGAAGTAAGGGTTTTATATACTGTTGAGTCTTATGTTTCAAAGTTCCGTAATGTGTAACCTTGCGAACAAGTTCGCCCGGTCGCGGCTGCGCCGCTTATACAACAGAATACAAATGTGCTTATGAAAGCAAGCTTTCAACACACATTTCCATTCCGTTGTGCACGCATTACTAGTAAGACACGAAATTTCTGGTGCCGATGCGCTTAGGGGAGACACCCGTTCCCATCCCGAACACGATGGTTAAGACTTAAGCGGCCGATGGTACTATGCTGGAGACGGCATGGGAGAGCAGGTGGGTGCCAGATTACTTAAAAAAATCACTCAAATGAGTGTTTTATATAGAACGGACATGTTCCAATGGGCGGAGGGAAAAGCGAAGCCTGTGTTAAAGAATGTGTTAACCTGATTCAGCAGGGCAGTGCTGTTTTATATAGCTGGTTTTTACCAGTGATTCGTGGGTTCGAGTCCATCGAGCAAGCGAATGACTGATAAACTTCAGTCAGATGATGCCAAAGGAAAGCATTTAATGTTTCTGATGACGTCTTGTATGTACCTTGAAAACCACATATTGAAATATATCTAGATTAGTTTTTATATGTCAAAGTATAAAAACATAATCAAGACATCCGAGGTGTTACATCGCAAGATGTAACCAAACAAAACTCGTTAAAGTAACCGTAACGTACGGTGAAATAACAAACCTAAGACCAGAGATACAACGCTATGTATCTTAGATTAGTAGCCCGCACCCGCAGGTGAACATCGAATTGGTTAAGCTAATAAGAGCGCAGGGTGGATGCCTTGGCACTAAGAGCCGATGAAAGACGTGATAAGCTGCGAAAAGCTTCGGGGAGGAGCAAATATCCTTTGATCCGGAGATATCTGAATGGGGAAACCCAGCTGAGCAAACCTCAGTTGTCGTATGGTGAATCCATAGCCATACGTCGGGAACCCGGGGAACTGAAACATCTAAGTACCCGGAGGAAAAGAAAGAAAACTCGATTTCCAAAGTAGCGGCGAGCGAAATGGAAGGAGCCTAAACCAGTATGCGTGCATACTGGGGTTATGGACTGCAATAAGTGAGACGATTTGTTACCAGAACGGTCCTGGAAAGACCGGCCATAGAAAGTGAAAGCCTTGTATGGGAAAGCAATAGTCAGCGAGCAGGATCCAAAGTACCACGAGACACGAGAAACCTTGTGGGAATTCGGGGGGACCACCCCCCAAGGCTAAATACTACTTAGTGACCGATAGCGCATAGTACTGTGAAGGAAAGGTGAAAAGGACCCCGGGAGGGGAGTGAAAGAGAACCTGAAACCCTGTGTTTACAAGCTGTGGAACCACGTTAAAGGTGGAACCGCGTACTTTTTGTAGAACGGTCCGGCGAGTTACCGTTACTGGCAAGGTTAAGCACTTAAGGTGCGGAGCCGAAGGGAAACCAAGTCTTAATAGGGCGTTAAGTCAGTAAAGGTAGACCCGAAACCGGGTGATCTACCCATGTCCAGGTTGAAGTTTCCGTAAAAGGAAATGGAGGACCGAACGCACATCCGTTGAAAAGGGTGGCGATGAGGTGTGGGTAGGGGAGAAATTCCAATCGAACCCGGAGATAGCTGGTTCTCCTCGAAATAGCTTTAGGGCTAGCCTCGTATTAGTCTGCCGGAGGTAGAGCACTGAATTTCCTAGGGGGCGTCAAAGCTTACCAAAGAATATCAAACTCCGAATGCCGGCCAGATGATGTACGGGAGTCAGACTGCACGAGATAAGTTGGGTAGTCAAAAGGGAAAGAGCCCAGACCACCAGCTAAGGTCCCAAAGTGCGTGTTAAGTGGAAAAGGATGTGGGATTTCACAGACAACTAGGATGTTGGCTTAGAAGCAGCCACACATTCAAAGAGTGCGTAATAGCTCACTAGTCGAGAGGTCCTGCGCCGAAAATGTCCGGGGCTAAAACACGACACCGAAGCTGTGGAATGTATCGTAAGATACATTGGTAGAGGAGCATTCTTAACGCACAGAAGCATTACCGTAAGGAGATGTGGAGTGTTAAGAAGAGAGAATGCCGGAATGAGTAGCGAGATGGAGGTGAGAATCCTCCAGGCCGAATATCTAAGGTTTCCAGAGTAAAGCTGATCTGCTCTGGGTAAGTCGGGGCCTAAGGCGAGGTCGAAAGACGTAGTCGATGGACAACAGGTTGAAATTCCTGTACCGCATATCATCAGAACTGTGGGGACACAGAACCGAAGAAGAACCCGGGAATGAAAAGACCGGGGCAAGCACTGGACTGGCTGGAATGGCAAATCCACCCAGCAACAGGAAGGTGTGACGCGTACCGAACACAAGTAGGGAAGTCTTCGTAGGGGCTGTCAAGAAAAGCCGCTATTGTGTGATATGTGCCCGTACCGTAAACCGACACAGGTGGATGAGGAGAGAATCCTAAGGCCGGCGGGAGAAGCATTGTTAAGGAACTCGGCAAAATGACCCCGTAACTTCGGGATAAGGGGTGCCTGGGAAACCAGGCCGCAGAGAATAGGCTCAAGCAACTGTTTAGCAAAAACACAGGTCTATGCAAAACCGAAAGGTGAGGTATATGGGCTGACGCCTGCCCGGTGCTGGAAGGTTACGAGGAGGGGTTAGCGGCAACGCGAAGCTCTGAATTTAAGCCCCAGTAAACGGCGGCCGTAACTATAACGGTCCTAAGGTAGCGAAATTCCTTGTCGGGTAAGTTCCGACCCGCACGAAAGGCGTAATGATTTGAGCGCTGTCTCAACAATGCACCCGGTGAAATTGAAGTACCAGTGAAGATGCTGGTTACCTGCGCCAGGACGGAAAGACCCCATGGAGCTTTACTCCAGCTTGATACTGGGATTCGGTACTGCATGTACAGGATAGGTGGGAGGCAGTGAAGATAGGACGCCAGTCTTATCAGAGCCGATGTTGGGATACCACCCTTGCGGTATTGGATTTCTAACCTGCAGCCATGACCTGGCTGGGGGACAATGTCAGGCGGGGAGTTTGACTGGGGCGGTCGCCTCCGAAAGGGTATCGGAGGCGCTCAAAGGTTCCCTCAGAATGGACGGAAACCATTCGAAGAGTGCAAAGGCATAAGGGAGCTTGACTGCGACACCGACGGGTGGAGCAGGTAGGAAACTAGGACTTAGTGATCCGGTGGTATAAAGTGGGATTGCCATCGCTCAACGGATAAAAGCTACCCTGGGGATAACAGGCTTATCACTCCCAAGAGTTCACATCGACGGAGTGGTTTGGCACCTCGATGTCGGCTCATCGCATCCTGGGGCTGTAGTAGGTCCCAAGGGTTGGGCTGTTCGCCCATTAAAGCGGTACGCGAGCTGGGTTCAGAACGTCGTGAGACAGTTCGGTCCCTATCCGGCGTGGGCGTAGGATATTTGAGAGGAGCTGTCCTTAGTACGAGAGGACCGGGATGGACTGACCTCTGGTGTATCTGTTGGCTATCAAGGCCATGGCAGAGTAGCCAAGTCGGGAAGGGATAAACGCTGAAGGCATCTAAGCGTGAAGCCCCCCTCAAGATGAGATATCCCATCGCAAGAGTAAGACCCCTTGAAGACGACGAGGTAGATAGGGCAGAGGTGGAAGCATGGCAACATGTGTAGCTGACTGTCACTAATAGGTCGAGGGCTTAACCAGGTTGGTTTAGGTAAGAGGAAAGAACGGATGAAGATAGATATGTAGCAATGTGTGGTTTTGAGGGTATATGCAACAGCCTTCAAAAAGGTTTGGCCTGGTGGCTCAGCTGGTTAGAGCGCCGCCCTGTCACGGCGGAGGTCGTGGGTTCGAATCCCATCCGGGTCGTTTGATAACTGAATTTTGTATATGGGATCTTAGCTCAGCTGGGAGAGCATCTGCCTTACAAGCAGAGGGTCATAGGTTCGAGCCCTATAGGTCCCATTCAGTATGCATAGCAACACGCATGAGAAGATTTGTGCCGATGTGGCTCAATTGGCAGAGCAGCTGATTTGTAATCAGCAGGTTATCGGTTCGAGTCCGATCATCGGCTTGCATCACTTTAATAAAATATGGATGGGTTCCCGAGTGGCCAAAGGGGGCAGACTGTAAATCTGTTGCGACACGCTTCGATGGTTCGAATCCATCTCCATCCATTTAGTGATTAAAATCTTAATCACTGCATATACTATAATTGAATAACGCGGGGTGGAGCAGTCTGGAAGCTCGTCGGGCTCATAACCCGAAGGTCGCAGGTTCAAATCCTGCCCCCGCAATTTTTTTTGACTAATTTTTCAAAAACGTGTACGAATGAAAGTACATAGGCCCAGATAGCTCAGTTGGTAGAGCAGAGGACTGAAAATCCTCGTGTCGCTGGTTCGATTCCGGCTTTGGGCATATGGGATACTAGCTCAGGTGGTAGAGCACTTGACTTTTAATCAAGTTGTCCGGGGTTCGAGTCCCCGGTGTCTCATGACAAGCCTTGAAACAGAAATGTTTCAGGGCTTTTTATTTGCTATGATTATTCATCAAATTCCACAATCACATAATATCCCCGGTCATTGTGTTTTATTTCTTTTACAATGCCGTGATCAGATTTGATCCGGTCTCGTCCCACGTAACAGCCGGACATGGCCACTGCAGGGTCTATGATATAGCTATAGCTGCTGGTTCCCTCCCTTTCTATGATCTGAACTTCATCTCCGGCTTTAACCAGACCGGGACGCTCCATCTTAAATTCGATTAATCTCATGATATAACCATCTCCTTTTTCATTTCCAAAATTATATTATAGCGCTGTGAGAAAAAATTGTAAAGAGAGGATAAGGATGCTATACTAAAAGAGTTGAATTATGAAGAAAAATGTAAAAAACAGGGAATGAGCCCAGTGGTTTATGCAGACGAAAGGCGGTTCATACTATGAATGATACACCGAATTTATTAAAGAAGTTAATGGAATATGGAGAATCAGATTTTTATCCTTTTCATATGCCGGGACATAAAAGGCAGTATCATGGATTATTTGCAGCTGATTTTCCAAATCCTTTTTCCATAGATATAACGGAGATCCATGGTTTTGATAATCTGCACCATCCGGAAGGAATTTTAAAGGAATCTATGGAATGGGCTTCCAGGGTTTACGGTAGTAACAGAACGTATTATCTTGTTAATGGAAGCAGCAGCGGGATACTTAGTGCTATTAGTGGTTCCGTATCAAGGGGTGGAACTATTCTTATGAGCAGAAACTGCCATAAGTCAGCGTTTTATGGAGTTTTCCTCAATCAGTTAAGTGTGGAATATATTTATCCACAAATAATACCTGAATTCGGTATTCAAGGTGGATTAATTCCGGAAAAAATTGAAGAAATGTTGATGAGTCATGGGAAGATTCAAGCGGTGTTTATTGTCTCCCCAACTTATGATGGGATTGTATCTGATATTAAGGCCATAGCGGATGTAGTTCATAAATTCCGCCTGCCTCTCATTGTGGATGAGGCCCATGGAGCACACTTTTCCTTTGGAAGAGATGGAGGATTTCCGGTTTCAGCTTTAGAACTTGGAGCGGATGTGGTGATTCAAAGCCTTCATAAGACTCTTCCATCCTTTACTCAGACAGCTGTTATGCACGTAAAGGAGGGGTATGTAGATATGGGGAGATTGGATCGCTATGTGCATATGTATCAGACCAGCAGCCCCTCCTACGTGCTGATGGCAGGGATTGAGGGTTGTATACGGTATATGGCCGCCGAAGGGCAGGAGCAGATGAAGCTCTTTTCCGGTAAAATAGGAGAAGTCCGAAATACTTTGTCTGGTATGAAACACTTAAGGCTTCTTACGGTTCAGGAGAAGGGGCTGAATGGAATCTATGACATGGACCTTTCAAAGATCATTGTATCCACAAGAGGTACAGGAAAATCGGGATCTTGGCTGGATGACAGACTGAGAAAGGAATTTCATCTGGAAATGGAGATGTGCGGTTCAGACTATGTGACTGCCATTACGACTCTGGCTGATGCGCAGGAAGGTCTTGAACGGCTGTACAAAGCTCTGGTTCAAATCGATTCCGGACTTTCTGAGGAGAACGGCTGTGAAGATGAGAATCGCTTATATCAGGGGCTGGAGAGAGTACCGGAAAGTCGGATGACCATTGCTCAGGCTATGGATGAACCAAGGCGCAGGATTGCAATTCCTGATGGAGAGGATTTGATATCAGCAGAATTTGTTTATGTGTATCCCCCGGGTATACCCATCGTTGTACCAGGAGAGGTTTTAAAAAAGGAATCTATTGATCTGATTATGAAGTATAAAGAGCTTGGCCTTGCGGTGCAGGGGATGGAAGATGAGGAATCCAGAGAGCTTTTTGTGGTCGATGAAGCTGGAATAAATGTAAGATAAATAAAATAAGATAAAAAAATGAAATAAGAAATTAAATAAAGAGATAAATAAAAGATAAATAAAAGATAGGATAAAAAATGGAGCAGATAATATGGGCAAAATATTCTATGTAATGGGAAAAAGTGCTTCCGGAAAAGATACAGTTTATAAAAGGCTTTTAAAGAAGCTTCCCCAATTAAAGAAAGTTGTTTTATATACCACCAGACCGATTCGGGATGGTGAAAAAGATGGGGTGGAATATTATTTTACTACCAGAGATAAGCTGGAGGAATTCCGAAAAGAACACAGGCTCATTGAGGAGAGAACTTATGAAACTGTTTATGGTCCGTGGAGTTATTTTACTGTTGATGACGGCCAGATTAATTTAGTTGGGAACAATGGATATTTGATGATCGGAACCCTGGAATCTTATGAAAAAACAAGGGCTTATTTTGGAGAGGACAGGTTATTTCCTATTTATATCGAGGTTGAGGATGGAGACCGGCTTTTGAGAGCGATTAAACGGGAGAAGGGTCAGAATACACCTAAATATAAGGAGCTTTGCAGAAGGTTTCTGGCGGATGAAGAGGATTTTAAAGAAGAGAATCTCCTTAGATGTGGAATTCATAAGAGATTCTGCAACCAGGAGCTGGAATCGTGCCTGGATGAGATTGTAAAAGCTGTGACTGCAGAGATATAATGGGTCAAGCGGATATTCGCAATCTGTTTCGCTACTTGTTCACAGCGTAACCCGCCTCACCGGGCATAACCTTATAGCTGCCTATCGCAGCTAGTCAGAAGGGGCTTGTACCCCATCTGAGATGGCATTCCCCGGTTTATGGGGCACAAATAAGTCCCCCACTTATGCCTTTCCGGGGGTGAAGTGGGGGACTTACTTGATGAGGTTAAAATAAGCATGAAAGAGATATGGAATCCCATAGCGCCTTTCATGCTTATTTTAGTTAAACTTTTATTTAGCTGCAAGCCGTTTAGCCTTTGCTTCCATACGTGTTCTTGTTACATCAATAAATACAGCGGCAATGATAACCAGGCCGATAACAATATATTGTACGGAACTGGAGGTATTTAAGAGTGTTAAACCATTTCGAATGGTAGAAATCATCAGGGCTCCGATTAAAGTTCCCCAGATGGTTCCTTTTCCTCCCATAAAGGAGGCACCGCCAATAATGCAAGCCGCAATGGCATCCGTATCATATGGTGATATGGCGGCAGAAGGATTGGCAACAGCGGAGCGTCCGACTATAACGAGAGCGGCAATGGAGCACATAAATCCGGATAAGCTGTAAACAAAAATCAGTATATTATCGGAATTGATTCCGGAAAGCCGGGCAGCTTCCGGATTACCGCCTACGCAGTAAATCATTCTTCCAAGAGCAGTTTTATTTAAAAAGAAATGATATACGATATAGATTAATATTAAAATGATAAAGCACAGGGGGATCCCGGAGAATCCGCCGGATACTTTAAATAAGTTGCTGGAACCTAAAAATGTAACAGCAGCCGGAAAGTCGGAGATTGTCTTTGTTGAGACCACCAGCAGTGCCAGTCCGCACAATACATTTTTCATACCCAGGGTTGAAACGAAAGGATGGGGAAGATGCATTTTTGTGAGCAGGATGCCGTTTAAGAATCCAACGGAAATTCCAGTTATGATACAGACCAGGATTAATACCAAAGAGTTTGTAATGCCGAAGGATGTTTTCAGCATACCCATCATACATGCACACAGGATTGCATTTGCACCAACGGATAAGTCGATGCCTGCCGTAATCAGTACCACCAGCATGGCTGCGGAGATCAGCCCGTTAACAGCCGTTTGTCTTAGAATATTCATCATATTGTTGAGTGTAAAAAATTTATCAGTTGCCAGTGCTAAAACAATGAATAAAAGAACCAAGGCCAGTAAAGGAGCCACCTTTCCTAATATATCTTTCATTTTTTTTGTCTTCATCGAATTTCGCCTCCCCAAGCCGCTTTCATGATTATTTCCTGATTCAGTACATCTGTTTTTCTCGAAAGTTCACCCATGATTTTTCCTTCCCTCATGACGATTACCCGGTCACTCATTCCTATGATCTCTGGTAATTCGGAAGAAATCATGATAACACATTTTCCCGCACGGACCAGACGGTTCATGATGTTATAAACTTCGACCTTTGCACCTACGTCAATTCCTCTGGTCGGTTCATCAAATATATAGATATCCGCGTTTGTATTGATCCATTTCCCGATGACTACTTTTTGCTGATTGCCGCCTGACAGCTGTCCCACCACCTCATCGGCAGTGGGAGTTTTTATTTTCAAGTCGCTGATATTTTCTTCGGCCAGCTGATCAATCTGTTTCTCATTAAAGAACAGACCTTTCGTACAGCGTCTCATATTACTTAAGATCAGGTTTGTTCGGACTGATTGGGAAAGAACAAGTCCCTGCCCTTTGCGGTCTTCTGTTAAAAATGCCATCCCGCAGCGGATACCGGCCTTTGGAGACTTTATGGACACTTTATCCCCGTTTACATAAATATCTCCACTGTCATATGGATCAGCACCGAATACAGCCCGGAATGTTTCGGTTCTGCCGGCGCCTACTAAACCGGCAAAACCGAGGATTTCTCCATGGTTTGCATGAAAGCTTACATCCCTTAAGACACCTGCGGAATTTAAATGCTCTACACGGAGGGCTTCCGTACCGGTCTCCGCTTCAATTTTCGGGTATTGATTATCCAATGTTCTGCCTACCATGGCTGTGATCAGAGAATCATTATCCAATTCCTCCGTATTTTTTGTAAGGATGTGTTCTCCATCCCGCATGACTGTAACGCGGTCACAAAGCTCAAAGAGCTCCTCCAGCTTATGGGAGACGAACAAAATTGCAATGCCTTTTTCCTTTAAGGAACGAACTGTTTTCATTAACTGTTCCACTTCCTTTTCCCCAAGGCTGGATGTAGGTTCATCCATGATGATGAGTTTTGCATCGATCAGGACTGCTTTTGCGATTTCCACCATTTGCTGGATTCCCATACCATAGGAACCGCATTCTTTTTTTACAGCTATGTCCTGACCCAGGGAAAGCATAACTTCATGGGCTATTTCATGCATTTTGGCATAATCCAGAAACGGGCTGCCTTTCTTTTTTATTGCTTTGTTAATAAAAATATTGTCTGTGACAGATAGGAGTTTAACAATATTTAATTCTTGATATACACAGGCAATACCGGCAGTTGCAGCTTCATTTGGATTCTTAAATGAAACTTTGTTTCCTTCTATATAAATGGTGCCTTCTTCCGGTATATGTACACCGGTCAGAACCTTGATCAGAGTGGATTTTCCGGCGCCGTTTTCACCGATCAGACCGTGGATCTCTCCAGGTCTGATTTGTAATGACATGTTTCGCATTGCTACCACACCAGGGAAGCGTTTTGTTACACCTTTCAGCTCAACCAAATAATTACTCATAATGCCAACAAACCTTTCTGTACATATTCAAATGGATTATTTCAGGTAGCCTTTCAGTGTTGTTAAGTATTCTTCTGCATTATCTGCTGTAATGACTTCACAGCCCGTATCTACGAATGTTTCAACGGTCTCTCCTTTTATGGCTTTAAGGGCTGTTTCAACCGCCTGATAGCCCATTGTATAAGCAGCCTGTGCGCAGGTGGCAGTGATGTTGCCGTCAATGATATTCTGAACACCGCTTTGGTTGCCGTCGAAGCCAACGATAATTACATCCTTTAAACCAAGCTGTTTTACCGCATTGGATGCGCCTGCAGCTGTATCATCGTTATGGCAGCATACGATCTGAATATCTCCGTTCTGAGCAGTTATAATATTTTCCATTACATTTGCAGCGGTATCCGGATTGGACTGGGCATACTGTATGGAAACAACTTCTACACCATTCTCTTCTAAAGCTTTGGTATATCCTGCCTGACGTGCATCGCTGGTGGCATTGCCTTCAACGCCGCCGATGATAGCAGCTTTTGCACCTTTTCCGGCTTTTTTAGCTGCAAATAGACCGCCCTGGTAAGCTGCGTTGTCGTTACCGGTTCCTACGAAGGAGACTTTTCCTGGTATTTCCGCATCAGTGTCTACGGTTATAACAGGAATTTTAACATCTCCGATTACGCTTGCTACGGAGTCTGATTGAAGGGGGGAGATGACAAATGCATCTACACCGCCGGAGAGCATGGTTTCGATCATATTGTTCTGTTCATCATACGCTGTTTCAGAGGCCGGACCCTGCAGATCAACCTTAACCCCTAAATCTTTTGAGGCCGCTTGAACACCTGCCGCAACATAACCCCAGTATTCACTGGAAAGTGTTTTCAGAATAACGCCAATGGTGATATCCCCAGAGGCGGTTTTTTCTGTTGCAGTTGGCTGTGAAACAGTCTTTTGTTCCCCGCAGCCAGTCACGGATGCAAGTATGGCAGATACTAACAGCATGGATAAAATCTTTCTTTTCATTAATTTTAATCTCCCTTCCTACTCTCAATCGTTTTGATAGTTTCAATGAATGATATGTGTTTGTTATTTTAACAGTAAAAAGAGGATGAAACAATGGTATATTTTGTGCTAAATGGGGGTGTATTTTTCGAAAATGGACTTTTTACAATAAAAAAAGCCTTATTAATAATAAAAATAAGACTTTTTTATGGTTAAAGTATACAACAAACTTTCAATGAAAAGAGTTAATCCATTGCAATGGCCCCATTGTGAAAGGTAATATTCTTTCCTTCCATGGTGTAAGCTTCTGCAATCTGATTCGTAATGATGATTACAGAGATTCCTGACTTCAAAACTTCTTTTAACAGATTGATGGTGATCTGACGCATTTGAAAATCAACGGAAGAAAATGGTTTTATGCATACCAGGATCTGCGGCCGTACAAAAATCCAGCGGTAATATAAAAGCTTTAGTTTGCATTCATCACTGACCGTGTATGTTTTCATCATCAATTCCTCTTCATTGAATATTCCATCCAACAGGTACCGGGTCATCTTTCTGTATTTTTTTCTCAGAAAGAACTTTTTTTTATTTTGCTGTATCATGAACGTCATTTGGTCCAGAACGGTCATATCGGCAAACAGCATTTCTTCCATTGGCCTTGCTTCAATGAAGGCGATGCCATCCCGGATGGACTGGTGAACGGATTGGAAGGAATATTCTTTTCCATTTAATAATATTTTACCTGCTTCAAATCTACATTCTCCCTGCAGAATTGGAAGGATATTTCTGCATTCTGCAGAATCCAGGTCCAATATGTTAAGGACCTCTCCAGCATTTAACGATAGGTTTAATGCGGGAAGGTCGGGCAGCTTTACATTTTGGAATTCCAAAACCGTTTTTTTATCAATCTGTTTTTGTAACAGGTCATTTCTTTTTAAGGTGTTTTTTCTGGTCTTTTCAAACAATTTCATATAGGTCTGAAATTTGGAGAAATCTTCCCGATTCATATGGCCGATGGTTCTGCCGTTTTTGATAATCGTTATTTCATCAGCATATCTGTATAATTTGGTGGAGCTGTTTACAATGTAGAGGAACGTCATCCCCCGTTCTTTTAACTTTGTCACCAGAGCAAAGAAATTTTTGAGCTGCTCTTCTGTCATGATCATTTCAATATCCGTTATAACGGCCAGACTACATCCGGAGACATAAGCGCGCATTAATTCGGCCTGTTTCTGCATGCCGGGGTCCAGCATGTGGGCTTTCGCAAGCAGGGGAATGGAAATATCCCAATCCATAAGAAGTTTCGGAGCGTGTCTGCAGAGAGGATTTACCCGCCTCCAGAAGGGGACCCTGCCGCTGGCCACGAAAATGTTCTCAGCGACACTCAGCTCAGAAAAGATTCCTTTGTTGCGGCCGATAAATGCAGTTTGCTTTAACATCTGCTCCTGAATTTTGGAAGATACTATTTTTTCCCCTTTATAATAGGACCAGCCGTAGCCCGGTTTTAAGTTTCCATATAGAAGCTGAAGGAAATATTCTTTTTCAATGGTATTGTTGACGATGACACAGCAGATTTCCCCCTCAAATGCCCGAAAGAAGAGACCATTTAAATAAGCCTGGCCATCCATGGAACAGTGTATGTTTTCATAACGGATCACTTCTTTTTTCATCATCCAATCCCTTCTGTCTGCTCAAACATATAAGGAAGTGTGAGACATACTTCGGTTCCGATTCTAGGAGTGCTTAAGATGTGGATGCCATATTCGTCACCCATGAGAAGGCGGATTCTGGAATTTACATTTATGAGTGCAATTCCTCCCTTTCCTCCTTCATTGGCGGAAGTGTCATTGGCATCCATTCGGGAAAGCTTTTCATTGAGGCAGCCAAGCCTTGTTTCTTCAATGCCGATCCCGTCATCAACCACGGAAAGATAAAGTACGGTTTCACTATGCTCTATGTCAATGACAATGGTTCCCCCTGAAACCTTAGGCTCCAATCCGTGTTTAATGGCATTTTCCACGATTGGCTGGAGTGTAAGCTTGGGGATCCGGGTTTTTAATATTTCTTCATCATTCCGGGGTAATTTGATTTTTAATTCCAGCTTATCATCAAAGCGGTATTTCTGGATTAAAAAATAATTTTCTACATTGTTTAACTCTTCCTGAAGGGTGCTGAGACTCTCCATTTTTGAAGTTGTATAGCGGAAGAATACAGCAAGGGCTTCTGTGATCTTTCCGATTTCCGGGACTCCCGCCATAATCGCATCGGAACGTATGGATTCCAGTACATTATAGAGGAAATGAGGATTGATCTGATTTTGAAGGGCTAAGTATCTTGCCTGCTGTTTGGCATTTTCCATTATTTTATCCTTGTCCAGGATGGTGTGTACCTTTAAAAGCAGGGCATCTGTATCCGGTGAGATTCCTTCCAGATTTTTAAATATTTCGGTAAAAATGATTCCATCGTTGAAAAGCTCTATTTTTTTCCGGATGGTCCGTAAGGGTTCTAAAATCATGACTTTACCTATAGCAAGCATAAGGAAAAAGGAAAACAGCATACTCCATGCGATAACTGTATATAGAATGGATTCCGTCAGTTCCGGTTTAAGCAGAATCAGAAATAACAGGATCAGGGCAAGACAGCTCCATGAAATCATGGCTCTTATCCAGATCAGAATCCGTTTTTTTAACCATTGTTTTTTCAAATGATCTCCTCCACTTTTCAGCGCTCCAGAAACATTTTGCGGTATTCATTGGGAGAGACGCCCAGCGCCTTTTTAAACTGTTTGGTAAAAAATTTGATATCACTGTAACCAACCAGTTCCGCTACTTCACTTATGTTCCGCTCTTTCTCTACCAGAAGCTTTTTGGCAGTCTCTATTCTTACCATCTGTATATATTCGGTCAGTGTTTTTCCTGTTTCTTTTTTAAAAAGGTATGAAAAATAGGTATAGCTGAAACCGGCATTTTTTGCCAGCTCTTCCAGCTTTATTTGAACGCCCTTGTTTTTTTCTATATAATGCTTAGCATAAGCAACCGGCTTTATCTCTCTGCTTTTTAAATGGCTCAGAACTTCAAGCAAGGCTTTTGTAAGGGTTTCCTCCAGGAGCTCAAAAGCCTGGTCAAGACTGATGCAATGCTCATACATTTCAGAGAAGTAAGCAGCTTTTCCGCTTTTGTCCAGAGATACATCAAGAAGTTCAAACCAGTCCAGATAATTGTGGGCCAGCCGGAGCAGCTCCATTTTAATGTCAATACCGGAGATGTTTTTTGCTGTTTGCATGATTCGTTTTGCATCATTTAAGCAGTTTTTTATTTCTTCCGGTTCAAAGGATTCCGGTCGGTCTTTTAACAGCCTTGTAATCTCTGCGGTTAAGGAGCTCTTTTCTTCTGATCCGGCAGCAGGCGCATTTAATTTCGATACCGTATTGGCATCCGTAAGGAGCCGGTTGTACATGGCGATCCGGCTGTACTGTATCTGCCTGATCAGTTCTTCGTCTGTATCCACCTGCTCCGTGATGATTGCTGAAAAGTATATCTTTGGAAATAGATCCTGAAGTCCCATGACCCGGTCCTTAACATGATTTAAGGCTTTGATCAGTTCTTCCTTATCAGAAGGTTCATGGAACAGTATTAAAAATATTCCTTCTTCGGATGCCTCAATCGTTAAATCTCCTTCTTCAGAATCAAATTCGACCTGCAGGATCTCAATCGTTTTATCAATTAAAAGCTGATAGGCGTCTTTTGTAAAATCCTTATACTCAATATCGGGCTTCACAACCAGACACCGGCCGCCCGTGCTGGCAACCCGGGACGGATTGATTTTCCGGACTTCTTTTAATACGGACTCAGGTCTTTCCTCCGGTTTTTGCTCCAATACTATTTTTAAAAATACACGTTTAAACTCACCGGAATAGTTTCTTATGGTTTCTTCTAAGTGCATCTGGACTTCCTGGCTGCTTTTCTGCTCCAAGGTTTCTTTGACCAGTTTTTTTAGCGTACGGGTCAGATCTTCCTGATTAATTGGCTTCAGCAAATAATCCCGTACTCCGTACCGGATTCCCTGTTGTGCATATTGAAAGTCCTTATAGCCGCTTATGATAATGCATTTAAGAGAAGCATTCTGCTTCTTGGCCTCTTCAATCAGCTGGAGGCCATCCATACCCGGCATTCTGATATCCGTAAGCAGAACGTCAGGTTTCTTTTCCTGAATCAATTGATACGCAGAAATGCCATCATAAGCAACCCCTAAAAGCTTTACCCCTATTTCATCCCAGTCGATCAAATATTCTAAAAGCCGGCAGATTTTCTTTTCGTCGTCTGCTATAATTATTCCTAAAATTGAAATCATCCCCTATTGTTTTAATTCCGATACAAATACCTTCTCTTCTCAGTATACTTCACTGGGTTTATAATCTCAACTTAAAAAGTTTATGTGCTGAAAAATATTGATTGAAAATGTGCAGAAACGCGGGAAATGAGAAAGGATTTGCCAATACTTCTTTCTTGTGGTGATAAACGTTCTATGTTATAATTAGTTAAATTCGTTTTTCCGTTTTCAGAGACAGGGAGGACGGGTTAGATAACAGTGACAGGGGGTGCCTCTATGCCAGGATTTAAGGATATCATCGGCCATGAGAGAATCAAAGAACATTTGCAAAAAGCCATTGAATCAAATCATGTTTCCCATGCTTACATTTTGACAGGGGAAGCGGGGATGGGGCGTAAGTCCCTGGCCAATGCATTTGCAATGACCCTTCTCTGTGAAAAGGGAAAGAGTGAGCCATGTATGCAGTGCCATGCATGCAAGCAGGTCATGAGCGAAAATCATCCGGATCTGCTATATCTGACCCATGAGAAGTCAGGAAGCATTGGCGTTGACGATATCAGGGAACAGATAAACGACACCATTATGATACGCCCTTATAGCAGTTACTATAAGATTTACATTGTGGATGAAGCGGAAAAGATGACGGTCCAGGCCCAGAACGCCCTGCTAAAGACGATCGAAGAACCTCCCTCTTATGCAGTTATTATGCTGCTTACGACCAATCAGGAGGCATTTCTTCCCACCATTCTTTCCAGATGTGTGCAGTTAAAGCTTAAGCCTTTGCAGGATAAAGTGGTAAAATCCTATTTAACTGGGTCTTTGGGAATTGCAGAGAGCAAAGCGGAGATTTATGCAGCATTTGCCAGAGGGAATCTTGGAAGGGCGATTCATCTGGCTTCTTCTGAGGAGTTTCAGGTAATGTATAAGGAATTGATCCATATGTTGAAGCACATCAAGGATATGGATATTGTGGAGCTGCTTTTTTATATTAAGAAGATGAAGGATGAAAATCTGGATATTTATGACTGCCTTGATTTTATGCAGTTATGGTACCGGGATGTCTTAATGTATAAGGTGACTCAGGATATTAATCTTCTGGTTTTCAGGGAAGAATACAATACAATGAAAGAGATGAGCGCTGCCAGTGCTTATGATGGCATTGAGATGATTTTAAAGGCCATTGACAAGGCCAGGATCCGTTTGGATGCCAATGTCAATATGGAACTGGCTATGGAGCTCATGCTGCTTGTTATGAAGGAGAATTAATTTATGATAAAGGTAATAGGTGTTCGGTTCCGAAACGCAGGAAAAATTTATTACTTTGATCCCATGAGCCTGGAGGTACGGACCGGGGATCATGTAATTGTGGAAACTGCCCGGGGAGTAGAATATGGTTACGTTGTTCTTGGATGCCGGGAAGTGGAAGACGATAAAGTAGTTCAGCCCTTAAAGCCGGTGATCCGCATGGCGACCAAGGCTGACGATGAAGTGGAAAAAAGAAATCATGAAAAGGAAAAGGAAGCATTTAAGATCTGCAAAGAGAAGATCAGAAAGCACGGTCTTCAGATGAAGCTGATTGATGCGGAATATACCTTTGACAATAATAAGGTGCTGTTTTATTTTACTGCGGACGGAAGAATCGATTTCAGGGAGCTTGTTAAGGATCTGGCTTCTGTTTTTAAGACCAGGATCGAGCTTCGACAGGTAGGGGTCCGGGATGAGACAAAGATCGTGGGAGGGATCGGCATCTGTGGAAGAACCTTATGCTGCAATTCCTACCTTTCAGAATTCATACCTGTATCCATTAAGATGGCAAAAGAGCAGAATCTATCCTTAAATCCCACCAAGATATCCGGTGTCTGCGGAAGACTGATGTGCTGCTTAAAGAATGAAGAGGAAACCTATGAAGAGCTTAACAGCAAGCTTCCCAACGTAGGCGATTTTGTGACAACGGATGACGGACTTAAGGGTGAGGTTCATTCCGTAAGCGTTTTAAGGCAGCTGGTAAAGGTGGTTGTTACCATTAAGGATGAAAAAGAAATCCGGGAATACCGGGTGGATCAGCTGAAATTTAAACCCAGACGCCGTCGGGAGAAGGCCCAGGTAACGGATGAGGAGTTAAAAGCATTAGAGGCTCTTGAAAAGAAAGAAGGAAAGTCTAAGTTAGATGACAATTGATTTAAAAGAAAATGAACGTATAGATGATCTGCAGAGAAACGGATATCAGATCATACAGAACCGGGATGGGTTCTGCTTTGGTATGGATGCGGTCCTTCTTTCCGGATTTGCGCTGGTAAAGCAGGGGGAAAAGGCGGTAGATTTAGGGACAGGCACCGGGATCATCCCCCTCCTTTTGGAGGCTAAAAACCAGGGACTTCATTATACCGGGCTGGAGATTCAGGAAGAGATGGCGGAAATGGCCAGTAGGAGCGTGGCCTTAAATCATCTGGAAGAAAAAATTTCCATAGTAACGGGAGATATAAAGGAAGCCAGCCGTTTATTTGGCGCGGCTTCCTTTGACGTAGTGACCTCTAATCCCCCGTATATGAACGATTCACACGGCCTTAAGAATCCGGAGCTGCCAAAGGCCATAGCCCGTCACGAGGTGTTATGCACCCTTCATGATATAACAAGAGAAGCGGCAAAGCTTTTGCGTCCTGGCGGGAGGTTTTATATGGTACACCGGCCTCACCGGCTGGTTGAGATTATAACGGCTTTAAAAGGCTGCGGATTGGAGCCAAAGCGGATGAAGATGGTTCATCCCTATGTGGACAGGGAAGCCAACATGGTTCTCATTGAAGCTGTGAGGGGAGGAAAATCCATGATCAAGGTGGAGGCCCCTGTTATTGTATATAAAGAACCAGGTGTGTATACGGATGAGATCTATACCATTTACGGGTATTGATAACGAAAAAGAGGAAACGGCTGGGAGCAGGAAAATTGGAAGAGAATAAAGGAAAGTTATTTTTGTGTGCAACGCCCATAGGGAATCTTGATGATATTACCCTGAGGGTATTAAATACGTTAAAGGAAGTGGATTTGATAGCGGCGGAAGATACCCGCCACAGCATCAAGCTTTTAAATCATTTTGATATAAAGACACCCATGACAAGCTACCATGAATATAATAAGGTGGAAAAAGCCAGGTACCTGGTGGAGCAGATGAAACAAGGAGTTCAGATTGCCTTAATCACGGATGCTGGGACGCCGGGTATCTCAGATCCTGGGGAGGAACTGGTAAAGCAGTGCTATGAGGCAGGGATTGAGCTGACTTCTCTTCCCGGACCGGCGGCCTGTATTACGGCTCTCACTCTTTCAGGCCTTGGTACCAGACGATTTTCCTTTGAAGCGTTTTTGCCCACTGACAAGAAGGAGAAACAGTGGATTTTAGAGGAGCTTAAGGAAGAGACCAGGACCATGATCATTTACGAAGCGCCTCACCGGCTTGTCAGAACCTTAAAGGAGCTTTACGAGGCTTTAGGAGATCGGAGGATCACCATTTGCAGGGAGCTCACGAAACGATTTGAAACAGCGTTTCGGACAACCTTTTTAGAAGCCTTAATGGCTTATGAAGAGGAAGATCCAAAGGGCGAGTGTGTCATCGTCATAGAAGGAAAGAGCATCAGGGAGAAAATAGAGGAAAGATCCATGGCTTCCCGGGAGATGTCCATGGAGGAACACATGGAGCTTTACGTAAGTCAGGGGATAGACCGGAAAGAAGCAATGCGCATGGTGGCAAAGGACAGGGGGATCAGCAAGAGAGAGGTTTATCAGTACCTGTTAAACCATGAATTGTAAAATTTCTCTTGACAATCTGCGTATCATTTTATAAAATTACTTTGATATTCAAAATATTTGATATATAAAACAATCCAACGCGGAATGGATCCCGCTAGCTCTAAACGTCTTGCAGGCAAACCTTTGCATCCGGTAAAGCGGGTGAAACCTGTTCAGGAATCATGGACAGTGAAAAGGAAATGAGAGGTGGGAGACATGGATGGGGGAATTTATGACAACAAGAATAATAGGAACAGGTTCAGCTGTCCCGGAGCAAGTGGTAACCAATGATGATCTGGCAGGGGTTGTGGATACCAGTGATGAGTGGATAAGAACCAGGACCGGAATTAAGGAAAGGCGGATTGCATCGGCGGAGTCGGGTACCTCGGATCTGGCCATACAGGCTGCAAAAGAGGCGCTTATCAATGCCGGTGTATCGGCAGATGAACTGGATATCATCATTTTAGCCACTTCTTCTGCGGACTGCTGTTTCCCCAGCGGCGCCTGTGAGGTGCAGGCGGCAATCGGAGCTAGCAGGGCCGCTGCCTTTGATCTAAGTGCGGCATGCTCCGGATTTGTTTATGCCCTAAATACGGTTCACGCATTTTTTAAGGCCGGAATCTACCGGACCGGGCTGGTGATCGGGGCGGATACCTTAAGTAAGCTTATTGACTGGAATGACAGAAGCACCTGCGTTCTGTTCGGGGATGGAGCCGGAGCGGCTGTCGTCCGGGCAGAAGAAAAGGGGATCCTTCACATGACCATGGGAGCGGATGGCACCAGGGGAAACGCTCTGGAATGCGGAGGAAGGACCACAGGTAACTTCCTCACAGGAAAGAAGCCGGAGCTTGGATATATGACCATGGACGGCCAGGAAGTGTTCAAATTTGCAGTCAAAACCGTGCCGGAGTCCATCAAACAGGTAGTGGAAGAAAGCGGAACCGACATGGAAGAAATTAAATATTTTATTCTGCATCAGGCAAATTACCGGATTTTTGAATCCATCGCAAAGCGGTTGAAGATACCTATGGAAAAGTTTCCTACCAATCTGGAACGGTTTGGAAATACATCAGGAGCGACCATACCAATCCTTTTGGATGAGATGAACCGGGAAGGAAAGTTACAGCGGGGAGATAAACTCGTACTCGCCGGCTTTGGAGCAGGATTAACCTGGGGAGCCACTCTTTTGGAGTGGTAATGATTTCAACTAATACTTTGAAACTCAAAGTAATAGAATAAAAATAATAAAAATGAAAATGAAAATGAAAGAGGAGATTGAATGATGTTAGAGAAAATGCAGGAAATTATCGCAGAGCAGTTAAACGTGGAGGCAAGTAAAATTACCGCTGAATCCTCCTTCAAAGAAGACTTAGGAGCAGATTCTCTGGATTTGTTTGAGCTTGTTATGGCTCTTGAGGATGAGTATTCTGTAGAGATTCCATCTGAGGATTTAGAGAAACTGACTACGGTTCAGCAGGTTATGGACTATTTAAAAGCGAAGGGCGTGGAAGCGTAATGAAAACCAGAATTACCGAACTTTTGGGAGTGGAACATCCGATTATCCAGGGCGGTATGGCCTGGGTGGCTGAGCATCATCTGGCGGCGGCCGTATCGGAAGCCGGAGGTTTAGGCCTCATCGGCGGGGCAAATGCTCCTGGCGAGGTGGTACGTGCGGAGATCCGCAAGGCAAAGGAGCTGACAGGAAAAACCATTGGCGTCAATGTCATGCTGTTAAGCCCTCATGCAGAGGATGTGGCAAAAGTAGTGGTGGAAGAAGGCATTAAGGTGGTGACCACCGGAGCCGGAAACCCGGAAAAATATATGGATATGTGGAAGGCAGCAGGAATTAAGGTGATTCCGGTGGTGGCTTCCGTGGCACTGGCAAAGAGAATGGAGAAATACGGCGCAGATGCAGTAGTGGCAGAAGGATGTGAATCCGGCGGCCATATCGGTGAACAGACGACCATGACGCTAGTTCCCCAGATAGTGGATGCAGTATCCATACCAGTGATCGCTGCCGGCGGCATCGGAGACGGACGGGGAATCGCTGCAGCATTCATGCTGGGAGCAGAGGCTGTCCAGATCGGAACCAGGTTTGTAGTTGCAGAGGAATCCATTGTCCATGAAAACTACAAGCAGCGGATTATTAAGGCTAAGGATATTGATTCGGCAGTAACCGGACGCAGCCATGGCCATCCCGTAAGGTCTTTGAGAAACCAGATGACCAGGGAGTATGCAAGACTGGAGCAGGAAGGCAAATCCTTTGAAGAATTGGAATATATGACTCTTGGAACTCTTAGAAAAGCGGTTCAGGAGGGGGATATCACAAACGGCACAGTTATGGCCGGACAGATTGCAGGTATGATTTCCAGGGAACAGACCTGCAAAGAAATGATTGATGAGATGATGGAACAGGCAGAACGATTGCTTGGCTGTTAAAAAGGAGTTTATTATCATGAGCAAGATTGCATTTATTTTCCCAGGCCAGGGTGCGCAGTACTGTGGTATGGGCCAGGATTTTTATGAGCAGACAAAGATTGGAAAAGAAACATATGATATGGCTTCCAGCCTGCTTGGTTTTGACCTACCGGAGCTTTGCTTTGAAAAGAATGACCGGCTGGATATTACGGAATATACTCAGGCAGCCATGGTAACCACCAGCATTGCCATGATGCGGGTGCTGGAAGCAGAAAAGGGCATAAGACCGCAGGTATCTGCCGGTTTAAGCCTGGGAGAATACTGTGCGCTTGCGGCTGCAGGTGTCATGAGCGATGCTGATGCCATTCGGACAGTCAGGCAGAGGGGAATCCTCATGCAGGAAGCGGTTCCTAATGGGATCGGAGCCATGGCAGCTATTCTGGCATTGGATGCCTTAAAGATTGAAGAAGTATTAAGCGATATGGAGGGAGTCCAGATCGCAAATTACAACTGTCCGGGGCAGATTGTGATATCAGGTAAAAAAGAGGCTGTGGAAGCGGCAAATGAAAAGCTTCTGGCAGCAGGTGCAAAACGGGCGCTGATGTTAAATGTAAGCGGACCTTTCCATTCCTCCATGCTCACCGGTGCGGGGGAGAAATTGGGAGAGGTGCTTAAGGGCGTGGAATTAAAAACCCCTCAGATTCCCTACGTGGCGAATGTGACAGCCCAGTATGTAACAGCCAGTGATATGGTAAAGCCTTTGCTTAAAGAGCAGGTGTATTCTTCCGTGCGGTGGCAGCAGAGTGTGGAAACCATGGTGGCAGACGGTGTGGATACCTTTATCGAAATCGGGCCGGGTAAGACATTGGCCGGATTCATTAAGAAGATTACGAAGGACGCAAGAGTCTTTAATATAGAGAAGCTGGAAGATATGGAGAAACTGATCAATTTTTCCTAAAGGTGAATCGAACTCCCTTTTAAGGATGTAGGAGGAAAAGAACATGTTAGATGGTAAGATAGCAGTGGTGACCGGAGCCGCCAAAGGAATCGGAAGGGCAATTGCCGTAAAGCTGGCAGACCAGGGAGCAACCGTGATTATTAATTATAATGGTTCTGATTCCCAGGCCATGGAAGTAGTGAAGGAGATCGAAGAAAAGGGCGGTAAGGCAGAAGCTGTTCAGTGTAATGTAGCGGAATATGAAAGCGTGGGCGTATTATTAGAAGGTGTAATAAAGAAATACGGAAAGCTGGATATTCTTGTGAACAATGCAGGGATCACACGGGATAATCTGCTGATGAAGATGTCTGAGGAAGATTTTGATGCGGTGATCAATACCAATTTAAAGGGTGTATTCAACTGCATGAAGCATGTTGCCCGCCAGATGATCAAGCAAAAGAGCGGAAGGATCATAAATATTTCTTCTGTTTCCGGCGTGTTAGGCAATGCCGGGCAGGCAAATTACTGTGCAGCTAAGGCTGGTGTTATCGGTATCACCAAGTCTTTTGCCAGAGAGGCTGCAAGCAGAGGGATTACAGTAAATGCAATAGCCCCCGGATTTATCCATACGGCTATGACAGAGGTTCTGCCGGAATCCGTAAAGGCAGCATCCTTAGAACAGATCCCGATGAAACGTTTTGGAGCAGTAGAAGATATTGCCGGTGTGGCAGCATTTTTGGCATCAGAGGAAGCTGGGTACATCACTGGTCAGGTGATCAGTGTGGATGGCGGCATGGCTATGTAAGTGAGGAGAGATGGTATGAAGAGAAGAGTGGTAGTAACCGGTATGGGCGCCATTACCCCCATCGGGAAAGATGTAGAGAGCTTTTGGAATGGCTTAAAGGAAAATAAGGTGGGGATCGGGCCGATCACCCAGTTTGATACAACGGATTATAAAGCAAAACTGGCTGCCGAGGTAAAGGATTTTGATCCAAAGGATTATATGGATGTAAAGGCAGCAAAACGTATGGAACGTTTTGCCCAGTTTGCCGTGGCAGCATCAAAGGAAGCCCTGGAGACATCAGGCATTGACATGGAAAAGGAAGACCCTTACCGGGTGGGCGTAAGCGTTGGTTCAGGAATCGGAAGCTTACAAGCCCTGGAGAGGGAGAATAAAAAGCTTCTGGAAAGAGGACCGGGCAGGGTAAATCCTCTTCTGGTTCCCTTAATGATATCCAATATGGCGGCCGGAAATGTGGGAATCCAGTTCGGATTAAAAGGAAAGTGCATCAATGTGGTAACTGCCTGTGCCACCGGAACCCATTCCATTGGGGAAGCTTTCCGTTCCATTCAGTACGGAGAGGCGGATGTCATGGTGGCGGGAGGAGCTGAAGCCAGCATCACCCCGATCGGCGTGGCAGGATTCACGGCACTTACGGCACTTACGACTGCTGATGATCCCCTTCGTGCATCCATCCCATTTGATAAAGACAGAAGCGGCTTTGTCATGGGAGAAGGAGCAGGCGTTGTTATTTTAGAAGAGCTTGAGCACGCGCTCTCAAGAAATGCGGTCATTTACGGTGAAGTGGTTGGTTACGGTTCAACCTGTGACGCATACCACATCACATCTCCTGCTGAGGATGGAAGCGGTGCGGCAAGAGCCATGACCGAGGCTATTAAGGACGCGGGAATTGCTCCTGAGAAAATTGATTATGTGAATGCCCATGGTACCAGCACTCACCACAATGACCTGTTTGAGACCTTGGCCATTAAGACTGCCTTAGGCGACCATGCAAAAGATGTAAAGATCAGCTCCACCAAGTCCATGGTGGGCCATCTCTTAGGTGCTGCAGGAGGGATCGAATTCATTGCCTGTGTAAAATCCATCCGGGATGGCTTTGTTCATGCAACTGCCGGCCTTTTAGAAGAGGGAGAAGGCTGTGACCTGGATTATACCAAAGGGGAAGGTGTTGCCTGTGATGTGACATATGCCATCAGTAATTCCCTTGGATTCGGCGGACATAATGCCAGCATTCTTGTGAAGAAGTTTGAACAATAGGAGGCAGTCTATGGAGATTAATGATATGATCAGGCTGATGCAGGCTGTGAAAGAAAATGACCTAACCAGCTTTAGAATGGAAGAGGGAGACTTAACGCTTTCCATTAAGAAAGAAAAAGAAAGAGAAATCGTGACAATATCCGGAAGTCCTGTTGTCCAAACAGAAGCGGCAGCAGGTGTTTTCGCCCAGCAGTCGGTTCCGCCAGTCACTTCAGCCGGGAAACCTGTGGAGGCGGAAGGAAATGATATCTGTTCGGATAAGCTTGTGTCCTCTCCTTTGGTGGGAACCTTTTATAATGCGTCGTCTCCTGAAAGTGAGCCATTTGTAAAGGTGGGAGATCCGGTAAAGAAGGGGCAGGTCTTAGGAATCATCGAAGCCATGAAGCTGATGAATGAGATTGAGTGCGAATTCGATGGCGTGGTGGAAGCCATTTTAATAGGTAACGAAGATGTGGTGGAGTACGGTCAGCCTCTGTTCCGTATCCGGTAGGCAGTTGTGAAATCTAAGAGAGGCCCAGAGGCTGGGCCTCTCTTTTAAAAGCAGGAGGGCGTATGATGTTAGGTATTAAGGAGATTCAGGAGATCATTCCTCACAGACATCCATTTTTACTGGTGGACTGCATCGAGGAGTTTGAGCCTGGAGTGAGAGCGGTTGGATATAAATGCGTGTCTTATAATGAACCTTTTTTTCAGGGACATTTTCCGGCAGAGCCGGTAATGCCAGGAGTCCTGATCATAGAGGCCCTGGCACAGGTAGGTTCAGTTGCAATGTTAAGCATGGAAGAAAATAAAGGGAAAATCGGATATTTTGGTGGTATTGACAAGGCAAAATTCAAACACAAGGTCATTCCGGGAGATAGGCTTAAGCTGGAATGTGAGATCATTAAGCGCAAAGGTCCTGTGGGTGTGGGAAAGGCCACCGCAACCGTAGACGGGAAGTTGGCCGCCAGTGCGGAACTGACATTTATGATTGGATAGGTGGGGCTCATGTTTGATAAGATTTTAATTGCCAACCGCGGAGAGATCGCGGTACGTATCATCAGGGCCTGCAGGGAAATGGGAATTAAAACGGTTGCTGTTTATTCAGAGGCGGACAGGGAGAGTCTTCATACCTTATTAGCCGACGAGGCGATCTGCATTGGCCCGGCCCCCTCGACCCAGAGCTATTTAAACATGGAGAGGATCCTCACGGCCACGGTAGCCATGAAAGCGGATGCCATTCATCCGGGTTTTGGCTTTCTATCGGAAAATGCTAGATTTGCAGAACTTTGTGAAAAGTGTAACATTACCTTTATCGGCCCTTCTGCAGCAGTAATAGGGAAGATGGGGAATAAATCCGAGGCCAGAAAGACCATGATAGAAGCAGGAGTCCCTGTGATCCCAGGCGGAAAGGAAGCGGTCCGTCAGGTAAAAGAGGCGAAGGCTATGGCGGAAAGGATCGGTTTTCCTGTTATGATTAAAGCTTCCTCAGGCGGCGGGGGGAAAGGTATGAGGATATCCAGAAGCCTGGAGGATTTTGAGGCTAATTTTAAGAATGCCCAGATGGAGTCCGTAAAGGGATTTTCCGATGATACCATGTATATTGAAAAATATATTGAGAAGCCAAGGCACATAGAATTTCAGATTATGGCGGATAAGTTTGGAAATGTAGTGCATCTGGGGGAACGCGACTGTTCCATTCAAAGACGCCATCAAAAGGTGCTTGAAGAATCCCCGTCAGCAGCTATCTCTGAGGAATTAAGGAACCGCATGGGAGAGATTGCGGTCCGCGCGGCCAAGGCTGTTCACTATGAGAATGCAGGAACCATTGAGTTCCTTTTGGATAAACATAAGAATTTTTATTTTATGGAAATGAACACCCGAATCCAGGTGGAGCATCCGGTGACGGAAATGGTAACCGGCCTGGATTTAATCAAGGAACAGATCCGAATCGCAGCAGGTGAGCCATTAAGTGTAAGGCAGGAGGATGTGGCCATTACAGGTCATGCCATTGAATGCAGAGTCAATGCAGAAAATCCAGCGAAAAACTTCATGCCCTGTCCGGGCCTTATAAAAAATGTGCATGTGCCCGGAGGCAATGGAGTACGCATAGACACACACATTTACAATGAATATAAGGTTCCGGCCAATTATGATTCCATGTTAATGAAGATGATCGTCCACGGCAAAGACCGGGAGGAAGCCATCTTAAAGATGAGAAGCGCTCTGGGAGAACTGATCATCGAGGGGATTGAGACAAATGTTGATTTTCAGTTTGATATCCTGAGTCATGAAGCTTACCGGGATGGAGATGTGGATACGGATTTTATCCCCAAATATTTTCCGGATTATGTCCGGTAGGCAGGTAAAGGAGCAATCTTATGTTAAAAAGCATGTTTAAGAAAACCTATACATTAATAGACAGCAAATACAAGGCTCCTGAAAAAGCAGAGGAACCGGGCATTCCGGAAGGGCTGTGGAGGAAGTGTAATAAATGCTGCCAGCCCATATATGTGGAGGATGTGAGAAGCAATCATTTCATCTGCCCAAAATGCAAAGGATATTTCCGCCTTCATGCTTACCAGAGGATTGAAATGGTAGCGGATGAGGGGACCTTCGAAGAATGGGATAAGGAGATGGAGTTTAAAAATCCCCTTGATTTTCCGGGCTATGATAAGAAGGTCGCGGCAGCCAGGGAAAAAACCGGGCTTTCCGAAGCCATTGTCACCGGCTGCTGTGAAATGAACGGCCAAAAGGCAGTGATCGGAGTCTGCGATGCCCGTTTCATCATGAGCAGTATGGGCCATGTGATGGGGGAGAAGATTGCAAGAGCCGTAGAGCGGGCGACGAAGGAGAAGCTTCCGGTGATCATATTTGCATGTTCAGGCGGAGCCAGAATGCAGGAGGGGATCGTTTCACTCATGCAGATGGCAAAGACTTCGGCAGCTTTAAAGCGCCATCACAAGGCAGGCCAACTTTATGTCAGTGTTCTTACAGACCCTACCACAGGCGGGGTGACGGCCAGTTTTGCCATGCTGGGCGACATCATTCTGGCAGAGCCGTTCGCTCTGATCGGATTTGCAGGTCCCCGGGTAATTGAACAGACCATAGGACAGAAACTGCCGGAAGGATTTCAGAGAGCGGAATTTTTGCTTGAACATGGCTTCATTGATAAGATCGTACCCAGGGAAGAGATGAAGGAAACCTTGTCAAATATTTTAAGGCTCCACAATTCCCATCATGGTCAGAGCCTTCCTGTGGATAACCGTACAAAAGCGGAATCAAATGGTGGAAAAAAGAAGGTTCTCCGGTTGAAAAGGAATAAAAGGAGCGCCTGGGATACCGTATTGCTATCCAGAAGCTCGGACCGGCCGGTGGCATCGGATTACATTCATGCACTGTTTGATGATTTCATGGAGTTTGCCGGGGATCGTTATTATAAAGATGACGGGGCAATTATTGGCGGGATCGCTTCCTTTCATGGAATACCTGTTACGGTCATCGGACAGGAAAAGGGGAAGAATACAAAGGATAACATCAGGCGTAATTTTGGAATGCCATCACCCGATGGATACCGGAAGGCTCTGCGTCTGATGAAACAGGCGGAAGCCTTTGGCCGTCCGGTCATCTGCTTTGTGGATACGCCGGGAGCCTTCTGCGGCCTGGAGGCCGAGGAACGGGGGCAGGGAGAGGCCATCGCCAGAAATTTATTTGAAATGGCAGATTTAACCGTGCCGGTTCTTTCCATCGTAATAGGAGAGGGCGGCAGCGGCGGTGCTCTCGCCATGGCGGTTGGAAATGAAGTCTGGATGATGGAGAATTCCATTTATTCTATCCTCTCTCCCGAGGGATTTGCTTCGATTTTATATAAAGACAGCAAAAAGGCAAATGATGCGGCCAGGGTCATGAAGATTACGGCCAGGGATTTAATGGAGTTAGGTCTCATAGAACGGGTGATCTCAGAAGAAGAACCGGCTTGCGCAGATAATCTTGACCGAATTGCAGAAGAAATGGATAAGGCCATGGAAGAATTTTTTGCCATTTCACTTACCATGACAAAGGAAGAACTTGCAGATCAAAGATATGAAAGATTTAGGAGAATGTAATGGGAACATTAAAACCTTTGATAATAGGAGAACTGGTAGCAAACCATCCGGTGATCCAGGGCGGTATGGGAGTAGGAATCAGTCTTTCTTCTTTAGCCGGAGCAGTGGCAAAGGCCGGAGGGATCGGAATCATTTCTACGGCTCAGATTGGTTTTCGGGAGCCGGATTTTAAGGCGAATCCATTGGAAGCAAATTTGCGGGCCATTGGACAGGAAATGAAAAAGGCAAGAGAAATCGCGCCGGAGGGCATCATTGGGTTTAACATTATGGTTGCCACGAAAAGTTATGCCAGCTATGTGAAAAAAGCGGTAAAGGCGGGAGCGGATCTTATCATATCCGGAGCCGGGCTTCCTGTGAGCCTGCCGGAATATGTGGCAGAGGCAGCGGAAGAAGCCGGTGTCGCGTTAAAAACCAAAATAGCGCCCATTGTATCAACGGTAAAGTCTGCTATGGTTATTTGCAAGATGTGGGACCGTAAATACCATCAGGCGCCTGACCTTGTAGTAGTGGAAGGGCCACTGGCAGGAGGACACCTGGGATTTTCCAGAGAGGACCTGGTGAACCTTGGGGTGGATACAGAGGATGTGGACAGCACCTATAAGCAGGCGGAATATGAAGAAGAAGTAAAAGGTATTATCCGGTTGGTCAAGGAATATGGAGATAAGTATAATAAGGTGATCCCGGTCGTGACCGCGGGAGGCATTTATTCCCATGAGGATGTTATGCACCAGCTCTCCCTTGGAGCCGACGGCGTCCAGGTGGCGACCCGGTTTGTGACCACCGAGGAATGCGATGCACCGGAAGCGTTTAAGCAGGCCTATCTTCATGCAAAGAAAGAAGATATCGCTATTACCAAAAGCCCGGTGGGAATGCCGGGAAGGGCTATTAAGAATCCTTTTTTAAAGACCGTGGGAGATACTCCTTTCCGTCTGGAGCATTGCTATCAATGTTTGGATAAATGCGACAGGAAGACCATTCCTTATTGTATTACGAAGGCTTTGGTGAATTCCGCAGAAGGGCGGACCGGAGAAGGGCTTGTCTTTTGCGGCAGCAAGGCTCATCTTGCAACACGGATAGAAACGGTAGAAGAGGTTATGAAAGATCTGGTTGGTGAGAATTGATTCTCATAAGAGCAATGAGCCAGGGTTCAGCTTGCTTGACTTTGAAGACTGGGATATTTGATTAAAAGGGGCTGCAAAGCTGCCGGTTTGAAGAAACCGGGGGCCGCAGCCTTTTTTCCGGAGTTCAGGCAGATAAGACTCATTCATAAGTTGAAGTCTATTGTAAATTAGAAAAAATCTCCAATTTTAAGTGGTTGCGTGAAAATAGAGGTAGTGCTATAATGGGAAAGATAAAAAATTTTAAGAAGACTAAGAGAGAAATGGAGAGCTGTATGGAAAGCAAGAAAATCATTCAGGTGGAAGAGAAAGTGCCATTTAAGTTGCTGGTGCCTTTAAGTATCCAGCATATGTTCGCAATGTTCGGGGCATCGGTCCTGGTTCCTTTTATATTTGGGATCAACCCGGCAGTTGTACTGTTCATGAATGGAATGGGAACATTATTTTTTATTTTCATAACAAAGGGAAAAGCACCGGCATACCTTGGCTCCAGTTTTGCATTCCTGGCACCGGCAGGAATTGTTATCAGCAAATGGGGCTATAATTATGCCCTGGGCGGGTTTGTTGCCGTGGGGCTTTGCGGTTGTGTTCTGGCACTGATCATTTATAAATTCGGTTCAGACTGGATTGATATCGTTCTTCCTCCGGCGGCTATGGGGCCGGTTGTGGCACTGATTGGACTTGAGCTTGCTGGAACAGCAGCAGCCAATGCAGGCCTGAAGGATGAAATGATTGATATGAGGAATGTCATTGTATTTCTGGTAACTCTGCTGACTGCGGTACTTGGTTCTGTGGTATTCAGAAAATTCTTATCTGTTATCCCGATTCTGGTTGCAATTATTGTAGGATATGTGGCAGCACTTTTATGTGGTGTTGTAGATTTTAGTGAGGTCGGCACCGCAGCATGGTTGTCCTTGCCTAATTTTGCAGCACCGAAGTTTAAATGGGAAGCAATTGTCATTATTCTGCCAGTGCTACTGGTCGTTACTTCAGAACATATCGGCCATCAGATCGTAACCAGTAAAATAGTAAATAGAGATTTGATAAAGGATCCCGGGCTACATCGCTCTCTGCTGGGAGATTATATATCAACCACACTTTCCGGTCTTGTTGGTTCTGTACCCACCACCACATATGGGGAAAATATCGGTGTTATGGCTATGACAAAGGTATACAGCGTTTATGTAATCGGGGGAGCGGCAGTACTTTCTGTTGCCTGTTCTTTTATCGGAAAGATGACGACATTAATCAATACAATTCCAGGGCCGGTAATCGGCGGAATTTCCTTCTTACTGTATGGAATGATCGGAGCCTCAGGCATTCGTATTCTGGTTGATGCACAGGTAGATTACGGAAGATCCAGAAATATGGCCATGACCTCCGTTATCTTTGTAACAGGACTTTCCGGAGTTGCCGTAAAGTTTGGAAGCATTCAGTTATCAGGTATGGTACTTGCATGTGTAGTAGGTATGCTGATGGGCCTGATGTTCTTTGTTCTGGACAAGCTGAATCTTACAAATGACAGGGATCATGCGTAATTGGATTAAGGAAAGATCCGGGAGTGTTTAAAACCGGAAAATGTAAATATAGGACCTGCATATACCGCAGAGCAACGAACTGTCAGTTGCTTTGCGGTATTTTGCTCTGAATTTGTAACAGGGAAAACACATAAGGCTATTTTGGCGGGAATAAGATGGATTAAGAAAGAATTGAAAGAAGTTAAAAAGAGGAAAAAGCAATGCTTAATTATTTATGGGCCTTTATGATGCTGGTTGGAGTCCTTTGGGGGGCATTCCACGGGAATTTAAATGGTGTGACAGATGGGGCTTTAACCTCTGCAAAAGATGCTGTTATGTTGTGCATCACCATGCTGGGAATCATGTCTTTCTGGAGCGGAATTATGGAGGTCGGGCGGAAATCCGGTCTGATTGAACGGATGTCACAGAAAATGAGTCCCATACTTCGTTTCCTTTTTCCACGGATACCGGTTGAACATCCGTCGCTTGAATACATCTCTACGAATATCATCGCTAATATCCTGGGGCTTGGGTGGGCGGCTACCCCGGCAGGACTTAAGGCCATGGAGTCCTTAAAGGAACTGGAAGAGAAGCGGAGAAAGGGAGAAGTTACCGGGAAGTATGTGGCAAAGGCATTTCCGGAAGGTACTGCAAATAATGAAATGTGTACGTTTCTTATCATTAACATTTCATCCCTGCAGTTAATTCCGGTTAATATGATCGCCTACAGAAGCCAGTACGGCAGTCCCAATCCAATGGCTGTGGTGGGGCCGGCTTTGTTGGCAACATTAATTTCTACAATCGTAGGTGTTACATATTGTAAGCTGATGGATGCAGGGAAGAATTAGTTTCCTTATTATGGTGGAGAGACAGTATGAATTACAGGAAAGCTGTGTATAATTCCAATCAATTAAGGAAGCGCTATGGATAATGCAGATGAATTATACAATTGCTGGTATGCTTATAAATTATTTCGTGTAAGATAAAGAATGGATCAAAAAAAGATATGTAACTATGGAATCCCTATCATAGGAAGAAAAGCAAAGAGTCCCGGAATGAAAGCTTTAAGAGCCTTCATTCCGGGACTTTTTTGATGTCCTCTCCGACGCTGTGATTCACCGATAGAACCATTTGTTTATAAAAAACAGCAGTTCTGTTTCCTCTGGTGTTTTTAGATTTTATTTTATACACCGTAGATTAGGATCCTTGTTTTTCTCGGTCATGTAATCCCTATTATCATGAAAGAATTATATTATAAATAGACGTCTAAGTATAAGACTTTTGGCAGTTTTACTTTATGTTGTTTATGTACGAAATCAGAAACAACATACCAATTGGTATGTTAAACATATGAAAGGTATGATGAATTGTACTGAGTATTTGTAATAAATGTACAAAACAATAGATGACAAATTGTGATTTTATGATAATAATTCAAATATATATAAAAATTCTATTTACATACATCATATGTTATGCTAACATTAGGACAGATGAAAGCTAATAATAACCAAATGGATAAAGCGTAATGATGTATTTGTGTGCAATTTATACAAATTGATTTATGGAAAGGCGGAGGTATGAGAAGGAGTATAGATAAGATGCAGAATATAGATGTTCTCCCCATGGCTACAGCTCAAAAGGTAAAAACCATGATTATCCAAAGGGAGATGAAGCCAGGAGACCGGTTGCCTACGGAGAAGGAACTGTCAGAGTTTTTTGGGGTTAGCCGTTCTACATTGAGAGAAGCCATGAAGTATTTAAGGGCTGAAAATGTTGTTGTCATCCGCCAGGGGAGCGGAACCTTTGTCAGTGCTGGAACAGGGATCGGGGAGGATCCCCTTGGGCTGCATTTTACGGATCAGAAGTATCTTATTCAGAATCTGTTTGAAACCCGGATGTTAATTGAACCTCAGATTGCGGGACTTGCGGTACAAAGGGCTACACCTCAGGATATTAAGAATCTTGAGAGACTGGTAGCGGAGATGGACCAGATTCAGATCAACAGCACCGCTACGGCAGAGATGGATGTTCAGTTCCATACGGCTGTAGCAGAATGCACCCATAATGAAGTGCTTATTCGGGTGGTCCCCATAATCAATGAATCCATCCGGCGGAGCCACGTAGAAACCCATAATGACCTGGAGAGCTTCAAAAGGGCAAAACGAAGCCATAAAGGTATTTATAAAGCAATTGCTGACGGCAATTATATGGAAGCCAAATTTCTTGCCGAACGGCATGTATGGGAAACACTAAATGATGTAAGGGAAAGGGAAGGGAAAAAATGAAAAAAGGATTGATTGGAAAGAAAACAATGGCAGTGGTTCTGGCAGTTCTTATGGCCGGGGGAGCGATGGCAGGCTGTTCTTCAGGCAGTAAAGAGGCCACGGCGGCAGGTACGGAGACCACAACAACAAGTGAACAAACCACGGCAGCAGGTACACAGACCACATCGGCAAAGGAAGGACAGGCTCCTTCCGGGGAGATAAAACCATGTACCATAAAATTTCGCTATTGGGCCGATAATACGGATTATTCCCAGCTCATGCAGGATATTATCAAGAAGTTTAATGAGGAAAACGGTAAGGGAATTACCGTCTTGGGAGAAGAAAGCCCATGGGATGGAGGCGCATATTCAGAGAATCTGTTTAACGCTAAGATGGGAGGCGGAGATATTGACTGCGCCACATGGAAGCTTACCTCCACGCCGTTATTTGTAAACAACGATCTGCTGGCTGACTTAACACCAATGATTGATGTGTGGGACAAAAAAGCTGAAATTGATGATAACATTTATGAAATTATGAAAAAGGCCGGAGACATGGAGCGAATCTATGTAATGCCATGGAATATTCAGGTTCTGTATGTATATTACAGGCCCTCCATCTTTAAACAGGCAGGGATAGAGGTACCAAAGACCTATGAAGAATTCTTACAGGCTATAGAAAAGTGCACCATGGATACCAATGGGGATGGTAAGACCGACGTATATGGCTTTGGCATGAGAGGTGCAAAAGGCGGCCAGGAGCCATGGGGCAGCTTTGTATATGGACGGGGAGGCAGCTTTGAGGACTTAACAACACCTGAGGCGGTACAGGGCATGCAGGATTTCATTGATATTTATAATAAAGGCTATGTGCCTCCCACAGCAACCAGTGACGGATTCAGTGAGATTATTGCCAATTTCCAGTCAGGGCTGACGGCTATGACCATTCATCATACAGGATCCAGCAAGGATATGGAAAAGCTGCTGGGAGATGATGTATCGGCATTCGCGTTCCCGGCAGGTAAGGGTCAATGGACATCAATGGGAGACACAGAGACGGTTATATTTGAATCCTGTGAAAACAAAGAGGCAGCCTTTGAATGGGTATC
This sequence comes from [Clostridium] celerecrescens 18A, assembly GCF_002797975.1. Taxonomy (NCBI): domain Bacteria; kingdom Bacillati; phylum Bacillota; class Clostridia; order Lachnospirales; family Lachnospiraceae; genus Lacrimispora; species Lacrimispora celerecrescens. The sequence continues at coordinate 4,215,494 of NZ_PGET01000001.1, read as the reverse complement.
CTATCTGGCAGCAGGAGAAGGCCAGAAAATGTGGTGTGAGGGAACTGGAAATGTTCCGGTAAGTAAGAGTGTCCAGGAGACTGACTTTTTCCAGAATAACCGCTTTATGAAAGCCTCTATTGATGGACAGAAGTTTGCGGGTATCATTCCGATTCTTGATACGACTACAGAATGGATTTCCACGCTGTGGCCCAATACGGTTTCTCAGGCACTGACTGGAGGCATATCTGCTGAGGAGTGCATGAAGACGTTGCAGGCCGGATTATATCAATAAGGAATCGAATAATGAGGGGGCTGCAAAAAAGGCGGCCCCTTCCGGTTGGGAGGGAGAATTATCGATGGTTAAAAAACGGACCTTTTGGCCGTATGTACTAGTGGCTCCAGCAGTGATTATCATTCTGTGTGTGGTGTTTATACCGGTAATGAATGCAATTCTTATGAGCTTTCAGAACTATGATCTTCGAAGACCGAAAGAGATTGCGTTTCGTGGGCTGACCAATTATGCCTCCGCTTTTAAGGACCCGCTGTTCTGGGGAGCTCTTGTTCGAACTATTTTATGGGTGGTATGCGGAGTTGGTTTTCAGTTTTTGTTCGGATTCATTCTGGCCCTCCTCTTAAATCAGGAGTTTTTCGGAAGGGGAATGGTGAGAGCGGTCAGTATGATACCCTGGGTTACGCCTGGAGTCTTGATCGGGTTGATGTGGAGATGGATTTATGACGGAAACTTTGGAGTTTTGAATGATCTGCTTTTAAAGCTTCATGTTATTTCGGATAAAATTCCGTTTCTCTCTCAGGTGTCGACCGCATTTCCCAGTATCATCGTGACCATCATCTGGCAGGGAATACCGTTTTTTGCACTTATGCTACTGGCAGCTCTGCAGGGCGTCTCCTCGGAAATATATGAAGCTTCCAGCATAGACGGAGCAGCGGCGTGGCAGAAACTATTTTATATAACCATTCCCTCCATTAAGAATACGATCTTTGTTACGGCGCTGCTTCGTGTCATCTGGGTTGCTAATTCGGTGGATGTGATTTTTAACATGACGGAAGGCGGGCCGGCTTATTCGACACAGACGCTCAGCGTTTATATATTCAATAAGGGAAATGCACTGAATCTGGGGTATGCATCTGCAATGGCGTTATTACTGGCAGTACTGCTTTTGTTTGCTGCAATCCCGTACTTAAAAATGAACTTTAAAGGGGAGGAGTAAAGGATGAAGAAACAACCTGATATAAAACGGATTCTGTGTGTGTATCTGCCGCTGATTGCGATGCTTATCTTTATTTTGTTCCCATTCTATTGGACACTTGTCACATCCTTGAAGCCCCAGGATGAGTTGTACGGTATGGTTGTTACCTACTTACCTAAATCCATTACCTTTGAATCCTACCGGAAGCTTTTTACCACTACGGTTAATTTCCTGGCAGCTATAAAGAACAGCTTTGTGGTGGCAGCAGCAACAACTCTTGTATCCTTAACTGCATCCACACTTGCGGCTTACGCCTTTTCCAGATACCAGTTTGCCGGCAGAAAGCTACTCATGTGTACGTTCCTCTGCAACAATATGTTTCCCACGGTATTGCTGCTGATTCCGCTGTATTCCATTATGCGCAAGATGGGACTCTTGTTCACGCCTGCTTCCCTTGTATTATCTTATACCACCTTTACCATCCCGTTTTCCGTATGGCTGCTGTTAGGGTTCTTAAATGACCTTCCCATGTCACTTGAAGAAGCAGCCCTGGTAGATGGCTGCAATCGGGGCGTTGCTTTTGTGAAGATCATTCTTCCCATACTTGGACCTTGTCTGGTAGCCACAGGGGTTTATATTTTTATGACATCATGGAATGAATATACATTTGCTGTAATGTTTACCAATACAGAGACGCGTACTATCCCGGTAGCCTTAAAAAGCCTGATCGGACAATTAGGGGTTCAGTGGGATTTGCTGACAGCAGGGGGCATCATAACCATTATACCGGTATGCATCATGTTCTTTTTTGCACAGAAGAGGTTAGTGGAAGGGTTAACAGCAGGAGCTGTAAAAGGCTGAGTTATATATAAGGAGGAAAATAAATGCAGTACAATAAGAAAGCGAAAGAACTGAGGGCTGAAATTCTTAAAATGTTATTTGCCTGTCAGTCCGGGCATCCGGGAGGATCTTTATCCTGTGTTGAGATGCTGATGGCACTATATTATGAAGTGATGAATGTGGATCCAAAGGATCCGGATAAGCCGGACAGGGATCGTCTGGTATTGAGCAAAGGCCATGCATGCCCTGCATTGTATGCGGTACTGGCGGATCTGGGGTATTTTCCCAAGGAGGATTTGGCGGGCTTAAGACAGATTGACAGCCACCTGCAGGGACATCCCGATTGTACAAAGACTCCGGGAATTGATATGAACACCGGTTCTTTAGGCCAGGGGGCATCTCTGGCAATGGGCCTGGCTCTGGCTGCCAAACATGGAGGCGAATCCTATCATGTATATGCAGTCCTTGGAGATGGAGAATGTCAGGAAGGGCTTGTTTGGGAGGCAGCCATGGCTGCGGCTCATTATAAGCTTGATAATCTCACGTTTCTGCTGGATTATAACAAGCTGCAGATTGACGGCTGCAATGCAGAAGTCATGAGCCTGGGAGACATTGTGAAAAAGTATGAAGCTTTTGGATTTGATTGCTTTGAAGTGGATGGACATGATATCTCTGCCATAACAGCCGCCTTAAAAGCGCCGGTAAGGGGGAAGCCGAAGTTTATCTGCTGTAATACCATAAAGGGAAAAGGAGTTTCCTTTATGGAAGACCAGTCTGGCTGGCACGGAAGACCAATGAATGCAGAGGAATTTGCCCAGGCAATGAAAGAGCAGGAGGTAGAGTAATGGGAAAGTCACTGAGAGTTGCTTATGGAGAATCTCTTGTAAAATTAGGTGCGGAGAATGAAAAGGTAGTGGTGTTGGATGCAGATCTGGCACATGCCACCCAGACCTGTATGTTTCAGGAAAAGTATCCGGAGCGTTTCTATAATATGGGAATTGCAGAAGCAAATATGATGTGTGCTGCTGCAAGTTTTGCAAATACCGGATACATACCCTTTGCCAGTACCTTCGCATTATTTGGTGCAGGACGGGCTTATGAGCAGATCCGTAATTCCATCTGTTATACCAATGCAAATGTGAAATTCGGTTTTTCCCATTCCGGCCTTTCCGTGGGAGAAGACGGCGGAAGCCACCAGTCTTTTGAAGACATTGCTCTTATGAGGGAAATGCCGCATATGACAATCTTTGTACCCTGTGATCCGGCAGAAACGGAGAAAGCCGTGATGGCTGCAGCTGAAATAAACGGTCCGGTATACATTCGGGTGGCAAGACCGGTCTGCAAGGATATTACAACTGCGGAGACGCCGTTTATACCGGGAAAGGCCAATGTTATGAAAGAAGGGAATGATGTCTGCATCATATCCTGCGGTCTGATGATCCCTGAGGCATTAAAGGCAGCCGAAGAGCTTGAGAAGGAAGGCATTCATGCAGCGGTCGTAAATATGCATACCATCAAACCGATTGATAAAGACATTATTTTAAAAATGAATGAAACCTGCAGAGGTATTGTGACCATAGAGGAACATTCTGTGATCGGCGGGCTTGGGTCAGCGGTAGCAGAGGTTCTGGCCGGACATATTGGCGCCAGATTTGCGTCATTGGGAATACAGGATAAGTTTGGTAAATCCGGAAAGCCGGAAGAACTTTTTGAAGCTTATGGACTCACCGCCGGACATGTGGCGGAAGCCTGCAGAAATATACTGGGTTAATGGGAGGATAAAATCATGAATATCGCCGTTTACGAGTTTGCGGGCGAAGGAATGCAGAGAGTATTTGAGAATGAAAAATGGACCGTTGGCATTAAAAACTGGAAACCGGCCAATGATGTCACAGGAATTGACTGCCTGGAGAGGCATAACAATACGGATGAGCTCTTTGTACTTGTGGAGGGAGCATGCACTCTTATTTATGCCAATGAATCAAAAGAAGGTCTGGAATTTGGTGTCGTCAACATGCAGCCTGATAAGGTATATAACATTCCGGCAACCTTGTGGCATAATACCATCACCCAGAAGGATACTAAAATGATTTTAATTGAAGATTCTAATACATCTATGAATAACAGTGATATTTTAGAGCTGGATGAAGGGCAGATCGTTAAGATAAGGAGTCTGGCCTAGGAAGTTAAGGAGAATCATAGTATGAAATTTTATATTGATACGGCCAATACTGAAGAAATCAGGAAAGCCAATGAAATGGGAATCATCTGCGGAGTGACTACCAATCCGTCCCTGATTGCAAAAGAGGGAAGGGATTTTAATGAGGTTATTATGGAAATCACAGCGATGGTGGAAGGGCCTATTAGTGGAGAAGTGAAAGCGACTACCGTAGATGCGAAAGGGATGATACTGGAAGGCAGGGAAATCGCAGCAATCCATCCCAATATGGTTGTTAAAATACCGATGACAACAGAGGGACTGAAAGCCGTCAAGGTATTAAATGTAGAAGGTATAAAGACCAATGTAACACTGGTATTTTCGGCAGCACAGGCTATTTTGGCCGCTCGTGCAGGAGCTTCCTATGTTTCGCCATTTTTAGGGCGTCTTGATGACATTTCCATGAAAGGTATTATTCTCATTGAAGAAATAACGGAGATTTTTAAAAGACATCAGATAACAACCGAAATCATTGCTGCCAGCGTCCGCAATCCAATTCATGTAATAGATTGCGCCAAAGCTGGTGCTGATATTGCAACTGTTCCATACAAGGTATTGGAACAGATGGTAAATCACCCGCTTACCACTCAGGGGATTGCTAAATTCCAAGCCGATTATAAAGCCGTGTTTGGAGAAGAATAATAATAGGTAAAACGTTGCGGAATGACGAAATCGTCAAGGCATTCTGCAACGTTTTTTACATTTCTTAGGAGAATATATAAGGAACAGATTCGGTTAATTTGCACAACATAATTTTGTATTATTTAGCGTTTTTGTTATTTACAACACTCCCAATATATGTTAAATTACTATCATAAACAAGATATAAGGTATTACCTTATACGACAGGAGGCATAAAATGGACTACGAAATTGACGTGAAAAACTTAAAGCGCTGCGCGGAGATATCCCGCCAGTCAAGGGAAGCAGGCAACACCCCTTTTGGTGCGATTCTTGCAGGGAAGGATGGAAGCATTCTTCTGGAGCAGCCTAATGTTGAGATTACAGAGGGGAAATGCACAGGTCATGCTGAGACACAGGTAGCTGAGAGAGCATCTCAATTATATTCCAAGGATTTTCTAGGGGACTGCACGCTTTATACAACAGCAGAGCCATGTGCCATGTGTGCAGGGGCTATTTACTGGGCCGGAATCGGTCGGGTAGTGTACGGTATGACTGAGAAAGATCTGCTGGCGCATACAGGCGCGGATCCTCAGAATCCTACGTTTGACTTACCTTGCCGTGAAGTATTTGCAAGGGGTCAGAAGAAAATTGAAGTAGTTGGACCATTTCCAGAACTGGTAGAAGAGATAGCGGAGGTCCATAAAGGGTATTGGAATAATTAATTGATCATCAGGAGGGTTTCGAGATGGAACAGAAAAATAAAAGTCAACAAGCTGACACTGAATATTCCCGCTGCGCCGTGCCTTTAAGCGAGAGGAAAAGTTATTTCAGCCTTACAATTATCTGGACAGGATTTGTTTTTGTCATCACCAGTATGATGGCAGGAGGGGGTCTGGCTGCCGGACTGAATTTTAAGGGGATTATCATTGCCACGTTGGGGGGAAATATTTTCTTAAGCATTATTGCTGTATTAATCAGTATTATTGCCTGCAAGACAGGGCTTACTTTTGCCCTGCTCACCCGTTATAGTTTTGGTTCCAGCGGTTCCAAGGCTGCATCAATTTTTGTACCGGTAGTTAATTTTGGCTGGTATACCATTCAGGCAGCTACTTACGGACACTTTGTAGCCCAGGTATTCCATTTTGGCTGGGTAGGTGAAGGATTCTGTATGGCAGCCAGTGCCATTGTCATGGGAATTTTCGCTATGTTCGGCATACAGGCAATAGCTATTTTAGGATACATTGCGATCCCGGCAATCGTATTCCTGTCCATCGCCACTGCCATCCGTTCCCTGGGTGTTATGGGCGGTGCAGAGGCTCTGTTTTCCTACGTACCAAGTACGAATATACCTCTGTTCTCAGGAATTACAGCTGTTATCGGCACATGGGTGCTTTCTACAGCTACCTGTATTGCAGATATCATGCGTTATGCCAAAGATACAAAGACAGCCATATCTGCCACCCTTACAGGCCTTTTAGGCGGTAACATCCTTATGATCATCTGCGGCGCGATTGCTGCCATTGCCATGCAGAATAGTGACTTGACTGTTATTCTCTTAGGCTTTGGGCTGGTTATACCAAGTTTGATTCTTATGACCACCAACATTTTTACAACCAATGCGGCAAACCTTTACTCAACCTCCTTAAATCTGTCTAATGCATTTAAGATGGAGAGAAAGAAAATGCTGGGAATTCTTTTGGCGCTGTCTGCGATTGCAACTCTTACAAGGCCATATGAGGTAGGCTTCCTGTTCAGCTTCTTAAATATACTTGGAACAGTTGTTCCGCCATTATCCGGTATTATCCTTGCTGACTATTTTCTGGTTCACAAGGGACAGTACGAGGAATTTGACAAAGCTTCCTTCCGTAAATGGAATCCGGTTCCCTGGATCACCTGGGCTGCTTGTATCGGGGCTGTATACATCATTCCCTTCGGACTTCCGTCGCTGAACGGAATAATCCTGGGAGCTATTATTTATACGATATTGATGGCTGTAACCAATAAGCAGGTAGCCGGCGATCTTGCAGAAGAAGCGTAAAAGGAGGGAGTTATATGGACAGATATAAATTAAGCGCCCTGGTGGGAACGATCATTATGGGAATCGGATCATTTATGGCTTGTCTGGCTGAGAATCCGTTATACATATTCTCTGGGAATGTACTTCTTGTGGTGAGCATTTTTATTATGATATATGGCTACGCCAAGTGGCAGCCATAAATATACTGTAGGCAGCATAGAGATAGGTAAAACAGGATGTACCGTTATCGGTGCATCCTGTTTTTTCAATATTTTTCAACTTTTCCTGAGCAATGGCTTTATATTTATACAATTGACCGAAATAATACAGAGCCTGCCGTTATGACTGCTCCTATGATGGATATTACACGATATAACTTAACGGATTCAGGGTCGTGCTTTTCCTTACGCATGTACACGATTCCTGCAATCAGCACACCTAAACCTACAGTTAAAAAAAGAGCAAATAAAATTAATTCTTTCACTATTTTTCCCTCCATTTCAAAAGTAATGACGAATTGATAATAACTGCAACAGAACCTACATTATGAACAAGAGCGCCTGCCACGGGACTTAGTATTCCGGTAATTGCCAGTGTGATTGCGGCAAAATTAAGTATCATGGATGCAGCAAGGTTTATGTTGATGGTGCGCATGGTTTTCTTGGATAACATCAGCAGGTGCGGGATTTCCCGTATATCATCTCCTACAAGGGCAATATCTGCCGCTTCGATTGCAATATCGCTTCCAATGCTGCCCATTGCGATACCGACCTGGGCAGCCTTTAACGCGGGTGCATCATTGATACCGTCGCCAACCATGCAGACAGGCTCTCCGCTCTCCTCATATCGTCTGATTGCGTTCAGCTTATCTTCCGGCAGGCAATTGGATTGTATGTCACTTATTCCCGCAATTCTTGCCATATGATCAGCGGCTTGCGGTGAATCACCTGTAAGCAAAACGGTATTTACACCAGTGGCTGCGATATCCTTTACAACCTCGGCAGCATCTGGACGAATCGTATCGGAGAGTGCAATCAGACCAAACACATTCTCTTGATCCATAACATAGATGATGGTGCTTCCCTCTGATTTAAGGTAATCCGCACTTTCGATCAAGCCTCCAGGAACGGTGAGGCCATTATCCCTGACAAGAGCATCATTTCCGGTAAAAAACGGATGTCCGTCTATCAGGACAGAAACACCGCGCCCTGCCAAAAGCTGAAACGAATCTGGATCAGCCGGCAGCTTCCTGTAGGTTCCTTTATAACTTGCAACAATCGCCTTTCCCAGCGGATGCTCTGACCTTAACTCCGAAGTCGCGGCAAGCTGAAATAATTGTTCATCGTTCATTCCATCAGAGCAGCTTTGAACCTTTACTACAGATGGTTTGCCATATGTAAGCGTACCGGTTTTGTCAAAGGCGATACGTGTAACTTTAGCCAATCGTTCCAGCGCATCTCCCTGACTGACAAGAATCCCGTATTTTGTAGCATTTCCAATACCTGCCATGATTGCGGTGGGGGTGGCCAGCACCAACGCGCAAGGGCAAAAAACAACTAAAATGGTAACACTGCGGATAATCTCCCCTGTAACAAACCACGTAATTGCGGCAGCAGCAAGGGCGATAACGACAATCCATGTAGCCCATCGGTCAGCTATTCCAACAATCCTGGCCTTTCCAGCGTCCGCTGACTCTACAAGGTGAATCATGCGCTGCAGTGAGCTATCTTCCCCAACCTTTTGCGCTTTCATGTCGAAGGTTCCAAACTGATTGACGGTTCCGCTCTTTACCTCATCGCCTTCGCCTTTGTCCACAGGGAGAGATTCCCCTGTCATTACGGACTGGTCAACGGAAGTTTGACCTTTCATAATGATCCCGTCCACAGGGATTGTTTCACCTGCTAATACGCGAATGGTATCGTCAACCTTGACCCGCTCGGCGGGGATGATGATTTCTTCGCCGCTTAAAATAATCCTTGCCGTGGCAGGTGTTAAATGGACCAGTTTTTCAATTCCTGCCCGAGCCTTGGCAACCGTCCGTTCTTCTAAAAATGCACCGATTGTCATAATAAAGGCAACCTCGCCTGCCGCAAATATTTCACCAATTAAAATTGAAGCAATGAGGGCAATGGACACCAACACATCTGCCTTAATATCAAACTTTGTAACAAGCCCGCCAATTGCACCCTTCACGATGGGAATGCCGCAAAGCAAGATGGCAACCCATGCCGCATTGACAGGCAAAGATCCTATGTCAAAGAAACTGACGGTTAATGAAATAGCCGAAAGGCAGAGAAACAGAATCGTCCGTCTTTCGCTATCTTTAAAAAATGTTAACAACTACATCACTCCTTATATACTTATGGGGGTATACGTACACACAACAAGAGTATACCCCTATGGGTATACTCTTGTCAATAAAAAAGCAACCGAATTTCGGTTGCTGATTGTCAAATATAAATTTTTTTAGCTCATACGGGAAAAGTGCTCTATAGCCTTTGCAAATTCTGCTATTGTTTTATCGGCATCCCCGTGCTCGATTCCTTCTTTTACACAATGATTCAAATGTCCTTCCAGAATTACTTGTCCAACCTTATGCAAAGCACCTTTGGCCGCATTGACCTGAATAAGTATATCCTCACATGATATGTCCTCATCGATCATTTTATCGATCGCCTTAATTTGACCCATGATTTTATTTAACCGACGATGTAGATTATCTGCATCCATACACTGGCGCATTCTTCCACCTCCTTATACCCATAGGGGCATAAAATAAGAATATCATACTTAGTCCACTACGTCAATCGAATGGCAGTATGACGTTATACACGAATAGTTTTTAATCGCAGGATGAAAAGAAAGGCCCTGGATATCAGCCTTAAGAATAAAAATAAAGTGACCCGGAATAAGAGTGTTTCCAATCCTTCATTCCGGGGCGTTTATTATGTATCTGCTGTATATCTTATATTTCCTCATAGTGAAGAAGCCTCTTACGTATTTGACTGTATTTTAATATGGTGGTGTCCACATACTCCCAGGCATATACAGCGGCTGTACCATCTTCATCATAATTAATTCCCTTTAAAAGAAGAAATGCTTTTGGTGGGATGCCAAAGCGTTCCATAAGTCCGTTTAATAGTTCCACGTCCTTGCTGTATACTGCATTCAGTTCTACTTTATCCCATTCCAGCTTCTTCCCGGTGGCCTTAAACATGAAGTAAAACACAGAATTAACAAAGCTGTCAAGCTCTTTCATATCCACTCCATTAAGATAGGAGTATGGGATGTAATCCCTTGTGACGGCGCAGATTTGTTTATCAGCATAGAATATCTTATCACAAATAAGGACCAGACTGCCTTCTGTAATTTCAAGGTGGCCGGCCACATCCCTGTCTGCTTTGATGATCCCGTGGTCAATCATTTCCACTCTGGGTTTATAGCCGCTGTTGGTTATCATGTCCACAAAATGCATGACAGGATTAAAGCTGGCCTTCATTTCAAAAAAGCTGTTATTAATAAAGGTCCCTCTTCCATGTCTTCGGAATATCATTCCCTTGGCAGACAGGTCGTCCAGGACACTTCGTAGCGTGATGCGGCTGACACCAAGCATTCTGGACAGCTCTTCCTCTCTCGGAAGCTTGTTATTCACCGAAAGGTCCATCTGTTTGATAAAATGCAGAAGTTCTATTTCTACCTGTGTCTTTAAATCTGTTTTTTGTATTCGCCGCGGTTTTGGCCCCTTGCTTTCTTCTGTCATGTAATCCCCCCATCATATTTTCTTTATAAGAGCAGGAATTCCGTTAATGATATTCTAGCATTACAGAATTATCTTGTAAATACGTGTGTAAAATTTTAGCCTTAGGACAGAGTTTCTTTATAATTTTTTAATGCCTGTGCAAGCTGATCCGGGCAGGAGGTGGGTCTGAAGCCGCACTGGATCCCTTCCAGCCTTTTGATTGCTTCGTCTACATCCATGCCTTCCACCAGCCGGGACACGCCCTGGGTGTTGCCGGAGCAGCCCCCTACAAACTGAACTTTAACCAGTTTGTTATCTTCTACTTCAAAATTGATTTCCTGCGAACAAACGCCGCGTGTTTTATATTTCAACTTAAATTCCTCCAATTTGTAAAATTTCATCATAGCAGATTATAAAATTATAGGAAATCCGGGCAAGGATGTCAATAGCTCTTTGCAAGCCGCAGTTATTCAGACATCCCAAACTGCGATTCATAGGAGGATCAGCCCCTAAGTCCAAAGAAATCCAGTGAATTTCCCATGTGTTTTTCCTGACAAATTTAATACAAACTGTTATAATAGGTAGCAGTGTACTTATTATGTCCGGAAAACCAGGGCATGAATGGAAAGGAGAACAATTATGTTAGGAATCATCGGGGCCATGGATGTAGAGGTGGCAGAAGTAAAAAAAGCCATGGAGGATGTTACGGTAGAGACCATCGCTGCAATGGATTTTTATAGAGGAATCTTAAAAGGAAAGGAAGCGGTAGTGGTTCGCTCTGGCATTGGCAAGGTAAACGCGGCGATCTGTACTCAGATTCTGGCCGACCATTACCATGTGACTGCGGTCATCAATACCGGAATCGCCGGCTCTTTAAAGAATGAAATCAACATCGGAGATGTGGTGCTGTCCACAGATACGGTCCATCATGATATGGATGCTACTGGCTTTGGATACCCTGCAGGGCAGATTCCACAGATGAAGGAATTTGCCTTTCAAGCAGATGAAAGGCTTCGGAATCTGGCTGAAGAGTGCTGCAGGAAGGTCAATCCTGAGATTGAAGTTTTCGTCGGAAGGGTAGTTTCAGGGGACCAGTTTATTTCTGATAAGGTTAAAAAACAGTGGATAGGGGATACCTTTGGGGGATATTGTACAGAAATGGAAGGGGCTGCGATCGCACAGGCAGCGTACTTAAACCACATCCCTTTTCTCATCATCAGAGCCATTTCAGATAAGGCGGATGACAGCGCAAACATGGACTATAGCGAGTTTGAGGAGAAGGCGGTTAAGCATTCTGTGAACCTTATTTTAGCCATAGCTGAACGGTATTCATATTAGGTTAAGAATCGAATCCTGACAGGATTTGACGAACGATTCTAGGCTCTCTCATCTTCCCAAAGCGAAATTGGGTGATTATAATAAACCTATCACCGGTCGAAACCGGAAAGAAAGGGGAGTTATAATTATGCTGGAATTTTTACAGACAGGCAAGGCGCTATTCGTACTGGCAGCCCTGTGCGGCATCGGCATTGTCACCAGATGGCTGACACGTAACCTCTACAAAAGATTGATCAAAGAATCAGATAACCTTACATTGACTAAAAACAAAAGTCTTCGGGCATTTAAACAGAAGACGGAAAACACGTACCAGATAAACCAGGGAATCCCAAAGGTAAAGCCGTATCTGGAACGGCAGATGTATGATTTTAAATATATGGGAGTAACACTCCACGGCTGGAATATATTTTCCAACCAAATGACACTCTGGTGCTTTCTGGCAGGAGGTGCGGCGGCATTTGCATCCTACTGGTTCCGAGCCGATTCATATTACATAGTCTTGTATGGCTCTGCAGGTATCATGGCCGGACTGCTTACGATTCTGGTAGACCACGGCGCAGGAATTGTGGAGAAGCGGCAGCAGTTGTTTGCGGCTCTGGACAATTATCTGGAGAATACGTTGATTTACCGGTTGGATATGGAAAGAGAGGATTCACAGGCAATGTCGGGGCCTCATATGGAAACCCGTGAAAATATAAGATCCATTTATTCCCAGTCACCAAAGGGAGGAGTAGAAGTCGAGCCGGAGCAGGACAAGAAGGCAGACAGGAGAAGCGCAAGGCAAAGAAATGGGACCTTAGAAAAACCTTTAAGGAGCCGAACCCAGAAACAGTCCATGGATGTGTTTTCTGAAGCCCCGGAGCAGGTGCCCGAAAGAACGGAAAGCCAGGCGCAGCCAGACCTTAAGAACTCCAGGAGGGATGTGGATTACTTAAAACGGAGCCTGGAACAGATTGCCGCCAGCAGGGAAAGAGAACGGGGCGGCAGGCAGGGGGAGGACTGGTTAAAGGACCTGAGTCCTGATGAGTTAAAGCTGATCGGTGAAATTCTCCAGGAATATTTAACATGAACGTTTGGAAGGCGGGAAGAAAATCATGTCGCATTCAGAACTATTCTGTGGTATAATTTTCCTAAGCAGGGGATCAGAAACCTGAAGTCAAATAACCCATAGCAAGCGAAGGGCTATTTGGCCCCGCAGGCAGTTGCCAAGGTCAGGAGAGCTTGGCTTCGGCTCGCTGCCTTTGCGAGAATAGAAGGAAAAGGAGAATATTAGCAATGGGAAATGTAATTTTTGATTATTCCAGGGCAGCAGGATTTGTATCAGCAGAGGAAATGGAGAATATGAAGGCCACAGCAATGTGTGCAAAGAATGTGCTGATGGACAAGTCTGGTGCAGGCAGTGATTTCTTAGGTTGGATCGATCTTCCGGTAGATTATGACAAGGAAGAATTCCAGAGAATAAAGATGGCAGCAGAGAAAATTCAAAATGATTCGGATGTTCTGCTGGTCATCGGTATCGGCGGTTCCTATCTTGGAGCCAGGGCAGCCATAGAATTTTTATCCCACAGCTTTTACAATGTATTGCCAAAAGGAAAACGTAAAACTCCGGAGATTTATTTCGTTGGAAACAGCATCAGCAGCAAATACATCCATGATTTAAAGGATGTGCTGGAAGGAAAGGATTTCTCCGTTAATATTATATCGAAATCAGGAACCACCACAGAGCCGGCAATCGCTTTCCGGGTATTTAAGGATATGCTGATTGAGAAATATGGCCGTGAGGAGGCAAATAAAAGGATTTATGCCACTACGGATAAGGCAAGGGGTGCTCTGAAGAATCTGGCTGACGAGGAAGGCTATGAATCTTTCGTGGTTCCGGATGATGTAGGGGGACGTTTCTCAGTGCTTACAGCAGTCGGCCTTCTTCCGATTGCAGTATCCGGCGCTGATATTGATAAATTAATGGAAGGTGCGGAGGCGGCCAGGATGGAAGCCCTGGAAGCGCCCTATGAGTCAAACGGCGCCCTTCAGTATGCGGCTGTGCGCAATATCCTGCTTCGGAAAGGGAAAACGGTGGAGATCGTGGCAAACTATGAGCCAAGCCTTCATTATGTTTCCGAGTGGTGGAAGCAGTTATTTGGAGAAAGTGAAGGAAAAGATCAAAGAGGGATCTTTCCGGCCGCAGTGGATTTGACCACAGACTTGCACTCTATGGGACAGTTTATTCAGGATGGGGCCAGAATTATGTTTGAAACCGTGCTGGATGTTGAGGAATCATCCGCGGAAATCCTCCTCAAGGAAGAAGCAGTTGATACCGATGGTATGAACTATCTTGCAGGAAAGAGCGTTGATTTTGTAAATAAGAGTGCTATGAACGGAACCATTCTGGCTCATACCGACGGAAACGTGCCAAATCTTATGGTAAGGATTCCCGGACAGGATGAGTACAGCCTGGGACAGCTGTTCTACTTCTTTGAATATGCATGCGGCATCAGCGGATATATTTTGGGCGTAAATCCGTTTAACCAGCCGGGAGTGGAAAGCTATAAAAAGAATATGTTCGCACTCCTTGGAAAACCTGGATATGAGAAGGAAAGGGAGGAACTCTTAAAGAGATTATAGGAAGTTGGCGGGAAACGCCGGTGTTCTGGTTCAGACTTTTAAGAAAGTCGGGCCGGAATACCGGCGTTTTTATATATTTTGGCTTAATTGGGAACAATAAAGAGATATTTAAGAAAAACTTAGATATGAAATAACGGTGCAGTATAGTATACTTATAATGCGTGATAAAAACACATAATTAAAGGAGGAAGATATGAAAAAATATTTAATGCTTTTTCTTGCTGTTGCTACGGCCCTGTCATTGACTGCCTGCAAGGGGGAAAAGGATCCAAAGGTTATTTATGATGAGGCCTCGAAAAAAACGTCGGAGCTGACATCCATGGATGTGACCTCAGTGGTTAACATGCAGATGACCCAGGGAGAGGAAACCACAGATATCAAAATGGATCTTGATATGAAGATGGCGGACATTAACACCGAGAACATGAGATATCAGGCGAAGGGGACCACTTCACTTATGGGCCAGAATCTGGATATACTCATGTATTATGAGAACGGATATTATTATATGGATTCCATGGGCCAGAAGGTAAAATACGCCATGGATTTAGATGCCATGATGAAACAGGTCAAGCAGAGCACAGAGGGTGCAAGCGTAAATTCTTCTTATCTTAAGGAGATCACGGCAAAGAAGGATGGAGATAACCAGATCCTTACCTTTACGGTTGATGCTGAAAAGATGGATGCCTATGTACAGGATATGATGGGACAGCTAGGAACCAATATGGAAGGCGTAACTTACACCATCAAAGAAGCAAGCGGTGAAGCAACGGTCAATAAGGAAGGGTATTTTACAAACTCAAAGATCAAGATGTCCCTTGAAATGAATACTCAGGGTGAGACGATAGCTATGGTTATGGATACGGATTCCACCTACAACAATCCCGGTCAGGCTGTTGAGGTCACAGCACCGGATCTGGAGGGTTATACGGAAATCGATGCCAGCGCAATGGAGAACCAGTAAATCGATTGTATAATGAGAAGTTACTTTCTTTAGCTCATATCCAATAAAGAAGTATTAAGGAACATTCAGAAAGGCAAAGGCATTTGAAGCGGCAGGATATGCCAAATAGCTTCTGCCTTTGCCTTTTATAAATATTTTTAGTTTATCTCTATGTGAAAGCGGCATTCATTCGTTTATAACTGCCATTATCTAATTTACCATTGCAAAAAATTCTTAACTGCACTTTTCGTACAATTCTGTATGGTCTGTTAATTCTTTTCAAATCCCATTAACCTAAATCTTTTCTGGAAAAATCCAAATAGTACTTTGCTATGCCAAATCCACAATAAATTCTTATACTAAAAAGCACACGAATTTGGATTTGGTACCATTAAGTAATTCTCGTTATTCGGCTGTTGTATCATTCCGTTAGGACATAATCACAAGCCCCAGAACATTCATTGCCCATACCATAACTATATGAAGAAAGTTTAGAGCCTTGCCTATAAGTATTAGTAAAATAAGGTAAAGTTTTACTGGTCCATTATTTTTAAAAAATTAAAACGGTAAGTGTTAATTATAAAAATAGGTAATTGTGCACAAATAATGTATAAGAAAAATGTTAAAAATAGAAGAAAATACGAGGATTCAACTAAAAACATTGAAAAATTACTTAGTAAATTATATAATGATTTTATCGAAAAAAGAGGAGGTATTTTTATGAAAAGAAAGTTGGCAGCATTATGTATGTTATCTCTGACAGTCGTAACTGTATTAAGTGGATGCGGCGGGAGTAAAACGAATCAGGATACAGCAAAAGGCGGAAAAACTAAAATCCGTTTTGCATCCTGGGATGTGGCAGAAGATGTAGACCGCCAGCAGGAACTGGTGGATAAGTTTAATGCGGCACATGAAGACATTGAAGTAGCTCTGGAAGCCTATGGAAAAGATTTTGATACAAAAATCAGCGCAGGCATGGGATCCGGGGATACACCCGATGTGATGTATATGTGGAATTACCCGGCGTATTATCAGGGGTTAGAACCGCTGGATAGCTTCATTGAAAAAGAAGGGGAAGCATATAAAGCTAATTTCTATGATACCTTATGGAATTACAATTCCATGGCTGGACAGATATATGGTATTCCGATCGGATTTACGACACACACCTTGTTCTATAATAAGGATTTATTCCAGGAGGCAGGAATTCCTGAGCCGACCAATGATTGGACATGGGATGATCTGCAGCAAGCGGCAAAGACCATATCTGAAAAAACTTCTGCAAAAGGCTTTGCATTCCCGATGAAGCCGGATCCATATGATTTTGAGATGTACTTATGGAGCAATGGAGCAGCGTATTGTGACAATGAGGGTAAGCTGGAGGGAAATATTAATTCCAAAGAATCAGAGGAAGTATTTCAGATGTTCCAGGATATGGAGAAAGACGGATATGCAGTTGCAACGGAAAAAAGCGGAACCGATGAATTCCGTTCCGGAGCAGTAGCAATGTATGTTTATGGTGCGTGGTCCATTAATTCCCTGAAAGAAGATGGTTTAAACTACGGCGTTGTTGCGATTCCTGCTTTTGCCAGTGCAGGAAAAGATTCTGTCAGTATTTTAAGTTCTTCCGGTATCTCCATTTCAAAAGACAGCAAGAATAAAGAAGCGGCATGGGAATTTGTGAAATTCTGGACCAATGAGGAATCCAATAAAGCGCGTATTGGACTGGAATTACCGGTACTTAGCAGTGTTGTAGAATCTGAAAAGATTATGGATCAGCCGGAATATGCACCATTCTACTTAATGCTTGAACAAAGCAAAGGTTATACTTCTGCAAGCTTTATCATGAAAGAGTGGTCTGAATTATCAGAAAACCTGTCCTTATCCTTTGAAGAATTATTTAATCCAAGTTCTCTTCAGAGCGTACCGGAAGTATTGAACAGTGCGGCACAGCAGTAAAACAAAATAGGAAAGAAGAATCTGGCTGTCTGTTGAATCGCCGCCAGATAGCCAGATTCCTCTAAGGGGCTACGAAAAAGAATCAGCTTAATGGGAGAAACGCTATGAAGCAAAAAAAGTTTATAAGGAATGCAACTCCATATTTCTTCATTACTCCGTGGATTATTGGGTTTTTAGTATTTACAATCGGACCGCTTATTCTGTCCCTGGGCATGAGCTTTTTTGACTGGCCATTGACGTCTGATCCGGTATTTAAGGGGTTCGGCAATTATACTGAGATGTTTACAAAAGATACTCAGTTCTGGAAGTCCCTGACAATCAGCTTGAAATATGCAGCGATTTTTGTACCGCTTAATATGGCGATTGCGCTGTTCCTTGCTATGCTAATCACACAGCCGGTAAACGGCGTAAAAATGTACCGTACGATTTTCTATATACCGGCAGTTATTTCCGGTGTTGCGGTATCGATAATATGGGGCTGGATTTTAAATGGGGACTATGGCGTATTGAATTATTTATTATCCTTACTGGGGATTAAAGGCCCCAGGTGGCTGGTAGACCCTGCCTGGGCACTGCTTGCAGTTATTTTAGCCAGTGCTTTTGGTGTAGGAACGATGATGCTTATTTTTTACACAGATATTAAGAACATATCAATTGATTTATATGAAGCATCATCTTTAGACGGAGCCAGTCCGGCAAGACAGTTTTTCAGTATAACGCTGCCGATTATTACACCTACCATTTTGTTCAATTTAATTACTTCTGTTATCAGTTCTTTCCAGCAGGTGACGCTGGTCATGCTGCTGACCGGGGGCGGACCGTTAAAATCAACCTATTTCTATGGGCTTTATACCTATAACAATGCGTTTAAGCACCATAAGCTGGGTTATGCAAGCGCCAATGCATGGGTGATGTTTATTATTATATTAGTTCTGACGGCTTTAATCTTTAAGTCTTCTTCTACATGGGTATTCTATGAAACGGAAGCAAAGAATGGAAAGAAGAAAAGGGGAGGTAAAAAATAATGAAAATGTCCATGAAGTCAAAAGTAATTATCTATACTCTTCTGACTGTTGTTGCAGTTTACTTTCTTGCACCTTTTATTTATATGTTTTTTACTGCCTTTAAGACGGAAGCAGAAGCCATTGCCTATCCGCCCCGGCTATTCCCTTCCAAATGGCTGTTTGAAAACTTTAAAAATGCATGGGAATCACAGCCCTTTGGTACATACTTAAAAAATTCAATTATCATTACGGTTATGACGACTGCCGGGCAGATCCTTTCCTGTTCCTTGGTGGCCTATGGCTTTGCAAGGTTTGAATTTAAAGGAAAAAGCCTGTTATTTATGATTTTGCTTTCAACTATGATGATTCCATGGGATGTTACCATGATTCCTCAATATATGGAATTTAATTTATTTGGCTGGATTAATACATTAAAACCGCTGGTTGTGCCGGCATGGTTTGGTTCTGCCTACTATATTTTCTTAATGAGGCAATTCTTAATGGGGGTTCCGAGGGACTTTGAAGAGGCAGCGCGAATTGACGGTGCCAATGCATTTCAGATTTATTGGAAGATTTTCATGCCGATCTTAAAGCCTTCCCTCATTCTGGTAGGCGTCTTAAATATGATTACGGTGTGGAATGATTATCTTGGACCATTGATTTTCCTTCACGACAGAAGTAAATATACACTTGCTTTAGGTCTTGCAACCTTTAAGGGAGTTCACAGCACACGGATTATTCCTATGCTTTGTATTACAATCATTATGATTATCCCGCCAATTATTATATTTATTTTTGCGCAAAAGTATATTGTAGAAGGGACAAGTGGTTCTATTAAATAGAAAGAGCGGCCGGGTTAAGTATTTCATGTGCATCGATGCACTGTTTTCTTCCCGGCTATATATTTGTAGGCACAAACACATAGAGGAGAAACAAAGATGATAAGGCGAACAAAAAAGAGATGGGAAGACCAGGCCCTGGGACATATTGGAAGAAGGGAAGCCCGTACAGAATTTTATAAAGATTCTGCTTCCAGAATTAATTTAAATGGAGAGTGGAGATTCCTCTATTTGGAAGCGCCGGAATTGTCCCCGGAAGGATTTATGAATAAAGGAACAGAAACAGACTGGGATATGATTGATGTGCCTTCTGTGTGGCAGTTAAGAGGATATGACCGGATGCACTATACGGATGTATTATATTTGTTTCCGATCAATCCGCCTTTTGTACCTTCAGAAAATCCCACTGGAATTTATAAAAAAACAGTCCACATCAACAGGGAGTGGGTTCAGAATGATACTATATTAAAATTTCACGGTGTGGACAGTGCATTTGATGTATGGATCAATGGAACACATGCAGGATACAGCAAGGTCAGCCGTCTTCCAAGTGAATTCGATATTACTGCTTATATTCAGGAAGGGGAAAATGACATTACAGTACGGGTCTATAAATGGTCGGATGGAACGTATTTGGAAGACCAGGATATGTGGTGGCTTTCCGGTATTTATCGGGATGTGGAATTAATCAATGAACCGAAAGACGGTATTATTGATTGTACCGTGGATGGAGATTTGGACAGCTCTTATATAAATGGGATCTTAAGAGCAGAGATAACCACAAAGCAGGAAACATGTGATGGTACATGGAGATTAGAAAGGGCTGGAAAGGCAGTTACCAGCGGAACCTTTCAGGCAAAAGAGGGCAAAGCACACGTAAAGGAGTTAATTTCCGGTGCTGATCTTTGGACGGCAGAAACCCCAGATTTATATGATTTAACAGTATCTGTGGGGAATCAAAATATCGTGGTGCGTGTTGGATTTCGCAAGGTTGAAATAAAAGATAATAACTTTATGGTAAATAATCAGGTGATTCTGTTAAATGGTGTAAATCATCATGATTTCCATCCCAAAGAAGGGCGCTGTGTCACACAGGAACAGATGGAAGCAGATATCCTTCTTATGAAACAGCATAATATCAATGCACTGCGCTGTTCCCACTATCCAGCCAATGGATTTCTATATGATTTATGCGATGAATATGGGCTCTATGTAATTGATGAAGCAGATTTAGAATGTCATGGATTTGAATGGGTAGAGAGGTATGACTGGATTACAAATGACCCGTCCTGGAAGGAGGCTTATGTGGACAGAAGCGTGCGCATGGTAAAGCGGGACAGGAATCATCCATGCATTATTATGTGGTCCATGGGAAATGAATCCAGCTTTGGCTGTAATTTCAGAAGTGCTGCCGAGGCAGTAAAAGAACTGGATGCGACTAGGCTGCTCCACTATGAGGGAGATTATGAAGCAGAAGTGACAGACGTGTATTCTACCATGTACACAAGGCTGAAAAGGCTGAAAGAGATCGGAGAATCAGATTTTAAAGGGAATAAACCCCACGTTATGTGTGAATATGGACACGCAATGGGAAATGGACCGGGCGGATTAAAGGTATATCAGGAGATGTACCGCAAATACAAACGGCTTCAAGGCGGATTTTTGTGGGAATGGTATGACCATGGAATACTTACGGAAGATGAAAAGGAGTCTTACTACCGCTATGGGGGGAATTACGGGGATTTCCCCACCAACGGGAATTTCTGCATCGATGGGCTGTTAATGCCGGATAGAACCCCGTCCCCTGCCATGCTGGAATATAAACAGGTCATTGCTCCGGTGGAAATTACAAGAATAGGTGCAGGACGGCAGATTCTTGTAAGAAATTATTATGATTTCCTGACTTTAGGCCATGTTTCTTTGCGATGGGAGATCCAGACAGAAGAACATATCATTCAGGAAGGATGCATTTCTCACATGACGGCCCTTCCTCATGAAGCGGAGAAGGTAACCATACCTTTTCTTCCATTCATGCCAGAAGCAAATACCGATTACTATCTGAATATTACGGTCTGCCAGAAAGAGGATACGAACTTTGCAAAAGCCGGGCATGAAATTTCAAAAGTACAGTTTCCGTTGGATATAAGTTGTGATGTACTGGTGGAACATCCCAAGGGAGAACCATTGAACGTATCTGAAACAGCGGATATCCTACAGGTAGGGAATGGGGCAGTTACAGTAACATTCCATAAAATATTTGGGAAACTGCTGTCTGTTTCGGCCGATGATGAGGAATATTTAAGCGAAGGTCCGGTGATGAGCGTATACCGTGCCACCATTGATAATGACATGTATAAAAAAGAGGATTGGCTGAATAAATACTTTATTCAGAAATCCAGTGAGCAGACAGAATATTTTACCTATGAAACAGGGGCGGATAAAGTGGTTGTTTCAATTGGAAAATATTTTGGATGCTTAAATCAGTCCTGGGGCTTTGAATGTGACTATGAATATACCATCTATTCCTGCGGTCAGGTTAAGGTGAACTTACAGGGCAAGGCCATTCAGAGAGGAAAACTGGAACCTTCTTTCCTGCCCAGAATTGGTGTGGTTATGAAGGGGAATCGGTCCCTGCAAAAGGCCGTATGGTATGGCCTTGGACCCGGAGAAAACTATTCAGACAGCAAAGCCGCCAGCACAATGAGGATTTATTCCAGCTCAGTGGATGAAATGGGAACCAACTATGTATTCCCCCAGGAAAATGGTCATAGGGAAGAGGTAAAATGGTTTGGAATAGGAGATGGGAATAAGAGCCTGTTATGTAAAATGGAAGCACCCTTGGGACTGAATCTGGCAAATTATACAGATGAAAGCCTGGAAGAGGCAAAGCACCCATTCCAGATACAACCGGCAGACCATGTTGAAATCCATTTGGATTATTTACAGTCCGGCCTTGGAAGCAATAGCTGCGGAGAGGAACAGATGGAAGAATTTAAAGGAAAGCTTCAGGACTTTTCTATGGCATTTGTGCTGCAGGTGGTTGATGACAGAGAAATAAAGAAGGAAGCAAAGAAACGTTATTTGGACTAGAAAGAAATAAAGGAGCAGCCGAAGAATGATAAAAGAGAGATTTTCAGAGAAATTAAAAGAGATATTAAGCTCCGATGACTGGCTGATTCTTCAGCCGGAATATGAACCGGAAGATAATCTGAAATATGAAAGTTTATTCAGTTTATCCAATGGTTATCTGGGAATCAGGGGAAGTTATGAAGAAGGCGGGAAAATAACCCTCCCCTATTTATATATTAATGGTGTATTTGATAAGTCAGAAACCTTTATGAGGGAGCTTGCTGCTCTTCCCAATTGGCTTGGGATAAAGCTTACCATTGAAAAAGAGCTGATTGGAATAGAAAACTGCCAGATTCTTAATTTTACCAGAGTCCTTGATATGAAACAGGCCCTTCTTGCAAAAAGTTATATATTGCGGGATAAAAAGGGAAGAGAAACCCTGGTGGAAGGAATCCGGTTTGTGAGCCGTGCCAATGTACATCGCATGGGAATTAAACTATATGTCACACCGTTAAATTACAGCGGAATCATAGAAGTGGAAAATATCATTGACGGTACGATTATTAACTTCTATGATGCCCCTCGCTTTAAAGTAAAACATACATATATGACAGCAAATGAAGCGCTGGATAAAGACGGTATTTATATGGAAGTTGCGACCAGGGACAATCACCTTCATATAGGATCCGGATGCCGCATCGAAGCCTATAAAAATAACAGGGGAATACTGAAAAACCGAATGTTCCACGCCTTTGGGGAACAAGGGGTGGAGTTTGGTGATTTTGATGCTGTGGAAGGGGAAACCATAGAAATCATAAAATATGTATCCATGTATACAGAACGAGATGCAGCCAGATATGCACTTCATGGGTTGGTAAAAGATGAAATAGATGGGTTTTTGGAAACAGGTTTTGAAGAAGAGCTTGCAGCCCATAGGGCGGTATATGAGGAGATGTGGAAATCCGCGGATATCCGTATAGCAGGTGACTTTGAGCTGGACCGGGCAGTCCGTTTTAATATTTTCCATTTAATGAGCACGGGCAATGAGAGAGATGCAACAGTCAATGTGGGCGCAAAGCTCCTTTCCGGCGAAGAATACGGCGGCCATGCCTTTTGGGATACGGAAATTTTCATGCTTCCCTTTTTTGCATACATTTTCCCTGAAACGGCAAGAAATCTGGAATCCTACCGGTATCATCTGCTGGAAGCAGCAAGGAAAAATGCCAGGAAAAACGGCTATAAAGGAGCGCAATATCCATGGGAATCTGCAGATGACGGCACAGAGCAGTGCCCTGATTGGACCATTGAGCCGGATGGTTCCTGTTACCGCTGTTATGTAGCTGTTTATGAGCATCACGTGTCGGCAGCAGTTGCTTATGGCATTTATAATTATGTGAAAATAACCAGAGACAAAGATTTTTTACTGAATCAGGGAATGGAGATTTTAACAGAAACAGCAAGGTTTTGGGCCAGCCGGTGTGAGTATATCGCAGAAAAGGACCGCTATGAGATTAACCAGGTAACCGGTCCTGATGAATGGCATGAACCGGTAAATAACAATCTCTATACCAATTATTTAGCGAAATGGAATCTGCGCTATGTGATTACCTTAATTGATACCCTTAAGAAGGAGCACGCCAAAGAATATGATAGGATAATCCGGAAAACAGGGTTAACGGACGGAGAAATCAAATATTGGGAGATCGTTCAGGATAAGATGTACCTACCGAGAAAAGAAGGCACGAGCCTTTTAGAGCAGTTTGAAGGTTACTTTAAGCTGGATGATGTGGTAATTGAAAAATACGACGAAAATGACTGGCCTATTCGTCCGGAAGCCCTAAAGACCAAGAAGGCAAGACAGACACAGATAATTAAGCAGGCGGATGTGGTCATGCTTCTTCACTTAATGGGTGAAGAATTTTCAGAAGATGAGATAAGTCAAAATTACGAGTATTATGAGAAACGTACCCTGCATGGATCTTCTTTAAGCCCAAGCATTTACTCTGTTATGGGATTAAAGGTAGGAGACGATTCCAAGGCGTACCGGTATCTGAAAAGAGCCGCTTTCCTGGATTTGCTGAACTTACAGAAAAACACAAGGGAAGGGATTCACGCTGCCAATACCGGAGGAGTATGGCAGACCGTGGTATTTGGATTTGCCGGAGTTTCCATTGGGGAAGACGGTATGCTGACTGTTTGCCCTCACATGCCAAAGGAATGGGAGGGACTGGACTTTAGCCTCCACTACCTGAATTCCTGGTTAAAGATCACCATCAGCAGGGATAACAGCGTCTTAGTGAAGGTACTGGACGGGGAAACCCTGGAAGTGAAGGTGAATGGGCAGATCATAAAGGCATCCAGGGAATAGAGAGGATATGTTCATGAAAAAGAGGCTTGCTATCGGGGGGCTTATCTTAGTAACCATCATATGGGGCGGCGGCTTTGTTGCCAGCGACATGGCTCTGGAGAGTATGAGACCATTTCAGATTATGGCGGTCCGGTTTCTATTAGGAACTATTTTAATGGGGCTGATCAGCATCCGTTCCTTAAAAGGAATCACAAAATCAGAAGTAAAGGCAGGGGGGCTCATGGGACTCGCCCTCTTTGCCGGATTTGCATTTCAGATTGTGGGGCTTCAATACACCACACCCTCTAAAAATGCTTTTTTAACAGCTTTAAATGTGGTGATTGTTCCGTTTATTTCATTTCTTATCTTAAGAAAGAAGATAGGAGCAAGAGGGATTGCCGGGGCAGTGATGTCCATAGCAGGTGTGGCCCTTCTGTCATTAGACCGAAATTTTTCATTAGGTATTGGGGACGGACTGACTCTTATTTGCGCTGTTGGGTTTGCATTTCAAATATTCCTTACAAGTGAATTTGTAAAGAAATACCGAGCGACTGTATTGAACTTTATTCAGATGATAACCGCATTCTTTTTATCTATCATCAGCTTAATGGCTTTTGGAGAGACACAATTTCACGTGACTGGGAAAGGAATATTAAGCGTTCTTTATTTAGGAGTGATCAGCACAACGGTATGCTACCTGCTTCAGACCACAAGCCAGAAATATGTAGATGAAACAAAAGCGGCTATTATTCTGTCCCTGGAATCCGTATTTGGAACACTGTTTTCTATTATGATTCTTGGGGAAATTGTCACTCCCCGTATGTTGGCGGGCAGCTTGATCATCTTGGGAGCAGTTGTAATATCAAATCTTTCAGAAGCCGGACAAGTAGAATAGGAGGAATTCCTTATGAAATATAAAGCAGTTATTTTTGATTTGGATGGGGTGATCTGTCATACGGACAGATACCATTATCAGGCATGGAAGCAGGTCGCAGATGAACTTGACGTTTATTTTGATGAAGAAATCAATAACCGGTTGCGGGGAATTAGCCGCATGGAAAGTCTTGAGATCATTTTAGAGAATTATCACGGGAACTTAAACCAGGAAGAAAAGACGTTTCTGGCAGAAAAGAAAAATGAAATCTATAAGGAATTATTGAAGCATATGAGCCCGAAGGATCTATCCGGCGAAGTAAAGGCAACACTGGATGCCCTCCGCTTAAAAGGGCTGAAGCTTGGCATTGGCTCTTCCAGTAAGAATGCAGGATTTATCTTAGAGCGTCTTGGCCTTTATGGGAATTTTGATGCTATTTCTGACGGAAATAATATTACTAATTCCAAGCCTGACCCGGAAGTGTTTCTAAAAGCAGCCAGGTTCCTTTCAGAGGACCCGAAAGACTGCCTTGTGGTAGAAGATGCCAAAGCCGGATTAGAGGCGGCCAAAGCTGGAAATATGGACTGCGGGGCAATTGGAGATGGGATCTCCTGCAATATAGCAACCTATCAATTAAACACATTCTCCGATCTGCTGAGAATCGTAGAGTCTTGATGGAAACAAGGCCGGACTATAACAAATCTGATATTGTGACAGACGTATGATGATAGTTGCGGCACAAATTCAGATATGATAAAATGAGGACAATATAAGAAGCGAGGAAGGAAAAAATAGTGGCAACAATTAAAGAAATAGCTGAAATGGCAGGTGTTTCTGCTGCAACCGTATCTCGTGTCCTTAATTTTGATGACACGTTAAATGTACAGGACGAGACGAAACAAAGGGTGTTTGAGGCCGCAGAACGATTAGAATATCAGATGCGGGACAAGAAGAAGTATAAAAAGAAATTAAAGCTTGGCATGATATCGTCCTATTCCCTGGAAGAAGAATTAGAAGATACCTTTTATCTATCTGTACGCATTGCAATAGAGAGGAAATTAGAAGAGGAAGGGTTTAAAAAGTTTCCGGTCAATTTAGGGGATTCTGTGGAAAGCACATCGAATCTGGACGGATTGATCTGCCTTGGGACCTTTAGTGAATCCATGGTAAACAAGGTGAAATCCTTTCATAAGCCGGCTGTTTTTGTGGATGCATTGGGTGACCTTGATTTGTTTGATTCCGTGGTAACAGATTTAAGACACTCTGTAAAGAAGGTGCTCAGTTATTTTTTACAGGAAGGCCACAAAAAGATCGCATTTATTGGAGGCCGTGATGTGGATGTGGATGGGAAAGAAGTGGTGGATTTAAGAGTTCCTATTTATCGTTCTTTCATGGAAGAGAGAGGGATTTTAAATGAGGAATATATTAAAATAGGCGGCTATACCCCCAAGCATGGATATAGGCTTGGAAAGGAACTTTTGGCTATGGAAGACAGGCCAAGCGCTATCTTTACAGCAAACGATTCTTTAGCCGTTGGTTGCTATAAAGCCATACAGGAGGCAGGGCTTTGTATTCCTGAGGATATCAGTGTGATTGGATTTAATGATATTTCCATTGCTAAATATTTGATTCCTCCTCTTACGACCGTTCACATTTATATGGATTTTATGGGTTCTCAGGCAGTAAGTATACTGGCGGAACGGATATATTCCGGCCGTGAGATCAGTATGCATATTTCCTTACCAACAAAATTGATGGTTCGGGGAAGTGTCAGTAAATGGAAAGGTTAGAATTAAAGGCTGCCAGCTCTTTCAAGATGCTGTTTCTTCGTGATTGTGCGAAAGGAACAGCATTTTTTGGGAATTTATTAAATCTGCTTGACAAGGATCTGATTTCAGACTAATCTTTAAGTGTCCGATATCGGATACTTTATGATAGAGGAGATTCTGGAATGAATGAACAGATCAAAAAGCAACAAGGAATTTTAAACCAACAGGAAAAGGAACTTACAGCCATCTATCGCAATGCTGCTTTAAAATACGGAATTTCTGACAGTGAACTTTGGGTATGGTATGCCCTTCTGGTTTTGGGAGGTGAGTATTCCCAGCAAAACATCTGTGATATATGGTCTTTGCCGAAACAGACTGTCAACTCCGTAATTGCAAATCTAACAAAAAAAGGCTATGTATTTCTGGAAACAGTTCCTGGAACACGCAACCGGAAAATCATCCGTCTTTCCGAAGCAGGAAAAGCGTTTGGTGAAAATAAGGTACTGCATATATATGAAGCGGAAACGAGAGCCATTGAAAAGATGACGGAGGAGGAGCTTAAGACATTCATCGCATTGATGGGGAAGTACATCACCCTTTTGCGTGAAGAAATAAATATGGAGTAATGAAACAAAGCAGAAAGGAGAATTATGAATCGAGAACCCCAAAACAGGATCCTGACAATCCCCAATATGCTTTCCGTCTTGCGCATATGCATGATACCGCTTCTTGTCTGGCTATACTACGTGAAGCAGGATTATTTATGGACAGGAAGCCTTCTGATTCTGTCTGGCCTGACAGATGTTGTGGATGGTTTTATTGCAAGACGTTTTCAAATGATCAGCAATTTGGGTAAGGTATTAGACCCAATAGCTGATAAGCTGACCCAGGGGGCGATGCTCTTTTGCCTTGTCACCCGCTTCCCCTTTATGATGGCGCCGCTTGTTCTTCTGATTCTGAAAGAGATATTTGCAGCAATCACAGGCTTTTTGGTGATCCGGAATACGGGGCAGGTTTTTGGGGCCAATTGGCATGGAAAAGCAGCCACTATTCTGCTTTATGCCATGATGATCCTTCATGTGATATGGAATGACATTCCCGGGATATTATCGGATATGCTTATAGCAATTTGCATCATTATGATGTTTGTTTCTCTTGTTCTTTACGGAATCCGCAATATAGCGGCATTGAAGAATACAAACTAAACTTAGCCAGGATAGGAGAAGAACCATGCAGAATGACAGAATCAATCTGCTCGTAACCTTTGCTAAAAACTATACAAAACCGGCATAGTCAAAACTGACTATGCCATATGGTGTACAAACACTTCTTTCACTTATTCTTCTATGACCTGAATTTCAAGAAAATCAAAATCAATGTGCTCTATAAAATTATCCTGGGTAAACCGGGCCTTGGAATGTTTTTGAAATTCATGGATGGTAGCATCAAGCCACATAGGCTTTCCAAGATCGAACTGGAGGCAGATGTCGTCAAGCGCCTGAAAGACCATAGTAGTTCTGGAAAGGCTGTAGTCGGAGATGCAGATGACGGTGTCTTTCATGATCCTGGTATCTTTCATTATTTTTGCCCACATGCGAAACATAAACGAATTTTCCTTTCTAAAATAAGGGGATGCCATCAGTTGCTTTTATAATGCAACGATTATAGCATTATTGCACAGAAAAAGGCAAGAAGGAAATTGGCGGACATTGTAAAACAATGAAAAATATGATAGAATCTTTGTAGGAAAAACCGAAGGAGGAAGACTTAAGATGGCGCAACCCATAACAGATCAGGTTGGTTTTCTTGGAGAGGCCTGCAGGGCCGTTCAGGAGCTATCTGCAAGCAGGAGTTTATTGGAAAAGTTCCGGCTGGAGGAGAAACGTCTGGAGAAGGAACTGGATGCAGAAAGGAAGGCTGTGACAGATACCATCAGCCTTACGGTTAAGAAACGGATCGAGGAAATTAACGACACCTATGACAAGGAAATAGCCAGGGAACAGGACCGCTTAAAACGGATGAGAGGTAAGCGGGAGAAGGCGAAAACCCAGGGAGTCAGGGAACGGATCCAAGAGGAAACGGCAGAGCTTAAGGCAAACAACCGGGAGCTAATGCTGCAGATGAAGTCAGTTTTCCAGCAGGACCGGGTTCCAGGTCTTTGTAAAAGCGGCTGGTATTATGCTCTGTATCTTCCCAGGGGATTTTCTGAGTTCCTTGTGCTGCTTTTAAATATTTTCTTGTTCTTTCTTGCAATCCCCTGCGGGATCTATCTGCTGCTTCCGGAGAAATCTCCTTTTTATCTCATGGGGATTTACTTTGCGGCCATCTTGTTTTTTGGGGGCATTTACATCCTCATCAATAATCTTACCAAGGTAAGGCATCAGAGCGCATTAAGAAAAGGAAGGTCCATCAGAGACCTTATGAAGTCCAACAAACGAAAGATCAAGGTTATCGTCCACTCCATAAAAAGAGACCGTGATGAAGCTGTATACAATCTGGAGAAATACGATGATGAGATCGCACGGATCGATCAGGACTTATCCAATATTGCCGATAAGAAGCGGGAAGCCTTAAATACCTTTGATAAAGTGACAAAGACCATCCTGTCCGATGAGATTGCCGGCAACAGCAGGGAAAAGATTGCAAAGCTTGAGGAAGAATATGAAGCGGCAGCAGCTAATGCCAGTGAGGCGGAAATCAGGGTAAAGGAGCAGACCCTGTTTATCAATGATAACTATGCGTCTTATATTGGAAAAGAATTTATGGTTCCGGATAGGCTTGATGAACTGGCAGATATAATCCGGATGGGCAAGGCTTCCTCCATCAGTGAAGCAAAAACTCTTTATAAGAGTCTTAAAGAATAAAATCAAGGTGCAGGATAAAAGTGTTTGTTTGCCTTTTTCCTGCACCTTTTTTAATATAATCCCCTTCATGAAGGCAATTTTCTAATGATATTTCATGTCCCTGTAAATGAATAATTCCATAAATGGCGGCTTATAATAGAACAGAGAAAATATGGACAGCAAGGCAGGATATTATGAAATTATGGGAAAGAATTGCGATCCGCGGAAACCGGGACGTTTTTTATTATGATACAAAGCAGGTATTCCAGGCAGAGGAGTTTGCTTCCAGGCTTTACGACATGATACGAATGGAGCAGGAAAACGGAAAGGTGGCAGGAGTGCTGTTTTTGTGCATTGGAACCGACCGCTCTACGGGAGACAGTCTTGGACCGCTCATTGGCTATAAGCTGAAGGAAAAGGAGCTGGAATATTTAGAAATTCTGGGAACACTGGAACGTCCGGTCCATGCCATGAATCTGGATACTTACCAGACCATTTTAAAGCTTCGTTATCCGAATCATGTAGTGGTGGCAGTGGATGCTTCTGTCGGGAGTATGGAGCATATCGGCTATGTAACACTGGGAAAAGGAGCGTTAAAGCCAGGCCTTGGTGTCAGCAAGGAGCTTCGTGCCGTAGGAGATATTTTTATTACCGGGATCGTAGGGAGCTGTGGAAATTATGACCCTCTGATGCTGCAGAGCATCCGGCTTTCCGTTGTTATGCGCATGGCTGACTGCATCAGCTATAGTATTTATCTTGTCGAAAAGTTATGGGAAAACACTGCCCTGCTTTGACACGATTTTCACCCATTACATGCTATGATTCATTGGATTAAAAAGAATAGCGAGGTGAGCCAATGGGTGAATTATATAATCCGTTCCCGAAGCTGCCGAAGAATATAAGGCAGATCGGGGAAAGGGATCAGATTGTAAAATTGTATATGGAAGATTATGTAAATACGTATTTGAAACGTCTGTATCCTGCGGGTGGACAAGAACTCCGGGTTGGTCTTCTGTTAGGCGGCATGGAATTTAATGACGGAACGCCATATATCTTCATTGACGGAGCTTTGGAAATGGAGGATGTGACGGAGGCCGGAGGCCGGGTAGTGTTTTCAGAGCTGTCCTGGAAAAGGGCCTATCGGAATATGGAGCAGCTTTTTCCAAAGCGGTCCATACAGGGCTGGTTTTTGTGCGGCAGGCCGGGAGATGATCTAAGTCCTATCAATTATTGGAAACAGCATATTCAATATTTTGGGGGACCCAACAGGCTGATGTATTTAAGCAGTGGAGCTGAGGGCGACGAAACAGTTTACATAACTTCGGAGGACGGATTTTACAGGCTTAAAGGATACAGCATTTATTATGAGCGTAATCAGATGATGCAGGACTATATGGTGCTGCGAAAGGATGTAAAACGTATCGAAACCGATACAAATGATAAGGTAATCGAAGAATTCCGCAAGCGGATGGACGAGCATAAGGTGGAAGTTACGGACCGGCATCAGACGGTAGGGCTTCTCCGGGGCATGTGTATGGCCATGTCAATCGTCATATTAGCTGGCGGAATTGTTATGTTTAACAACTATGAACGGATGCGGAGTATGGAAAGTGTGATCGCATCGGCCATCCCGGCAAAGGCGGAACAGATTTTAATTGGGAAAAAAGGCACGGAAAAAGGAAGTAACGGCGAATCCAAGGTAGTCGTGGAAGAGGCTGAGGGAGGCGTTTATCCTACCACTGCAGTAAGTAAGGAGACCATGTCTGAAACAATGCCGGAACAATCCCAGGCGGAGACCATGGCGGAGAGCAAAGCAGCGGAAACAATGCCCCAGGAGACTCCGGCGGCGACACAGGCGGCGACACAGGCAGCAACTCAGCCAGCCGTTCAGGAAACAGAGGCGTCTGCAAAGGCCACTCCGCGGGTTCATGTAGTACAAGAGGGAGAAACCCTTTACGGCATCTGTATCGCCGAATACCATACGGTAAATAAATTAAAAGAAATCTGTGAGCTTAACGGGCTGGATGATGAAAATAAGATTGTAGCCGGCCAGAAATTACTTCTTCCATAGAAAAATATAATGCGTTTATTCCTGAAATGATGTATACTACCAGTATATATGGGCATTTTTGGGAGAAAAGAGCATGATTGACAGGAACTCTATGAATCGAGAGATTAAAAAAAACCAGCTTCGGCGGCAGATTGTTTCATCTTCTCCTCAGGAGGGTGCAGACAGCCAGGAGATCATAAAAAAAGCCCTCGCCAGGGTGAAAAAAAGAAGGATCAGAATTGCGCTGGTGCTGTTTTTGGTGCTTATAACAGGAGCCATAGGTGTTTATGAATATTTTACCCATTATCAGTATACCCAATATGGCGTATCCTGGAGTAAAGATATGAATGAGGGAAGCTATGTGGGATATCTTAGCTTTGGTTCCAATGTGTTAAAATACAGCAAGGACGGTGCCTCCTATCTGGATTCCCAGGGGAAAGAGGTCTGGATACAAAGCTATGAAATGAAATCTCCCAGGGCATGTGTAAATGGGAATTATGCAGCTATTGCGGACCAGCAGGGAAATTCCATTTATATCTTTGATAAATCAGGAAATACTGGTATAGCGACCACGGTGCTTCCTGTAGTGAAAGCAACGGTGTCCTCTTACGGAGTGGTGGCCGCGATCCTGGAGGACTCCACATCAAATTATATTTATTTCTTTAAGAGGGATGGAAGCGCCCTTGATGTAAAGATCAAGGCACTTTTAGGAGGGGATTCCGGTTATCCAGTGGATATCAGCCTGTCTCCTGATGGCACCCAGCTGATCGGTGCATATGCATATTTGAAAAACGGAACGTTAAACGGCAGGGTGGCTTTCCACAATTTTGCGGAAATCGGCAAAAGCGTTCCTGACAGACTGGTGGGCGGTTTTGATGAGCCTTATGATTCTTCCCTTGTCGCCCAGGTCCAGTTCCTTGACGATACATACTCCTGTGCCTTTGCTGACAACAGCGTTTCTTTTTATTCCACTAAGAATGAGCTTTCTCCGGAGCTGATCCGGCAGGTAGCTGTGGAAGAGGAGATAAGGAGTGTGTTCTATTCGGAAAAATATGTTGGGCTTATTGTAAACAACCCGGAAGGAGAAAATCCCTACCGGCTGGATGTGTACAAGCCCAATGGGAATCTTGTATTTTCCAAAGGTTTCCAATATCAGTACACCCATGCGGATATTGACGGGGACCATGTAATTTTGTATAATGAAGATTCTTGCAGAGTCTATAACATGTCCGGAAGGCTTAAGTTTGCCGGGACATTTGATTTTCCGATATCTAAGATTCGAAACGGCAGGTTCCCCAATACTCTGATCGTAACCGGCACCCAAAACATGAAAGAAATAAGATTACAAATAGGAGGACAATACCAATGAGCAACATCGATACCATGTCAGTCAATGCAATCCGTGTCCTATCAGCGGATGCCATCCAAAAAGCCAATTCCGGACATCCGGGACTTCCCTTAGGCTGCGCATCAGCAGCGTATGAATTATGGGCAAACCACATGAACCACAATCCGGCAGATCCGGACTGGGCCAACAGAGACCGCTTTATTTTATCCGGAGGTCATGGTTCCATGCTTTTGTATTCCCTGCTCCATTTATTTGGCTATGGGAATTTATCAAAAGAGGATGTAATGAATTTCCGCCAGCATGGCTCCAAGACTCCAGGACATCCGGAGTATGGTCATACCGTAGGCGTGGAAGCTACCACAGGACCTTTGGGTGCAGGTATGGGTATGGCAGTTGGTATGGCTATTGCCGAGAAACATCTGTCATCCGTATTCAACAAAGAGAATTATCCGGTTGTTGACCATTACACCTATGTACTGGGCGGAGATGGATGTATGATGGAAGGTATTTCCTCTGAGGTATTTTCTCTGGCTGGTACCCTTGGCCTGGGAAAATTAATCGTTCTTTATGACTCCAACCAGATCTCCATTGAAGGGAGCACGGACATCGCATTCACTGAGGATGTGAAAAAGCGCATGGAAGCCTTCCATTTCCAGACCATTACCGTTGAGGATGGAAACGATCTAGAAGCCATTGGACGAGCTCTTGAAGAAGCGAAAGCAGATACGGAACATCCCTCCTTTATTACCATCAAGACCCAGATCGGCTATGGCTGTCCTGCTAAGCAGGGAAAAGCCAGTGCTCACGGAGAGCCTCTGGGAGCTGACAATGTGACAGCTCTGAAGGAAAACTTAGGCTGGCCTTCCATGGAGCCATTCTATGTTCCTGAAGAAGTGTACAGCCATTATCAGAAGATCGCAGAGGATAAGGCAGAAACAGAAGCGGCATGGAATGTAATGTTTGCAGCATACTGCCAGGAGTATCCTGATATGGAAGAACTTTGGAATGCATACCATGACCCGGATGCAGGAGAAAAGGCCATTGAAAAATGCGGAGACTTCTGGAAACGGTCTGAAAAGGCAGATGCGACCAGGAATTTATCCGGACAGGTTTTAAACCGTTTAAAGACTTATATGCCAAACTTAATCGGCGGTTCTGCAGACCTTGCTCCTTCCAATAAGACCAACATGTCCGATATGGGTGATTTTTCAAAGGAAAACGGCGGCGGCCGCAACCTGCATTTTGGCGTAAGAGAGCTTGGCATGACCGCGATCGGAAACGGAATGATGCTTCACGGAGGCCTTCGCACCTATATAGCAACCTTTTTCGTATTTAGCGATTATACAAAGCCAATGGCACGCTTGTCCTCGTTAATGGGCGTTCCGCTGACCTTTGTATTTACCCATGACAGCATCGGCGTTGGAGAGGATGGACCAACCCATGAACCGATTGAACAGCTTGCCATGTTAAGGGCAATGCCTAATTTCCATGTGTTCCGTCCCTGTGATGAGACAGAGACAGCAGCAGCCTGGTATTCTGCACTGACCTCTAAGAAAACCCCTACCGCTCTTGTTCTTACAAGACAGAACTTAACACCTATGCCGGGAAGCAGCAAGGAAGCCTTAAAAGGAGGCTATGTAATCGATGACTGTGAAGGCACACCTGAGATCATTCTGATTGCAAGCGGTTCCGAGGTGGAGCTGGCAGTCAATGCGAAGAAGCTTCTTGCCGACAAAAAGGTACGTGTGGTTTCCATGCCTTGTATGGATCTGTTCGAGGAACAGACCGAAGAGTATAAGGAATCCGTTCTTCCAAAAGCCGTCCGCAAGCGAGTGGCAGTAGAAGCATTAAGTGATTTCGGCTGGGGCAAATATGTAGGCCTGGATGGAACGTATGTGACCATGAAGGGCTTCGGTGCCAGCGGTCCTGCAAATCTTTTATTTGAACATTTCGGATTCACAGCAGAGAAAGTAGCAGAGGCTGCAAAATCCATCTAAACAATGAGCAGTGAGAAATAGGACAGGAGAAAGTTTTCGTTGTGCCTGCACATAAGAAAATCTTCTCATGGCCTATTTCATAGGGCGAATGCCCGTGAGCTGGTAAAACATGCGGTTTTACCAGCTTCACTGCGGACTTACGTTACGAAAGTAAAAAGGAGTGTATGTAAAATGGGAATGAAATGTGTCGGTGTAGATGTTGGCGGTACATCTGTAAAAATCGGAATATTTGAAATAACAGGAGAGCTCATCCATAAGTGGGAAGTTCCCACCAGACAGGAAGAAGGCGGAAAACACATCCTAAGCGACACCGCCGCTTCCATACTTAAAACCCTTAAAGAGCTAAATATTCCTCTGGAAGAGGTAAAAGGTGCAGGCATGGGAGTCCCAGGCCCAGTCATGCCCAGCGGATATGTAGAAGTCTGCGTAAACTTAGGCTGGCGTGATATGTATCCAGAAAAAGAACTGAGTGAAATGCTTCACGGCATCCCAGTAAAAAGCGGCAATGATGCCAATGTTGCAGCACTTGGAGAGATGTGGCAGGGAGGCGGAAAAGGCTATGATGATATCGTTATGGTCACCCTTGGCACCGGAGTAGGCGGCGGCGTGATCATCGATCAGAAGATCGTTGCCGGAAAGCATGGCCTGGCCGGGGAGATCGGTCATGTCCATATCCGTGACGATGAAACAGAAAGCTGTAATTGCGGAGGCGTAGGCTGCGTGGAGCAGATTGCCAGCGCAACAGGCATAGCAAGAGAAGCCAGGAGAAAAATGGCTGCAAAAGATACCCCATCCGTTTTAAGGACATATGGAGACAACGTAACGGCAAAGGATGTGCTGGATGCTGCCAAGGAAGGGGACGCACTGGCCTGTGAGGTTATGGAAGTAGTGGGCCATTACCTGGGTCTTGCCCTGGCCCAGATTTCCATGGTAACAGACCCAGAAGTCTTTGTTATTGGGGGCGGCGTTTCAAAAGCCGGATCCTTCTTAATTGATATACTATATAAACATTTTGACAAGTACTCACCGATTTCTAAAAATAAGAGCGGAATCGTCCTGGCGAAGCTGGGAAATGATGCAGGAATTTATGGAGCAGCAAGGCTGATCCTGGATTAAGAGTGAAGAGGCGGATTCTTTCGAATCCGCCTCTTTTTATATTCACTAAAACAAACATTACTGGCAAAGCGCCTTCGCAACCTCCGCCGCCTTATGAAAGTCCTCTTCTTCCGGATTCCAAAGGCACTTGGCTTCCGTATCCACCACCGAGAATCCGGCATCAGTCAGCCGTTCCCGAAGGACCTTTGTTCCCTCTCCGCTCCAGCCATAACATCCGAACACTGCCGCCTTTTTGCCCTTATACTTAAGTTCCTTCAGGAAATCAAGCCATCCGCCCACAGAAGAAAGGATGCTGCCCCCTACGGTTGGGGAGCCAAGTGCAATTGCTTTTGATTTAAACACCTCTGTCATAATATCGTTCTTATTTACCTTGGAAATATTATAAATCTTCACCCTGGTATCCGGGGAAATCCGTGCAATTTCGGCACTGATCTTGTGGGCCAGCTGTTTGGTCCCATCCCACATCGTATCATAAACAATGGTGATTTGATCCTCCTGATAATTCTGTGACCATTCATAATATTTTTCCACGATCTGCAAAGGATTCTCCCTCCAGATGGAACCGTGGCTGGTAGCAATAATATCGATGGGCAGGTTTAAACCTTGTATTTCCTCAATTTTCTTTTTCACAAGAGGAGAAAACGGAGTCAGAATATTGGCATAATATTTGATAGCCTCCTCCCAAAGCCTGCACTGGTCAGCCTTGTCATTAAATAATTCCTCCACAGCAAAATGCTGGCCAAAAGCGTCATTGGAAAAGAGGATATTATCCCCTGTCAGGTAAGTAGCCATGCTGTCAGGCCAGTGGAGCATTTTCATTTCCACAAAGACCAGCTTCTTCCCATTTCCAATGTCAATGAAATCCCCGGTCTTCACCACCTGATAATTCCATTCCGGATGGTGATACTGACCGGTAAGTGATTTCACCCCGTTTGCCGTACAGTAAATAGGTGTACCAGGTATCTTCTCCATCAATGCAGGAAGGGAACCGCTGTGATCCACTTCTCCGTGGTTGGCAACAATAAAATCAATTTCCTTTAAATCAATCTCTTTTTCCAGATTATCTATAAATTCCGTGGAATGGGGCTTCCAGACCGTGTCGATAAGTACTGTCTTTTCTTCTCTGATTAAATAGGCGTTCTGGCTTGAGCCATGATTAATGGAGTAATCCGCTCCATGAAAGGATTCCAGCTCCCAATCCATGATTCCTACCCAATATACATTATTTTTCACAAGTTTTTTCATAATCAATTTCCTCCTTCATATTTTGGAAACAGCAGTGAGTTTTCAGTAAATATGTGAATATACACATCATTAATCAGCTCCTGAAGCTTTTTAAATGCCAGGCGGTAAGAAGCACAGCCATCTTCCGGCGCGGTAAAATCATTGGTGCAGGCAGTGATTTCTTTTATCAGGGTTCCGGCTGCTTCATGTTCATCCTCTAAATCCTTCACATATCCGGCGTTCCTATCACCTGCATAGCTTTTTTTCATATAGGGGAAAATAAGCTTTTCTTCCTTTGCGAAATGTTCCTGGAGCTCCTTTCTCAAGTCTGAAAATAGCCCGTGTAAGGGAACAAGCTGTGCTTGATGGTGTTCGTAATGAGCCAGTAAGACCTTGTTGATCAGCTCATCGATTTCCGCCAGCAGGATTCTTTCTTTCGAATGATGGGTTTCAATAATATAATCAATAAGGTCGGGAACTTCCATTTCCGTCAGCCGTTCCACAGCCAGCACCTGTCCCTTATTTGACTTTTGAGGCTGATTCACAATTTTTTTATTCAGCAGATCGATAAAGCTCTTTGATTCGATTCCCAGCTTCTGTATGGCCTCTTCCAAGACATCCTTTCCGCCGCAGCAATAATCAATATGAAAATCATTAAAGATCTCAACTGCTTCCGGATAGGCCTTAACCACATCGGTTACTTTCATTTTACCTGTAATCATGGTTCTTCTCCTCTTTTCTGAATTCTATGTTTTATCAGAAACATTTGTTTTTGTTTGTAAGGCCAGTATATCCGGAAAAGAGAATAAAAAATGTGATTTAGATCATTATTTTTATAATTTTTATTTTTTATGTTTCATTTTCAAAAACATCTCTTAAAATATCTTTGTTTCTGACGTGGATCTTACGATTTCCTTCTAACTCAATGGCGCCCTCTTTGCGGAGTTCTCCGAGCTTTCTGCTTATGGTTTCTCTTCTGACATTAATATAAGCGGATATATCGTCTCTGGTCAATTCGATGGTTTCCCCCTTGATCCGGCTGCTTCTGAATAAAAGAAAACCAGCGATACGGGCCTTGGCATCGTTGACAGATAATAGCTGCACCAGCTCATTTGCGATTGACAGCTTCTTTCCTACCACGTTCAATAGTTTGACTCCGATTTCAGGTTTTTTTAATATAAGTTCCTGAATATCCGTCAAGGAGATAAGACATACTCCGCATTCTCCCAGGGCAATGGCATTTGCTTCAAGGGTTTTTCCGCCGAATATGTTCTGCTCTCCATAGATATCGCCTTCTGCCAGTATATCAAGAACGTATTCTTTTCCTTCCAGGGAATAGCGGCTGATCTTAACCTTTCCGTAACGAATGACCAGTATTTTATCTGCCGGATCATACTCATGAAAAACCGTTTCCCCTCTTTTGTAATCCAGATGCCGGGCCCTTGATATCAGTTCCTTCTGCTCCTCTATAGAAAGGGGCTCAAAAAGAGGGATTTTTGAAGTGCACAATCTATTGCAGCAACTACACTTAAGTTCCATGCCATTCTCCTTTCGGGTATTTGACTATTATATGGATAATTATATTATAATAAACAAAGAGAGTATGGCAAGAGGGATGAAGCTTTTAACTATGAAATATGGTACCGGATGGTCCTGAAAAACGGCTGTTCCGGGGTAGTGAGCCGGTAATTGCCGGGCAGCAGATGCATTACATCAGGAATATCCTGTGCCTCCAGTGCAATGGCGCAAGAGGCGGAGGAGGGTGTACCGCCGCACAAAGTCATTCCATAGGGCAAAAATCCTCCAGAATACAAAACCAGGGAGGGTGCATCCGTCATTACTTTCATGGTTCGTCCGGTCCTCCGATCCCGCAGGATGCAGGCCTTATTAATCTCTGCATGCCGTTTTGCAGACCGCAGCGGACGGAACGACTGATTTCTATTAAGGATGTAGGCGTTATTGTATCCCTTTTCAATGGAAAGCTGCTCCTTGCAGACAGGGCTTTTAACAGAATGGATTAGGGATAGAATCTGCCTGGAGGACCGGAAATCAAAAACGGTATCCGCGGCGGGAATGATATCGGCCGGCAGATGGTCCTTATTATTTATGCACACGTTATTTGCAAATATCTGGATCTCCTGTTCTAATCCGGAGACAGAAAAATCACCGGAAAGATTCCAGTAGGTGTGGTTGGACATGTTGATATAGGTAGGAGCGTCCGTCACTGCGGTATATTCTATGGTAAGCCAGTTAGTGTCTTCCAGGGTATATCTGACGTGATAGATCCTGTTGCCCGGATACCCATCCAGGCCGTCAGGCTGGACTGCAGTCAATAGGATGGAGGCCGATTCCAGGCCTGAGTCCACAGAAGTTACCTGCCAGAGTCTGGCTGATAAGTTATTTAACCCTCCGTGGAGCTGGTTTTTCCCGTCATTTTTTGAAAGCCGGCATATCTGTGGTCCAACAGGAAGTAAGGCTTCTCCAATTCTTCCGGCATTAGGCCCAAGGGTGGCTCCTGCATAGCAGATACAGCTTTCATATGGTTCCATATTCTCAAAGCCCAGGGTGACTGGCTGATCCCTGCCGCTTTCATCTCTTATGGAAATCCGTTGAATGGCCGCACCAAGCGCTGTTATGGAAACCGTCATGCCCAGGCTGGTGCTCATATCATAAACCGTATAAGCGGTTCCCGCCTGATTCCATAATTCTCTGGTTTTGATTTTCATACGCATGTCCTCCAATAGAACCAGTATAAAGATTTGTCCATGAAAGGGAAAGGGCAAAAAAACAGGAGAGCAATTTTTCAAAATGACAGAGCAAGAGAAAGCAATGGGATCCGGATAATTAACAGGCTGTAAGAACAGATACGGTAAGAGAGCCTCGGTGCAATTTGTGGTAAAAAAGAGGATTGATGGCAAAATTTTGAACGCAGGTAAGCCGTTTCGTCAGATTGAAAGGAGGGTCAGTAATAAATGAGAGCAATTTTTCGCAATGATAGAGCAAACCTACATAATGATGAATTTTGGTTCGATGATATAATGAACTTATTAAAACATAAAGCTGGAATAAAAAAGAGGAGGTAAGACATGGGGAGCGTATTGGAATTCCAGAATATATCCAAATATTTTCCCGGAGTAAAGGCGTTGGACCAGGTATCCTTTCAGGCGTATTCCGGGGAGGTTCTGGCATTTTTAGGGGAAAACGGGGCTGGTAAGTCCACCTTGTTAAAGGTACTCAATGGAGATTACCAGCCTACCGCAGGAAAATATCTACTGGATGGAGCCCAAAAGCATTTTCAGTCACCTCATGAGGCCATTGAGGAAGGGATTTCCGTCATATACCAGGAGCGGCAGATCCTATTGGAATTATCCGTGGCGGAGAATATTTATCTGGGGAGAATGCCTGTGAGCAGGCTGGGATTCATCGACATCCGCAGGGCGAATGAGATGACTGCAAAAATCATAGAGGATTTTGGCCTTCCCATCAGTCCAGCCACTAAGGTAAAGGATTTAAGTATTGCCTATCAGCAGATGGTGGAGATTATGAAGGCCTATTCCAGAGAAAATCTAAAGGTGATCTGCTTTGACGAGCCTACGGCCTCCCTGTCGGATTCGGAGATCGAATCTCTATTCAGGATCATCGGGAAGTTAAAGGAAGAGGGGAAGATCATCATCTATGTATCCCACCGCATGGACGAGCTTCGGAGGATTACGGATAAGGTGGCGATTTTTAAAGACGGACGCTACGTGGCCACGGTGGAGACTGGAACGGTGCCGGAAGCGGAGTTGATCCTCATGATGGTGGGCCGTGACCTGGGAGATATTTATAGAAGCTTAGACAGGAATAAAGTGATTGGAGATGTACTTCTGGAGGTGAAAAACTTATCCTCGGACTATGTGAAAGAGAATTCCTTTGTACTGCGAAAAGGAGAGGTGTTAGGCTTTTCCGGCCTTGTAGGGGCTGGAAGGACGGAGCTTATGAGAGCCATCATTGGAGCTGACGAGGTAAAAGGCGGTGAGATTTATCTGGAAGGGAAGAAAATACGCAACC
This sequence comes from [Clostridium] celerecrescens 18A, assembly GCF_002797975.1. Taxonomy (NCBI): domain Bacteria; kingdom Bacillati; phylum Bacillota; class Clostridia; order Lachnospirales; family Lachnospiraceae; genus Lacrimispora; species Lacrimispora celerecrescens. Next base: position 4,173,475 of record NZ_PGET01000001.1, on the reverse strand, counting down.
GCTCTCCTCACGAAGCAATGGAGCATGGGATTGTTCTCGTTCCGGAGGACCGGAAGCTTCAGGGGATCCTTTCGAATTTAAGCGTCAGCGATAATATGAACATCGCCATGCTGGATACCAATTCCAACAGGCTTGGGTTTGTAAACGGGGAGAAGGAAGAGGAGCTGGCACAAAAGGGAATCCAGGATTTTAAGATCAAGACTCCGTCTCCTGACAAAAAGATCGTGGAGCTTTCCGGCGGAAACCAACAGAAATGTATTGTGGCCCGCTGGATCAGCACGAATCCAAAGGTGCTCATCCTGGATGAGCCAACCAAGGGAATTGACGTAGGCGCCAAATCAGAATTCTATCATATGATCTGTAAGTTTGCCAAGGAAGGGCTGGGGATCATTCTGATATCCTCCGAGCTTCCTGAGGTGATCGGTCTGTCGGACCGGATCATTGTCATGAAATCACTGAGAATCACAGGAGAAATAGCGGCGGAGGAAGCGACCGAAAGCAAGCTTCTGAGTCTGGGTATGATTGGGGAGGTACAGGAATAATGGGAACAAATAAGAAAAGCAGAATCAAAATAAATGGTGACAAGATCGTACTGCTTGCGGCAATCGTGGTGGTATTTGGGCTTTTTACCTCTCTGAATAAGAACTTTCTTTCGGTTACGAACTTAATTAATATTCTGGTGGCAGCTTCCCTTGTAGGGCTGGTGGCTGTGGGCCATACATATTTAATCATTGCAGGGCAGAATGACTTGTCCCCCGGCTCTGTGGCTGCGTTTTCCGGTGTTATGGCGGCTCTTTTAGTAGGCAAGGGAGTTCCTTTCGGGGTTGCGCTGATTCTTACCATTGGCTGCGGGATCCTCATCGGATTTTTCAATTCCTTTATGGTGAACCGGATTCATCTGGAGGCCTTTATTGCAACCCTGGTGACCCAGTCCATTATCAGAGGCTTTGCCTATATCATATGCGGCGGAAAGCCGGTTTCCATCAGCAACAGGACCTTTCTAATCCTGGGAAAAGCAAGGATCTTAAACATTCCCCTTTCCGTATGGATCATGGTAGTCTGTATCATTATCTTTGGCATCATTCTTTCCAAAACGAAATTCGGAAGAAGCGTATATGCCATCGGCGGCAGCATGGAAGCTGCCAGACTAGCAGGATTAAACCCCAAACGGATCATTACCACCTGCTATGTAATGATGGGAATCCTCTGCTCCATCGGCGGAGTCATCTTCGCGGCCCGTATGAATTCCGGCCAGCCGGCGGCTAATGTGAACCTGGAATTTGACGCAATTACGGCGGTTATCCTGGGCGGAGTATCGTTCATCGGCGGAGTTGGAAATATGGGAGGAACCATCCTTGGTATCATACTGATCCAGTCCTTTAATACAGGTCTAACTATGGTAAATGTCCCCAGCTTCTGGCAGTTTGTGGCAAAGGGAGGGCTTCTCTTATTCGCCCTGGCAACAGACTATTTAAGAAAGCAGAAAAGAGAGCGGGATTTACTGGCAGCATCCATGAAGAATTTATAACGTTCCAAGGGAAACCGTCAGGTTTTCTGAAGATAGAGCAAAAATTAAAACAGGAGGGTTTAAATCATGAAAAAAACAGCAGCGATTATTTTGGCAGCAGCAATGGCAATGGGGTTAACAGCCTGCAGTGGATTTGACGATGAAAAGCCGGCGGAGACCACGACAGCAGGTACGGCAGAGACAACAACAGGCGGGACCCAGACGGAAGCAGGGGCAAAGGGTGTCGTTTATGGAATCTACAAAGCCGGGGATCAGACATGGTTCATTGACGAAGGGGCAGCGGCCCAGAAGGCAGTGGAAGAAAAGGGCGATGAATTTATCTATGTGGATGCAAAAATGAATCCGGAAGAATACTTAAAGGCCATTGACAATGCCATCGCAAATAAGGCAAAGGGAATCGTTACCTGTATCCCAGACCAGACCATGTCTCAGGCCGTAGTTGATAAATGCAAGGAAGCTGGCATCCCAATTGTATCGGCCGATGATGCGCTCCAGACGGATTCTGGAGAAAAGATCGCTCCATGGGTGGGCATTAATGCTTATGTGATCGGACAGGCCAATGGCCAGTGGCTGGCGGATTATGCAAATAAAAATAATCTGGCAGGAGATCCGGAATGTGGGTTGATGATTCTGACCATGGATACGGTTTCCTCCTGCGTTCCCAGGGCAGAAGGAGAACTCGACAAGTTTACGGAAGTTTGCCCTGATTTTCCGGAAGAGAGGATTTTCAAAGCTGATCATGACGGGACTACAGATAAGGGAAATGTAGCTGCTACATCAGTCATCACTGCCCATCCGGAAATCAAGAAGTGGCTGGTGACAGGAGCCAATGAGGAAGGTACGATCGGTGCTGTCCGTGCTTTGGAAAGCGCAGGATTAGATGCCAATGCAACTGCAGTAGGCCTTGGAGCTTATATGGCAAAGGATGAGTGGAACAACAAGGGAGCCGACGGAACCTGCATGAAGGCAGCAGCCTATTTCTCCTCTGATTCGGTAGGAGCAGGCTCGGTCAATGTTTTATACGATGTTATCAGCGGAAAAGAGGTTCCTATAGAGACAGCCGTAGACGCGGTGATCGTTACCCCTGAAAATTACAAGGAAGTGATGGGGAAAGCAGCGGAATAAACCGATTGCCCGGTGATGAAAAAAAGCAGCCTCTGCAATGCAGGGGCTCTTTTTTTCAGTTCCTGATAGAGAAACGGTATTCGGAAGGCGTGATTCCCGTGACTTTTTTAAAGGTGGTGCAAAAGCTGCTTTCACTGGTAAAGCCTGTGCTGAAGCAGATGTCCTTGATGGAGATGTCCAGGGACTTTAAAAGGAACTTGGCATTGTTGACCCTGGCTGCGATCACATATTCATGAGGCGAAAATCCGGATTCCTTTTTAAACAGCCGGCTGAAGTAAAAGGGACTTAAGGAAGCCTGATCCGCCAGGTCCTTCAGAGTAAGGGGATCGGTTAGATGTTCGTTGATGTAAGCAATGGTGTCCTCAATGATGCTGGAAGAGACGTTTTCTGAATGCTCAAAGTCCCTGTTGACCAAAAGCTCCGTTAGAATATTAACAATGTAATTGTTCAGCCAGGCCTCTTTGATGGAATAACACTCCCGAAACTGCAGATAAATTTTATGCAGATATTTTTCCAGGCGGTAGGTATCCCTCAGGGTAATGACCGGAGGGCCGCCATCCAGGATTGCCTCATAATATCCTGCCGCACCTAAGCCGTCAAAATGGATCCATTCTGCTTCCCAGCCCGTTGTCGTCCAGTAGGCGTGTGGCTCAAAGCAGTTTAGTATCACTACCTGCCCTTCAACGGCATGAAAGACTCGTCCGCCTGTCTCGACCTGGCATTCTCCTCTCCGGATGAACATGATGAGGAAGCTGTCATAAGAATTCCGGTGAAGGGAATATCCGGGTTCGTACCGGAAAAGTCCCATGTTAACGGGATATAAGAAAATTCTTTCAGCCTGGGCACTGGGCGTATAAACATAATAGTCTGACCCTGAGATGACCCCTCGTTCTGTAGACAGCATATATGGGCCCTCCTTTCTTTTATGAAACCATTATAGAGAATAAACGGAAATTCGTCAATTTAATTAGAGCAATTTTTATAAACTAGTAAGCAACTAAAGCTAATGAAAACCATGATAAAAGATTATATAGTATAGGCAAGAACTTAAAAGGAGGTCTAAGAATGGAAGCAGTAAAAATATGGGAGGAGTCCATTGTCATACCCACTTATGAGGTGGGGGAAGCAGATAAAAATCCGATGTTCCTGGAAAGCCGTGTTTATCAGGGAAGCTCGGGAAAAATCTACCCTTACCCTACCATTGAGAAGATCCATGATACCAGGACGGACAAAGCCTATCAGGCAGTCTGGCTGGAAAATGAATACTTGAAGGTAATGATACTCCCGGAGCTTGGAGGAAGAATCCAGCGGGCCTTTGACAAAACGAATCAATATGATTTCGTCTATTACAACCACGTCATAAAGCCTGCCCTGGTAGGGCTCTGCGGACCTTGGATCAGCGGCGGGATTGAATTTAACTGGCCCCAGCACCACCGGCCGACCACTTATTCTCCTGTGGACTATATGCTGATAGAACATGAGGATGGTTCTAAAACCTGCCGGATCTGCGATGTGGACCAGATGTACGGAACCAAGGGGGAGGCCAGCTTCACCCTGCATCCCGGAAAAGCTTATATCGAGATAAAGGGCCAGCTTTACAACCCCACGCCAATGCCCCAGACCTTTTTATGGTGGGCAAACCCGGCGGTTCCGGTCAATGATCACACTCAGTCCATCTTCCCGCCGGATGTCCATGCTGTTATGGATCACGGAAAAAGGGATGTATCCCGTTTTCCCATTGCAACGGGAGTCTATTATAAGCATGACTACAGTGAAGGCATTGATATTTCCCGTTATAAGAATATTCCGGTACCGACCTCTTACATGGCTGAAAAAAGTGAATTTAATTTTGTAGGCGGCTATGATTACCAGGTGGGAGCGGGAATCCTTCATGTGGCAGACCATCACATTTCGCCAGGAAAAAAGCAGTGGACCTGGGGCTGCGGGGATTTCGGAAAGGCCTGGGACCGGAATCTTACCGATGAGGACGGACCTTACATTGAGCTGATGACCGGTGTTTACACGGATAATCAGCCGGATTTCACTTGGTTAAAGCCAATGGAGGAAAAAACCTTTACCCAGTATTTCATGCCTTATAAAGCCGTTGGCCCCGTGAAAAACGCCTCCATTCACGCCGTCATAAACTTAGAGACAAGGGAAAGTGAGATCCATATTGCTGCATACGGAACCCAGGAGTATCCTGATGCGAGGATTCTGCTGACTTACGGCAAGGAGACACTTCTAGATGAAACCACCCTTCTTTCTCCTGTCCATACTTATGAAAAGACGCTGCATACCGGAGTGGAGGATGAGACAAGGCTGACTTTTAAAGTGCTTTCCGGCGATAGAGAGCTGGTTTCCTATACCCCCTTAAAGAAGGAGGTTCCAAAGCTTCCAAGCCCTGCAAAAGCAGCCGATGATCCGGAAAAGATCATGACAAATGAAGAGTTGTATCTTACCGGGCTTCATATCGAGCAGTACCGCCATGCGACTTACAGACCGGATCCTTATTACATAGAGGGCTTAAAAAGGGATCCTGAAGATATCCGCATCAATAATGCCTATGGCTCCCTGCTTATGCGCAGAGGCTGCTTTGAGGAGGCGGAGGAGTATTTCAGGATGGCGTTAAAACGGGCTGTGCGGAAAAATCCCAACCCTTATGACTCTGAGCCTTATTACAATCTGGGCCTGGCACTTTTGTATCAGGGAAAGATTGAGAAAGCCTTTGATGCTTTTTATAAGGCAACGTGGTCAGGTGAGCAGCAGGAAATGAGCTTTTATTATCTTTCCTGCATCGAATCCATGAGAGGAAATTATGAAAGTGCACTGGAATTTGTAGAAAAGGGACTGGTGAGAAATTCACATAATGTAAAGGCCAGAGCCTTAAACGTCTATCTCCTGCGCCGGCTGACCAGGACGGCAGAAGCCAGAGCTCTTATTGTGGAGAATTTGAAGGTGGACTCCTTTGACTATATATCCCGTTTGGAAGCAGCATATCTGGAGCCAGGACGTCAGGAGGAAATCCGTCTGGAGATAAGCCGGCTGGCCAGAGGCTATCACGAAAACTACTTAATGGCAGCCAGACATTATGCGGAATTCGGTGCATACGAAGCTGCCGTCCAGACCCTGGACCAGTGTTCCGGCAAATGGCCCATGCTCTATTACTATAAAGCCTACTATCTGATGCTTATGGGAAAAGACGGATCAGAAACTTTAAAAGAGGCTTTAAAGCAGGCGGAGGGGTGCAGCACGGATTACTGTTTCCCCAATAAGCTGGAGGACATCTCAGTGCTTAGGTTTGCGGCGGAAAGGAATCCGGAAGGAGCCAACGCCAATTATTATCTGGGAAATTTATATTATGATAAGCTTCAGTACCGTACTGCCCTTTCTTATTGGGAGCAGTCCGCCCGGTTAAATCCCCGGTTCCCAACTGTGTGGAGAAATTTATCACTGGCTTATTACAACAAGGAAAAGGACAGGGAAAGGGCAAAAGAGGCCATGGAAAAGGCCTATCGTCTGAATCCGGCCGATGCAAGGATCTTTCTGGAATTGGATCAGCTTTATAAAAAGCTGGATATGCCTGCAGCAGAACGTCTGGAAAAATATGAAGCTGCCAGAGATGTATTTATGAAGCGTGACGATCTGATGATTGAATATGCAACACTTTTAAATCTATTGGGACATTACGGAGAGGCTTATGAATTCATTATGAGCTATAAATTCCATCCTTGGGAAGGCGGGGAAGGGAAGGTAACTGCCCAGTATGTAGTCTCTCTTGTGGAGCTGGCCAGGCAGGCCATGGATGCAAAGGAATGGGGCAGGGCAGAAGAATACCTGACAAAGGCCCTGAAATATCCGGAGAATCTGGGAGAAGGAAAGTTAGAAGGAACAAAGGACAATCATATCAATTATTATCTGGGTGCGGTCATGGAGAATCTGGGAAAGACTGAGGCAGCAAGAGCCTGTTATGAGGCGGCCAGTGTAGGAACGGAGGAACCGGCAGGCATGATGTATTACAATGACCAGCCTGCGGATATGATTTATTACCAGGGTCTGGCTAAGGAAAAGCTGGGAAAACCGGTGGAGGCCAGGTCCAGGTTCTATAAACTGCTGGATTACGGAGAGCAGCATATGTTTGATAACATGAAGATCGAATATTTCGCAGTATCCCTGCCCGATTTCCTGATTTATGAAGATGACCTGGATAAGAAAAACAAGGCCCATTGCAACTATCTTATAGGGCTTGGAAAAATGGGGCTTGGAGATAGAAAGGGGGCGAAGGAAGCTTTCATGGAGACTATAAAGCTGGATAATGCCCATTTAAACGCAATCCGGTATATAAATATGATATAAGATGGAGACAGAAAAGCAATGGGAGGAAGGATGTTTTTATAACATCTCTTCCTCCCTCTTTCTTTTGTTTTCTGGTTTTTAAGTTCGTCAATGGCTATAACGCCCCGCCCTCTTATTTACAATTTACTAAATTATGATATAATGGGAATACTTCACAAAGAAAAAGCCTCATAAAATGAGGAGACCCCGATTGACAGGCAATCGGGGCAATTATGAAAAATCTATGTGCAATTTGACGATTAAATCAATTTGACTCATATATTTTCTATGTATTTAGTATAAAAAATATATATGAACGGAATATGAACGACCTGTAAACACATTATGAAAAAAGGAGGAAAGTATGGGAGAGAATTATAAGAACAGAAAAACTATCGTAATAGGCCATAAAAATCCAGATACAGATTCCATCTGTTCTGCCATCTGTTATGCAAATTTAAAAAGAAAGCTGACCGGAGAAGAATATCAGCCAGGTAGGGCTGGTCACGTCAACGAGGAGACACAATTCGTGCTCCATTACTTTGAAGTGGAAGCGCCGGAGCTTGTGGAAAATGTGAAGACACAGGTCCGTGATATCGATATTCGTAAAACAAAGGGTGTAAAGAAAAACCTGTCCTTAAAAAAGGCCTGGAAACTGATGCAGGAAGCAAATGTTGTCACCATTCCTACGGTAACTGAGGATGGGATGCTGGAAGGACTGATCACGGTAGGTGATATTGCCAAGTCCTATATGAACGTTTATGACAGCAGCATTTTATCAAAGGCAAATACCCAGTATGAAAATATTGTGGAAACCTTAGAAGGAGCCATGGTAGTTGGTGGAAAGAGCGAATATTTCAATCATGGCAAGGTCCTTATCGCAGCGGCCAATCCTGATATGATGGAATATTACATTTCCAAGGGTGACTTAGTGATCCTGGGGAACCGTTATGAATCCCAGCTATGTGCTATCGAGATGGAAGCGGCCTGCATCATTGTATGCGAAGGTGCAGCGGTATCCATGACGATCAAAAAGCTGGCTCAGGAGCGTGGCTGCACAGTCATGACCACCCCTTATGACACATATACGGCAGCCCGTCTGGTAAATCAGAGCATTCCTATCAGCTATTTCATGACCACCGAAGGGTTGATTTCCTTTGATGAAGACGATTATATTGATGAAATAAAAGATGTCATGGCAAGTAAGCGCCACCGGGATTTCCCGATTCTTGATAAGGATGGAAAATACATGGGAATGATTTCCCGCCGGAATTTGCTCGGTGCAAAGGGAAAACGCCTGATTCTGGTAGACCATAATGAGAAAACCCAGGCAGTGGAAGGCATGGAAAGTGCGGAAATCCTGGAGATCATTGATCATCACAGGCTCGGAACCGTAGAAACTATTTCTCCTGTATTCTTCCGTAATCAGCCGGTAGGCTGTACAGCTACCATCGTATATCAGATGTTTATGGAAAATAACATAGAAATCGAACCGAAGATTGCGGGCCTTCTGTGCAGCGCCATTATCTCGGATACTCTTTTATTCCGTTCCCCTACCTGTACGGAGTCTGATAAAAAGGCAGCTCTTGTCCTTGCGGATATCGCAGGGATCCAGGTGGAGAAATACGCTTCCTCCATGTTCGCGGCAGGAAGTAACCTAAAGGGTAAGACGGATGGAGAGATCTTTTATCAGGATTTTAAAAAATTCACACTTGGCAAAGTGTCCTTTGGAGTCGGACAGATCAGCTCCTTAAACGCCAGCGAACTGGAAGAACTGAAGGACCGGATGCCTCCTTACATGAAAAAAGCAAGAAAAGAGCATGGCGTAGACATGATGTTTTTCATGCTTACCAACATTCTGACAGAATCTACGGTATTGTTATGTGAGGGTCAGGGAGCAAAGCAGATGGTTCTCGGTGCTTTCCGTGCAGAGGAAGAGGAAGGGACGGCAGAAGACCATATCGTAAGTCTTCCAGGCGTGGTATCCAGAAAGAAACAGCTGATTCCTGGCATTATGCTTGCGGTTCAGGAATAGGAGGCTGTCATCAATGAAGAAAAAAGAAACCAATGAATATAGAAAAGCAAATGAAAATATAAAGACCATAAAAAACAGCAGGGTTACCTGGAAGCCTGGTAACATGCTTTACCCGGTTCCTGCGGTTATGGTGAGCTGCCAGAGGGAAGGGGAAAAACCCAATATCATTACTGTGGCATGGGCGGGAACCATATGCTCCACCCCGGCCATGCTGTCCATATCCATCCGCCCGGAACGGCATTCCTATAAGATCATAAAAGAAACCAGAGAGTTTGTGGTAAATCTGGTGACAAAGGATCTGGTGCGGGCTGCCGATTACTGCGGGGTGAAGTCCGGCAGGGAGGTGGATAAATTTGCACAAATGAGGCTGACACCTTGTTCCCTGGAACATGTAAATGCACCCGGAATAGAGGAATGCCCGGTGAATTTAGCCTGCAGAGTTGTGGAAATCAAGCCCCTGGGAAGCCATGACCTGTTTTTGGCTGAGGTGGTTGGCGTGACCGTAAACAGCCGGTACATGGATGAAAAAGGGAAGTTCCACCTTAATGAGGCAGGACTTATCTCCTATTCTCATGGGGAATATTTTGAACTGGGGAAAAAGCTTGGAAGTTTCGGTTATTCTGTGAAAAAGGCAGGAAAAAAGCCGATGGGCAGGAGGAAAAACAAATGACGAGTAAGCTTAATAACATTACGCTGATCGGTATGCCGGCTTCCGGTAAAAGCACAGTAGGCGTTTTGCTGGCAAAACGCCTAGGATATTCTTTTGTGGACGTGGACATTGTAATCCAGGAGCAGGAAGGCCGCCTTTTAAAGGAAATTATTGAAAAAGAGGGCCAGGACGGGTTCCTGGCTGTGGAAAACAGGATCAATGCCGGCCTTAATGTCCGTCATAGCGTCATAGCACCGGGCGGAAGCGTGATCTATGGAAAAGAGGCTATGGAGCATTTAAAAGAGATCAGTACAGTGGTTTATTTAAAGCTTAGCTATGAAAGCGTGGAAGAACGGCTGGGAAATCTGGTAGACCGGGGTGTCGTCTTAAAGGATGGAATGACCTTAAGAGACTTATATGAGGAACGGGTTCCTTATTATGAAAAATATGCCGACATAACCATTGATGAAAACGGCCTTGATGCAGGAATGACGGTTGACAGGCTAAGAGCGATTATGGAGGAACGGTTCGGTCTGACTACATAATTGTCGTTTTTGAATCAGCCTGAATATTTACGAAAATTTAAAAGGTGTCTCAAAAGTATAATTTCGACTTCTGGACACCTTTTTTTATTTTAGACTTTTAACTGAAACTTTCCAATTAAAAGCTTAAGTATCTGAGCCTGTCCGGCCATTTCCTGACTTGCTGCGGCACTTTCCTCTGATGTGGCGGAATTTGTTTGAATCACGCTTGATATCTGATCGATTCCCTGAGTTACCTGGGCAACTGCATATGCCTGATCCTTTGATGCCGAGGATATCTGGTATGCTAAGTCTGCTGCTGTTTTGGAAGACTGGACAATGCGTTCTATGGATTTTGCAGTCTCCTTGGCAATATGATTTCCAGCCTCAATGGAAGCCAGGGTATGCTCAATTAATGCTGTAGTATTTTTTGAAGCTTCCTGGCTTTTATTGGCCAGGTTGCGGACTTCGTCTGCCACAACTGCAAAACCCTTTCCGGCCTCTCCTGCTCTTGCTGCTTCTACGGCTGCATTAAGAGCCAGGATATTGGTCTGGAAGGCAATGTCCTCTATGGTTTTGATTACCTTTCCGATTTCTGAGGATGCATTGCTGATATCCTCCATGGCATTTGTCAGATCCTGCATCTGAGTTTTACCATATTCCAGCTCTGATGCGGTATTGCTCACATGCTGGTTTGTTTCCTTTGCATTCTCTGCATTATGGTTTATGTTATTGGAAATATCATTGATGGTAGCAGCCAGCTCTTCAATAGAGGATGCCTGTTCGGTCGCACCCTGGCTTAACGCCTGAGCGCTGCTTGCCACCTGTTCAGCTCCTGAGGCCACCTGGTCTGAGGACTGGGTTATTTTAGCCATGACATCATTTAAGGAATCAGTAAGATTCTGTATGGCGAGCTGTATGGAACGGAACTCCCCTTTAAATTCCTCAGGGTCATGAGGAATATCAAAATTTCCCTGAGCCATCTGGCTTGTGGTGGAAGAGATATAATCCATATAGTAGGATAAACGCCCCATCATCGTCCTCATGCTGTCTGCGAGATGTCCAAGTTCATCTTCTGATCGATATTCCAGAAGGCATTTTAAATCTCCCTGGGCCATCCGGTCTGCAACCGCTTTCAGTTCGTCAATGGGGCGGGTGATCCCTCTTGTAATGGCGATTGCAATGATAACGGATGTAACAATGGAAATGAGTATAATGATGCCCATAATTGCGATGAATATGGAGGTCAGACGGGAGAGATCGACAGACCTTGAATCACCGGTTGTTGACTTATCTGACAGCATGGTATTGATCGTATCAGCAATCTCCGCTGCCAGGGGAGCTGCCTGGCTTCGAAACGTAGTCATGGCCTCCTTGGGAGAAGTTGCTGCAAGCTCAATGGTATGGCTTCGGACCGCCTCATAGGATATCATCTTTTCTGTTAGCTTGTTGTAAAGTTCCTTTTCCGAGGATGTCTTCATCAGCCCCTGTACCAGTTCCATTTTCTCGTTTATCACTTCAATCTGTTTGTTTAGGTTCTCCTTCTGATTGGCAGTTTCAGTAGGATCTTCCGAAAAAATTATGTATAAAATTGTTGCGCGGTGAGCCTGAAACGCCTGTCCCAGGCTTCCGATATCACCCTGGGCAAATCCATAATCCTGCAATTCAGTATGATATTTCTCATTAACGGTCCGAATGAGCAGAATTCCGATGGTTCCGGCTAAACCTGAAAACAATACAACGATGAGAAATGCAGCAAGCAGCCGGTTTCCAACCTTTCGTTTTTTTAACATACAATGTTCCTCCATGGTTTGAATTTATTTTGCCATAATACGTTTGTTCCATGAATTTTTGGATAAATGTCGGATTTGACATAATATTTCATAATAATTTAATATTATATCTTTTCTTAAATTTCCTGAATATGGAATTACTAATAATTATAGTTATCTTTCCCGTTTTAGTCAATATAGTAGATGGTTACGTGCAAAATTTACTTCAATAAGGATAAAGAAAAAAAGGAGGTTAATGAAAAGTCATCAATTCCGGACAGGAAGGAATATATAGGATCATTCTTTCTGATAAAGGGATGGCCCTTGAGCTGGAAGAATAATCTGTATAAAATAATACCGCTTCATAATGAATGATGATTATTAATTTGCCATTCATCATTCATTATGAAGCGGTTTTATATGAATTAGAACCGGAACTGATCCATCAGGCCATTTAAAATCTGGGCCTGGCTGGAGAGCTCTTCGCTGGTGGCCGCACTCTCTTCCGCCGTAGCGGAGTTGGTCTGCACAACGCCGGATATCTGGTCGATTCCCAGTGCTACATGGGCAATGGAGCTTGCCTGTTCCTGGGAGGCTTCGGCGATATCATATATCAAGGAAGCCATCTTTTCGGAAGAAGCTGCGATCCGTTCCAGAGAATCCGCTGTTTCACCAGCGATTCCCGTTCCCTTCTCTACCGACTGGGCAGAGCTTTCTATGAGGAAAGCGGTGTTTCTTGAGGCTTCTGCGCTTTTTGATGCAAGACTACGCACTTCATCGGCAACGACGGCAAAGCCCTTTCCGGCCTCTCCGGCACGGGCGGCTTCAACCGCTGCATTTAAAGCCAGGATATTGGTCTGGTAGGCGATGTCTTCGATGGTTTTTATGATTTTACCGATTTCACTGGAGGTATGATTGATTTCGTTCATCGCATCGGTCATTCTCTTCATCTGTTCTTTTCCGTTTTCCAGCTGGGCTGAAGTCTCCTTTGCCTGGAGAGTGGCTTCTTCTGCATTCTTGGCATTTAAATCCACATGAGAAGAAATAAGGCTTATGGTAGCCACCAGCTCTTCTACGGAACTGGCTTGCTCAGTTGCTCCCTGGGAGAGCGCCTGCGCCCCTGCGGATACCTGTTCCGCACCGGAGGCTACCTCCTCAGAGGACTGGCTGATCCTTAAAAGAGTATCTCTGAGCCTGTACTGTAACTGGGTCATGGCCTGAAGAATCCCGCCAAATCCTCCTACATAGGCGGATTCGCAGCTGGAAGAAACCGTTAAGCTGCCTTCTGCCATCTCATTGAGAATATGATCCACATCTCCGATAATCATTTTTAAACTGTCCACCAGTTCCCGGGTAGCTCCTGCCAGCACACCGGTTTCATCCTGGTTGTTGATTACAGGAACCGGAGATTCCAGATCACCCTGTACCAGTCTTTTTAAGCGTTCGGCACAGGCATTTACTGGATTTCCGATTTTTCCAGCTAGGACAACGGATATGATTCCGGACACAGTCAATGCTGTGATGAGCAGTATTACCGAAATGATGATTCCGGTTATGGTCGCTCCCATAAAGTCCGTCATGGGAGCTTTGAGGCCGAAGCTCCAGCCGTCAGTCCCTTCAATGGGTGCATAAGCCAGGAATTCGTTTACACCACCCTTGTTGTAACGGCCAAAGCCACTATTTCCTTCAGTCATTCCTTTTTCAAGAGCAGCAAGGGCGGCCAAACCGGGATCTGTCTTTGCGAGCTCCTGGGTATTTGTCACATTGGTTACTTTCTCCATATCCACATCGGCAATGATACCGCCGCTTCTGTTCAGTATGTACGAACTGCTTCCTTTGCTTATCTTTATGCTGCCAACGATGTCATTTAAAAAAGTCTCAGTAGGGACAAAGTACACGACGCCTACTACTTTGGAATCCGGAATTCCCTTATCCCACAATGGGGCGGAAATTATAATGGTAAGCTGTCCTGTGATCTTACTGATTAAGGGATCGGATACCACTGTCTCGCCCTTTAGGGATTTTTGGAAATAGTCCCGGTCAGAATAGTCTTTTCCATCAAATAAGCTGACTCCGTCTGCTCCCAGTATGTTTCCCCGCTGAAAGTCATAGGTTTTTGCCTTCTGGTCCATGATGGCTTTTTTATCTGCCACGCTGGTTCCCGGGCTTGAAAGACGGTCAATGCTGCCGACCTCATTGGCGATATTTTTATAAATATCCAGTTCTTTGGAAACTCGCTGTGAGGCGGTGCGTGCCAGTTCCGTCATGGTCTGGTTCATGGTTCCGATCATGCTGGAATAGTTTAGATAAATACTGGTACCACCCACTGCACCCAGGGAAATAAATACTGTCAAAGCCATGCTAAGCAGTATTTTTGTTTTTATACTTTTCATAATCACTTCTCCTTTGTAATTCGCTTAAGGCTGCGAATTTAAGTATACTTTATGTTGGGAAAAATGTCTAATTCCTTTTCTACGATATGATGCAAATTGTCATTAGACAATAAAGATTACTTGATATCATCAGTAAGGCTGGTCCCGGCAGAAAAGTATTTACGGGTTTAATGCCTTTTCTTATTTAATATACGTTAAATACCGCCGTTGATTATAGTCAACGGCGGTATTACCTATCGTCTTAATTCATTTGCCAAATCTCTGATTTTTGATTCAATAACACAGATTGTTTCGATAAAATCCTGATCGCTCTTGCCTGTTGGGTCGCTTAGTCCCCAATCCTCACGACGCTTACATGGCAGGAATGGGCATTGTACGTTGCATCCCATCGTCACCACAATATCCACGGGCGGAATTTCTGATAAGAGTTTGCTATATTGCATTGCCTCCATATCAATATTGTAAAGCTGTTTCATTAGGCGCACTGCGTCCTGGTTGATTTGAGGCTTGGTTTCTGTCCCTGCCGAATAGCACTCCATAACATCACCTGCAAGATGGCGGCCTAATGCCTCTGCAATTTGACTGCGGCAAGAATTATGAACACAAATAAATGCTGCCTTTACCATATCATCCGTCCTTTCAAAGCATTAACAAACGGTCACCTTTGATTTCATCAGCACTCCATCCAATTAATGCAAATTTACCGCCAGCATGTTTATCAACACGATTAAGCCATTCGACCTCATTTGCTGCCTTTGCTGCCAACATGGGATTGGTGGTATCCGTACCGTACAGGGATTGATTAATAATCCACCACTGAGCGGATATACCTGCCCGCTTCAGATCGTCTTCCAAACGCAATGCCTCATAAACAGGTGTCGCTTCGGGCAGGGTCACAATTAGAACTTCGGTTTCATCAGACTTCAGCCTTGGCAGAAGCTTCTTCACTGATTCGGGGATTTCACCTTTTGTTCGCTGAATCTCATGATTGTAACTTTGAGTGGATTCCAGCAAAAGCAGGGTATGACCGGTAGGTGCTGTATCAATTACAACTACCTGATTGTCAGCTTTATCTACTATTTCTGCAAAGGCACGAAACACAGCAATTTCCTGTGTACAGGGAGAACGCAAATCTTCCTCAACATAGGCAATATCCCCATCGCTCATACCAGACGAACGAGCTTTATGAAGCACTTCAGACTGGTATTTTTTCAGTTCTTCGGCTTCATCGATATGGCTCATAGAAACGCCGAAGTTTTCGTCCAGTACAAATTTCAGATGTGCGGCGGGGTCGGTTGTTGTAAGATGAACTTTTTTCCCACGCTTTGCAAGGCCCAACGCCACAGCCGCGGCAACAGTAGTTTTTCCAACGCCGCCTTTGCCCATCGTGAAAATAACGCGCTTGCCGCTTGCTGCCAGTTCGTCGATCACATGATTTAACGCAGGAACATGAACTGAGTTCAGCGTTTCATTGTGTACAGTTACATAGTCAGTATTCAGTAAGGCACGCACATTTTCAAGTCCTGTGACGTTATAGGCACGTAAGGGCACCATATGGAGCGGAAGCGTTTGCAGACTTTCCGGCATTGCATGAAGTGCGGTCTGCTGCTTCTCATACAGGTTGGAAGAAAGTGAGTCGCTGTGTTCCGTCAGTACACCATTGATAACCAGCATTTGATTGAGAACCCCTAGTGAAGAAAGTTCTCCAAAAGCCCGTGCTGCTTCTTTAAACGGTGCTGTCTCGGGGCGTGTAACAAGGATTAATGTGGTCAGGTTCCCATCTGCCAGAGTTTCCACAGCCTGCTTGTAAATCGCCTTTTTGCTTTCCAAACCGGAAAGCTGACCCAAACAGGACGCACCATGAGTGCTCTCGCTGATAAAGTTACTCCATGCGGACGGGAGCTGGAGCATGCGCAGAGTGTGGCCCGTGGGTGCGGTGTCAAAAATAATATGGTCATATTCCTGCTGTATCTTATCATCTGTGATAAAATTTGAAAATTCATTAAACGCCGCAATCTCCACGGTGCAGGAGCCAGAAAGCTGTTCCTCCATGTTGGCGAGAACCGCTCCAGGAAGTTTGCCGCGAAAGGGGGCAATGACGCTTTCCCGATATTCAGCAGCCGCCTTAATTGGGTCGAGATTCGCCACTACCAAATTAGGCACGTCGGGAATCGGAGTCCCCTTATTTGTTAACTCCATGGAAAAGACGTCCTGCAAATTAGATGCCGGGTCGGTACTGATTAACATCACTCGTTTTCCGTTGTCTGCCAGTGATACAGCGGTGGCGCAGGCAACGCTGGTTTTTCCCACGCCGCCCTTGCCTGTATAGAAGAGATACTTTGTAAGCTTGATAGTACAAGGGTCAAATAAATTCACTTTAGCAGCAGCCTCCTTTGCAGCAGCAGCCTTCGTTTCCCTGCGCTTTTTCCGCTGGTTTTCCCAGCAGATTGGCAGGCAGGCCCAACCACTCTGTAAATTCCGCATTTGTGGGGTATTTGCCGGTCAAAACGATTTTTCCGTCCATCACGGTAACGGGCAATTCGTCTGGCCCTTTTTCGTTGATGAAGTCATTCACCGCCTTATTATTCACAAACTCCATTGGTGCACTGTTAAGATTAAAACGATCAACGGTTACGCCATGCTTTTTCAACGTATCAAGTACAGTAGAGATACGAAGCAGTTCGGGGTCAACCCCTACTCCGCAAAGTCCAGTCGAGCAGCACATAGCAGGTTCAAAAATTTGCATTGTTTTCATAAAGTTACCTTCTTTCATTGAATTTATTTTAGAATCGCGTCTCGTGAAGAAGCGTTCCGGATTAACAGGCAGCGTGCAGGAGAGTCTATCACTGGGAGTCTCTGTTTCTTTTCTCCTTTGGAAACCATGTTTGTGTACTGTTTGCTATTTTTACTAATATTAACATGACGGGCACTTCGGTCAAGACCCCAACGGTAGTAGCAAGCGCAGCGGCAGAGCTGGTGCCGAACAGGGCGATTGCCACAGCAACAGCGAGTTCAAAGAAGTTAGATGCGCCGATCATACCGGCTGGTGCGGAAATGGAGTAGGGCAGTTTCAGCAGTCGGGCGGCAAAGTAAGCGATAAAGAAAATAAGGAACGTCTGAATAATCAGAGGAACAGCGATTAAAACAATGTGGAGAGGATTGCGGATTATGGTTTCGCCTTGAAATGCAAAAACCAGTATCAATGTTAATAATAGTCCCACCATTGTAACGCCATCAAATTTTTTGATAAATGTATTGTCGAAATAAACGGAACCTTTCTTTTTAATTACCAATGTTCGAGTCAGCATTCCACCTGCCAGTGGAATTACAACAAACAGCACCACTGATAAAATCAGTGTATCCCACGGCACAGCGACATTGGAAACGCCAAGCAAGAATTTTACAATAGGAACAAAGGCTACTAAAATAATAAGGTCGTTGGTTGCTACCTGTACCACGGTATAAGCGGGATTCCCTTTCGTTAAACTGCTCCACACAAAAACCATCGCAGTACAAGGCGCAGCTCCTAAAAGTACTGCGCCTGCCAGATATTCCGTTGCCAAATCCGGCGAGATGAATGCTCTGAAAATCACAAAGAAAAACAGTGAAGCGATTGCATACATGGTAAATGGCTTAATAAACCAGTTAGTAACCCATGTGACAAACAGTCCTTTGGGATTTTTGCCAACATTTTTAATACTTTGAAAATCTACTTTCATCATCATAGGGTAAATCATTAGCCAGATTAAAATGGCCATGGGTATAGAAACTTTTGCATACTCAAACTGATTCATAAAGGCGGGAATAGCTGGCAGAAACTTTCCTGTTAATACGCCTATCACCATACAGAGAATAACCCATACGGTAAGATATTTTTGAAAAAAGCCTATATCTGTTTGTTTTTCAGATTTCATATAATTATGCTCCTGTCATATTGAATTTTTTCTATATTACGACAATTTTTTTATCGGTGCCAAATTTCCACTAGGGAATATGACACCGACAGTGCGGTGACAGTAATGCATCTATATATCACCACCTTTACGATAGCATATGCAATCAGGGTCTGAAGTGAATATCTCTCCTAACTGCTGATAAAAAGCGTTTAGGCGTTCCTCATTTAATGAATAATATATCCATTTGCCTTCCGGCCTTGCTTTTACCAAACCAGAGTCTATTAAGACTCTCATATCATGGGATAGGGTCGGTTGGGTGATATGAAACTTTTCTAAAATCTTGCAGGCACAAAGCTCTCCGCAAGAAAGCATATCAACAATGCGTAATCGTTTTGGATCGGACAACGCCTTTAGAACTTTAGCGTTCTGAATGTATTTTTCTTCCATAGTACAACCTCACATAGAATATTTTCTATATATTATCATATGCCTTAAATTAAAATATGTCAATATAATTTAACTTTTTTATATCATCCATAATTGCTTCAATACATTCTTCGCAAAATGGACAATTTCCGTTACAAATTTTGGGTCATTACTTGCCTTTTAACGTATTTTGTGCTACACTTTTTTATGCAATAAGGTCGCAGACCCCTTGATTTTCCTACATATCAAGGCCCACTGCATTCAACGACCGGTGTGTTCGAGACCTTCCACACCTAAAACAAAACTAAAGGAGAAATGAATATGCATTACAAAACTTCAGAAAAAACCTATTTTATGGTTTTTTCAGCGGCGATTGCTGCAGTCTACACTGTGCTGACCATGGTTTTCGCACCAATCAGCTTCGGCCCCATCCAGTTTAGAATTTCAGAGATCCTCTGTATTCTGCCATTTTTTACTCCGGCAGCAATTCCTGGACTGTTCATTGGCTGCTTCCTGTCAAATTTATTATGCGGAGCTGCAACCCTGGATGTGATATTAGGAAGTCTTGCAACCCTGATCGGAGCTATCGGTTCCTATAAGCTTCGGAAAAACAGGTGGCTGGTATGCCTTCCGCCGATTTTGGCAAATACCATTATCATCCCATGGGTTCTGCGGTACGCTTACGGCTCAGAGGATTTTATCTGGTATGCGATGCTGACAGTGGGGATAGGAGAAATTCTTGTAATTGGAATCCTTGGCAACATACTGCTTGGTGTGCTGAACAATTATAGGCATGTAATATTCGGGCGTTTCCAGTCGGATAAATAAAGACCATGTAATTTTACGGTGCCGCAGCTTAGCTTCATGCATTTAAGAGCTACTTTTGAGCTTGTTCAGGTGTTTTGTAATAAGCATCCTGAATAAGCTTTCTTTTTTATACGATAGCAAAAGTATTCCATAAAAGGCAGGTTACAATCGTTATATAAATGGAAAATGTGACCAAAATGTAACCGCCTTTATTTATAATTATATCATAACACAAGGATGATGGTGGAAATTATGACAAAAGGAAGAGTGAGTGTAGTTCGCGGTACCGACCGGTATATCACTGTAGCAGTGGATGAATGCGACAATTGGAGCGTTAAGGGGGTTATGTTTCATTGTGATGATTCTCAGGGGATCCAATACGGCAGTATGCTGGAGATGATTTTAAATATGGACCGTATATTTGATTCCATGAGTTGTCCAAAACAGACATTTCAAATGCGTCACTTTCCCGGGACAAATCCTCCAGATTTTGTGACGCGGATCAGCAAAGAGAAAGAACGAAAGGGAAAACGTAGTACCTTCCGCATATATGTACAGTATCGTTACCATGCCAGCTGGCAGGGGTTAATCCATTGGGAGGATGGAGACAGGCAGGAGTCATTTGAAAGCATGCTTCAATTAATACTCTTAATGAACAAAATGTTAAGAGGTGACTTCCTGATGGGACAAGAAGGGGAACCAATGAATTCCTTTCATGTGGCCATTGATGATTATGAATCCGGACGGATCATGGGAAATTATCAAAATATTCCTGCTGACCTGACAGAAAGGCACGATGTTCTGGCTGATCTGGCAGGAACCCTGGGAAGTTTTATGGATATTAGGGCTTCTAAGGAAAAAATTCCAAAGTATGGAGTCAAGTATGGACGTCTGATTTCCAATGAAGCCTGTTCCATGTGCAGAAGAGGCGGGCAAACTGCAACTTTTTCAATAAAAGTCATGTTTCGTGAACATTCTACATGGCAGGGTATTATTTACTGGCGGGAAGGCAGGGTGGAGCAGCCTTTCCGAAGCTATAAGGAGATGCTTTATCTGATGGTATCTGCAATAGGAATGCCGCAGGTAAGCAGCGGCAACATGGTGGAAGAGATGCCAAAGATTGCCTTGGGATCATAAGGACTGTGTCATAAAATGCACTTTACAGAACATAAAATCTGTAAGGTGCATATTTTTTGATTATAATTAAATTGTAGATTTTCTCTGTGCTTTCTTATATAATAAGAAAGGACACAGTAAAGGAAGGCATTCATTATTACAGAAAACAAAATTAAGGATGGAAAAAGCATGTATCAAATTGATTTTCATAAACCAGAGGCAATTCATTTTATTGGAATAGGCGGAATCAGCATGAGCGGTTTGGCGGAAATTCTCATTGACGAGGGATTTACCGTTACTGGGTCAGATTCCCAAAAATCAGAGCTGACACGCCATTTAGAGACAAAGGGTGCAGCGATCGCATATGGACAGCGGGCAGAAAATATTAGAGAAGGAATTGACGTGGTTGTCTATACCGCTGCGGTCCATTCCGATAATCCGGAATTTGCAAGGGCTAAAGAAAAAGGGCTTCCCATACTAAGCCGAGCAGAACTCCTTGGACAGATGATGAAAAATTATGAAAATTCCATAGCCGTATCAGGAACCCACGGAAAGACAACCACCACATCTATGATCACTGAGATTCTTTTGGCAGCTGAGACAGACCCCACCATATCGGTAGGCGGAATCTTAAACTCCATTGGCGGCAATATCCGGGTAGGAGGCCCAAGTCTGTTTGTAACAGAAGCCTGCGAATATACCAATAGCTTTCTGTCTTTTTTCCCTACCATGGAGGTGATCCTGAATATAGAGGCAGATCATCTGGATTTCTTTAAAGATATTAAGGATATCCGCCACTCTTTTCGCTTGTTTGCCGAAAAGCTTCCCCCAAACGGCTCCCTGGTGATAAACAATGACATAGAGAGCAGGGAGGAGATTACCCAGGGACTTCCATGTAATGTGATTACATATGGAAAGGAACCGGGAAGCAGATATCAGGCCGAAGCCATCCGTTTTGACGATTTAGCAAGGGCTACTTATGATTTAAAGGTGGACGGAAATATTGTGGAAACCGTAACTCTTGGAGTTCCGGGAGAGCATAATGTGTATAATTCCCTGGCAGCTGCAGCCGTTTGTACGGAGCTGGGAATCGGTTTGGAGCTGATTAAAAAAGGCCTGAAGCGTTTTACAGGCACTAACCGGCGTTTTGAAAAAAAGGGAGAACTGTCTGGCATTACCATTATTGATGATTATGCTCACCATCCCCAGGAAATCAGGGCAACTCTGGAAACGGCAAAGCATTATCCCCATAAAAAGCTGTGGGTGGCATTCCAGCCTCATACGTATACCAGGACAAAAGCATTTCTGGATGATTTTGCAGAGGCACTGTCTCTGGCGGATGAGGTGATTCTGGCGGACATCTATGCGGCCCGTGAAGCGGATGATTTAGGAATCAGTTCCAGGGATATTGCAGAGAGAATCGAACAAAGAGGCGTTAAAGCCCATTATTTTTCATCGTTTGATGAGATTGAGACATTTATTTTAGAAAATTGTATACACGGTGATTTGTTGATAACTATGGGGGCCGGAGATATCGTAAAAGTGGGAGAAAAGCTTTTAGGCTTATAGTTATCCACATTATCCACATAGTTTTCAACATTTTATGTTAAGAAGCTATGTGGATTTTTTAATTTACATAATTTATAGTCTAACAATTTAAAAAATCTCGGTTTTATCAGCAAATCGACATGATTCGGAGGAGAAATTCTATTTATGTATACCTGGTTTCCACATTATCCACATTATCCACAATTCATATGGTGGATAACTACGGCTATTTTCTTTTGATACGACCTGTGGTATGATATTCACGAAAGCAATGAGCAGTGCGAAATAGGGCACGGGAAATTTTCGTTGTGCTTGCACATAGGAAAATCTTCCCATGGCCTATTTCATAGGGCGAAAGTCCGTGAGCGAGAGAAGCCACAGGCTTCTCTCGCTGCACTGCGGACTGGCTATATAAAAAAGGTGAGGGTTATGACATTGAATATTAAAAGCAGTTTCAAGATCAACGTTACGGTCATTACCAATGAGTTCATTGACGAATACATGGCTGCGGCCAATGGGGAATACATAAAAGAATATTTATATTTAATGCGCCATGAAGGAGAAGAAATCACCATTTCTATGATCGCGGATGCGTTAAACCATACAGAAGCAGATGTATCGCGGGCCTTATCATACTGGAAGAATGCCGGAGTCCTCAAAGAGGAAGTTCCATTAAAACAGACGGTATCTCCAGCAGCATCAGAAACAGCCTGTTCCGGAATAATCGCAGAGGAACAAGCGAAACCGGCACCATCCGGCCGCCGTATGGTCTACTCCCCAGAAAAAATAAGCGGTCTGGCCGGAGATGAGGATTTCTCTCAGCTTCTTTATATAGCCCAGAAATACATGAATAAGGTATTCACCCAAAGGGAGTGTGAGGTGTTCGCCTATCTATATGACGGCCTGCACATGCCTGCTGAGCTTTTAGAATACGTGGTAGAATACTGTGTGCAAGGCGGTCACAGCAGCATCCGTTATATTGAAACGGTGGCTATCAGCTGGCATGAAAAAGGGTTCCGGACCGTGGAGGATGCCAAGAGCTTTGCCCTTACCTTTACCAAGGATTCCTTTGCAGTTATGAAAGCCTTTGGATTAAATGACAGGAAACCCGGAGATCTTGAGAAGGACTTCATAGACAGGTGGTTCCGCGCCTATGGATTTGCCAGGGAGCTGGTTGTTGAAGCCTGTAACCGGACACTGGCGGCCACTCATGCGCCCAGCTTTCAGTATGCGGACAAAATATTAGAGGGCTGGAAAAAAGCCGGTGTACGCTCCATGGAGGAGATCAAAAAGCTGGACGAACAGTATGCGGACCGAATGAGAAGCGGAGAACATAAAACAGGAAAAAACGGTGATAATAAACAGGCTCAAGGCACTAAGGGGAGAAGAGGACAGAACCAGTTTCAGAATTTCCCTCAAAGAGAGATTGATTATGATGCCCTTGTTTTAAAGCAATTAACGGAACGGCAGTAATATTACATAAGGTCAGCAGGATGAATGGAGGTAATTATGGCGCTGAGCAATTCACAGTACAATGCTATCATGCGGGCATATGGACAGCAGCAGTTTAAAAACCGACATGAACAGGAAGAGCGGATTGCGGAAGTATACCGCAGGATTCCGGTTATTAAAGAGCTTGATGATTTCATCAGCACCAGTGCAGTGGCCAGTGCGCGCAGGCTGCTTGAAGGGGACAAGGGAGCCCTTAAGGACTTAAGGAATGAAATTGCAGACTTAAGAGAACAGAAAAGTGTACTTTTGAAGGCAGCCGGTTATTCTGCGGACTATATGGAGATGCGCTACCGGTGCCCGGATTGTAAAGATACCGGATACGCAGATGGGACCAAGTGCCACTGTTTCCGCCAATCTGAAATGAAATATCTTTATGCGCAGTCAAACATTGAACAGATTATTGCCGTCGAAAATTTCCATACATTTTCTTATGAATACTTTGATGATACCAGGGTAGTCCCGGTTCTTAACAGGACCGTCAGACAGTATATGGGACAGGTTGTGGAGACCTGCAAAAGCTTTGTAAAGGGATTTTCCGGGGAACATGAAAATCTGCTTTTTACAGGCCCTACAGGAGTCGGTAAAACGTTCTTAACAAACTGCATCGCCAAGGAGTTAATTGACCGGTATTATTCCGTGATATACTTATCGGCCAATGACTTATTTGAGGTGTTTTCAAAAAACCGCTTCGATTACCAGGATGAAGAAGATATGAAAGGGATGTACCATTATATTCTGGACTGCGACCTTCTGATCATTGATGATCTGGGCACAGAGCTTAATAACAGCTTTACATCTTCCGAATTGTTTTACTGCATCAACGAACGGCTTAATTCTACCAGGTCCACGATTATTTCTACAAACCATCCCATAAATGAGCTGAGGGACCGGTACACAGAACGTGTGACATCAAGGCTGATCAGCCGCTATACGGTGATCCCCCTTTATGGAGACGATATACGCATCAGAAAGAAACATATCAATAAATAAAAAACCAGGAAGCCCTTTTATTTATCGGGCTCCTGGATTTTCTATGTTTTCTGAGGTCTTTAAAAGCTGGCAAGCCGTTCAAAAAGTCTGTTTACCTCCACCTGCCCATATCCCCAAATGTTATTTGGATAAACAGAGGAGCTGCTGCGTACTGCACCGCTAATTAAGAGACGGTTCACATTATTTCCGGTCATGCGGGGGTAATTGCCTCTGACAATGGCCCATTCAAGCACCATGGCAACGATTCCGGCCGCATGCGCCGTAGCCGCGCCGGTACCTGTTACCGTTCCATATTGGCCTCCGCGAACCGCACAGGTAAGCTCGAAGCCTGGTGCGGCCAGATCAGGCTTGATCTCACCGATTCTTGTGTAGCCTCTGCTGGATTCCGGCAGGATGCTGTTTGTCGCATCGTTATAAGCGGTCACCGTCAGCTGATGCCTTCCATTTCCAGGAGAGGTTATGGTAGTATCAGGGTTTGAATTGAGAAAATATGTATCTCTTGAAATCAAATCACCAGAAGGCAGCCAGGAATGAAAAGCAAAGCCTTCACTTTCAATATTCTGTACCCGCAGGTACCAGATTCCGGGAATGAGGTTGTTAAAACGCAGCAGGATGAGTTGATCTCCATTTGCTTCCTCAAATATGAAGTTGTTGACATAGATGACTGTCTCGTTAAATATAAAACTGAACCTTCTGCATTGATTGAAGGTAGGAAAAACAGGCTGTGTGGATTCTCGGTTCGGAGAAGAGATATCTACGGATAGCCTTGCCGGTGCGTATGACCAGATCTCCATGGAGAGCATTTTATCATTGGCCCCTACTCTTAGTTCAAAATCATTATAGTAAGGAGCAGCATTAGTGGAGTTAAAGTAGTGCCTCTGATTGTTTCCTTCGTTTCCGGCGGAAACGCAGATATCGATTCCTGGCAGCAAGGTGAGGTAATCAATATAGCTGTCAATGGAGGCTCTGCCGTCATGGCCGCCCTGGCTGCTTCCTAAAGCAACGCATACCACAAGAGGACGGTTAAACCGTTCTGAAATAGAAAACGCATAACGGATGCCAAGTATGATATCGGATTCCTGATAGCAGAGAGTGCTTTCCGGAACAAAAAAGATATTTTTTAAGTTTTGTTTTGCTTCCTTCAATTTGATGATTACTAGATCAGCTTGAGGTACGACACCACTGAAGGATTCGGCCTCATTCGGGGTACCGGCTAAAACACTGGCTATGGCCGTTCCATGTCCGACGGGGTCCGTTGTGGGGACAAGGGCCAGGGGATCCTCTGAACTCAATGCGGCGTTGATTTGATCCCTGCTGTATTCAGAACCAAATGTAAAGGTATCGGGGACCGTACCTGTCTGCACTGTCTGGTCCCATATGGAGAAGATGCGCGAGGTTCCATCATTATATTTAAATGCAGGATGAGTATAGTCAATTCCGGTATCAACGACAGCCACCAGAACGCCTCTTCCAAACAGAGCCAGAAAAGGATTTCTCTGTACGGTTGTGATGCCTGATTTTTCCAGGCTGGTCGTAGCGGTCGGTGTGTAGAGGAAGGGAAAACTGTTATAGGGATGACGGCCTAAATCACAGGGATCAACGGTAGTGACAGGTACGTGCAGAAGAGAATCCCTTATATCTAAAAAGGTGATATTATTTCCAGTATCATAGGAAGGAACCAGGGTATTACTAATTATTAAGTCATAATAATTATTATCCAAAATTTTTAACAAGATAAATCCTCCCTGTATTTATTGGGTACATAATACATTTTATGCGGAATAACATCTATTATGAGGATATCCTGGAGCATTGTACTGGATTATAAACGTAAGAAATTAACAGTTGCATCAAGTTCTTTCAAAGGTTACAATGAGAGATAAAGAGTCCTAAATGCATCGATTAACTTGACTATTTCCGCACATAATGTTATAAAAGAACCGTTGCGTTGTATTAGGATACGTTGGAGGAGAGAAGAATGCTTTACGAAGAAAAGACGATAGAAACCATTCCGGTAGGTCCACTGGGTCTGATACCGTTAAAAAGCTGCAAGGAGCTGGGAGATAAGGTCAATGACTACCTGGTGTCATGGAGACAGGAGCGGGAGAGCGAACATAAGTCAACCATCGCTTTTTCCGGTTATCAGAGAGATTCCTATATTATCGGAGGCAGCACGCCAAGATTCGGATCCGGCGAAGCAAAGGGTACCCTGCAGGAATCGGTACGGGGTGATGACCTTTATTTCATGGTGGATGTGTGTAATTACAGCCTTACTTATTCCCTGTGCGGAATGACCAATCATATGTCCCCTGATGATCATTTCCAGGATTTGAAGCGCCTTATTGCAGCATCGGCAGGAAAAGCCCGCCGCATCAATGTGATCATGCCATTCTTATACGAAAGCAGACAGCATAAGAGATCCAGCAGGGAATCCTTAGACTGTGCGCTGGCCCTACGGGAGTTGGTGAATATGGGAGTTGAGAACATCATAACCTTTGATGCTCATGACCCGAGAGTACAGAATGCGATTCCTTTAAAGGGCTTTGAGACTGTACAGCCTATTTACCAGTTTATCAAGTACCTGCTGAAGGAAGAGAAAGAGCTGGATATTGACAGTGACAATATGATGGTCATCAGCCCGGATGAGGGAGGCATGGGACGTGCTGTATTCTTTGCCAATGTTCTTGGCCTTGACATGGGTATGTTCTATAAACGCAGGGATTATACTCAGATCGTGAATGGACGCAATCCCATTGTTGCTCACGAATTTCTGGGAAGCAGCGTAGAAGGCAAGGATGTGATCATTGTTGACGACATGATTTCTTCCGGAGAAAGCATGCTTGATGTAGCGAAGGAGCTTAAGAGAAGAAAAGCCAGGAAAGTATTCGTTTGCTCCACCTTTGGCCTTTTTACCAATGGTCTTGCAAAGTTTGATGAATATTATGAGAATGGATTTATTGACAGGATCCTTACAACCAATCTGGTCTATCAGACCCCTGATCTCTTATCCAGACCATACTATATCAATGTTGATATGAGTAAATATATTGCGCTTATCATAGATAATTTAAACCATGACGCCTCTTTAAGCGAGCTTTTAAATCCAACGAAAAGAATTAACCGGCTTCTTGAGCGTTATCGCGCAGGTGACAGGTAAAACGGGCATATGGAACGATTACCGAAGCAGAAACTGGTCTTAGTAGGCCTTACACTTTTCTCCATGTTTTTTGGGGCGGGAAATCTGATTTTTCCGCCCTATTTGGGTGCATCCGCAGGTACGAATATCTGGATTGCCATGGCAGGCTTTGCGGTGACAGCCATCGGGTTTCCGGTTCTTGGTGTGGTTGCAGTGGCTAAGTCCGGCGGCTTAAATAAGCTGGCTGGCCATGTTCATCCCAGATTTGCATTTATTTTTACACTGCTCATTTACTTATCCATTGGGCCGTGTCTTGCAATTCCCAGAACTTCCAGCACCTCCTTTGAGATGGCGGTGGTCCCCTTTATAAAAGAAGGGAGCTCGGGAGCGCTCACCCAGTTCCTTTATTCCGCCGTATTCTTTACCATTGCCTTTGTCGTGTCTTTGAAGCCGGATAAGTTGACAGACCGTCTGGGTAAGATAATGACTCCCTGCCTTTTGGCCCTGATCGTGGTGATATTTGCAGGCAGTGTTGTCCATCCGGCAGGCCCTTACGGGATTCCGTCAAAGACCTATGGGTCCAACCCATTTGTAAAAGGATTTCTTGAAGGGTATCTGACCATGGATACCATCGCTGCTTTGAACTTTGGAATTATTATCTCATTGAATGTTCAGGCAATGGGAATCCGGCAGGAAGCTTCCGTCGTAAAGGAAACCATTCAGGCCGGTTTCGTTGCAGGAGGCGTTCTTTTAATGGTATACAGTGCTCTGGCCCATGTGGGAGCCGTCACCGGCGGCGCAATGGGGCTGGGAGAAAACGGAGCTCAGACCTTAAACCAAGCGGTACGTTTTTTGTATGGCAATGGGGGGCTTGTGATGCTGGCCGCCATTTTTTTCATCGCCTGTTTAAACACCTGCATCGGCCTTATCAGCTGCTGCAGCAAGTATTTCTGCACCATTGTTCCCAACGTGGGATACCGTGTCTGGGCATTTATTTTCGCATTGGTGAGTCTGGTAATCTCCAATATTGGCCTTACCAGGATATTAGAGGTCTCTGTACCGGTGTTAAATGCTATTTACCCCATAGCCATTGTCCTCATTCTGCTGTCCTTTGGTTTTCCGGACGGAAGGAAGTGGAAGGCTGTTTATGTCTGTTCCATTAGCCTCACAGGAATCACCAGTGTGCTTCTGTCCCTGGAACAGGCAGGTCTTAGCTTTTTGAATCCCGGGCTTTCTATGCTTCCCCTTTATGATATGGGACTTGGCTGGATCGGGCCGGCTATTGTAGGGCTTCTGGCTGGCGTTTTGGCCGGTTTTGCCGGGGATAGGAACAGATCATAGGAGTAATCGTAAAAAGACTGTCATGAGGCTTAAAAGCCGTCATAACAGTCTTTTTTATTGGAACATTATCATGAGGTTAAATTTCTATCAGGTGATACGGGATTAAGTTCGCGGTCAGCATCTGGGCCTCTCTCTGATGGCAGGTGAAGATAATAACCTGGTCGGAGTAAGTGTTCACCAGCCATCTTAAAGCAGTCCGGAGCCTGTCATCATCATATAGTACAAAACTGTCATCAAATATGAATGGCATCCGTTGGGTGCCATCCTGAATCAAGGTGGCAGCTGCCAATCGAAGGGCCAGATAAACCTGGTCCATGGTGCCGCTGCTGACTTGCTCTAAAGGAACCAGTTTGGTTTTTGTATTCAAAAATACATTCAGGTTCTCATCTACGCTCATACTGGTATAGATTCCCCCTGTGATTCCGGCAATAAGGTCAGAGGCTGTTTTATTTAAATACAGGCCAAAGGAATCACGGATAGAGGAGGAAAGGCTGGTCATAGTTTCCAGTGCTAAGTCAATGGCGGATATTTCTTCCCGGATCCGGTCGTTCTCTGCCAGGATGTGCTTAAGTCCTTCTGCCTGGGTTTTGCAGCTTGATAAGTGCTCCAGCTTTTTCTCCAGCTCCCACTGGCTTTTCTGCTGCTTTTCAATGGATTCCCCGCAATTTTCCTGCTTTTTTGAAAGATCCTCAATTTCTTTCGCTTTTTGAGTGATGACGGCTTCCGATTTGGCTACCGCTGAGCATAAGCGGGTGAACTCTGCCATCTTTGTCTGGAATGCACGGATCGAATCTGAAGATATCTCAGTATTTCCCAAATGCCTGGACAGGATCTCCTGCAAAATCTTGGCGCTCATTTCCATGTCCTTTTGGCTGTGCCTTAACCGTAAAAACAGGATCAGGCCGATCAGGTAGAAGATCGTGGCGGTTCCGATAAAAACACCCAGCAAAAGGAGGAGGTCAAGTCCATAGTAAGCGGTGAAATAATTTGCTTCTCCCAGATAATAAAGCACTCCCGTGCCGCATAACAGCAAGGTGGCTATGACCAGGGAAAGGACAGAAAAGATCTTTCTCGGTTTTTTATTGCAGGCCGCCCTGGCTTCCATATATTCATCATAATTTTCCTGGGCCTTTGCCTGACAGGCGTTAATAGATGCCTGGTCGGAAAACTGGTTGCTGTTCAGTACCTGCCTGCCCCTTGCGGCTTTTTGAAGAAGTTCTTCCTTTTCCTTTTGCTGTTCCTCCATGGATACCCTGATATGGGAGCGGAGCTTATGGTATTCCTGAATCTGGTTTTCATACTCCGGAGATGAGATTTCCTTTTCTGTGTTGCGGATTTCGCTTAATAACGAGGTATAAGTCCGGGCCGCTTCCGGAACCATCTGGGATTCCAGCTCCTTTTTCTGTGATTTTAAAAAGGCGGCCGCCTTTGTGATATTAAGGGCCAGGTTTCCCGTGGTGTTTAAGTTGGCTATGTAATTTTTAAGTTCGGAAACCATGCCCTCATCGGTAGCGCTTTTAAGCTGGCCGATACTGACGGTGTTAATGTATGCCGATTCGCTTAAACCGCATAATAAGTCATCTAAAAATGCCTTAGTCGGTTCTATTTCCCGTCCGGCAGTTTCATCTACGATCTTAAACTCTTTTTTATTCTTCTGGAAGGTGCGTTCGATCCGGTAAATGTGATCCTTATGCTCCAGCCGTATCTGCCCCTCATAAGTACCGCTGTTTTCCCAAGGCTCGAATTTTGTGTAAAGATCATTCCGGGATGCACGGCCTCTCTGGCGTTCAATACCGAAAAGCATTCCCCGGATGAACGTATGGATGGTGGATTTTCCGGCCTCATTTTTCCCATATACAATGTTTAGCCCATCCCGGAAGGTAAGGTTTCTGCCATGGAATTTCCCAAAGCCATTGATATAGATATCAATTATTTTCATGGGGTCAGCTCCTTTCGTCCGTTGTTCGAAGCAATGCGTTGATGCCGTAATGAAGGGCCTTTTTTTCCACAGGGCTCATCTCTGGTTTCTGAAGGGCCTGGATAAAGAAACCGATCATGTCGCTGGGATGTTCGGCAAACAATGCGGGAAAATCATACTGAGGTTCAGATTCGTCAATGATTTCCATGATCTTAAAACGGGTGGAAAGCATCTCTAAGTCAAAGGAAATGTCAGGGTCCCTCATGCCGCGGATTCGAAACCGGAATATGTTTTCCGATCCCCGGTTCTGGATTTCCTGGGTAATTTTCATGGCAAGTTCCGTATTGGTAGTGGCAGTTGTTACATTAACTGCCAGGGAGATATACTGAAGCCTTGCAAGGGGAATGAACTTTAAGGAAGTCACCATACGGGTCACCTCATTGATCTCCCCCACCATCATGCCGTGCTGTCCGGATTCCGTCTTATCAAGCGGCTCTAAGGAACCGGCAAATGCCATACGGTTTTCCAGTAAGATCTCCGGCCGGTGGATGTGCCCCATGGCGATGTAGGAAAAGTCCAGATTGGCCATGGCGCCCTTGTCAAAGGGGATGTGGTTGGCATCACCCCCATGACCAAGCAGGACATGGATTCGTCCGTTGTTGGGCACCTTTAAATGATCAAGGCGGTTTTCCGGGATTTCTGCTGAGTGGTAACTGAAACCGTAAACTTCGGTATTGATGTCCTTAAAGTAAACGCTTTCCAGCTCCCCTCCCATGAGATAAGATACATTGGGAGCCCAGGTGAAGCTTAGAAGGGCAGAGTTGTTCCGGATGCGGTCATGGTTTCCGGCAATGATGATCACATGGATATCCGGTATGGTAGTAAATAGAAAATTTACTTCTTTCAAATCTCTGGCCAGGGGCTGGCGGTGAAATAAGTCTCCGGAAATAAAGAGGCAGTTGGCTTCCAGGGCCTTTGCCTGGCTGACCGCCTTTGCAAAGGTGTCCTTGATGTCCTGATACCGCTCCTTGCTCCAGGGCTTGTCGCTGTCCGGGCTCATGCCCCAGTGAACATCTGCAATATGTATGAATTTCATTATCATTACCTCGCTGGTCCTCTGCATGGCTGAACTGAAACCACAAATTCCCTGCCGTTTGGGAAGGGAATTTGCGGTACAGGCTTAAAGCTCGCAGTTGTTGACAGTTCTTGGGAATGGAACCACATCACGGATGTTGCCCATTCCGGTAAGATACATCACGCAGCGCTCAAAGCCAAGGCCAAAGCCTGCATGGCGGGTAGATCCGTATTTTCTTAAGTCAAGGTAGAATTCGTAATCCTCTTTCTCAAGGCCAAGCTCGTCCATACGTGCCACAAGCTTGTCATAATTATCCTCTCTCTGGCTCCCTCCGATGATCTCGCCGATTCCGGGTACCAGGCAGTCTACGGCAGCCACGGTCTTGTTATCCGGATTAAGCTTCATGTAGAAGGCCTTGATCTCCTTTGGATAATCTGTTACGAATACAGGCTTCTTATAGAGCTGCTCAGTTAAATAGCGCTCATGCTCGGTCTGTAAGTCACAGCCCCAGAATACCTTATAGTCGAATTCCTCATTGTGCTTTTCCAGAAGCTCTATGGCCTCGGTATAAGTCACATGGGCAAATTCAGAGTTAAGAACATGGTTTAAGCGGTTAAGCAGCTCCTTGTCCACAAACTGATTGAAGAAGTTCATCTCTTCCGGTGCATGCTCCAGGACGAAACGGATCACATATTTAAGCATGGCTTCCGCCAGCTCCATATTGTCATCGAGATCGGCAAAGGCCATCTCCGGCTCGATCATCCAGAACTCTGCCGCATGGCGGGTAGTATTGGAGTTTTCTGCACGGAATGTAGGTCCAAAGGTATAAACATTGCGGAATGCCATGGCATAGGTCTCCGCATTGAGCTGGCCGCTTACGGTTAAGTTGGTAGGCTTTCCAAAGAAGTCCTGGCTGAAATCCACAGAACCTTCCTTAGTCTTTGGTATATCGTTTAAATCCATGGTAGTAACCTGGAACATCTCTCCGGCGCCCTCACAGTCGCTTCCGGTGATGATGGGGGTGTGTACATACACAAAGTCCCTTTCCTGGAAGAACTGGTGAATGGCATAAGCAATCAGAGATCGCACACGGAAAACGGCCTGGAAGGTATTGGTTCTGGGACGCAGATGGGAAATGGTTCTTAAATATTCAAAGGAATGGCGCTTTTTCTGAAGGGGATAGT
Source organism: [Clostridium] celerecrescens 18A (assembly GCF_002797975.1). Taxonomy (NCBI): domain Bacteria; kingdom Bacillati; phylum Bacillota; class Clostridia; order Lachnospirales; family Lachnospiraceae; genus Lacrimispora; species Lacrimispora celerecrescens. Next base: position 4,140,171 of record NZ_PGET01000001.1, on the reverse strand, counting down.
CGGGTGTAGAAGTTCCTTCAACAATAATCTTATCTGCCTGGATCTCAAATGGCTGTTTTGCCTCAGGAGTGGGCACCAGGGTACCGGTTACGATAACAGCAGTTCCTACATTTAGTTTGGATATCTCAGAGAAATTTTCCATAGTGTCATGATAGACGACCTGAAGTGTATCAAAATAAGTTCCGTCATTTAAAACAATGAATCCAAATGATTTGGAATCCCGTAAACTTCTCACCCAGCCTCCGATCGTAACCTGAGTGTTAAGAAGTGATTCTTTGTCTTTATATATTTGTCTTACAGTGATTAAATCCATAGTGGCTTCTCCTTTTACATGTTCGCATACTTAGTAAGATTATACTGTATTTCGAGCATTGATTCAAGGGGGAAGGGTGTAAAAACGCAAGATATGGCTTAAAATGTAAAAGAATCGAAAAAAGCATGAAAAATGTCGGAAAATGCACAAAAAATTATCCTAATAATTCAAAATTTTGTTCACTATTTTCTGAATATGTGTTATAATGCTAGTACAATAAAATTACAACAGCGAGAGGTGATAACGTGATCAAGAAAGAAATGATTGCCATGCTTTTGGCAGGCGGGCAGGGAAGCCGGTTAGGCGTGTTAACGCAAAAAGTGGCCAAACCAGCAGTATCATTTGGCGGCAAGTACCGTATAATTGATTTCCCACTCAGTAACTGCATCAACTCAGGAGTAGATACAGTGGGAGTTCTGACTCAGTATCAGCCATTGCGCTTAAATACCCATATCGGGATCGGCATCCCATGGGATCTGGACCGGAACGTTGGCGGCGTCACGATCCTTCCTCCCTATGAAAAGAGCAAGGGCAGTGATTGGTATACTGGAACGGCAAATGCCATATATCAGAACCTCGAATATATGGAAACTTACAATCCGGACTATGTCCTCATATTGTCAGGGGACCATATCTATAAGATGGATTATGAGGTCATGCTGGAATACCATAAGGCGAATAATGCTGATATCACCATTGCTGCTATGCCGGTGCCGATTGAGGAAGCCAGCCGTTTTGGTATCCTTATAACCGATGAGGGCAACCGTATCACGGAGTTTGAGGAAAAACCGGTAAATCCAAGAAGCAACCTGGCATCCATGGGTATCTACATATTCAGCTGGAAAGTATTAAGAGAGGCACTTATCAAGATGTCTGAAGTACCGGGCTGTGATTTTGGCAAACATATCATTCCATACTGCTTCGAGGCAGGGGACCGGGTATTTGCCTACGAATACAATGGTTATTGGAAGGATGTGGGAACCTTAAGCTCTTACTGGGAAGCCAACATGGAGCTGATTGATATCATTCCGGAATTTAACCTTTACGAGGAGTACTGGAAGATCTATACAAAGAGCGACATCATTCCGCCTCAATATGTGTCGGAAGATGCTGTTATAGACAGAAGCATCATCGGAGAAGGGTCAGAAATCTGCGGAGAAATCCACAATTCCGTTATAGGTGCAGGTGTTACCATTAAAAAGGGAGCTGTGGTCAGGGATTCCATTATCATGAGGGAATGCATACTGGGAGAGAATGTTAAGATCCAGAAGGCCATAATCGCTGAAAATGTAAAGATAGGAGCGAACTCTGAGCTGGGTTTCGGGGAATTTGCCCCCAGCAAATATGATCCCAAGGTCTATCAGTCCGATCTGGTAACAGTCGGTGAGAATTCAACCATACCGGAAAATGTGAAGGTAGGTAAGAATACAGCAATTGTCGGTGTAACAACAGCAGAGGATTATGCTGACGGTGAGCTGGCTGGCGGAGACTACATCATAAAGGCAGGTGGCATACGATGAGAGCGATAGGAATTGTATTAGCAGGCGGAAACAGTAAGAGAATGCGGGAATTATCAAATAAAAGGGCGATCTCGGCCATGCCCATTGCAGGGAATTACCGCAGCATTGACTTTGCCCTCAGCAATATGACGAATTCCCATATTCAGAACGTAGCGGTTTTAACTCAGTATAATTCCAGATCGCTTCATCTGCATTTGAGCTCTTCCAAATGGTGGGATTTTGGAAGAAAGCAGGGGGGATTGTTTGTATTCACTCCAACCATAACCGCAGAAAGCAGTGACTGGTACCGGGGAACTGCAGATGCGCTTTTCCAGAACCTTACATTCTTAAAGAACAGCCATGAACCCTATGTGGTCATCGCAGCAGGTGACGGCATCTATAAGCTGGATTATGGTAAAGTTCTGGAATATCATATTGAGAAGAAGGCTGATATCACCGTCGTATGCACGGAACTTCCCGAGGGAGAGGATATCACACGATTCGGTCTGGTGAGAACCAATGAAGACGGAAGGATTACGGACTTTGAAGAAAAGCCTATGGTCGCATCTTCTAATATCGTATCCTGCGGTATTTATGTCATCCGCAGACGGCAGCTGATTGAGCTCATTGAGCGCTGTGCGATGGAAGACCGTTATGATTTTGTTAGCGATATTCTGATACGTTACCGGAACTTAAAGAGGATTTATGCTTATAAGATGAACACTTACTGGAGGAATATCGCTTCTGTTGAATCTTACTACAAGACCAACATGGATTTTCTGAAATCTGAAGTAAGGGATTATTTCTTCCGCCAGTACCCGGATGTTTATTCTAAAATAGATGATTTGCCTCCGGCGAAGTATAATCCTGGAGCCTCAGTTAAGAACAGTTTGATATCCAGCGGCAGCATTGTCAATGGTGTGGTCGAAAATTCTGTTCTGTTTAAAAAGGCGTATGTAGGCAATAACTGTGTCATTAAAAATTCTATCATTTTAAATGACGTTTACATAGGTGATAATACGGTTATTGAAAATTGTATCGTGGAAAGCCGGGATACAATCCGGGCGAATACCACTCATATTGGAACACCAGACAATATAAAAATTGTCTTAGAGAAAAACGAAAGATACACATTATAAGGAAATGCGGGGGAAAGCTTGACATGCAGATTACAGACGTGAGGGTTAGACGTATCGAAAAAGAAGGAAAGATGAAAGCAATTGTATCGATTACTCTTGATAATGAATTTGTAATTCATGATATCAAGGTAATCGAAGGGGAGAAGGGGCTATTTATTGCTATGCCAAGCCGCAAGGCTGCTGATGGGGAATACCGGGATATTGCACATCCCATAAATTCCGACACCCGTGATATGATCCAGAGGGTCATTCTGGATAAGTATGAGACCACGGCATTAGAGATGCCGGAGGTGACGGCATTTGCTTAATAAGTCTTTTAATCCGCAGGCAGGGGTGACTCTGCCTGCGGATTTTTGTATTGAGACTCTCCTTAAATACAGGATTTACACGGGGCTCTTTTTGGGGTTATAATAAAAAGTAATAATTTTGGAAAGGTAGATGAAAACATGACGATAAAAATAGGTATTGCAGGATATGGAAATCTGGGAAAAGGAGTGGAATGTGCCATCCGCCATAATCCGGATCTTGAGCTTTCTGCCGTATTTACCAGAAGAGATCCGGCATCATTAACCCTTCTTACTCCGGGTGTAAAGGTGTATTCCATGGAGGACGCTATTTCAAAAAAGGACTCCATTGATGTGATGATCCTCTGCGGTGGAAGCGCGGTAGATCTTCCGGTACAGACTCCCCTTCTTGCCAGACATTTTAATGTAGTGGACAGCTTTGACACCCATGCACGGATTCCCCAGCATTTTGAAGCAGTGGATGGGTCGGCAAAGGAAGGAAATAAGGTTGGGATCATATCCGTTGGCTGGGATCCGGGTATGTTTTCCTTAAACCGCCTGTATGGAGAGTCCATTTTACCAGGCGGACATGATTATACGTTCTGGGGCAGGGGCGTAAGCCAGGGCCATTCCGATGCGATCCGCAGGATAGAAGGTGTCCGGGATGCCAGACAGTATACCATTCCGGTTGAAGGAGCCCTTGAAGCAGTCCGGAGCGGGAAAAACCCAGAATTGTCCACCAGAGAGAAGCACACCCGCGAGTGTTTTGTAGTGGCGGAAGATAACGCAGATTTAGACCGGATCAGGGAAGAAATCGTAACAATGCCAAATTATTTTGCAGATTATGATACTACGGTTCATTTTATCAGCGAAGAGGACCTTATTAGGGACCACGGGGGAATTCCCCATGGAGGGTTTGTTATAAGTACCGGAAAGACAGGCTGGGAGGATGAGAACAGACATGTGATCGAATACAGCCTAAAGCTGGATTCCAATCCGGAATTTACGGCTTCCGTACTGACGGCTTATGCAAGAGCCGCTTATCGTTTGAATCAAGAAGGCCAGAGCGGATGTAAAACCGTGCTTGATATTGCTCCGGCATATTTAAGTGCTTTCAGCGGAAAAGAGTTGAGAGGACGTCTGTTATAATTCAGAGGCAGGAGGAATAGAGAATGACGGCGAGAAAAGAAATGGTCCTGTATTATCAGCCTGAGAAGGACAGGCAGAGCGGAAATGATACAAAGGCCGCGAAGCTTAAAGCAGTTCTTGTCCGTATGGGGATACGGATTAAAAACATTTCCCCGGAACAGGTGAATCAGACCGTAGGATATCTGGCAGGCTTAGACGGCTTTGAAGAAAAGGAGCAGGAGGGCTGCCCTGGTGTGGAAGAGGAGATCCTGGTAATGAAAAATTTTTCAAACCGCCGGATTGACGAACTGCTCTTAAACTTAAGGCGGGCCGGAGTTCCTAAAATCGACTTAAAAGCGGTAATCACCGATACCAATTGTAAATGGAATTTCTATGACCTGTATCTGGAGCTTAAGAAAGAACATGATACCATGTCAGGAACGATTGAGACAGACTCGAAGGACGCGGAAGCGAACGAAACAGAAACGGTTTAAAGTGTCGGACAGAATGTAAGTTTGATATATTGAAAATTTGGAAAATAGTACGTAAAAACGCGTCTTGATCAAGGTGTAAACCCTCTCAGGACGCGTTTTTGTTTTATGCTGCGAATTTACTGATAATCACAAACGGTGGCCCACTGCTGCAGCAATTCCGCCTCTTCCGGTCTTCTCTTTGAAAGCTGGGCAGCAGCAACCATGGGAAGCCAGGTCTGCACATATTTCTTTGCAGTACCGGTCTTCTTACAAAACAGATTCATATACATGTCTGCCTTATTCTGGTCCTGCAGACAGAACAGCAGATAAGTTCTTGCCACATCCGCGCTGGCATTTCCCTGAGTCGCGTGTACCCAGTCCAGAACAAACATGGTTCCGTCATCTGTTACCACAATATTGCTGGGATTAAAATCTCCATGGCATAATTTTGTATGCTTAGGCATACTGTCCAGCTGCGTCCGCATATCGTATCTGGTTACATCCTCTAATTCTTCCGTATCCAGAATCTGCCGTGACATCTTATCTTTCAGCTTATTAAGAAGCGGGCACTGCTTTGACAGAATACTCAAATGAAGATCTACCATATTCTCCATGTATTCCGGTAATTTATCAGGATTTTCATCCATGAGCTGTTGGAGAGTCTTGCCTTCAATGAAATCAAAGGTAATGGACCACTTTCCCTCGAAAACACCAACCTCTAAAACCTTAGGAACATTGATTCCGCCGACTTCTTCCACGCGGGCCGTAATCAATGCTTCATTCAATACATCTGCCTTTGGGAAATCAGCGTTAAAAACCTTGATCGCTTTATCTCCATCACGAAAGACCTTTTTTGTTGCAGTTGTAGCAATTAATTGTGCTGCCATACGAATCTCTCCTTCCATCCAACCATTAGTCTGAACCGTTATGTAGTGATTCTGTACTTATATTTTACTACAAAATCCATAAAAAGTATAGCTTGTTTTGAGATTTATCAGGATAAAATTACTGAATAATTCTGTAATTTAAAAGCGGAAAACAGCCGCACCGTAAGCCGGAAGCTGGTAAGGGAAGGAGTATTCCTGCTCATCCCATTCCATCTTTTCAGAGCGGAAAGAAGGTGCTTTCTCTCCCCGCTTGTACAGTCCGTGATCCTGGTCTAAAACAAGAGTATAAGTTCCCCGTTTGGGAACTCCTACCCGGTAATCTGGACGGGCTACGGGAGTGAAGTTTAACACAAACAGCAGGCTGCGCTTTTTATCCGTACTATACCTGACAAAGCTGAAGATGCTTCGTTCCTTGTCATTGGCATTGACCCAGAAGAAGCCTTCCCAGTCATAGTCCTTCTCATAAAGAGCAGGATATTTTTTATACAGGTGCAGAAGATCTCTTACATAATCCTTAAGGCTTTTACCGAAAGGCTCCTCAGACAGATACCAGTCCAGGGAGGTTTTTTCATCCCATTCATGAAACTGTCCGAAGTCCTGTCCCATAAACAGCAGTTTTTTACCGGGATGACCCAGCATAAACGTATATCCCAATTTTAGGTTAGCAAATTTATCTTCCAGAAGTCCCGGCATTTTGTTGATCATGGAACATTTCAAATGCACCACTTCATCATGGGATAATACCAGTATATAATTTTCACTGGTGAAATATGTAAGGCCAAATGTCATTTTGTGGTGGTTGTATTTCCGGAAGTAAGGATCCAGCTTCATATATTCCAGAAAATCATGCATCCAGCCCATATTCCATTTAAAGGTAAAGCCAAGGCCCCCCTCTTCCTGATTTCCGGTGACCTTTGGCCAGACGGTAGATTCCTCGGCAATGACCATTGCTCCGTTTCCCCGTTTTTTTATGGCACTGTTTAAATGCTTGAAAAACTCAATGGCTTCCAGATTCTCGTTTCCGCCGTACTGGTTTGGTACCCAGTCCCCGTTATTTCTTCCATAATCCAGATAAAGCATGGAAGCGACCGCGTCGACCCGAAGCCCATCTACATGGAATTTATCCACCCAGTAAAGGGCATTGGCAATAAGGAAATTATCCACCTCATATTTGCTGTAATCAAATACTTTTGTTCCCCAATCAGGATGTTCCCCCTTCCTGGGGTCTGCATATTCGTAGCAGGCTTCTCCGTCAAAATCCGCCAGGCCATGAGCATCCTTTGGAAAATGGGCCGGAACCCAGTCAAGGATGACCCCGATTCCTTTTTTGTGCATGTAATCAACAAAATACATAAACTCCCTTGGAGTCCCAAACCGGGAAGTGGGGGCAAAATACCCTGTCACCTGATATCCCCAGGACCCGTCATAGGGATGCTCTGCAATTCCCATCAGCTCCACATGGGTATAACCCATTTCCAGAATATAATCAGCCAGTTCATGAGCCGCTTCGATATAAGTATAAAAGCCATCCTTTTCATCCCTGCTCTTCTTCCGCCAGGAGCCTAAATGTACCTCATAAATGCTGAGAGGTCCATTTAATGGGTCTTTGGCCTTCCGCTTTTCCATCCAGGCCAGATCCTTCCACTGAAATCCTGAAAGGTCTGCGGTAACTGAGGCAGTCTGGGGACGATATTCTGCCTGAAACGCGTAAGGATCCGCCTTGAATAGGATCTTTCCGCTCTTTGTGGTGATTGCATATTTATATAGCTCCCCGACGCTTAGATCCGGGACAAAAGCTTCCCAGATTCCGGAATCAGCAAGGGATTCCATGGGATTTGCTTCCGGATCCCAGCCGTTAAAATCACCAACCACGCTGACCTGACTGCCATGAGGTGCCCAGACTGCAAAATACATTCCATCGTAGCCTTCGTAGTTTTCCGGATGGGCGCCCAGTTTTTCGTAAATTTCGTAATGCCTTCCATTGTTATAAAGGTATCGGTCCACCTCTGTGATAAAACCCATTCCGATTTCATTTCTGCCACTTTCCATTCGCTCATCCCTCCATGATCTTTAAGATTACACCCCGGTTTGCGGGTATGGTCAATCCGATTCTATGGTCAATCACTGGAAAAACTTCTCCGTTCAGAAGATTAACAGCAGTGCTTTCCTCACAAGGACAGGGAATTCCGGTAAATGCATCGGAATCATCATTGTTTACTGCAGTAATGATGACCTGCCTTTCATGAAACCGTGCAAATGCATACTGACGGTTGGTGAGAAGAAGCTCCTGGTACCGGCCTCCATGAAACTCCGGGTTTTGTTCATGGATATGCCCCAGCTTGCTGATAAAGTCCTCAAGCGGACAGGATAACTTCTTTACTTTAGAAATGGAAACCAAGGGACGCAGCATGGAGTCATCCGTATTGGTCCGTCTGCCCTCCATCCCAAACTCGCTGCCATAGTAGACGGAGGGGATTCCGGGAAGGGTAAATAACAGGATGTAAACCGGATAGAGGTGCTGGGTATTGCACAGCTTGCTTGCGATCCGGTTTTCGTCATGATTATCCACAAAGGTATAAAGCTGTGATCCGATGGATTCCAGCCTTTTTACATTGTGTGCAATCTCAAAATAATTGTGGTCATTGTGACCCGAGTAAATGCTTTTATGTAATTCGTAATTTGTGACGGAATGAAGCATACCGGGACTGACCCATCTGCCGTACTCTCCATGGATAACTTCCCCCATGAGCCAGAAATCTTCTTTCATTTCCGTCGTATGCTGCCGCAGCTCCCTCATAAATCCAAAGTCCAGCACATTGGCACAGTCAAGGCGTATTCCGTCAATATCAAAGGTGCTGATCCAAAACTGTACGGTGTCAAATAAATACTGCCTGACTGCCGGATTAAAAAGATTAAGGCAAGGAAGCTCAAAGTGTCCCTGCCACGCTTCGTAACCAAAGGAATCTCCCAGAGGACTGCCGCCGGCAAAGTTGATTCCACGGTACCAGTCCCTGTAGGGAGAATTCTCCCCATGGTTTAAAATATCCTGAAATGCAAAAAACTCCCGCCCCGTATGGTTAAAGACGCCGTCAACAACCACTTTGATACCAGCTTCATGGGAACGGGATACAAACTCCTGAAAGCCTTCTCTGTCACCAAGACGGCGGTCCACCATCTGGTAATCACGCGTATCGTACCCATGGGTAGAGGATTCAAACAGTGGCCCGATGTAGATCGCATTGCACCCCAGAGAACGGATATGGGAAATCCACTCACTAAGTTCCCCAAACCGGTTCACAGCAGAAGATTCCCTGTTCTCTTTCGGAGCGCCCACAAGCCCCAGGGGATATATGTGATAAAAAACTCCCCTTTCATACCACTTGCTCATATACTTATCCTCCAGATTATAGTAGTTTATACCTCCCGGCTTTTAAAGCGTCGCAGAAGGAACTGGTAACGCAGCTGTGCTGCGTTAAGTTCGTAGATATAACAATCAATAAGCGTTGGGTCAACCACCTGTTCAAAGTGATTTCTGGCGGAATCAATGGCGGTTTTGGAACGTTCGATCTCACGCCTTAAATTCCGCTCTTCCTCTGACAGGACCAGATGTTTTTTTAAAAGACCATGTTTCATTTTATCATCTCCAGATTTTATAATTTTTACCGAATGCTATAATTTCAGTATGTCTGGAAAATGGCACTTTATTCATATATTACCTGTATATCTTTAATACTTATGTAACTTGATTCATCAGTTCCTGTAAATACAGTCCCAGAGAACAAAGCTTTTTTGTGCTGTCGCCAATGGTCAGGTAGTAATAATTAGCTGTCCCTTCCTGGCGGACATTCACAAGACCTGCTGTTTTTAAAATCTTTAAATGATGGGAAATGGCAGGGCGGGACAACCGGGTCATTTCCGTGATTTCCTTTACATTCATTCCCTGCCTGGGTCTTATGCTTAGGTCATCTTTGATGTTTGAAACGTCGTTTCCCGGGTCATCATAAATACCTGCATTGGCCAGAACCTTAATAATGGTCAGCCGCACTTCGTCCCCGAGAGCGATAAAAATCGGCATGCAATTCTGGAAAAGTTCATTAAAATCCTCGGCATGCATCGGTGGATTCCCCCTTTGGTTTAAAAAATTAAACTAATTTTATTTTATCATCCCTGAAGGATAACGTCAATGTTTTGTAGCTGAAATTTTGTTATTTATGCTGCGATAAATGAGGAATATTGAAAAAATTTGTTGAAATATGACAATAAATTAACGGAAGAGCCTTCGCTTCCAGAAAACCACATAAATGAATGTATACAATATTTCTTATAAAAAACAGTTGACATTTCATTTTCCCTTGTGCATAATAAAGGCACATTCTTATATGCGTTCCGCATACTGCATTTCAAAAGTTTTTTATAATCCATAGCTGATTTTCCAGCATGAATTCCAATGTTAAAATTATTTGTAAAAAGGGGGGATTGTATCGTTCGGTATGTTATTTTGCTGCTTATTTTAGGAGCAGGAGCTTTTTATGATGTCCGGGAACACCGTATCCCTAACTGGCTGGTGCTTTCAGGGATTGTCCTTGGCATTCTGCTTGAAATCCCTGGATCAAAGAATCCTTTTGGAGGTCTTCTGTTCTTACTTAGACTAATAATTGTGACAGGGATATTCTTTTTACTGTTCCTGTGCCGGATGATCGGTGCGGGAGATATCAAGCTGACTGCACTTATATGCGGCTTTCTTGGGCTTAAAGCAGGCGCTTTGGCAGTTGGACTTGGTTTTCTTATAGGGGCTTTCTGGTCCTTTTTCAAAATGGCAGGGAGTGGCAGCTTTTTCGTCCGCCTTTCTTGTCTTCTTGCCTATATCAGGCACGTATTTCAAACAGGGAAACTTACAACCTACTATGATCCTGTCCGGGATGGATATGATATGGTGATACCTCTAGGTCTGTGCCTGTTTTTAGGGACACTGGGTTCTGTGTTATTTTGAACGACGGGATATGAAAACATTTCCGCTTGATTTTACAGTATACAAAATAAGGAGGTTTGAATTTGGCAAAAAAAGTGATGGCGGTTTATGATACGGACCCTTTGTATACGGAGAGGTTCACGGAATTTGTAAACCAAAAGGAGCAGGTCGGGTTCTTGGTTATGGCATTTACAGCCCTGGAACGGCTGAAGTCCTATGGGGAAGACCATAAGATAGAGCTTTTGCTCATTAGTTCCTCCGTTCCCAGGGAGGAAATAGAGAAAATAGGCGCAGCCGTTGTGATCATGCTGGCTGACGGTGAAGCAGTCCCTCCGGGAGGACAGTATCCAGGTGTTTATAAATATCAGGCGGCTGACAGCCTGATGCGTGAGGTGTTGGATTACTACTGTGACGATCCCGGAGATCCGGGTTATGCCATGGTTTCAAAGACGGGGAGGATCATAGGAATCTATTCTCCCATCAACCGGTGTTTAAAGACCTCTTTCTCCCTTACCATAGGACAGCTTCTGGCCCGGGATTTAAAGGTTCTTTATTTAAACTTTGAGGATTGCTCAGGATTTCGGCGGCTGATCGGAGAAGAGTACAGGGGAGGTTTGTCTGATCTTTTATATTATTACAGCCAGGAAGGTTTTCGCTGGGTACGCCTTGGATCCGTCGTCTATACCTGGGGAGAGCTGGATTATGTGCCGCCTGTGCAATATCCTGAGGACCTTTGCCAGGCGACCGGACAGATGATGGCGGAGCTGGTATCCCACATTGCCAGGGAAAGTGTTTATGAATCCATTATTCTGGATTTAGGCCAATTTGGCAAGAAAGCTGCGGAGGTACTGGAGATATGCGATGTAGTATATATGCCGGTAAAGGATGACTGCGTATCTGCAGCAAAAATAGAAGAGTTTGAGGAATATCTGGTATCATCCGGTCATGAGTCTCTGAAAAACCGGATACAGAAAATAAAGCCTCCCTATCACTGCAGCTTTGGACGAAAAGATAACTATCTGGAACAGCTCTTATGGGGAGAATTGGGAGATTATACAAGACAGCTTTTAAGGAAGCAGCCATAAGCTGCATAAGAATTGTGCAAGGAGGAACAACCATGGACGATAAGGAGAGAAGAAGGCTTCGGGAAGAAATCATAATAGAGCTGGATGAACGGCAGCAGGTAACTGATGAGGAGCTTTATAGCATCATAGACCGTAGAATTTTGGAATATGGGCAGGGCAGTTTTCTTCCCCTAAAAGATAAGAAGGAGCTTCGTGGCAGGCTTTTCGATTCCTTCCGGAGGCTTGGGTCCCTTCAGGAGCTGGTAGATGATGAGGATGTGACGGAGATCATGGTAAATGGGGCAGATCATGTCTTTGTGGAGAAAAACGGGCGTATGGAGCAGTGGGGCAGATCCTTTGACAGCCAGGAGCAGCTGGAGGATACCATCCAGCAGATCGTCAGCAGAGTAAACCGAACGGTAAATGTATCAAGGCCCATAGCGGATGCCCGGTTGTCTGATGGTTCCAGGGTCCATGTCGTGCTGCCGCCCATTGCCTTAGACGGTCCTGCAGTGACCATCCGTAAGTTTCCAAAGCCCATTACCATGACAAGACTGTTAAGACTGGGCTCGGTTACGGAAGAGGCTGCGAATTTTCTAAAATGCATTGTAGAAGCAGGATACAATATTTTTATCAGCGGAGGGACCAATTCAGGAAAAAGTACGTTCCTTAATGCCCTGTCCGCCTACATCCCCAGGGATGAGCGGATTGTGACCATTGAAGATTCTGCGGAATTGAAGATTGCTCATATTCCCAATCTGGTGCGGCTTGAAACAAGAGAGGCTAATGGAGAGGGGGCTGGGGAGGTGTCCATTGGTGATCTGATCCGGGCTGCACTTAGAATGAATCCCAGCAGAATAATCGTCGGAGAAGTAAGAGGAAAGGAGGCTTTGGACATGATATCAGCCATGAACACCGGCCATGACGGAAGCCTTAGCACCGGCCATGGTAACAGTCCCAGGGACATGCTTTCCAGGCTGGAGACTATGGTGCTTATGGGAGCGGATATTCCATTGGCAGCAGTCAGAAGCCAGGTTGCGGCAGCAATTGATATCTTAATTCATTTGGGACGGCTCAGAGATAAAAGCAGGAGGGTCCTGTCCATTGTGGAGGTAATTGGTTATGAGAACGGAGAAATCAGGCTTAATCCATTATACAGGTTTGAGGAAGATTGTGGGAATCTGGAAGAAGGACAGGCTGTTCACGGAAGCCTTAAAAAAGTTGGAACTATTCAAAACGCCGAAAAACTTAAAGCAGCAGGCATTGAGATATGAAACCTATGATCTGACACCCGTTCAGTGGTGCCTGTATGGATTTCAGGGCCTGGCAATTGCAGGGCTTTTTGCTTACATCTTTTACCGCAGCGCTACGTCTCTTCTGTTATTTGTCCCAATGGTTTTTATATTCCCAATGATTAAAAAAGGAGAGCTGAAGGAAAGCCGGCTTCAGCAGTTAAATCTGGAATTTAAGGAGGGCATCCTGCTTTTAGCCTCCTTCTTAAGTGCCGGTTACTCTGTGGAGAATGCGTTTTCTGCTTCTGTAAAGGAATTGGGTTTGCTTTTCGGGGAGGAGGGGATGGTTTCCAGGGAATTTAAGCATATTGAGAGCCAGATCCGGATGAACCGTTCGGTGGAGCTGGCGCTTTCCGATTTTGCAGGCCGCAGCGGCCTTGATGATGTTAAGAACTTTGCGGAGGTATTTGCCTCGGCAAAGCGAAGTGGAGGAGAACTGGTTTTGATCATAAGCCAGACGGCGGATGTAATAAGGGACAAAGTACAGGTAAGACAGGAGATTTTAACGATGACAGCCTCAAAACAGTTTGAACAAAAAATTATGAGCATGATCCCCTTTTTTATTGTCCTTTATATTGATCTGACTTCTCCAGGCTTTTTTAACATCATGTACAGTACAGGAATCGGAAGGATTCTCATGACCCTTTGCATGATCATTTACATTGCTGCACTGGGGATTGCTAAGTGGATTATGAGGATTGAGATATGAAAAGAACATGGAGATTTCCCTTTACAAAGATACAGACGGCATGCGCTGTTTCCGGAATTGCCTTATATGTTGCTTTGGAGCTGTTTTATGCAGCAGGCGGAAAGGCGGTATCGGAAGGGGGAGGGCTTAAACGGGCAGGTCCGGGGCACGGAGAGATTACATATGATATCCTGGTATCCGGGCTTGACGGAGAGAATGGGGATAGGAAGATACCGGTGAGAATCCCTGTCAGGGAGCGGCAGTATGGGGAGGAAGAGGCAAAGGAGCTGTTTCAAAGGATCGGGCCTGAACTGACCCGGCAGATGCTGGGGGAAAATGAGTCCCTTGAGGAGGTGAGAGAAAGCTTAAATTTAAAAAACAGCCTGGGAGAGTATGGGCTTAGAATCAGCTGGGAGTCTGATAATCCCCAGGTGATCGATTCCTTTGGAGTTGTTCATAATGAAGAAATACCAGAAGAGGGAGAGCAGGTCTGGTTAAGGGCCAGAGTGACGGATGGGCATCATGAAGACCGATTTGAGTTTAAAGTGACGGTTTACCCAGCCTCCCTTACCAAGGAAGAAAAAGCAGCAGCAGACTTTCTTCAGTGGATTGGCCAGATGGATATGAAACAGCAGACGGAGGATCGCCTGTTACTGCCATCAGTTTATGAGGGGAGCCGGCTGACGTATTTCAAGCCTGAGGAGGCGGATCACCGGATATTGCCGGTACTGGGGTTCTTACTAGCAGCTCTCCTGCACGTGAAAGAAGAGTTTGACAGGAAAAGTCAGGCGAAGATCCGTGAGCAGCAATTGCTGTTTGATTATTCTGAGTTGGTTTCCAAGCTGGTAGTCTATATCGGAGCAGGTCTTACCGTCCGTGGAGCCTGGGAGAGGATTGCAGCTGGCTATAAGGAGGCGGTAAAGCAGGGGAAAAGGAGCGTTCGTCCGGCGTATGAGGAGATGGTGAAAACAGCAGGGCAGATTAGCAGCGGGCTGTCGGAAGGACGGGCGTACAGTGATTTTGGAAGGCGTTGCGGCTTACAGGCCTACATAAAGCTTTCTACCCTTCTGGAACAGAGCCAGAAAAACGGAAGCAGGCAGCTTCGCCCGGCTTTGGAGCTTGAGATGGCTTCAGCCTTTGAGCAAAGGAAGAACTTGGCGAAAAAGCTGGGGGAAGAAGCAGGAACCAAACTTTTGCTGCCCCTGTTTATGATGCTGGGAGTGGTCATGGTCATGATCGTAGTTCCTGCGTTCCTGGCATTTTATTAGAAGGGAGGTGATATGATGCTGACATCGGTAAACAGACAGATCCTGGATTTTTTTAAGGAAGAAGACGGAGTAGGCGTAATTGAAGTGGTGCTGATTCTGGTTGTTTTAATTGGGCTTGTCATTATTTTTAAAAAGCAGATAACGACTCTTCTTGATAACATATTCAAGGAAATCAACAGCCAGTCTAAAGAGGTGTATTGATGCGCAAAAGCGGACAGGTAACAGTATTTTTCAGTTTAGCTCTTTTATGCATATTCAGCCTGATGTGCGGACTTTTAGAGTCCGCACGGACTGCCGGAACCAGGTATTATCTAAAGCTGGCGGCTGATTCTTCCATGGACTCTGTATTCAGCAGGTTTCACAGAGAAGCCTGGGATAAATATCGTCTATTTCTTCTGGAATGTGAGAATGGCGAGGAACTGGAAAAAGCATGGAAGGGATTTATGGAGCCTTATATGGATAGCTCCGGTTGGTATTCCATGGATATGGAAAAGGCGGATACGATGCAGCTTTTTCGTATCACTGATGGGGAAGGACAGTATTTGAAGCAGGAGATTTTGGACTATATGAAGTATGGAATATTTGAAGATATGACAGATGATAAGGGTGCAGAAGCCCTGCTTAGGAACTTAACGGAAGCGAACGCAGTGAAAGAGTTATCCGGTTCGTTCCGTGACCATGAACGGGAAGCTGTCCGGTTGGAAAGGGCTTTGGAGGATATCAATGATTCATTAAAGCAGCAGAAGACTTACTGGCGGTCTGCTTATGAAAGAATCAGAGATTATGACGGTTCGGGATTTCGCAGAGAGGCGGATCTTTTGGAGCGGGAAATAAACCGGATTCCTTCCCTTGTAAAGGCCTATGGGAAGAAAGCAGATGATTTAAAAAACAGCTTAAGTGGAACTAATAATGACTTAACTGCGGCTCAGTACAAATTAAGCAAAGAAGTACGTGAGGCCTTAATCGGGGATACCTCTTGCTATGGATCCTATGTAAATCAGGATGGAGAGCGAAGGCGGGAAATTGAGGCCCTGCCGGGGCAGATGGAACAGATTAAACAGGTTATGGGACAGGCAAGATATCGTTCCTCTGAGGTAGAGCAGATCATTGATAACTGGGACCGTGATGATGAAGAGGATGACGGCCCCGATCTGTCCGGACTATGGGGGTCTGTAGGGGAACTATGGGCAAAGGCAGACATCCCCACTCTTTCTTATTCCAATGGGGTGAAGGACCCGGAAAAGCAGAGACTTTTGGAACAGTTAGAAGGTTTCATACAGACAGGGCTTTTATCTCTGGTTCTGCCTGATGGAAAAGAAATATCCAAAGGCATTATATCAGACGATTCTTTTCCTTCTGCTACCTGCGGGGATGGCCAGGCGCTGGAGTCAGGCCTTTTGGACCGGATTCTCTTTGGAGAGTATTGCGGCCGTTTTCTCACAAACGTTCTCTCAGAGGAGGATAAGGAGGTAGTGTACGAATTGGAGTATCTGGTTTCTGGAAAGAAAACAGATGAGGAAAACTTAAAGCAGACAGTTTTAGATGTACTCATGATAAGGGAAGGCATGAACTTAGTCCATATTCTTTCAGACGACCAGAAACGGGAGGAGGCAATGTCTCTTGCCGGCCTAATTACCGGAGCAGTAGGCATGGCTCCTCTAACCGGAATCGTTGCATTTTTTGTGATGAGCATCTGGGCGCTTGGAGAGGCGATTGTGGATGTGAGAATGCTTTTAGAGGGGAAAAAGGTAGTCTTTCTTAAGTCAGGAAACACATGGAAGCTGTCCCTTGATGCCTTACTTGAATTAGGAAGAACGGGAACATGGGAAGGTGGGAAAGAGGATGAAAACGGAATTGATTATACCGGCTATTTGAAGCTTCTTCTTTTTCCGGGAGAATCCCGGCAGCAGCATTACCGTCTTATGGATGTGATCCAGATGAATTTATGTGAGAAACATGCGGACTTTCGCATGGCAAACTGCATTTACCAGGCGGAAGTAATGGGAACTGTGAGATCAAGGCATATGTTTTTCGGAGGAAATAATCCCTCCTATCCGGTAGAAGTCCGGACAGAAAAAGCATATTAAGGGCTGCCTGCAGGTATCCCATTATGCCAGAGAAATGTAAAAAAGGGTTAGGAGGTGGCTGATCATGCCCTTTTTCAAGGAGTTCCAAAGAAAAAATAAGAAAAAAATTGTTACTCTCCAGGTACAAATCCCCTTCATGAAACAAGGATTCCTTGTAAAAAGGGTATTATCATCTGCCTCCTGCCATCGAAACAAGGGGAGCCTGACCATAGAGACTGCCCTGGTCCTGCCCCTTTTCCTGTTCTTTATGGTGATTCTCATGCTTCCTATGGGGATTATGAAGGAAGGGAGGCGCATACAAACCGCTCTGGAAGCGGCAGGAGAAGAAGTCAGCCAGTATGCTTATGTATTGCATCAGCTTAAACTTGGAGAAGAGCTGGAGGGCACAGGAATCGATGGCTTTTCAGAGGAGTTTATAGACGGGCTCACAGAGGAAGGTATCCTTCTCTATGTCAGAAAGCGGGTAGGAGGACGGGCGGGGGTTGAACGGCTTGAATCAGTTTCCTTTGTTCGTTCCTCTGTATTAACAGACGGAGAGACCATTGATTTAATTATGGACTACCGGATAAGAATTCCTTTTTCTGTTTTTGGGTTAAGCAGTATACCCATGACCGCCAGAAGCTGCCGGAGGGCCTGGATCGGCCAGGAGGGCAGCAGCAGAAAGAACGGACGGGAGGATGAGCTTGTATACATTGGAAAGGCGAGTACAAGGTATCACCGCCAGAGAACCTGCCATTACTTATACAATGATATAGAACAGATATCTTTTAAGGAAGTAAAAACTGTTCGTAATTTATCCGGCGGTAAATATAAGCCCTGCAGCAGATGCGGCGGGTTTGCAGAGGAAAGCGGCAGTGTATACATCATGCCGTCAGGAGAGCGGTATCATAGTGACAGGAATTGTAACTCTATCATGGCATATGTGGAGGCTGTCCCTTTATCCCAGGTGCGCCATCTGGGACCGTGCTCTTACTGTTCTCAATAGGGAGGTACCACTATGGTGGATAGCGTGAATAAAATTATATTTGGATTGTTTTTATTGGCGGCTGCCTGGGAAGACGGAAGAGAAAAGGCAGTCAGCGTGTGGCTTTTTCAGGCGGCAGGCATTGCGGGACTGATTCTGGCTCTATTACAGGGAGATATTGGCATAGAACGGCTGTTAAGCTGTATGATAGGAGTTGGACTCCTTCTTTTAAGCCGGTTAACAGGTGAGGCAATCGGAATGGGAGATGGTTGGTTTTTTGTAGTCAGCGGCCTGTTTTTAAGAACATTTTTGAATCTGAAATTATTGATCTATGGAGCTTTTTTAAATGGCGTTGTATGCGGCGGAATTTATCTCTTGGGCTGTCTGCGGGGACGGGATTATAAAAAGAAAACGATACCGTTTCTGCCATTTCTGGTTCCTGTGTGGATTGGACTGGTGATGATATGAAGAAAAGGCTGCATGGAAGCTATACTGTTGAGGCGGCTTTTATTATGGCAATTGTATTATGGGCGCTGATTGTTTCTGTACAAGCAGCTTACCGGTTGAGGGATGAAGTTGTGGGATCAGTGGCATTGGGGGAGACGGTGCAAAGACTGCGCCATAATGAAACAGAGCCGTCTGATGAGGCTGCGTTGTGGGCAGCCAGAAGGGCCGGCAATCCTTTTTCCTGGAAAAAATATGATTTCCAGATCAAGATGTCAGGAAACCCTTTAACAGGCAGGAGGGTGGAAGCTTATGGAAGTGCGGGGACCTGGAAGCTGGAAATGGAACAGGGCGTATTTGATCCGGAGAATTTTTTAAGGATGTTGACGCTCATCAATCAGGAGGAATGAGATGAAGGCTGTATACAGGCGGGAAATGAAGCACAATTATTTGATCCTGGAGCCGGAAGAGACCGTATATGACAGTTATGAGGTACATATGATGGCTGCAAACAGAATCGGAGGACTGCTGAAGTTCCATGTAAAGCAGGTGGATAACCAGAAGTTATATTATTATGAGATCACCTCAAAGCAGCCCTTAAACAGGGTTCTTGAATATCATAGTCTGGGCCGGGAGGAGCTTAAGAAGTTAATAGAGGATATTGGACGGACTCTGGAGCGGCTGGAGGCTTACCTGCTTAAGGAAAAACAAATCCTTCTGGAGCCAGAATATATTTATGTTGAGCCGGAGCAGTTTACGGTTTCTCTTTGCCTTGTCCCCGGAAGGCAGGTGGGGTTTCCGGAGGAGATGACCGAGTTGCTGCGGTATCTTCTGGGTAAGGTCAATCATCAGGATAAGGAATGTGTAGTTATGGCGTATGGCCTGTATCAGGAAAGCCTTAAGGAAAATTACGGGGTGAAGGACCTTCTTGAAATTGCCGGAAAGAATTGTTCCAGCGAAAAAGAAAGTAATGAGAGCAGCCATCAGACGGAAAGAGATAATAAGACGGAAGAAAATCATAGCTCTCACCTTTCGTATTCATTTAATGAGGAGATCGAAGAAAGAAATCGCTTTTTAGATGGTAAGGAGAATGGTGCTGTTTTCATTATCCCGATTTTAGCCATGTTTGGTATTGCCGCAGCTTTATGGTTGGTTTTTGGCATGGAAGGGATTCGGAAATTCTGGTATGGGGTGCCCGTCACCGGGGGGGTATCAGCTTTTGCAGCTTTGGCCATATGGAGAAAAGATTCCAGGCAGCCAAAAGAGATGATGGTGAAAAAGGAAGAGCGAGGGCGTCAACCGGCGGAAGGCTATGACTGGAAGTTGACATTTGAAGAAGATATAGAGGAAAAGACACCAAAACCTGATACAGGAGATGAGGAAGTTTTTCAAACGGTTTTGTTAAACGATACAAAGGCCGATAAAAGTATCCGGTACTTACGAGCAGTTGGTGCTGATGGGGAAGATATCGCAATCACTTATGTCCCTTATTTAATTGGAAAGCAGGAAGGTATGGTCGATTGTGTTCTCGCGGGAGAAGCCATCAGCAGGATTCATGCCAGGATAGACAGAGAAGGCGAAGAATACCGGATCAGTGACTTAAATTCTACCAATGGAACCGTTGTGAACGGGCGGGTATTAGAAACAAATGAGACGGTATTGCTGAAAACAGGAGATGAAGTTTTTATTGCAAATTACCCGTTTATATTTACATAATGTCATATATATTAATTTATATAAAAATACACCGGCCTTTTTCAGACCGGTGTACTGGCGGTATGGGAATGAAATTCTATACCGCCTTAACATCGTTTACCTGTACATAATAATACGTGTTGCCTTCCTCTATATAACTTTGATACACACCTGTTATTTCTATTTCGCTATTTTCAACCGGATAGTCATCGGGATAGGCGGGATCTCCGTCCCAGATTAATTCCAATCCTTGCTGGCAGCAGGCAGTGGCATCCGCAATGACCAAAGCATAAAAATTGATATTATTCGAATCCTGGTAAACCTGGAATATCCCTTCGGCTTTAATGGTTTTTCCCATATATTCTTCCGGAGATATCATCATATTGTATACCTCGGAAAAAACCATAGTGCTGCTTAATTTCGTCAGGTCAATATCAAATCCGGTGTTATTTGCGGAGCCCGCCGGATCATCCTGAAATTGCTCCGTAGTTGGTTCGAAGGAATCCGAAGGATAGGAATTTATGTCAAATTCTTCTGTACTCTCAGAATCGTATTGTTCAGAGCCTGCAGCCTCATATTGTCCGGACTCTGCCCGATCCCCTTGCGCTAACGACGGACCGGGGGCGGTCACTGCGTCTTTTCCGCAGCCTGTTAATGCAAGGTTTACCATGAAAAGCATCAGAACCATTCCAAAGATACGTTTCATCCTTTGACACCTCCCCAGATCCACCCAATGAGTGAGCATATGGCGAACGCGGCGATATCAACGGCTACAATGGTAGAGCCGACCGGCGTTCCTGCCAGAATGGATGTCAGAATTCCCAGTACGGCGCAGAATACGGAAAGAATTGCCGAACAAAGGATTACAGACTTAAAGTTTTTAAATAAACGCATTGCTGAGAGCGCCGGAAAAATGACCAATGCAGAGATCAGCAGTGAGCCTACCAGATTCATGGCAAGTACGATGATAATGGCTATGATGACCGCGATCATCAGGTTGTATTGTTCCGCTTTTGTGCCGGTTGCCCTTGCAAAGTCTTCATCAAAGGTGACTGCAAATATCTTATGGTAAAATAGAAGAAATACGGCGATAACGACCACCGAAAGGGCAACACAAAGCCATACTTCCGTCTTTGTCAGTGTCAGAATGGAGGTTGAACCAAACAGCGTGCTGCATACGTCTCCTGCCAGGTTGGCTGAAGCAGAAAATATATTCATAAGCAGGTAGCCCAGGGCCAGCGCACCCACGGAAATCATAGCGATAGCCGCATCGCCCTTGATTTTGGCATTTTGACCGGTGCGCAGCAGAAGAATTGCGCAGATGACGGTAACCGGCAGAATGAGCAGCATCTGATTGGACAGTTTCATTACCGTAGCGATTGCCATGCCGCCAAAAGCAACATGGGAAAGTCCGTCGCCAATAAAAGAAAAACGCTTTAATACCAGCGTAACACCCAAAAGGGAGGAACAGAGAGCTATTAATATCCCAACAATCAGTGCATAGCGTACAAAGGGATATTCAAAATATAAGGTTAATTTTTCAATCAATATATTCATGCTTCTGTGCCCCCGTTCTGAGAAGAATAAGCTTTGCCGATGCTGCTGTCCAAATACTCAACTCTTGTTCCGAAAAAGAGGGGATTTCCCATGTGCAGGATATGGCTTGCATAGTTAACGGCAGCGCCGATATCATGAGATATCATAATAATGGTGATTCCCTCCTCATTCAGCTTTTGGATCAACTCATACATCTCAGCAGCGGCCTTTGGATCAAGCCCTGAAACAGGCTCGTCAAGCAGAAGCATTTTTCCGGCAGCGCACAGCGCCCGTGCCAGCAGAACCCGCTGCTGCTGGCCTCCGGACAATTCTCTGTAACACCGTTTGGACAAATGAGAGATCCCCATTTTCTCCATATTTTCACGGGAAAGCTGTTTTTCTTCACGGCTGTAATAGGGACGCATCCCACAGCGGTTCAGACAGCCCGATAAAACAATTTCCCAAACAGATGCCGGAAAATCCTTTTGTACCACTGTCTGCTGAGGCAGATACCCGATCCCTCCTGGCTGCTGCTTGT
Organism: [Clostridium] celerecrescens 18A; assembly: GCF_002797975.1. Lineage (NCBI taxonomy): Bacteria > Bacillati > Bacillota > Clostridia > Lachnospirales > Lachnospiraceae > Lacrimispora > Lacrimispora celerecrescens. The sequence continues at coordinate 4,117,903 of NZ_PGET01000001.1, read as the reverse complement.
TTTCTATAACAATGCTTCCTTCAAGCGGCGCCAGAAGGTGCAGAATGGTTTTCATGAGAGTACTTTTCCCGGAACCGTTTTCTCCCACGATACAGAGATAATCACCGCTGTTTACGGAAAAGTTAAGTCCCTTAAGGACCGTTTTACCGTCATACCCGATGGTAAGGTTGTTACATGTTAGCTGTGCCACATTGATTCCTCCTCTTAATTTAATGCATCTTTCAATACTTCCAGATTCGTCTGCATAATGGAAAGATAGGTGGTACCACTTTCTGCATCCTTGGAAGTGGTAGACTGCATGGAATCCATGGTACGGACTGCCTGATTTTTATCCTTCGTGTTTTGAACGATGGTTTCGGCGATTTTATGCTTGGCGCCTTCAATCGTCAGCACAGTGCCAAGCCCCAATTCATCAACTTTTTTTGAAAGAAAGGCGATGGTTTCAAAGCTGGCCTCCGTTTCTGCTGAGCAGCCCACAAATGCGGCATAATAGGTAAGGCCGTAATCGTCTGCCAGGTAGCGGAAGGGAAAGCGGTCCCCAAACAGCACGGTATTCTGTTTGGCAGAGTCCACCGCCTGCTGATAGCTTTCATCCAATTGATCCAGCTTTTTTCCATAGGCATCTGCGTTTGCAGAATAGTACGCGGCATTTGCACTGTCGATTTCACCCAGCTTTTCAGCAATATAATTGCAATACGTTTTGGCATTTTCCAGTGACAGCCAAACGTGCTCGTCATATTCCGGGCCGTCTTCACTGTCCTCGTGGGCTTCCTCCTCCTCTGACTCCATTCCTTCAACGACCTCTTCCTCTTTGACGGTGTCGCCCAGAACTTCAAGGAGATTGATTACGACCATATCTTTGTTTTTAGCTTCCTTTAAGGCATCCTTCACCCATTGGTCGGATTCGCCGCCCACATAGATGAACATATCGCAGGTTGAAATTTTGATGATATCATCTGCTGTCGGCTGATAGCTGTGCAGATCCACACCGTTATCTAAAAGCATGGTGACCTCTCCATTTTCCCCATGGCTGCCAAGAATTTCCATGACCCAATCGTATTCCGGGAAAATTGTGCATACTACGCTTAGTTTATTGTTATCGCTGGCCGTTGTCGTTGCATTTGTATTGGAGCAAGCAGTTAGTGCTCCTATAATCATAAGTCCTGCTAACAGGCAGGAAATTAATTTTTTCATTATTAGAACCTCCGAATAAATATAGATCATTAAAAATGGGCATAAGAATATAAGGGAGCGTCGACTGAAATCGGTCTCTGCCTAAAATGGGCAGAATTCTCCCTTGTTACAATCAATATTCAATTCGTAAGCTTTACCTTAAGAGAAACCAAAGTGTGAGAAGGATTGCGGTGAAAGACCGGGATCACGCAGATCACAAAAAAGTGGGCTGCCGCGAAAACGGCAATAGCAGGCGCAAAGCCTGTTCCAAGAGTATTCAGGGCCTGGACACAGGCCTGAACTTCAAGACAGATGGGGCAGTCCTCGCCTATGCATTGATGGCGGGCTTCAGCAGTGATATAAAATACGGAAAAGAGCAGCATAAAAAGAATCGCCAGGGTGATAAACCCGGCAAGCAGCTTTTTGTTTTTTGCCATGTCTCTTCCTCCTTTTAAAAAACGATGAAAACATCAGATACAGTTTTTGCAGATTCCGTAAAGAACGGATTTCTCTTTTCTGATCTGAAAACCGTCTACTTTTAAAATGTCCTCCAGCATCCTGTCGGCAATGTGGGCATCCATATGAAATGTTCTTCCGCATTTTATGCAGTTCATATGAATACAATTACGGCAATACTCTGAATGAATATACTGATAAAAAAGCTCCCGGCTACCTTCTTTCGTAAAGCGGTTAATCAGCCCTTTCTCCTCCAGATAAGTGAGATTACGGTACACTGCACTTAAACTGACGGATGAATCGGAAAGGCTGTCTGCAATTTGTTTTGCGGAGAATTGCCTGTCAGGATTTTCCTGCAAAAAGGCAAAAAGCAGTTTTCTTTGTGCTGTCATATAGTTGGCCAAAAGGGTTCACTTCCTAATTTGCGATTTGTTCGCAAATAAGTGTACTGCGGAATTGAAATGTTGTCAAGATAATTTGCGAATGTTTCGCAAATTACCTTCTTTAAAGCCCTTTGCCGGGCAGGAAAAGTTCCCCGGATGCCTTTTGAAACAGCCGTCCGGATATAAGAAGGATTAGGCTGAAATGGTGAAGTTTTTACCGCAAATTTCGGGTTTATATTTACATAATATGTCAACTTGTGTTAAAATAGGCATAATATTTATCAAGGAGAGCTGCAATGAAGGATTTATACAGGCGTAAGAAGGCATTTGTAAACATTGGTTTGATCGCAATAAATGTCATCTATTTCCTATATCTGGAGGTGACAGGCTCCACGGAAAATACGCAGTTTATGGTGGCACATGGAGCGATGTACGCTCCGCTTGTATTGGAGGGAGGAGAGTATTACCGGCTTCTCACTTCTGTTTTTATGCATTTTGGCATTAACCATATTATGAATAACATGCTCATTTTATTTATATTGGGAGATAATCTGGAGAGGGCCTTGGGCCATATAAAATACCTGCTCTTCTATTTGCTTTGCGGATTGGGCGCCAATGTGGTGTCTATGGCAGTGAACCTTGGAGAATACAGGACCGTAGTCTCGGCAGGAGCGTCAGGCGCAATTTTTGGCGTGATCGGAGGCCTTTTATATGCGGTATTAGTTAATCGCGGCCGGCTGGAAGACTTAAGTGTCAGACAGCTGGCAGTTGTGATTGCGTGTTCCTTGTATTTTGGCTTTACCAGCACAGGCGTAGATAATGCAGCCCATATTGGTGGGCTCATTGTTGGCATTGTTATGGGGATACTTCTGTACCGCAAGCCAAGAAGGCACCAGAATATGGAGATATGGGGATAATCTATTTGGAAGGAGGTGAGTAAGTGAGGGACGATAATTGCATTTTCTGCAAAATTGCAAATGGCGTGATACCTTCTGAAACGATCTACGAGGATGACATGTTTCGTGTGATCCTGGATTTAGGACCAGCTTCCAGGGGGCATGCCCTGATACTTCCTAAACAGCATTACAAAGATATCTGTGAGCTGGAAGAGGAAACAGCAAAAAAGGTTCTCCCGTTAGCGGCTAAAATAGGAAACGCCATGAAAAACTCATTAGGCTGTGCCGGATTTAATGTTGTGCAGAATAATGGGAAAGCAGCAGGCCAGACGGTTTTTCATTTTCATGTACATTTGATTCCTCGTTATGAGGAAGGCCCTGTTATGGTTTCATGGGTGCCGGGCGAGGCAGATCCAGGAGAATTAATACAGACAGGAGACGCTATAAGGAGCGCCCTACAATCAGAGGGACACAATCAATGAGCATACATGAAGATGAAAATTTGTTACTGCAGTCTATATATGGGGAATATCAGGGATTGCTCCGCAGGATAGCGAAAACACTCAATGTGCCGGACATGGAACTGGATGATGTGGTGCAGGAAACTTTTATTGCATATTTTGAGAATTATTCATTATCATGGACCGATACACGAAAGAAAGGCATGTTGATTAAGATTTTAAAACGTAAATCCATTGACTGCCTCCGTAAGAACGGCCATTATGAAAAGGTGAGCCTGGATGAGGGAGATGCAGTTAATGAGGTGGCGATGCTTACGAGATATGTGGTCACTGATCCCCTGGATGTGATCCTTGGAGAGGAAGCTCTTTTAAAGATAACCTGGGAGATTTCCAATATGAGAGAGGAATGGAAGGAAATGGCTATTCTTTATTTTCTGGAACAGCTTACCATTCCTGAAATTTGCGAAATCCTAAAAATTCCGGGAACGGTCTGCCGTTCCCGGATATATCGTACAAGAGTTTGCTTGAAAAAGATCCTCGGTCCTAATTTTCATTTGTAAAGGTTAATTTTGAACCTGGGATTCAATCATATCAATAATGGTATCGACCGCATTGTGTAATTCACTTTTCTCCATTTTAGAGATAAAAGCCTGCCGGTTGGCAAATGTTTCGCTGATTGCCTGCAAAAGGGAATCTCCGGTAAGGTTTTCTTCTTCCAGAAGGGAGCTGAAGCCTTGTTTTGCAAAGGATCTTGCATTTAAAATCTGATCCCCCCTGCTGGCGGCAGCGGAAAGAGGAATCAGGATATTTGGCTTTCTAAGTGCGAGTATTTCACAGATGGAATTTGCTCCGGCCCTTGAGATCATCAGGTCAGCAGCAGCAAAAAGATGTTTTAAAGGGGCGTCAACATATTCATATTGTACATATCCTTCCATTCCGATCAGGCTTTCGTCCAGATTGCCTTTTCCGCAGATATGTATCACCTGGTAATTTTTAAGCAGTTTTGGGAGAATGCCCCGTAATGCGGTATTGACCGTTACGGAACCAAGACTTCCGCCGATGATCAAGATAACAGGCCGGTTTGCAGACAAACGTGCATATTTTAAACCTGTCTGACGATCGCCCATTAAAAGCTCTTTCCTTATAGGAGAGCCAGTGAGTACGGCTTTTTCCTTTGGAAGATAAGGAAGGGTTTCCGGAAAATTGCAGCAGATTTTTGCTGCAGACGAAATACTGAGCCTGTTGGCTAGCCCTGGAGTCATATCTGATTCGTGAATGATAACAGGTACCTTGCAGTGTTTTGCAGCCAACACTACGGGAACGGCTACAAAACCTCCTTTTGAGAAAACCACATCCGGCTTATAGTTTTTTATCAATCTCAAAGCTTCCCAATATCCTTTTAATACCCGGAAGGGATCAGAGAAGTTTTTCAAGTCAAAATACCGACGGAATTTACCGGAAGAAATGCCGTCATAGGGGATGCCGGCTCCCTCAATGAGCTTGCGTTCGATTCCCTGGTATGATCCTATATAGTGAATATCGTAATTCCGCTCTTTTAACGAGGGAACTAAGGCCAGGTTCGGGGTAACATGACCGGCAGTACCACCGCCGGTTAAGATGATTTTTTTCATAAAGCGTTGCCTCCCAAATTCGATATACTTATAATAGTAAACGTTAGCGATAAAAAGTCAACCCCAAAGCTTGTGGGAACTTAAGGATAACTTGTATTTAAGAGGTGTGTACGTGGAGAAGGAGAGAAACCATGGAAAAAAATATTCAATTTTAAAACGGATAAAATATCATTTGTCGTATCAGGAAAAATTAGAAGCCCATCTGCTTGATTATATGCAGGAGCATCCAGAATTAACACCTGAGCCCCCGTCCCCTCCGCCCGGTGAATTTCAAACGATCATGGCGGAGCTTAACCGGAGAGGGACAGAAACAGTAATAGGAAAACAGCTGAAGGTATTATATTACGGCCACAGATTAGTGAATACCATACAAAAGCCCTTCCTCATCGTAATGGTGGTCCTGATTATATTGGCTGCTTCCGCAATCGGGGCATCGGCAAAGAAAGCTCTTGCTTATCGCTTGAAAGAGCAGGAGGCCGGTAAGAGCAGTAATGAGGTACTCAAAGCGGATAAGATGTCAAATGCGTATGAAGAAATAAAAGAGCATCTGGGGATCGAACTGTTAATGATTAACAGCATGTCCCATATAATAGGCCAGTAAAGTTTATGGCAGAATACCCGGCGGAAGAGAGAGGATACAACTCTTAAATCCGCCGGGTATTTCGCTTGTTCAGACATGGAAAAGCGTTGTTGTTTTGATAAGCATTTACCGGAGCAGGTACGTCTCCCATTCCTTCTCCTTAAAGCCGACCAGGACGAAATCATCGCCAATGATTAAGGGACGCTTGACCAGCATTCCATCGGTCGCCAGGAGATCGATCTGTTCTTTTTCGCTCATGCCGGGCAAAAGCTCTTTTAAATTTTTTTCCTTGTAGATGATTCCGCTGGTGTTGAAAAAACGCTTTATGGGAAGACCGCTTTTTTGAATCCAGTCTGCGAGCTCTATAGAGTTTGGATTTTCTTCTTTGATATTTCTGGAGTCATATGCTACTTCATGGGCATCTAGCCACTTTTTTGCATTTTTGCAGGTACTGCAGGGGGGATACTGTAAAAATAAAATACTCATATTGGTACATCTCCTTTTTGTTTATCGCGTAAGTACGCAGAGCAGCCAGTGGATTCTGGCCTGACCTGTCTCGCACTGTTCATTGCTTTCGCTGATAGTTTACCTCAAAACGACTTGAATGAAAAGGGAGGATTTGGAATAAACTATAACAATTAAGGTTTTTTAGGTGAAGGTATGAAATTTCTATTATTTCTGTCTGAGGCGGCAGTGCCGCTTATCATTTTTTACATGGTAGGCTTTGGCATATTGTCCAAACGTCCGGTTTTTGATGATTTTATAGACGGGGCCAAGGAAGGGATGAAAACAGTGGCAGGGATCATGCCTACGCTCATCGGTCTTATGACCGCAGTGGGGGTGCTCCGTGCTTCCGGTTTTTTAGACTTTCTGGCAAAATGCCTGACAAAGCCGGCTGCCCTCTTGTTTCTACCCGCACCGGTCGTTCCGGTGATTTTAGTGCGTCTGGTATCAAACTCAGCAGCCACAGGTCTTGTGCTTGATATTTTTAAGAAATATGGAACAGACTCCTATATAGGCATGCTGACGTCAGTGATTATGAGCTGTACGGAAACCGTTTTCTATTGCCTGAGCATTTATTTTGGTACCGTAAAAATCAAAAAGACCCGTTATACCCTGGGCGGTGCATTGGTTGCCACGGCTGCAGGCGTAGCCGCAAGTGTTATCATATCCCGTTTTTTGGTATAAAAGGTATTTATTTGATCCTATTTTAAGAATTTCATAAGAATTCAGGTGGTTGTCTTGGGATACATAATCATGTATAATTACGAAGAAGCTTTTATTGTCATAAGTGAAGGGGATAAACGTGGATACTTACGGGACTCTTAACGAAGTTTTGGTAAGACTGTTTCGAGATGTTATGGATATAGAGCAACAGGCTATCATTACACAGGAATTTACCAATATTACAAATAATGATATGCATGTAATCGAGGCCATTGGCATTGGAGAACCCAAAAACATGTCGGCCATAGCCAGGGAATTGTCTGTTACGGTCGGTACGCTGACCATAGCCATGAACAGTCTTGTAAAGAAGGGGTATGTGACCCGTCAGAGAGGAAAAGAGGACCGACGTGTTGTATACATCTCTCTTTCAGAAAAAGGGAAAGAAGCCTATGAACACCATGCCAGATTTCATCAGGAGATGATCGCCGGCATAGTTGCAGGTTTAAGTGAGAATGAAATAGAAGTTTTGATCAAAGCTCTGACCAAGTTAAACCAGTGGTTTCGGAGCCTTTAAGAGAATTTAAGGAGGCAATACTCAATTATGAAAAAACTCATCGTGTTTTTAATGAGCGCTATGATGATGATGTCCCTGGTGGCATGTGCACCAACGCAGCCTAAGATGGAGACCACAGCACCTGGCCCTGGGGCAATAGCTTCAACGGGAGGCGCCAGTGATAAAGTTCCTGATCCTAACGCAGAGCCTATGGAGATTATTTCGGTATATAGCAGGAATGATGACTCCACCGGATTAAATCAGGCGATGGATGCGGTATCTGAGCTGACGGCTGACGCTATGGTGGACAAGCTGATTGAATACAGCGTATTAGAGGATGGTACAAAGGTTCTGAAGTTTGATAAGAAAGATGATGGTACGGCCACTCTTGATTTATCCCAGATGCCGGAAAAGGGTACAACAGAAGATGTACTTACACTGACCGCGGTTGGCAATACCTTTATAGAAAATTTTGAATTGGACAAATTACAAATTCTTGTTAATGGTAAGAACTATTCCAATGATCAGATCAAGCAGGGAGATAGTGATTACCTGGAATATGTTAAGAATTATAAGAAAATAAAATAAGATAAAAAAGCAGGGCAGAAGCGGCATATTACAAGCTTCTGCCCTTTTTGATTTATTGGCTTCTTAATTGTTTGGACAGCCAGGTGCGGAACGCAGGCTGGATAACTGAAAACGGAGCAGGACCTATATCAAGTATAAAAGCGTGGAAGTCCTTTAAATTAAAATCATCCTTTAAGATCCTCTTGGCAGTGCCAAGCATTTCCATAATCTCCATATATCCCACGTAGTATTCCATGTAATTGGTGGGATTTTCGATCAGGCTGGAGTAAATGGAATCAACAATATCTGTTTTCTCAATATTATAAAACGTGCCAAGATATTTGGCTGTCTGCTCTTTATCCCAGCCCTCATAATTGATGCAAATATCCAGATAGGCATAGATGCCCAAGGTAACAGCCGTGTTATGCGCCAGAAGCTCTCCAAGCCCAGGAGGCAGCCCGTTATCCAAGGTGTAGGAGTAGAACTCCACATAGGTAGCCCAGCCTTCCGAATAACTGGGGAAGGAGAGGATGCTTCTTAAGTCATTTGGTTTCCTGCTTAAAAAATAAACGTTCTGATACAAATGTCCGGGATAACCTTCATGAGCCAGGGTGGTGAAAAGGTCATCATTTTGAAAACGCGGATTGCCGTTGATGTAAATGACATTATCTTCATAACGGTCCAGAGGAGGGACTAAGTAGAAGGCAGGGCTTAAGGAGGCTTCCAGGGAACTTGGAACGTATTTTACGGTATGGGTGCAGGGTGGAAGCTCAGGAAAATCTGTGGATATCTGGGTTTTTAGAGAGTTCAGGATATCGTCCGGTTTGGTATAATGGAAGGAATAGTTGTCAAGGTGGTCCAGCACTTCCGGATGCTCCTTTGTGATCGCTCCTATGGCCTGGATATCGGAGTTTAACTGTTTTTCGATTGCTTTTGTCAGGCTTCGGATGGAATCATAGGAGGTTCCGGTGTTGGAATTGACCAGGTATTCAAAATATTCTTTCCCCTTGGGATAGAAGGATAAGCCCTTATCATTGGTCCCAGTCCCCATTAGAGCGGTGATACCATTTACAAGATTTTTATAGGCAGGTATGAAATGTTCTTCCAGGATTTTTAAATTCTTCTCTTTATAAGAAGCTTTTTCTTCATCGGTTAAGTCCGTAAGTGCATCGATACGGGTGTTGAATGTGTCGGCAAGGAAGCTGTGGTCAGGCTGGATTAAATATGCTTCGCAGGATTTTAATACATGATCTGCGGTAGCATCAGACATAAACAGGCCGGCTTCTGATTTTTTCTTTTCAAACTCCATAATCTGCCCATAATAATCATCTATGGTAGAAAGCAGAGCAAGATAGTGGTCCACATCATCCCGGGTGTAAAAGGCGTATTCTGAAAACAAGATGGGTAGCTGTGCCTGGATTCCTATGGTGGTTGTTAAAGGCTGGGCGTAAAGCTCCAGACCGTCAGATTTTAATTCTGTATTTATGTAGGAGCGGAGAATCTGCCAGGTAAGCCGCTGCTCATCGGTTAGCTGGCGGGGGTTAAAACCTTCAAGCTTCTTTTTTAACTCCCTAAGGTCATTAGATCCCTGTTTCATTTTATCCAGAGAAAAATCTCCCAGGGTCAAAGGAACTTTATCAAGCCCCCGGGAAGCAGGATTTGCTATACTAAAATGAAAGCTGATTCCGGAATCGCTGATCTCCTCAAGAAACAGGTCGTTTGTAAATTGATCAAACTTGTTTTGTGAGGACAAATCCTTTGCATGGAATTGTTCATACCCGGCCCCTGACGGCGTGGCGGGCGATTTATCGGGGGGTGCACAAGCACAAAGCAGGGAAACAGCCAGGATGAAAGATAGAAATCGGCGGCCCTGTTTCAAAACGATGTTTTTCATATTTGCTTCCTCCGTGATTCACTATTATTATTTATATGATGATATTAAAAAAGTCATGACAAAAGCGCTGATGTACCAACATACCCGCTTGACAAACTTTACTGAAACCATTAAACTAGGGTTACTAACAATCTATTTATAAAAGAATGCTGAGAAAAGAAGAGTAAGAAATCAACCTCATGTGCAGAGACTTCCGGAAGCTGAAAAGGAAGCTTGAGTGTATTTCCCAACATGGCCTTGGAGCAGCGGAATTGAATTGGCGAAGCCGCGCCTTTAAATTTCGACGGTTACACCCGTTATCGTGTCAGACTGTTATTAAGTGACCATAAGATCTTAAGGAGATTTTATGGAACAAAAGCAGCCGGTAAGGTCTGTACTGAAAGGTACGGATAAATTAAAGTGGTAACACGGGACAGTTCCCCGTCTTTAAATTTCCGAAAGGATTTTTTTAGGCGGGTTTTTCTTTGGGGGAAGGGAAAAGTCCCTTCAACCTATCCCATTTCATAAACAGGAGGAAAACAGAATGTGTAAAGATTCTAACAAGAAACCATACTATATCACTACAGCCATTGCCTATGCATCAGGAAAGCCTCATATCGGCAATACCTATGAGGCAGTATTGGCGGATGCTATTGCCCGCTATAAAAGAGCGGAAGGCTATGACGTATTTTTCCAGACAGGAACTGATGAACACGGCCAGAAGATTGAGGAAAAGGCAGAGGCTGCAGGAATCACACCGAAGGAATTCGTAGACAGGGCGGCCGGTGAAATTAAGAACATCTGGGATTTAATGAATACCTCTTACGATAAATTCATCCGTACTACAGACAAAGACCACGAAGAACAGGTCCAGAAGATCTTTAAGAAGCTCTATGATCAGGGTGATATCTATAAGGGACATTATGAAGGCTTATATTGTACTCCATGTGAATCCTTTTTCACAGAATCCCAGCTTGTAGACGGTAAATGTCCTGACTGCGGACGTGAGGTGAAGCCGGCAAAAGAAGAGGCATATTTCTTCCGCATGAGCAAATATGCGGACCGTTTGATAAACCACATCAATGAGAACCCAGACTTTATCCAGCCTGTGTCCAGAAAAAATGAAATGATGAACAATTTTCTCCTTCCGGGGCTTCAGGATCTTTGTGTATCCAGGACTACTTTTAAATGGGGAATTCCGGTGTCCTTTGACCCGAAGCATGTCACCTATGTCTGGCTTGATGCGCTGACCAATTATATTACCGGCATCGGTTACGATTGTGACGGCAATAGCAGTGAGCAGTTTGCCAGATTATGGCCGGCAGACCTTCACCTCATCGGAAAGGATATTATCCGCTTCCATACGATTTACTGGCCTATTTTCCTGATGGCTCTTGATATTCCCCTTCCCAAGCAGGTATTTGGCCATCCATGGCTGCTCCAGGGGGACGGCAAGATGAGCAAATCCAAGGGAAATGTCCTCTATGCAGATACGCTTGTGGATTTCTTTGGCGTGGATGCAGTCCGCTATTTCGTCCTTCATGAAATGCCTTTTGACAATGACGGAGTTATCTCCTGGGAGCTTATGGTAGAGCGCATGAACTCTGACCTCGCCAACATCCTGGGCAATCTGGTGAACCGTACCATTTCCATGTCCAATAAATACTTTGGAGGAATCGTATCTGACGGGAAGGCAGCAGAGGCTGTTGATGAGGACTTAAAGGCAGTGGTGCTGGAAGAAGTGAAAAAGGTCCAGGAGAAGATGGAGAAGCTCCGTGTTGCTGATGCCATGACAGCAATCTTTAATATTTTCAGAAGGAGCAACAAATACATTGATGAAACGGCTCCGTGGACCCTTGCTAAGGATGAAGATTCAAAAAGCCGGCTGGAAACCGTTCTTTATAATCTGACGGAAGCCATTGCTATCGGAGCCTCCCTCCTTGATTCCTTTATGCCTGAAACATCCAAGAAGATTCTTAACCAGCTTAATACAACCAAAAGAGACTTGTCCCAGATGAATGAATTCGGATTATATCCCTCTGGAGATAAAGTAACTGATAAGCCGGAGATCTTGTTTGCCCGTATGGATATCAAGGAAGTCATGGAGAAGGTGGAAGTCATGTTTGGGCCGAAAGAGGAAGAAAATAAAGAGACTGAAAAAGCAGATTCTTCTGCTGTAATTGATATAGAAGCAAAGGCAGAGATCGAATATGACGATTTTGCCAAGCTGCAGTTCCAGGTAGGCGAGATCATCGCCTGCGAGGTGGTTCCAAAGTCAAAGAAGCTTCTGTGCTCCCAGGTAAGGATCGGAAGCCAGGTAAAACAGATTGTCAGCGGAATCAAAGCCCACTATTCACCAGAAGAAATGGTTGGCAAAAAGGTGATGGTTGTGGTAAACTTAAAACCAGCAAAACTGGCTGGAGTCATGTCTGAAGGCATGCTTCTCTGCGCGGAAGATGCAGAAGGCAATCTGTCCCTTATGATACCGGAGAAAGCAATGCCGGCTGGAGCGGAAATCTGCTGATACAGGGGAATGTCTGAAGACACTTAAATGGAAACAACGAAAGGCCGGGTAATTAGATCCGGCCTTATTGTTTTAAGAAGGAGGATTCCATGAAGGAATCAATGAGCGCCCGAACGAGAGGAATAACAGGAAACACCTTAAAGATGATCGCCATTATTACCATGCTCATAGATCATATCGGAGTGGCTGTCGTTGAAAACGGTATATTAAAATATCAGGACAACCTTCCGGCCTGGGGGATGTTTAGCCTTTCGGGCGGAAGCATGTGGAATATAGCGGACCTGGTGCTCCGCACCATTGGAAGAATTGCATTCCCTATCTTTTGTTTTCTGCTGGTAGAAGGATTTTTCCACACCAGGGATATTAAGAAATATGGTGCCAGACTTTTATTATTCGCCCTTATTTCCGAAATTCCTTTTGATCTGGCTCTCTTTGACCAATGGTTTTATCCTGGCTATCAGAATGTATATGTTACCCTGTTCATTGGCCTATGGGTCCTTTACTGGTATGATAGGGCTTTGGGTAATCCAATCAGACAGACCCTGGTATTTTTGGCCGGATGCGGTGCGGCAGTTTTTTTGAAATGTGATTATGATATCATTGGGATTACCATGATCCTGCTTTTTTATGTGTTCTATAAAGATAAGAAAAGACAGACCATATTTGCAGGAATCCTGGCTGCCTTTGAAAGCCTTAGCTGCTTTGGAGCCGCCATCCTGGCCTTCATCCCCATCCGAATGTACAGCGGGGCAAGGGGGAAAAGGAATTTAAAATACTTTTTTTATTGGTTTTATCCCGCTCACTTAGTTTTGCTTTATATCCTGCGTTTGATTATTATAAAGTAAGAAACAGCTTTTTAAAGGAGATTTCTATGATTTTTGATACACACGCCCATTATGATGATGAGGCATTTGATGAAGACAGGGAGGAATTGCTGGCAAGCCTTTTTAACCATGGAATTGAGGCTGTCACCAATGTGGGTGCCAGCATGGATACTTCCAGACATACCTTGGAATTGGCAGAGAAATATCCATATATATATGGCGCCATCGGTGTTCACCCCAATGAAACCGGAGAACTGAACGAGGAGGACTTAGCCTGGCTGAAGAAACATTCCGCCCATAAAAAAGTCGTGGCAATCGGTGAGATCGGTCTTGATTATTACTGGGATGAGCCGGATCATGAAACCCAGAAGAAGTGGTTTGTCCGCCAGCTTAGCCTGGCCAGGGAAGTGAAGCTTCCTGTGGTCATCCACAGCCGGGACGCGGCAAAGGATACTCTGGATATCATGAAGGCAGAGGGGGCAAAGGACATTGGAGGAGTGATTCACTGCTTTTCTTATGGAAAGGAGATCGCCAGGGAATACTTAACTATGGGGTATTATCTTGGGATCGGAGGCGTCCTCACCTTTAAGAATGCTAAAAAACTTAAAGAAGTAGTGGAGTATATGCCGATAGAACAGCTGGTCCTTGAGACTGACTGCCCTTATCTGGCTCCCGCTCCCAACAGGGGAAAGCGTAATTCCTCCTTAAATCTTCCTTATGTGGTGCAGGAGATCAGTGCCATTAAGGGAATCCCGGAAGAAACAGTTATTGATATTACCAATCAGAATGCCAAAAGGCTATACAGGCTTAAGGAACAGCCATAAAAGAAAACGGAGGACAGGCATGGCAACACTGGGAAATCCCCAAAAAACAATCGAGATCATAAAGAAATACGAATTCGCATTCCAGAAGAAATTCGGTCAGAATTTTTTGATAGATACTCACGTATTAGATAAGATCATAGCCGCGGCAGGCGTAACAAAGGATGATTGCGTTCTGGAAATCGGGCCGGGGATCGGTACGATGACCCAGTACCTGGCTGAAAATGCCAGACATGTAGTGGCAGTGGAGATCGATTCAAACCTGATCCCCATTCTCAACGAGACCCTGGCAGACTATGAGAATGTGACCATTATCCATGCGGATATTCTTAAAGTTGACATCAATCAGATAACGGAACAATATAACGGCGGACGTCCCATCAAAGTAGTTGCAAATCTTCCGTATTACATCACAACCCCTATCATTATGGGTCTTTTTGAAAACATGGTTCCAATCGACAATATTACGGTCATGGTTCAGAAGGAGGTGGCAGACCGCATGCAGGTAGGGCCTGGTTCCAAGGATTACGGTGCTCTTTCCCTGGCCGTCCAATATTATGCGGAGCCCTATATTGTGGCAAACGTCCCGCCTAACTGCTTCATGCCCCGTCCTAACGTAGGGTCTGCGGTCATCCGCCTGACCCGCCACAAGGAACCGCCGGTAAAAGCAGTGGATCCAGGGCTTATGTTCAAGCTGATCCGTGCTTCATTTAACCAGAGAAGAAAGACGCTTCAAAACGGATTAAACAATTCGCCGGAAATACCCTTTGCAAAGGAACAGATCACGGAAGCGGTTGAAAGCCTGGGGCTTGGGCCATCCGTACGGGGAGAGGCATTGACTCTGGAGCAGTTTTCTTCCCTCAGCAACTATTTTACAGGAATGAAAGGATAAGACCAGGAGGGATTATGTCGGATTCGCTGATTACAAAACGCGCAATAGCGGAAGCCCTAAAACAGGTATGCAGGGAAAAACCTTTTGATAAGATATCCATATCCAATATCACATCTGTATGGGGATTAAACCGGCAGACCTTCTATTATCATTTTCAGGATAAATATGAGCTTTTAAGCTGGATCTATTACAATGAGAATTTTGCTAAAATAGCAGAAGACATTACCCTTGAGAACTGGGACCAGAAGATTTATGAACTGCTTCAGAATATGAAAGAAGAAAAAGCCTTTTATATCAATACCATTAAAGAACAGGAACATACCTTTGAGAGTTATCTGTTTGATATGGCAAAGGCCCTGTTTTCCGAAGCAATTATAAAACTGGATGAAAAGAAGAAACTCACCGATGAGGAGAGAGATTTTGACGCAGGATTTTATGCATATGGCATTTGCGGGATTATCGTTGACTGGGTGGAGAAGGGAATGAGAACAGAACCGCGTCTCGTGGCGGAACGCTTAAAAAGCCTGGCCAAGGCTTCGGAGCGGGCCGGATATCTCCGGAGCCAGGCAGGGCTTTAAGAAAGCTTATGCATGATGATATCCAGACATTCTTCCCTGGTACAGCTTTTAATGAGCGCAACCAGATCAGAATAAGAAAAAAGCTCTGCAGCTATAGGGCTGAATTTTTCCAACAGCTCTTCTAAGTTCCGGGCGGTCCGCTCCGGAGATTTCTGCCCATTTCTTAGCTGGTGGAGCAGCGCCGTTTTAAGGACGGACTCCCGGATATGTTTGTGTATAGTGGTCGACATAAAAAGTCCTCCTTTATCATTATATTAATTTTAAAATAAGGTAAAAAAATCTTCTATAGACAAAAACGTAAATTTGTCTGGTTTTACGACATCATTTCCCTGATGTCGTTTTTTTATACAACTGAAAAACCATGTATGGTGACGGATAAAATGAAGTATGATAATATAAGCATATCAGTTAACACAATTCATAGAATGGAGCGTTGCATATGAAAGGAAAAAGTAATTTTGGAAAAGTGCTTGCATGGGGAGCTGCGGCAACTGCGGCGGGAGTAGCCGCAAAAAAAGCCTATGATTATTCAAAAAAACAGATGGATTTAAAAAATGAAGAAAACATAAGGCATATGGAAAATGGGCAGGCCCCTGGAAAAGCGTATTTTGTAGGCGGCGGTCTTGGAAGCATGGCAGGAGCGGCTTACCTCATACGCGACTGCAACATGCCGGGAGACCAGATCACGATTTTTGAAGGAATGCATATTCTCGGAGGAAGTAACGATGGGATCGGAACCCCGGAAAAAGGCTTTGTATGCCGGGGCGGACGTATGCTTAATGAAGAGACGTATGAAAACTTCTGGGAACTGTTCCGTACCATCCCGTCTTTAAATAACCCTGCCAGAAGCGTAACGGAAGAGATCTTAAGCTTTGACCATGCACACCCAACCCATGCAAAGGCCAGGCTTGTGGACAAGAATGGAACCATTCTTGATGTGAAGAGCATGGGATTTACCCAGCAGGAACGTATGGCAATGTTAAAGCTTATGAATACATCGGAAGAAAAGCTTGATGATATGACCATTGAGGAATGGTTCGCTGACATGCCTCATTTCTTTACAACAAATTTCTGGTATATGTGGCAGACCACCTTTGCATTCCAGAAATGGAGCAGCCTTTTTGAGTTCCGCCGCTACATGCGCCGGATGATCCTGGAATTTTCAAGGATTGAAACTTTGGAAGGGGTAACAAGAACCCCATTAAACCAGTATGACAGTGTAATTCGTCCTTTGGAAAACTATTTAAGAAAGCAGGGAGTTGTCTTTGCGGAAAACTGTACAGTTACTGATATTGATTTCGCAGATGGAGACGGAATCACGGCTAAGGTGCTTCACTTAAAGGATAACGGTATAGAAAGGCAGATAGAGCTTCAGGATGGCGATATCTGTATCATGACCAATGCCTGTATGACCGACAGCGCAACCCTGGGAGATCTCCACACTCCGGCTCCGGAGCCTGTGTTAAGGCCAATTTCAGGGGAATTATGGACCAAGGTATCTGCAAAGAAGCCTGGGCTTGGAAATCCTTACCCATTCTTTGGCGATGTTCATGAGACCAATTGGGAAAGCTTTACCGTAACAAGCCGTGGAAATAAGCTTCTTAAATTGATTGAGGATTACTCCGGCAATGTACCTGGAAGCGGGGCACTTATGACCTTTAAGGATTCCAACTGGCTGATGAGCATTGTTGTAGCTGCCCAGCCACATTTTATCAATCAGCCTATGGACCAGACGATCTTCTGGGGATACGGTCTTTATACGGACCGTGAAGGAGACTTCATAAAGAAACCGATGAAAGATTGTACCGGAGAGGAAATGCTCATCGAGCTTCTTCATCATCTTCATATGGAAAATCGTAAGGATGAAATCCTGGCAGATGTGGTCAACGTCATTCCCTGCATGATGCCTTATGTAGATGCCCAGTTCCAGCCACGCAAAATGACTGACCGCCCGAAGGTAGTTCCGGCCGGCTCTACCAACTTCGCTATGATAAGTCAGTTTGTGGAGATTCCGGACGACATGGTATTTACAGAGGAATATTCGGTCAGGGCCGCCAGAATCGCAGTTTACACGCTGATGGGATCAAATAAAAAGGTTTGTCCGGTCACCCCTTATGTGAAGGATCCAAAGGTTTTAATGAAGGCAGTACAGACCTCATACCGTTAATAAAATATAAAAATGTCTTTATGGGCCAGACACTTTCGTTTTCGGAAATGTCTGGCCCTTTACCAAATTACCGTGTTAACACGCGGGTGTCATAAATTTCCTCGTTGCAAGAACCATCTTTCTGTGGTATGCTAAAACCTGCGCTGTCTTTGAAGGGCGGACGCAAAAATAGCAGATATGGAGGAACAGATATGAAGAAAATGGCGCTTGTATTAGCGGCAGTCCTTGCTTCAGGGATGATCCTGACAGCATGCGGGGGTTCCGGAAAATCCGGTACGGCCGGCAATGAAACACAAAAAACAGAAGCAGAAGGAAATACTGCAGGGGGTCTTGATCTGGCAGTTCAGATTGGTCCGGATCCGGAAACCATTGACCCTGCCTTAAATTCATCAGCTGATGCAGCCAATATGATCCTGCATGCGTTTGAGACACTTTTGACCTTTGATAAGGATAATAATATTATTCCCGGACAGGCAGAAACCTATGATGTGAGTGATGACGGACTCACTTATACCTTTCATTTAAGGGAGGGTTTGAAATGGAGCGATGGCTCTGAGCTTACATCAGAAGACTTTGTATATTCCTGGAAGCGTCTGGCAGATCCTGCAACAGCAGCCCCTTATGCAGCAGACATGCTTTCTATGGTAAAAGGTTATGATGAGGCAACAGCAGGAAATGTTGATGCCCTGGCTGTATCCGCACCTGATGCGAAAACCTTTGTAGTAGAGCTTGCGTCTCCCTGCGTTTATTTTGACAAAATTACGACCCATGCCAGCATGGCTCCTGTAAAAAAGGATGTAGTTGAGGCAAAGGGTGACCAGTGGTCCTTAACTCCTGATTCTTATATATCCAACGGACCGTTAAAGATGATCGAATGGGTACCAGGTTCCCATATCACCTTTGCAAAGAATGAAAATTACTGGGCCGGAGATACTGTGACCTTAAATACCTTAAAATTTGTCCTTATGGAAGATTCCAACGCAGCTTACAGTGCATATCAGACAGGAGAAGTTTCCATGATCAAGGATGTTCCTACTGACGAGATCCCAAGCCTTGAGGGCACGCCTGATTACCACCTGGATCCACGTATGGCGACTTCCTATACGATTTTCAACGTTAACAAAGCGCCTTTTGACAATGCGCTGGTACGCCGTGCATTGTCCCTTGCAACGGACCGGGAATATGTTGCCAGTACCGTAATGGCTGGAACCGTTTTACCGGCTACCAACTTCGTTGGCCCTGGTATTTCTGATGTGGAAGGTGGTTCTTCCTTTGAAGAAGTAACAAGAAAAAACAATGGCGGTGATTACTTTAATGTAGACAATTACGAAGAAGATCTTATAAAGGCTAAAGAACTTCTGGCAGAAGCAGGCTATCCGGACGGAAAAGGATTCCCGGTGATCGAATATATGACCAATGATGCCGGTTACAATAAGGCCATTGCAGAATATTTACAGAGCGCCTGGAGCGAACTGGGTATCAGAATGGATATTAAGATTGTTGAATGGTCTACCTTCGCACCAACCCGACGTGCTGGTGATTTCCAGATTGCCCGCGGAGGCTGGGTATATGATTATGATGATCCTTCCAATATGCTGAACTTATTCACGACTGAAAGCGGAAACAACGACGGAAAGTATTCCAATCCTGAGGTGGACAGCTTATTAAAGCAGGCCCGTGATACAGCTGATAAGACAGAGCATTATGAGAAGCTTCATGCAGCAGAAAAGCTGATCATGGAAGATGCAGCGGTTGCTCCGCTTGTATACTCCAGCGATTTCTATCTGCAGAAGCCGGAATTAAAGGGTACATGGCATTCTCCATATGGCTTCTGGTTCTTTACCCATGCTACCATGGAATAATGACTGGAGCTAAAGCAACTTATAAATTAGTATAATAAAAAAATGCAAAAAAACGCGTCTTGACTGGCTGTAAATACAGCTTCAAGACGCGCTTTTTACGTAATACAAGCTGCTGTCCCAGATACCTGGTTCTATGATCCCTGTTTAACCTAAGGATTCGTCATAGCAGGCGCGGGCTCCGCCAATGTATTTCGGCCTGGTACGGGCGGTGACCACGTGGGCGGCACCGATATACCTGGTCTTAATGCGGACTGGAACGGCTACGGCCTTTAAGTGCATGCCGATTAACGTGTCGCCGATATCAATTCCGGCATTGGCTTTAATAGATTCTACCGCCACAGGGCATTGCAGGGTATGGTAAGCCGCAGTGGCAAAAGAACTGCCGGCTTTTAACTGCGGGACCACATTGACCGGTTCGTAGCCATAGCGTATGGCGGCCTCCTTTTCCAGAATCAAAGCCCGGTTTAAATGTTCACAGCACTGGGCTGCAACATAAATCCCCTGCTCGTTAAAAACCTCATAAATAGCAGAAAACACAGTCTGTCCGATCTCCGCACTGGAATGGGAACCGATCCGGTGGTCGGATATCTCGCTGGAGGAGCATCCGATTACGACCAGGTCCTTCTCATTTAAGTGTGCCACTTCCAGCAGTTCTTTTGCAGCCATTGCGGCCTGCACTCTGATTTCATCCAACATAATCCAGCATCCTCCTCATGAGTCTTTTTTCTCTTTTATAATGCTGCACGGATGGCAGCCGCCATTTCCTCATATTCTTTATCCGACAGATATATCTTGTCCGGATTCATGGTAAAGGTACTGCCCCATTCGTCCATGCCGTTATATTTTGGAACAATATGCATATGAAGGTGGCATCCGGTGTCGCCATAAGCGCCGTAATTTACTTTATCCGGGTTAAATACTTTATGGACAGCCTTAGAAACTCTGGCTACATCAGCAAAAAAGGCATTTCTTTCCTCATCCTCAATATCAACCAGCTCACTTACGTGATCCTTATAAGCCAGAATCACTCTGCCCTTTTTACTTTGCTCTTTAAATAAATATAAAAATCCTGTCTCCATTTCGCAAATAGGATAGCCGAATTTTGCAACAAGATCTCCCTTCATGCAGTATGCGCAATTTGGATCTTTCATAATCATGTTCCTTCCTTTTGCCGGAGTTTGTTTTAGTTTTCCGGCTGTTCTGTCATAGTATTGGTTCCATGAGATACACTTCACTCTGGAAGATTAAGCCCTGCTTCTAATATGAGCGGCTACCTTGGCATCCTCTTTTTTTATATGGTTGATCAGCCAGCCCGCAATGGCACTGTTGACTTCCCCTACCAGAATGATGGTCGGGCCTTCCTTTTCCAGCTTGGCACAGATTCCAGCCACCACCTTTTTAAATTCCTCGTGATAACGTTTGTGGTTTACATAATCTGGATACTGATTCTGGATCTGGAGCTTTTCTTCATTGCCGAAATGCTTTGCAGTATAGTCCTGCAGAAACTTGGTGGTATTGGCCAGTTCCGCACGTCCTTTCCCTGTGGAGCAGGCAGTGAGCAGGTTATTGACTGCATCGATCAGCTGGCGATGTTCAGAATCAATTAACTGGTTTCCGGTTTCCAAATCCTTTGAAAATGTATATGCCATATTACTGTCTCCTTATCTTAAGTTTTAAACTCATTCTACACTATTTCCAGATAAATTCCAACCGTTATTTTCCTGCCTCATCAGGGGGAACCCTGGTTTTCCTATTCGTAATATTCACCCTTAAAATGGGCATAAAAAAGCCCGGCGCAGGAGCAGCCGGGCAGATACTATCATAAAATTTGGAAACGGAAGATTAAGCAGCCGGATTTAAATATTTCCCATCCTGGAAAGAGCCGCTTCATCTGCAACGATGGTGACATCCGGATGAAGCTGTAAAATAGAAGCCGGAACTTTAGATGTAACTGGTCCGCAGATTACATCATGAAGGATGTCCGCTTTCTCAGCTCCGCTGACGATCAGCAGGATCTTTCTGGCTCTCATTATAGTGCCTATTCCCATGGTATAGGCCTGGCGCGGAACTTCGTCAATTGATGCGAAGAAACGCTTGTTGGCTTCGATGGTGCTTTCCTGAAGGTCTACAATGTGCGTATCCTTTGGGAAGATGTCGGATGGCTCGTTGAAGCCAATGTGGCCATTGTGCCCAAGTCCTAAGAGCTGTAAATCAACACCGCCCAGGCCTTTGATAATTTCCTCGTAGCGGGCAGCTTCTTTGTTGGCGTCACTTTCCATCCCATCGGGGATGTTGGTATTTGCTTCGTCAATGTTTACGTGGCGAAACAGATTCTCACGCATAAAATAGTAATAGCTTTGATCATTATCCCTGGTGAGTCCCTTGTATTCATCAAGGTTTGCGGTTTTAACTTGGGAGAAATCCAAATCCCCTTTGTTATACCACTCGATCAGCTGCTTGTAGGTGCCTATAGGTGAGGAACCGGTAGCCAGTCCAAGAACACAGCTCGGTTTCATAATAATCTGGGCAGATATAATATTGGCCGCTTTACGGCTCATATCATTGTAGTCCTTTGCGCGATAAAGCTTCATTTCTCTATCCCTCCATACGTTTAAAAAAAATTTTATACATTCTTTTCATAAGGATATCATTTTTGTGTCATAGATGCAATGGCATTTTGCATAAAATAATTATAAAGGAGTGATGGCATGCCTAATTATCGAAGACTAATCTCATATATTTACGCCTATGAAGGCGCAGTCAAAGGAAAAAACATCGGATTTGCCAAAATAGAGACGAGAGGGGTCCAGTGCAAGATTACGGTCAGTGTCAAAAGAATATATGTGGGCGGCAATGATATCGGAGTATACTTATTAGCTGCTGACCAGGAAATATTCCTGGGAAATATTTTTATACGCGGTGGTTCCGGTGAATTCAGGACTGTGGTATCGGCAAGCGATATAGAACACTCCGGAATTAACATGGATCAGTGCTACGGACTGACCATCCATGATGTGAAAAATACATGGCGTTCCTATACGACCATTTGGGAAGATGCTGTTGCCCATGCGGCGGAAGTCGATCTGGAGAATGCGGCCAAAGTTGTTTTGGAAAAGGAACAGGCCGATATTTCAGAAGAACAGATAAAACGGGCGGTACGTGAGATCGAGGAAGAATTCCCGCTGGAGCCTGATGCCCCCAGAGAGATTTCCCGGGCAGAGAATTTACAGGATGAAACGATTAAGGCTTCCTCTAATGACCAAATGGTAGAAGAGGATGTTTTGGTTGCCGAAGAACAGGAACTGCCGGAAGAGGAGGATTTGCAGGCAGAACACCTTGATGAAGATGATCAAAGATCAGTTAGTGCAGATATGGATGTTGTCGTATCTGACGATGAGGAACCAGTAAATGCAGAATCAGAAGATGGTGAACGGGAATGGATCATGTCTGACGAGTCGGTTGCGGAAGAAGACGGCTTACAGTACACAGAGGAATCGGAAAAAGACCATTCGTACATAGAAAAATCGGAAGAAGGTCTTCCGTACATGGAGGAATCGGAAGAAGACCTCCAGTATACGGAGGAATCAGAAGAAGACCTCCAGTACACGGAGGAATCAGAAGAAGACCTCCAGTACACGGAGGAACCGGGTGTAGAGCCGGCTAAAATCGGAGAGCCGGATGGAGAGCCGGTAGTGGCCGGAGAACCGGTAGTGGCCGGAGAACCGGAATGGTTTGCATCAGTGGAATCACAGCAGCAGGGAGCCTGGACCAAAGCAGAGGAGCCGAAGCCGGAACCCCGGCAGAGTGCCATGCAGACTTCGGAGCAAATATCCGGAGATTGGCAAAATGACGGACAGGAAGACATACCAAGTGGGATGCAGGAGAAGGAAGATGAGCAAGAGGCCGCGAAAGCAGTGGATGTCCAGGAGAGGGAAGCTGTATTCAGTGAGCCTTATCCCTTCAGCGCCCAGGATGGAATTGGTGAAACCACTTGCTTCCGGGCAGATGCAGTGAAAAAAGAAAGCATGGGCAATCAGGAAGTACGGCCAAAGCTGGGAAATCCTGATGAATTAGAGCGCCTTCGCCAAAATGAGGTCCAGGAAGATAATACCCATCATATGATATGGGAAAAGTTGAAACGTGAACATACAAGGATTCTTGCATTTGATTATGAGGATGGCTGTGAAATACTGACCATTAAGCCCCAGGATATCGGTGTCCTTCCAAGGGATACCTGGGTTTATGGCAATAACAGCTTCCTTCTGCATGGATACTACAATTACCGTTACTTAATTCTGGCAAAACTATTGAACCCAAACGGGATGCCCCGTTACCTTCTAGGAATTCCAGGGCATTATTACAGCAATGAGCGATACATGGCTTCCATGTTCGGCTTTCCTAATTTCGTTCTGTCAAAAGAGCAGCCAATGGAAGACGGCAGGTTTGGGTTCTGGTATACCGATGTAAATTTAGGGGGCTAATTTAAGCCCCCTTATCGGCTTGCCCTGATTAGTCCTCAACACCTCGAAGCACGGCATTGGAAATCAGGGGCTTTAGGATGTTTAAGAATTGATTCAGCTCTTCCCTGGAAAAAGGCTGGAAGCCGGGACACAGGACCTGATCCGAGTCCACATAGTTCTGCAGATAATAATTAGGACAGCCCGTCAGCCATTCACCGATATCTATAAAATCAAGGAGGCTATGGATTCCTTTTACCGCAGTTGTGCGGAATTCAAAAGGAATGGTTCCATGAAGGAGAAATGCAGCACTTTCCTCAATGTCCTTCATCCTTAGCCCCCTGATTCCCGCTGCCTTGGGATAATTTTCCCTGCCAGCTTTAATATCCATTGCCACATAATCCAAAAGTCCGTCAAAAGCCAGCTTTTTTAAGACCTCAGGCCGATAGCCGTTGGTATCCAGTTTAATAAGATAGCCCAGATCCCGAATTTTCCGGATAAAGGATTCTAAATCCTCTGACAGGGTGGGTTCTCCCCCAGTAATGCAGACCCCCTCTAAAATCCCTTTTCTTTTCTTTAAAAAATCCAAAATCTCCTCTTCACTGAGCAGGGATTCTGCCTCATTGCCGATCAGCCCGCTGTTATGGCAGTAGGGGCAGCGGAAATTGCAGCCGCCAAGAAAGATTGTGGCTGCCACGTGGCCGGGAAAATCCAGTAGCGTTGTTTTTTGAAGACCGCATAGTTTCATACCTTCACCATTCCTTTGTTTCGTGATATACTTATCCAAGTATATCACATTTAAACACTTGGAGGGTACAGTAATATTGAAATGCCTTAAGGTGTCCCAATATGCCCCGAAAACATGGGCTGTAATATTAATAGCAAAGAGGAACAAATATGACAACAGATGAGAAATATATGCGTACAGCAATAAAACAGGCTGAAAAGGCAGGCGCCATTGGTGAAGTCCCCATCGGCTGCATTATTGTTTATGAAGATAAGATCATTGCACGTGGATATAACCGCCGCACCATTGATAAAAATGTCCTGTCCCATGCGGAGATCAATGCCATCCGCAAAGCGTGCAGAAAAATAGGGGATTGGAGGCTTGAGGGCTGCACCATGTATGTGACCCTGGAACCCTGTCCCATGTGTGCCGGAGCTATTGTTCAGGCCAGGATCCCCAGAGTTGTTATCGGCTGCATGAATGCAAAGGCCGGTTGTGCAGGATCGGTGCTTGATATGCTTCATGAGGAGGGCTTTAACCATCAGGTTTTAACAGAAACAGGAGTTTTGGGAGAAGAATGTTCTCAAATGATGAAAGATTTTTTTAGAGAGCTGCGGGAAAGGAACAAGAAAAAACAGGAAGACAAATCCTCTATAACAGAACAGTGATTTCATTCAAGTCTCTGAATTGAGTAATAAATCTCAGTTTGGAGGCTTTTTTAATTTCTGGATTTCTTTCGGGGAATAAGAAGTGAGTTATAAAAATGATGCTTTGTCTGGATATCTATAAGGTAATTTAAGACCGTGATTTCAACAGTTAAAAATATCAGAAGCATAGATGAAAATGTAAAAACAATTAAAATTGCTCCCAACCTCAGGATACTGAAGCGATGATTATTGCCTAAGTAACTGTTTATGCCATAAAAATGGCCGTTTCTGATATCATACAACATTTTCTTTTTATTATATATTATTCTTGCAGGCTCTATGCTGTAAAAATATGAATTAAAGGAGAAAGATGAGTATGAGGGGCAAAAAAAGACGATTTGTTAAACAAGTGTTTAGCTATCTGCTTTGTGTGAGTATGGTAGCGCCGGGCATGACACCGATTGTATCATTCGGTGCGGAGTACATTAACAACAGGCCGAGGTATGTAGACTTTGCAAGCCCGGAAGCATTGACGCTGGAAGAACTTGGGTTTGACCAGAATGAGACAGAAGCGGCGGTGGCGGAAGATGACGCCAGTGAGACCGCTGCCACAGATCCTTCGGACGAAACCAACACGGCAGAAACGCCGGAAGTGGAAGAGAGCCATGAGGCAGAAACCAGCCCGGCAGGGACGGATGAAGAGGAAACCAGTCCGGCAGATACCGATGGGAATGCAAGCGGTACAAGATGAGCTTTTGGTGGCGGCAGCCTATGACGGAGACGGAAACCGCCTGTTCCAGTTAAACTATAACCTTCATACGGATGATGACTGGAAAGGAAACTCTGGCAATGGAAACGGAAATAACAAGGACAACACTGGAAGCAGGAATAATGGAAACAGTGGAATAAGCGGAGTGATCAGTGAAGCGCTTTCTTCCGTTGTGGATTTCTTTACTGGATCAGCTGTAGAAACCGCAACGGAGCCAGAGACAGAAGCAAAGTCCAACGGGAATAAGAACAAGGACAAAGGCAATGACGGGAACGCCACTAATAATGGAAAAGGGAATGGCAACGGAAAAGACAATTCTAGTGGGAATAACGGAAATAACGGGAATAACGGAAATGGAAACACCAACAATACAGGAGGAAGCCAGAACCAAAGCGGAATCCTGATGCCCCAAAAGCCAATTTCCGATGTGGAACAAGGACTAATTGATCTCATTAAAACGACAGGAAAGCATAAGAACTATGAGCTGATTGAATATGTCAATGATGTCAACCGGGATTACACAGAAGTGTTAATGGAAGTGAACATTGACGGAGAAATGGATACGGCTTATACTTATGGAAATGAGCGTCTGGCCCTTAGAGCGTTTCACAGGTTATTATACCAACGATCCCAGAGGAAGCGTCACCGGAGTAACCGACAGCGAGGGAACCTTATGGAAGTCCTACCGCTACAGCCCTACCGGAGATATTACCTTTGGAAAGCCGCAGTATAATAATGTTTACAGCTACAATGCAGAGGATTACAACCCGAATCTGGAGTTCCAGTATTTAAGAAGCCGTTACTATGATGTGGAACGTGGAGATTTCTTGACGGAAGATACTTACCTTGGACAGATCACAGACCCACTGAGCCTGAATCGTTATAATTATGTAAAAGGCAGTGCGCCTAATTATGTAGATCCAAGCGGAATGTATTCGGTGCCGAAATCAGCAGCGGCCTATGATTCGAAAAAAGAAGATACTTATGGAAATCAAAAGGTAGGGAGTGAATACGCAGCAACGGGTGTAAAATATGCGACTTTAAAAGACATAAACCGTATGCAAGAGGAGGCGGTAGATAATCTTACCCGATTGATGAATCTTGCAAAGAATTCGAGTATGGCAAAATATTGTCAGATATTTAATGCAGGAAAGCAATTAGGGGGATCAACTTTCTGGAAGACCCTGGATAGAGAGACGATAGGGAAAATATATGTATTGTTCGGAAACACATCCCGTTATAATTATACGGATAAACAATTCTGGGAAGACAGCGATAGAATTTGGAAGAACATAATAGAAAAAATATATGGGCCGGGAACTCAAGATGCAAATGAACTAAAAAAACTCCGTAAGATATATGAAGCAGGGATTGACGTGGGATATGGACTAGGGCTTACAATGCTCTTGTCATTTCTCAGTTCTAAAGGAAAACAATCTGTAAGTGGAGGAGATTACAAGAGTGTCTTAGTAATGGATCAATATGGAAATACCTATTCCGTGATGGTTCCGCAGGCAGTGATTGAGGGTGGTATTTCAGGAGAACTGGGAGCTGGAGCAGCAATACTGGGAATGACTGGAGGTAAGGGGGATTCAAACGCTAAATTAGATTTGGATAAAGTGGATGATTCATACCTGAAAAAGAAAGGAGTTGATGCACATCAACTTAAGAAAGATATTTATGGGAAAAAGGCAAAAGTAGCAGAATATGATATTTATGTAGATAAGAAAACTGGAGAATTATACACCCAAAGAAAACCACAATATAACAAGGCAGGAGAGCCCCCAATTCCTACGGGAGAATACATAAAGTAAGATAATCTGAAATAAAAATTAATAGTATCCATGGGAATTGAACAAGAGAAAAAGGAAGTTAGAGGACTGTTTTAAGGAGATACAGTAAGTTTATCAATGATATAACACACGTTCTATAATGTCTGTTCTTGATTATTTGGCTAACTGGAGATTACCAAGGATGTAGTTACGATAACCGTGCACGTACATCCTTGTAATCTCCAGTGTAGAAAATATGATTTTAAGAAAAAAAGGGTCTTACTTATCTACATGTATGTGAATAAATAATACTGAAATTATGGGATTTTAAACATTAATTACCGGATTTTAATAGGAGTTTAAATAAAATGGAAAAAACTAATATAATGGTTGAATTTTGTATCTTAGGTGACGAATTTAACCCTGAAGAAATAACTTCAAAATTGTTGATTGAGCCCAGTGAACAGTACTTAAAAGGTAGCAGAAATGCTCGAAATATTGAAAGGAAGGAATCTTGCTGGAGTATTAACACAGGATATTTGGAAACTTTGTTTGTTAGTGAAGTACTAGATATATTGTTAGACAAATTGGCAAGCAAGAAGGAACTAATTTTAGAAATAGAAAAGGAAATGGATTTAATTTGCAAATTTTTTGTTGTTATAAAAATTGAAGATAATATTAAACCTGCTATTTATTTAGATAAGAGAGTGATTGAATTTGCGGATTTTGTAGGTGCAGAATTTGATTTTGATTTGTATATTTTTTAAAGTAGTAATTGATAGTTTGAACACTACTGGAGAGCAGGTATGAGTATGATGCTCTTGGAAAGATTACGAAGACAAGGCTCCAGCCTGGTGGTGAAATCCCTTTATGCCTAATAATAACTGTTTAGGGGTACGGAATAAAGCCTTAATTTATGCTCAATTCTCAAGATTACGACCACCTCGACCGTGCCAAACCACAAATCCGACCACCTATCGCAAAGGAGATCAAATGCCCAGCACTGCTGGGCTTTTGACCACCCGGCTTTATCCTGTTCTTTTTTCGACCCAGTCAATAAGCTTGGAATTTTCCTGAAAAGTGGATTCTGAAAATGATGCACATAGTGGTGTCCGATGTTCTTTGACGGAAAACATATCAGCAAAACTGTTATCAATTCTTTCTACAAATCGGCTCACATTTGCCTTTGTCCCTATATATGAGAAACTATGCCACCTCTGTCTTTTTGAGGGCATACTGGGGCGACACGAGCGTACACGGGCTAAGGAGAATGAATGGCTGAAAGAAGATGTGGTCAGGTTAGAAAATTACTTGGAGAGGACATTTAAAATTGTCACAGAAAAGCAAGGAAAAATTCTGCTGATACAAGCTGAACCCCTCTTTTCAAAAAAATCCAGCCATGGTAAAATCTCCTGCTCTATTTTCGACCCAGAAAGTCTGGGCTTTGATGCTTATAATGTCAGCAGGTGTATTGCTAGAAACAATAGGCCAAGAGTAGTACAAGGTTAACTTCCCAACAAACTAATTCCAATAAAATGCAAATCCCCCTCAACTCCTTGACAACCTGCCCGTTTCCATGTATACTAAAGTGCGATTAAACCAATACATGTCATAAAGTTTCCGTGCAGCCGGGGAGATAGCGGTGCCCTGTACCTGCAATCCGCTCTAGCAGGGGTGATGTCTCACCCCGGGCTGCCTATTGCAGGGCTGCCCCTGGTAAGTGGCGATGACGTTTGGGTCTTACGCAACAGATCTTCATGAACCGTGTCAGGGCAGGAATGCAGCAGCACTAAGTGAAACCTTCTGTGTGCCGTGAGGGTGCCTGGACCGAGTTAACTGCCAGGGTAACGCCTGTGATAGCGGTTCAAAGTGAGACGCACGGATTAAAAATATAAAGAATTATCAGACGCCGGAGAACAGGAAACTGTTTTGCGGTGTCTTTTGCAATGTTTGATTACCATTTTTAATATTTTCTTACATTTCTTATGAAATAAAGTTTTCCCTTGCCCCATATTCCCCTTTGTATTATAATTATAAAATGGGTATAATACTACCTATTTCCTAATGACAAATCTAATCAAAAAAAGAGGTGTGCTTTTATGATAAGAATTGGAATGCTTACAAGCGGAGGCGACTGCCAGAGCTTAAACGCTACCATGCGAGGCGTAGCAAAGGCACTGTACCGGATGCCCGGCGATATTGAGATTGTTGGATTTGAGGATGGCTACAAAGGGTTGATTTATGAGGAGTATCGTGTAATGAAACCGGAAAATTTTTCAGGGATTCTTACAACGGGTGGGACAATCCTTGGTACTTCCAGACAGCCATTTAAACTTATGCGGACACCTGATGAGAATGGTCTTAATAAAGTAGAAGCTATGAAGCACACCTATAGAAAGCTGAAACTGGAATGCCTGGTGGTATTAGGCGGCAATGGAAGTCAGAAAACAGCCAATCTCCTTCGGGAAGAGGGGCTGAATGTAGTATCCCTCCCCAAAACCATTGATAATGATTTATGGGGAACCGATATTACCTTTGGTTTCCAGAGCGCTGTCAATGTGGCTACCAATGCCATTGATTGCATCCATACAACGGCAGCTTCCCATGGACGAGTCTTCATCGTGGAGGTCATGGGACACAAGGTTGGATGGCTTACCCTGCATGCAGGGATTGCAGGCGGGGCTGACATCATCCTACTGCCGGAGATCCCGTATGATCTGGATAACGTAATAAAGGCATTAAAGAGCAGGGCCCAAAATGGTAAGAAATTTTCCATTCTTGCTGTGGCGGAAGGGGCAATTTCCAAGGAAGATGCCTGCCTGACGAAAAAGGAATTAAAAGAAAAAAAGAAAAATGGAGTGGTATATCCCTCTGTGGCATATGAAATCGGGGCTCAGATCACGGAGCGTACCGGACAGGAAGTGCGGGTTACCGTACCGGGTCATATGCAGAGAGGCGGCGACCCATGCCCCTACGACAGAGTGCTTTCCACCCGCCTTGGGGCTGAGGCAGCAAAGCTCATAAATAACAAAGAATACGGATATATGGTAGCGGTGAAAAACAATGAGATTGTTAAGATTCCGTTAGCCGATGTAGCCGGAAAATTAAAAACCGTCGATCCGGAAGGCTCTATCGTTAAGGAGGCCAAGATGATAGGCATTAGCTTCGGCGACGAATAAGGAGTTAACAGGCATGTCATATACGGCATTGTATCGGAAATGGCGCCCTCCTTCCTTCTCGGATGTAAAGGGTCAGGACCATATCGTACAAACATTGAAAAACCAGATAGTATCCGGGCGTATCGGGCATGCGTATCTGTTTTGCGGAACAAGAGGAACCGGTAAGACCAGTATTGCAAAGATCTTTGCAAAAGCGGTTAACTGTGAACATCCTGCAGACGGAAGTCCCTGCGGGGAATGCCAGACCTGTAAGAACATCGCAGCCGGCGCATCCCTTAACGTGGTTGAAATTGATGCTGCGTCAAACAATGGCGTGGAGAATATCAGGGAGATAAGGGATGAAGTCCAGTATCCTCCCACGGAAGGCAAATATCGGGTTTATATCATCGATGAGGTTCATATGCTTTCTACAGGAGCATTTAATGCACTGTTAAAGACATTGGAAGAACCTCCATCCTATGTTATATTTATTCTTGCGACTACGGAAGTCCAGAAGATCCCGGTGACGGTCCTGTCACGGTGCCAGCGGTATGATTTTAAACGAATTACGGTGGAAACCATTGTAGAGCATTTAAAAGAGCTGACCGTCGCAGAACATATCCAGGTAGAAGACCGGGCCCTTACTTATATCGCCAAGGCAGCTGACGGGGCGTTGCGTGATGCCTTAAGTCTTCTGGACCAGTGTATTGCTTTTCATTACGGAGAGCTTCTTACCTATGACAATGTCCTTGATGTCCTGGGAGCCGTAGACATCACCGTGTTTGGAACGATGTTCCGCGCAATCGTGGAAAGCCGGACAAAAGACTGTATAACCAGTCTTGAAGAGCTGGTGATCCAGGGAAGAGAGCTGGGCCAGTTTGTTATTGACTTTATCTGGTACTTAAGAAACCTTTTAATATTAAAATCCGTTGATAATGCAGAAAATCTGCTCGATATGTCAACAGAGAACCAAAATCTGTTAAAAGAGGACAGCAAGCTTACGGACAACGATACACTTTTGCGGTATATCCGGGTGTTTTCAGATCTTTCCAATCAGCTTCGCTATGCTTTCCAGAAAAGAGTTCTGATTGAGGTAGCCTTAATCAAGCTGACCCGCCCTCAGATGGAACAGAATCTCGATTCCATACTTCAGCGGATCAGCAATATAGAAAAACAGCTGGAAAGCGGTATTGTAGTAAATACTTCCCCAGATACCTTAAACGCGGGGGAAGGAAAAGGTGGCAGTAATGCCACTGTCCCAGAATTAACCCCTGCAGAGCGGGTGGCTCTTCCCAAAGGCCAGCTGGAGGATTTAAATCTGATCCGAAGTGAATGGGGAAAGATCATTCGGGAACTGGGAGGGCCTATCCGGGCCAGCTTCCGGGATACGGTTGTAGAACCAGCAGGAGAGAGCTGTCTTTGCGTTGTCTTTTCCGATCAAAGCAATTACATGATCGGAAGCAGGGATACAACAGTTGCGGCGATTGAGCGGTATGTGGAAGACCATTACCAAAAGTCCATTACCTTTAAGACCAGGCTTCTGGGCGGAGGAGAACGGCTTAATACCGTTTATGTCAGCGATGAAGAAATAAAAGCAAATATTTTAATGGATATAACAATAGAAGATTAAAAAATAATCAAAATAGCAGGAGGACATACACCATGGCAAAACGTGGCGGTTTTCCAGGCGCAATGCCTGGCAATATGAATAATTTAATGAAGCAGGCTCAGAAGATGCAGCGCCAGATGGAAGAGACAACAAAGGCGCTGGAGGAAAAGGAATATACAGCTGCAGCAGGCGGCGGAGCCGTGTCAGTCACTGTTTCAGGAAAAAAGGAAGTGACTGGGGTTAAATTATCCCAGGAAGTAGTAGATCCAGATGATATCGAGATGCTTGAGGATCTGATCATGGCTGCTACCAATGAAGCATTCCGCCAGATGGAAGAAGACAACAGCTCTGCCATGGCTAAGCTGACCGGCGGTCTTGGCGGTTTAGGCGGCGGTTTTCCGTTCTAAAGGTTGAAAAATAAGCATTTTTCAGCCATGAATTTGTGAACCAACTGGATATGAAAGCATATCCGTTTGATTCATTAGGAGACAAATTATGAATTACTATAGCAGTCAGATAACCAGATTAATAGAAGAACTGTCCAGGCTTCCGGGTATCGGCAGTAAATCTGCGCAGCGCCTGGCATTTCATATCATCAATATGCCGGAGGAACAAGTGGCAGGTCTTGCTTCATCCATTACAGAAGCAAAACGGAATGTACGTTATTGCAAGGAATGCTTTACCCTGACGGATCAGGAAAAATGCCCCATCTGCCAGAGTGAAAAACGCAATCATAAGATGATTATGGTAGTGGAAGACACCAGGGACTTGGCTGCTTATGAGAAAACAGGAAAATTCGATGGCGTTTATCATGTCCTGCATGGAGCTATCTCTCCCATGCTGGGAATTGGACCTGGTGACATAAAGTTGAAAGAGCTGATGCAGAGACTGCAGGGGGATGTGGAAGAGGTGATCATTGCCACCAATTCCAGTCTTGAGGGAGAGACGACAGCCATGTATATCAGCAAGCTGATCAAACCGACAGGAATCAGGGTTACCCGTATAGCCAGCGGGGTTCCCGTTGGAGGAGACTTAGAGTACATAGATGAGGTAACGTTGTTACGGGCCCTGGAAGGCCGGGTCGAATTGTAGATCATTTGCCTTGTTAGAGATATAAGGTTGAAAGAAAAACATCCTTTGGCCTTAAGTTTACGAATAGCATGCCCCGCTTTACCGGGCATCAACGGGACAGGCAAGCATATCCGCCTGATTCATTAGGAGACAAATAATGGATAAGTACGAGTTTAATATAAAGGTTGAACAGATTAAAAAATTGGTCGGCAAAAACGACTATGATACGGCTATGAAAATAGCCGACACAATAGACTGGAAGAGAGTCCGCAACACCAATCTGCTTTCCATGGTAGCCACAATTTATGAGAAAAATGAAGATTATCAGGAAGCCAAGGAGATCCTTCTCCAGGCTTTTGAACGTGCTCCCATTGGAAAACGTCTGCTGTATAAGCTTGCAGAGCTTGCGATCAAGGAAGGAAATATCGAAGAGGCAGAAGCCTATTATAAAGAATTTGGTGATCTGGCCTCTGATGATCCCAGGCAGCAGCTTCTGCGCTTTATGATTTTAAAAGCAAAAGGAGCACCGGCCCAGCAGCTCATTCACTCCCTGGAATCCTATACCAGTGTGGAGCTGGATGAGAAATGGCTGTATGAGCTTGCTGAACTTTATAGCCTTGCGGGCATGCCTGATCGCTGCGTGGATACATGCGACAGGATCATGCTGATGTTTGGCCTTGGAAAATATGTGGACAAGGCCATGGACTTAAAAATACAGTATGCACCGCTTACCAACTACCAGATGGATCTTGTAGAGAATCGGGATAAATACGAAGCAAAGCTGCGGGCAGTTGAACAGGAATACAGCATCGGAAGAAGACCGAACTCAGAACCAGAGCCAGTACCAGAATCAGAACCAGAAGAGGAATACTATGAAGAAGAGCAGGAGTTTTACCAGGAGCCGGTCATAGAATTTGAAGAGAATCCTGGAGTGGATAATCTGGAGGCGAGGCTTCAGGAAGCTGCGGTTCAGGAGACGCTGGCAAGAGAAATGTCAAAAATCTCCTATGAAGAACCCGTTATGCGGGATGAACCTAAGATGGAACGCACCAGAGTGCTGGAGGACATCCGGAGAGTGGGCCGCCCTGTTACTGCCATACCAAGGCCAGGGAATATCTATGCACCTGTAGAAGAGGAGTCTCTTTTGTATCATTCGGAACCGGTTATTGAGGAAGAGGAACCAGAAGGTCCTGGAATGGAAGAGACTGACATCGGCGGATACTATGACGGAGAGGCTGAATATGAAGCGCCTGATGATGCCAGAGGACAGTTCGCCGCTGCAGAAGATGATTTTCAGGAATCCGGTGATCAGCCGGAGGAAGATTTTGGATATGAAGAAAATGATTATAACCAGCCTGATGGATCATTAAATTCAACCTTAGAAGAGGAAAACGCTCCTTACGGCTATGATGATAATCTGGAGTTCGAGGACTTATATGAGGAAGAGGAAGAGGAACTGGAGGAAACACCGGTTCAAAACCACCTCATGATAGAGGCAAGGACTCCTGAAAAAGGACTTCAAATGGCTGTTGAAGCCTTAAAACAGATTCACAATGAAAATAACGTAAAGAATCCGGTGGCCAAAATCACCGGGTCCAAGTTGTCCAGCCGGGGAGTACTGGCATCCGCAGACAGGCTGGCCGGAAAAGATCTGGTCATCGAGGAAGCCGGTGATCTTACCAGAGAAGCGTTGGAAGAATTAAATGAATTGATGGACCAGGATACAAGCGGGATGATCGTGGTTCTTATTGATAACCCAAAGCAAATGGAAACCCTTCACCAGGAGCATCCGGCACTTGCAAGTAAATTTGAGTGCATTGGAAGCGGGGAAGAACCCCCGGTTTTCTGTGTGAGAGAAACGGTGAAGAAGGAAAGACCGGTTAGAGTCGTTCAGAAGCCTGCTTTTAAACCTTTGACTCCTGCTTTTAATAAGAAAGACTTAAGAGAAGAATCCTACGAAGATTATGGAGATCAGGAATATAGTTATGAATCTGATTCCTTGCAGGAGAATGAATATGGGCATACCGGGGCCTATGTAAATGGAACCTTTGAAAACGGCTCCTATGAAAATGGCTCCTATGGAAACGATGCTTATGAAGACGGTGTCTATGAAGACAATGATTTCTATGAAGAGAGTGAAGAATTCCACTCATCTGTCCGGGATGAGGAAGGCCCTGGTTTTCAGGGAGAAGAAATGGATATTGACGAATTCGCCCAATATGCCTGTCGTTATGCCAATGAGATCGACTGCAGCATTACCGGAAAAAGCATGCTGGCACTCTATGAGAGAATTGAGATCATGGAAGAGGATGGACTTCCTTTAAACAGAGCCAATGCAGAAAGTCTGATTGAAGAGGCGGCTGACCGTGCGGAAAAGCCTTCCATTGGAAAACGGATTAAAGGTCTGTTTTCCTCAAAATATGACAAAGACGGCCTTCTTGTTTTAAAAGAAGAACATTTCATTTATTAAATTGGAGTATTAAAAGTGGATATTAAACTCATTGCAATAGATTTGGATGGAACCCTGTTAGACAGTAAGAAGCGACTTTCCGATGTCAACCGTCAGGCCCTCATCCAATGTGTTCAAAAAGGAATATGGGTTGTTCCGTGTACCGGACGAACCGTGCATGGAATACCTGAAGAAATAAAAGGCATTTCCGGAATCCGTTATGCAATTACCACCAATGGAGCTGTCATTGAGAACATGGAAGAAAAAACGGTTATTGACACCCGGATGTTATCCCGGGAATTAGCGTTGGAGCTTTTGCACCTGGTGGAATCCTACTATGTTATGTACGATCCCTACATAGACAGACGCGGGATAACAGAACCACGCTTTTATGAACACTTATCAGAATACGGTCTGTCGACTGAATTACAGGAAATGGTCTTTCAGACCAGGGATGTCCATCCCAATATCATAGAGTTTGTGGAAAAGGGTCATAAGCCAGTAGAGAAAATCAACCTGTTTTTCCCTGAAATGGAAGAACGCGCCAGACTAAGGGCTGAATTGGAGAAAAGAGAGGATATTCTGGTCACCTCCTCCATACCAAACAATCTGGAGATCAATGCAATCGGAGCTACAAAAGGTGAGGCGATCTTAAGACTCGCTTCTCATTTAGGGCTCAATGGAAATCAGACAATGGCAATTGGAGATGGGGAAAATGACTTTTCCATGATCCAAAAGGCAGGAATCGGAGTGGCTATGAAAAATGGAAGCAAAGAGCTCCATGAGGCTGCTGACTATATAACGGATACGAATGATGAAAATGGAGTGGCATCAGCTATTAACCGTTTAATATTCGGAGCAAAAGGTTGAAAGAAAGATATCCTTCAACTTTGAGTTTATGAATCAACTGGATATGTCCACATATCCAGTTGATTCATTAGGAGACAAATTATGACAAAGCTATATATGGAAAACTGGTTATCTGTAGCAGCCGGAGTTTATCTTTTGGGAATGGTCCTTTATGGACATCACAGAGGATTTATACGGTTGATTGTATCAATGCTGGCGGTGGTCCTGTCTTTGACCATTGTCCGGGTTGCTTTACCTTCGGTAACGGGGTATTTAAAGGAAAATACAGGTCTTCAGCAGACTATTTCAGAGAGCATGAAAAAATCCGTAGGTTTGGAACAGGAAGAAAATCCTTCCGGGGAAGTCTTGGAAGCTCCATCTGCCCAGCGTATGATTATTGAAAATCTTAAGCTGCCCCAAAGCGTCAAGAACGCACTCATTGAAAATAACAACAGTGAAGTGTATCAAATGCTTGGAGTTCAGGCTTTTACAGACTATGTTGGTAACTATCTTGCAGATGTAATTCTTAATTCTGTGGGATTCGTTCTTCTGTTTGCTGCAATCTATCTGTTTTCAAGGCTGGTTATGAGGTGGCTGGATATTATCTCAAGACTTCCTATTATATCAGGAATCAATAAGATAGCAGGCGCTCTGCTTGGTGGTTTGGAAGGACTTGTATTCCTTTGGATTGCCTGTCTGCTGGTCACTGCGTTCTCCGGAACCGAGTGGGGCCTGATGCTGACCCGGCAGATTGAAGCGAGTAAATGGCTGTCCTTTATATACACCCATAATTTCTTAAATCTGATGGTTCTAGGGGTCCTGCGTGGCTTTGTGTGAGACCAGAATTGTACCTATCATATATTCAATTAAAACAAATCTGCAAGCAAAGATGTGAGAATCTCTGCTTGCAGATCTTTTTATAAACCACAAAATATAGAAAAATTAAGGATAAATACTTATATATAGTAGGTGTGGGATCCCTGAAAA